>CAYGJC010000011.1:0-56424 GCA_964350245.1 uncultured bacterium | reverse complement strand
AAAGGCTTCGGGCAGCTCTTCTTTATAATGACGAAACTCAGCCGCCTCGGGCCCTAGGCTAGGGGAGATGCCCACTAGAAGATCTTCAGGACGGCTACCATACCGTCTTTTTAAGCTCTCTATTGCCTCGGAATAAATGTTTTGAACACTCCCTCGCCACCCGGAATGAACGTTGGCTAATGCATGCTGAATGGGGTCGTAGATGATCGCTGCTTGGCAGTCAGCATGGAGAATGAGGAGGCCAAGATCTGGCCTATTTGTGATGAGTCCATCCGCCTCTTCTTTGGCATGAGAATTTGCCTCAACAACATGGTTGGTGTGTTTCTGGCAGGGCTGGGCACAGCTCTTGATTTGAAGAGCGTTAAGCACTTTTTGACGGTTAATCATGACTTTTTGGGGATCGTCGCCTTGAGTAAGACCGAGATTAAGTGTTGCAAAAGGGCCCTCGCTGACCCCTCCATGGCGCAGAAAAACCCCATGATTTAGACGGGGGCAGCTGGACAAGTGGTCAAAAGTGAGCCAGCCGACTCCATTTTCAGTGTGACGTTTCATGCCTGTCTTATAGCATAAAAAAAGCCCCTCCACAAGGAGGGGCTTTGTGTGATTAGCCACGGAACATAGAGGTGACCGTCTGAGTGATCGTATCCACAGCTGACTTCAGGATGTTCATCGCGTAGTCGATGTTCTGCTGACCCCCTTGCCGTAGGTCCTCTGAACGGCTAAAAGACTGGCCATAGAACTGAGCATACTGCTCAGACTCTTTGTTCAACGCTTGCGCCTGTCCTTCTTCCTGTTGCTTTTCAGCCTGCTTACTTTGGTACTGAGATTCCACAATAGAGGTACTACCGTGGGCAAGCATCTGCATCGTCTGGCCCGCTTGAGCGACTTTTAGTAGGATAGAGGTCATACGCTTTGGTCCTTTACCACCCACCTCTTGCGCTTTTTTGGCTCCACCCTTAATTTGCGCTTTCTTACCTGATGTTTCTGCCGCTCTGCGCTGTGAGGCTAACTGCTCGTTTTGCTTTTGTTCCTGTACTTTTACCTCGTCTCCCGATGCTTCTAGTTCGGCTGTATCTGCTTCGGCCTCTCCAGCAGCTCCTTCATCTTTTGCGACGGCATCTTTTTGACTAGGTCCATTATCTCCTGTCTCATCGGTTACGTCCATATACACACCCATAACTGCCGTAGCACCAAACATCACGAGGTTGATGATACCGGTTGTCAAAGCAGAGGTTGATTGTGCTTTTGTTGCCTCCGATTGCGCTTGATAGGCAGTGCGCACGGCTTTGGCAATCACAGGTGCAAACTTGACCTGCATCATCATACTGGTAGAAGCCTGCTTCCACATGGTGCTCCAGAAATTGGAGTTACTCTTCGCTTGTAGTGCCATCACCTCTCCAATAATCGCGATCAAACCGAGTGTCTTTCCCTCTTCACCCTGATCATCTCCTTTCAGTCCGGAAAAGGGAGTTTTTGGTGTCGGCAACTTTGGCTTTGTCTCTCCTTTCTTAGGAATCACCGGCTTGGCGTCACCTGTTGCAGGTAGAATATAGTCTTTACCTACTTTCTCCTTAGCCAGAGTACGGTGCGCCTGTGCAATGCGCTCTTGCCCACGCTTTTCCGCCTGAGCGTGATGGCTAACAGTTTCTGTAATTTGATCATTAATAATGCTACTCATTCATTTACCTTATTTATTATTATTTAATTTTTTAAACGGCGTTAGCCAATCCATAACTAATTTGCTTGTAGGCGCTCGTCACATCGTTAAAAGTTTCCACAACCTGTGACGCATCGTTTCCTTGTTCTTGTACCACTCCACTAGCACGTCTCAATAATTGCTGATAAAACTGGAACGTCATTTGGTTGGCCTGCATTGTGGCGATCGCGTCTCCTGTTTCCTTCTGCGCCTCAGCTACCTTGTCTAGCATGCCAGATGTGTGTAGCTTCTCAATCCCGGATACCAGCATAGGTGAGGCAAGAATAGATCCAACACCCAACTGGACGCCTTTCCTAAAGCCTTTGGTTTTCAGAAAGTCACCGAGTTTGTTTTTAAAGCTGCTCGCACTATTCACCTCTTCGCTCACTCCGTCTTCTGCTGCTGATTCCACTTGAGCGCCTACATCTTCTGTTAGCCCAGCGATGTTTCCTCCGGCCTCTCCGGCTGCTTCCCCGGCATCAATAGCTGCTTCTACGCCGCCAGCTACCGCGTCTGTCGTCGCTGTGGCCGCCATATCGCCCATTTCAATCATACCAGCTTCAGCTGGAACAGCTGCTAGTGAAGCCCCAAAGTCAAACACAGAACTGGCCACTGTTACGACCATCAAGACAATCCCAATCGCGAACATGGCCCAACCAAAAACGGTGTTGGCCTGACCCATTTTCTCTTGGTATTCTTGAGCCTGAGCTGCCATTTTGATCTGAGCTTGCTGCTTATCAATGGCGTTTTTAGTTGTCTGCAAAACAGCTTGTGACATTGTCTGGTCGAGTTTCTGCAAATCGGCAAAGTCTCTTGACTGGGAAATGGTTCCTTCAGACATCGCACTAAACGATTTCGAAAAAGCCTCTGCAACAAAAGCCAAAAAGTCAGGGTGCTTCGATTTTGCCGCTGCCGGTAAGATGGGGCGCTCCCCTACTTCTACCTGGCTTTTCTTATGCTTTTTTTCTGACTCAGCAATCGTGTCTTGAATGCGTGCAATCTCTTTTGTCAGAATGTGCTGCGTATCCAAGCGTCCAAGAGGTAGGGCAGGCGCGCTATTGATACTATAATTTTGATCTGGAAGAAAACTTGACATATTAAAAGGGTCCTTTATTATTATTTTTTTAGTGACTTTTTAATCAGTTCACATCTCTCTTGAAGGTCCTGATACTCGGGGCGGTTGTCACAAATTTCAATCGTTAACTCAGCAAACTCGGCGGCCTCTTCTTCGCAATTCTGCTTCAAAAAACAGTCAGTTACGTAATAGGCAGGAATGGGGTTTTCTGGTTCGATGTTCAGAGCGCAATAAAACCCTACAGCCGCTTCTTCAAAAGCACCAATTTGGTGGAACGAAGAGGCAAGCCCCAAAAGATATTTATAGGTGCGTGGTGAGGCTCCAGCAAGAAAGTGGAATAAACTGACCGCTTCTTTGTACTTTCCCTGATTGTAATAGCCGTAAGCTAGGTTGTAGATTTCCTCTAGGGTCTCATCGCTTACACCTGTAGCCTCCTGGAGC
Organism: uncultured bacterium; assembly: GCA_964350245.1. Taxonomy (GTDB): domain Bacteria; phylum Chlamydiota; class Chlamydiia; order Chlamydiales; family JAAKFR01; genus JAJACP01. Next base: position 53,212 of record CAYGJC010000011.1, on the reverse strand, counting down.
GTCATTCCTTCTTCCATGAGGTTAAGTACTTCTTGAGCAATAGCTTGAGCACTCTCTTTGTCTAAAAGATCGAATCTAAAAGTTTGTTTATTATTCATGTATTACCAGTTAAAATTTAAAGTCTGCAATTATTATATCAAATAAATAATTAACTATCAATGACTTTTTAAAGATTTGGTTAGTTTTTTTAATAAATCTTAATAATTGTTAGTATTTAATTTAGTTTATATAATAATAATATGGAGAAAAGACGTACCCTCTATCAACAAGTGGCGCGCGGGGCACGCCTGCTTGCTTTCAACCTAAGCCGATGGATGCAGCTTTTATGGGAGCGTTTGATCTCTTCTTTACAAAGACTTTATAAAGTACTCCGCTTAGAAGACATCGTCTTCTTTCTGTTTTTTTTGGTGCATCGGTATCGGCCTGCTCAGATGGATCTACTGAATGTGCCCGCCAATATCCACACCCTATTCCGCTCTGGAAAGGAGGGATGGCTTTCCGCTAATGCCCAAGGGGAGCTGAAAGTGCTTGACTCCCCCCTCCAAAAGCGGCTTTTTTCCCTGTGGAACATCCTTCTTCTAGGGGCGCCTCAGAGTCGTGTGGAGAGAGTGATTTACTACACCTACATTACCATCACTTTGGAGTTGAACAACCCGTTTGACAGGAAGATTTTGCCCTTTTTTCTGGAAAAGAAAGTTGCTCTGCTCGCCCGTATGCTGAGGCGTGTAGAGCGGATTAATGGGAAAAAATGGGATCAAAGCGATATCAAGGAGCATATTGATCTTTTTTATCGCAACTCGTTGCTCCAGTACCGTGTGATCCAAAATATGCACTTGGCTGTCCGGAGGCAGAAAGTTCCCGAGGTGATTCGAGAGGCAAAAAGCGCTCTTGAAAAAGGACTCTATCCCATTCTGATCACGGTGGGGTGTTCGGGGGCCTACTGGATGCGAGGAACGGACCGCCAGATTGTGGGGCTTTTTAAGCCCTTTGATGAGGAAATACATGCTCCTCACAATCCTGTGGGTCCCAGCTTTCAGGGTGCCCTGGGGCAGCGGAAAACGCGGTGGGGGTGTCGCGTAGGTGAGGCAGCACATCATGAGGTAGGGGCTTTTCTGGTCGATGCATTTTTTGGCTTTGGGATTGTGCCGCGTACCTACTATGCAGCCTTTACGCACCGCACCTTCTTTTTAGCGCGCGAAGATCGGCTCGCCTCCAACCGTCCTAAAAAGACCAAATATGGCTCATTTCAGGAGTTTGTGGATGGATTTGTTCCTTTTTTGGAGATCTATCAGGATGAGAAGGAGGCGCTCCCACTGGTGGAGTATCAGCTCTTGATTGTTCTCGATGTGATTATTGGGAATACCGATCGTCATGCGGGCAATATTTTAGTGGGGGATGAGAAAATTGCGGCGATTGACCATGGGCTATGCTTTCCTGACCAGAATGTGGATTTAAGCTACTGGTATTGGAAATTAGAGATGGGCAAAGAGCCCCTTATTGCCTCACTCGTAGATTTATTGACCGATTTTCCGTTTGAGCCTCTGTTTTGGAAGCTAAAAAAGAACTGTTTTTTGACCCAAAACAGCCTGGATCGCATGCGGGAGCGGGTGGCTTTGTTTACAGAGGGGGTAAAGGCGGGGTTGTTTCCGAATCAGCTTGCGGGTCTCATGGAACCCGACTATTTGCTTCCCCTTAGGGATTTTAATACGCTTTTACAGCAGGAAGCCAAGGAGCAGGTTGAACTGTACCGGGCGACTCTTTAGCCATGCTTCCTGTCTTCACGACTCTCATAACCTAAGTAATCAATTTTTACATTGATGGCGGCGCTCTCTTTTTCAAGGCCACCTATTCGAGTTTCAAGACTGTTTAATCTAGTCTCCAGAGAACGTATATCCCCCTTAAGGTCAGTTTTTACAGAGCGTATTTCTTCTTTGATACTACGCATAACTGCCCATAGACCTAAAAGAACGGGAACCAAAATCGATAAAACAGGGTACACATTGTTCCAATTCATTTTAAAAACCTATTTTTAATTCGACTGAATTGTAGAGCATAAAAGGTATTTTCACCAGAAAATACTTTTTTACTTATAGATGCCCTGAGCGATGGACATATACATCTGGTTGAGGATCTGCAAAGAGGTCGAAACGACCGTCCATTCCTGCTGAATCTCGGTCATCCGCATCTGTAGTTTCATCTGCTGGTTCTGCCCCTGATCCGAATAGGTCTGCTGGAAGGTGTTCACATCAGCGGCGATCTGAACCAGGCCTCCTCCCTCTGCAAGGCCGGTCTTATCAGAACCCTTTTTTGTCACGCCGTTGATGACACCATCTTCAGTTTGACCGAGCTTTTTTTGCCAGCCGTCCGGGCCGGAAATCTTACAGTGTTTGCTGTCTGATCCCTTTGTTACTTTAAGACTCGAGAGCAACTTGATCAGAACGTTGATATTGTGTTGAGCTGCAGCCAAATTCTTATCAATGGCATTGAGCTTGTCGATGAGCTCTTTTTTTTGAGAGGCACTGAGGCTTGAGTTGTTTTTGATGTCGTTGATTTTATCTTTTATCGTCTGCCTTGCCTCCCCAAGCGCCTTTTGATCATTTTCTGCCTGATTAATCTCTTTGCTGAGCTGATTTTGCTTCTCTGTAGCTGAGCCGGTAAACTGGTCTTTGCCATCGCTATGAAGACTGTTGCTGAAATCGTAATTACTAGCCGCTCCACTAAAGCTGGTGATGCGTGAGAGAAGAGCGTTCCCGATTTGCGCTCCCATGTTAGCAAACATCAAAAGTTCAGCGAGTTGCATAAGATATTTTTCCTGAGAAGGCATGTATTTATTGAGAATAGCGTGTTGGAATTGAGAGGGTAGCGAACCCGAAGCGGCCTTTTTGGCCACAGCTCCTGCCATGGCCTTGCCCACTACTTTTCCGTGCTTTTTCAGCTCATCAATGGATTTTTGCGTGCCGCCCTGAGCTTTCAGAGCTTTGATGGATTCTGCGTTAGACGTGAGCATTTTCTCATACATTCCACTGACCTCATGCCAGTAGGCTCCCTGCGCAGGACCTGTTGTCTGGTTGGCAAGGGTATTGAGTTTGGTCGCGAGTGTATTAAGCGTATTAATCTGATTTTCAGATAAATGGGGAAATCCTTTGGCCATCCCCTCAAGCTCCCCTAAAAAGGCATCGAGAGCTTCAGCCTCTTCTGGGTGTTCGGCTTTTAAAATGGCGATCTGTTTGATTAAGGATTGGATTTCAATACCCACATGCGATTGTAGGGCATTGTAGGTCTCAATATGGGCTCTCTGCGTCTCATTCCCTTTCACAGGAACAGTTTCTTGCTTGAGCTTGACCGATTTACCTTGGGCGCGCGCACTCAGTAGTTGTTTTTGGACCATATTCTGCGCAACTGAGAGAAGCGCTTCAAGTTGCCTGATCTCTTCAAGCGTTTGGACATACTGCTCCACATCCTGAGGAGCAACAGATGGCTTTTTCTCCTCTTCGCTACGCTTTGGAGGTTGCGGGCCGGAAACGTCTTGTGTCATTTATATTCTCCTACTTGTAAATGCCTTGGGCAACTGTCATATACATTTGGTTTAGAAGCTGAAGGGCTGTGGAAACCACTGTCCACTCCTGCTGAATCTCGGTCATGCGCATTTGGAGCTTCATCTGCTGGTTCTGCCCTTGATCGGAATAGGTTTGTTGGAAGGTGTTGATCTCGGCTGCAATATTGACAAGCCCGCCACCTGGCTTCTGCTTGGGATCCCCATTGATTGCCTTGTCTTCTGCATGTGAGAGTGCCTTTTGCCACCCTTGAGGGCCGCTCACTTTGAAGTGCTTACTGTCGGAACCCGGATGAACATGGAGCTGTTTTAATAAATTGTAGAGATTCTGTAGCTGTCCTTCACTGACTTTGAGGTCAGCATGGATATGCTGCAGCTTGGAGATCATCTCCTTTTTCTGAGAAGGGGTCAGGTTTTTGTTGTTCTGAATTTTTTTGATCTCATCTTCAATTTTTTTGAGGGCCTCCTCAATTCTCTTTAAGTCGTGATAGGCTTGATTGGTCTCCTTGCTAATCTGATTCTGCGCTTGAGTAGCTGAGCCACTAAATTGTCCCTTCCCATCGCCATTAAGAGAGTTACTGAAGTCGTAGTTAGAGGCGGCAGCGGAAAAGTCTGTAATCATTGATAAAAGTGCGTTGCCGATTTGAGCCCCCATGTTGGCAAACATGAGCAGTTCGGCTAGCTCCATTAAATACTTTTCCTGATTGGGCATGTAGTGATGCAAGATCGCGTGGGAAAAATCATCGGGAAGCGACCCTGAGGCCATGGCGTGTCCGGTCACCGCAGCCGCTGATTTACCTAAGTTTTTACCCACCTCTCCCATCGCCTGAACGCCCTTTTTTTGACCTTGAATCTGCGCTTGGTATTGAGCGTGTTGCTCGGTGAAGAGTCCTTGTATGTCGTCGTCTGACGCCATATCAAGTTGGAGCGTTTGCTCGAGATTATCGGGGAAGTCGGGATCATCGAGCTGTTTATTGATCTGGCTAACAAAATCGGCCATAAAAGGGGGCGTCACTCCGTTGAAAGGAGGATCGTCTAGTTGCTCCCGAATGTACTTGATCAACTCCTCACGGCTTGGTTTTCCTCCTAGTTGACCGATCCATTGAGCGATTTGTCCGTGGGCAATTTGCTTGGCAAAAGGCGCTGCTTTTTTGAGCAGGGCATCGAGTATCTTTTTTGACTCAGGAGGAAGGTTTTTGTCCTTTTTTAGAAGGACCACGAGTTGTGAAAGAGCCTCGGGCACTTTTCCTTCGCGGAAAAGAGCAAAAAGCGAAGCACACTCCTTTTGGAAACGCTGCATCTCCCTTTGTTTTCTCTCAGTAGTTGTGATCTCTGATTCGTAGCCGTCTAGCGCCGCTTGATGGGTCTTCATCATCCTCTCCAGCATCCGACACTCCTCCTCCCAAAACTTCTGCTGCGTGGAGGGGGACGTTTTTTTGACCTGTTCATTGAGGCGCGCGAGTAGTTTGGAGAGGGTGCTCAGCTGCTCTTCTGTAAGCTTAGGAAATCCCTTGGCCATCGTGTTGAGTTGGACTAGGGCCTCATCGAGCTCCTGGGCCATTTTCGGATTTCCTTCTTTCAAAATGGCGATCAATTTGATCAGAAATTGAATCTCTGTTCCCACATGAGCTTGAAGGGTATTAAAGGTGGTGGCTTGAGCGATCTGATCTGCCTCTCCCTCTTCCGGAGCGTAGGCAAACTCAAGCACTTGCTTCCCTTCTTGCTTGGTTTTTGTTAATTTTTCCGCCGCCGCTTGTTGAAGGAAGGTGATGAAGTCGGTGAGAAACTCTTTTTGACTCTTTATCTGAAAGTAGTGGACGATATTCGTGTTAAACCAACTGGTTGGAGGCGGTTTTCCTTCAAAAAGTTTTAGGGTTGGCGGCGTAAAACGAACCTTGTCTTGCATCTTCTTGAATCCCCCCGTATCATTATTCTTATTCTATCAAATAATGTTTTTAATATGTCAGACCAAAGAATACGTATATTAGATGAGCAGACCATCAACCAAATCGCCGCAGGTGAGGTGATTGAAAACCCGGCATCTGTTGTTAAAGAACTGGTAGAAAATGTGTTAGATTCAGGGGCGCGCTCTGTAAAGATCGAAACCAAAGGAGGAGGCCGAGGATTAATCCGTATTTCAGATGATGGATGCGGGATGAATCAGGATGATCTACTCCTCTCTTTAGAGCGACACGCTACTTCAAAACTCTCTCAAGTAGAAGATCTTAATACAATAGCTTCCCTTGGGTTTCGCGGTGAGGCTCTCCCTTCGATTGCTTCTGTTTCCAAACTCTCGATTCACACCGCAATCGGTAACGAGGGACGTCTTTTGCAAGCGGAAGGGGGACGTATTCTGAATATAAAGACTTCTCCGCGGCGTCAAGGGACAACCGTCGAGGTGCGTTCTCTTTTCTACAACGTGCCAGTACGGAAGCATTTTCAGAAGAGTGTGGGATGGGATCGGGCTGAAATACATAAAGTGCTTACAAAGATGGCATTGTGTCATCAAAAGATCGCGTTTTCGTGGATTTCCGAAGACGAGCCCATAATTGATCTGGCTGCTGAGTCTCTTTTAGAAGAAAGGGCGCAGATTCTTCTTGGAGAAGAGTTTGTAAATTCCATGCTCCCCGTGGAACATCATGATGAACCCTTTAGACTCACCGGATTGTGTAGTCGCGTCTCTTTCCACCGGCCTAATCGGACGGGGCAGTATCTTTTTGTGAACGGACGCGCAGTGATCTCCCCTTTTATTGCGCGTAAAATCTTAGAAGGGTATGGGACGCGCCTCTCTACGCATCGTTTCCCATTGTTTGTGTTGCATTTAGATCTTCCTCCCTCTCTGATTGATGTAAATGTTCACCCTCAAAAAAAGGAAATTCGTCTACGCGAGGAGAGACAGTTGGAGCCTTTTCTTCTCCACGCAATGGAAAAGAGTTTAGCGTCTAAAAAACAACCTTCAGTAGTCATGCCTACACAATTTGCTGTTTCTGAGCCAAAAGCAGAGTATGAACCCGCCTTATTTAAATCCCCTGAGCCTGATGAGCCTCTCTTGTTTACTCCAAGTCGAAAGGTTTTAGCTCAAGTGGGAGACTGTCTTTTACTAGAAGATCCAGAAGGGATTCGGGTGGTCAATGGAGGTGCGGCTCGACTGCGCATTGCGTATGAGGAGTTGCTCCAGAATGAGAAAAAAAAGGCGGTTCAGCAACTTTTAATTCCGCTTCAGATCGAGGTGACAGGCGCAGAAAAAGTGTTGATGGAAACGCATCTGACTCTTTTTGAGGAAGTGGGGATTTCGATTCGCCACTTTGGAGACACTACATTCATTGTGGATGCAATTCCTGCTTTTTTTGAGAACGAAGAGGTTCCTGCATTTGTACACGCTTTTCTAGAAAATGGTGAACTTCCCAAAGAGAAAAAAATTGCTTTTGCGTTGCGTAAAACGTTAAAAGGGCAAACAAGAGGAGCGGGAGAGCGGCTTGTGGAGCGGTTGTTTCTCTGTAGGGAGCCTGACTATACGCCTGATGGGAAACCCACACACTATTTACTAACTGAAAATGCAATCATGCAAAAATTCCGATGAATAGAATTGAGAAAGTGCAGCACAAGCTGAAAGAATGGAAAGTGGATCTACTGGTTGTGGACAACCCGTTAGATTTACTCTATTTGACAGGTCAAGAGCTTTCGGCCGGCCGCCTTTTTATTTTTGAAACGGACGCCGCCCTCTACGTAGATGGAAGGTATTATGAGACGTGCAAAAAAGCGGCTTCTCTACCTGTTTTTCTTCACGCCAAACAGAGCCCTTTTCCTACTTTTGTAGGGCAGCGGATCGGTTTTGATGCGACATTTACCACGTATGCGGACTTTGAAAAACTCGCTTGTCTGAAGGGCGAAAGAGTGCCGTTAATCTCCCCTGTTCTCCACATTCGGATGGTCAAGGAAGCGGAAGAGGTAGCCCGTTTACGGGAGGCGGCAGTGCTGGGTTCTAAGGGATATGATTATGTACGCACGCTTCTAAAAGAGGGCGTTACTGAAGAGCAGGTTGCCATTGAGCTAGAGCTGTTTTGGAGGCGAGCGGGGGGTGAACGTGTTGCTTTTTCTCCCCATATTGCCTTTGGCGCGCACTCAGCCTATCCACATTACCATGTTGGCCCCTATTCTCTTAAAAAGGGTGAGACTGTTCTCATCGATATTGGGGTGGTTTTAGATCACTACCATTCGGATATGACACGCGTTGTCTTTTTCGGCGATCCGGATCCACAGTTAGTCGAGATTTATCACATTGTTAGAAGGGCTCAGGAGGCTGCTCTGGAGTGCTGCAGGCCGGGAATAGCCATTTCAGAGGTCGACTGTGCTGCGCGTAGCCTAATCGAAGCAGAAGGGTATGGGGGGCAGTTTCTGCATAGCACAGGACACGGCGTGGGACTGGAAATTCATGAGCTTCCTTGGGTCCGCAAGGAAGGAGAGGGGGTTTTGGAACCCGGAATGGTCCTCACAGTGGAGCCGGGAATTTATGTACCTGGACTTGGAGGCATTCGTCTTGAAGATACTGTGGTCATTACCCCTGAAGGACATGAAAATTTGACTAACCGTCCAACCGACTTTGAGATTTTATAATTTCCGAATAGAGCAACTATTTGATACAACGTAAGGCGATATGAAATTACGCACAAAGCTGCTTCTTGGGGTAGGAATCCTTCTGTTTGCAATGGTGGTCGTGATGTACAGCCTACCTGCCTACCTTGTTCAGAAGGATGTAGATACCACTGCCTCTTCTATACATGAACTTTTGATCGAAGATCATCGGCAATTGGTGCGCAATCAGCAGCTTTGGTTACGTGATACAGTGGGGCGTTCGGCTCAAAATATCGACTCGATTCTTTTTATGATTTATGAAGAGCCGGGTTTTGCTTCTACGCTTCTATTCAATGAAGAGAATCCCTTAATCAATGTGTGGCGAGGCATTGGGCGTATTGCAGGCTACGATCCTGACATTGGGTTTGTGCAAGCCCACTCGCCCAAGACGAATCAAACGGCTTTGATTTCCCCTCATACAGCAGAATTTTATCCTATTGCCCACATCTCTGAGGAGGGTGAGCTTGTCATTTTTACCGTACACGACCCAGACCCATCAACGGTTGAAGATAAGGTTTATGTGGGGATGCCTCTTCCCGAAAAGCTGCAATCTGAAGAGGGGTATACGCTGTATGCCTTGATGGACGCAGATAAAGTCTCTGAGCAGGAAGAGGCTATTGAAGAGAAGATCAAAAAATTCTCTGATGCCGACCTAAAGGTTTACGCCGATCGAGCCAACCAGCTTGTCTTTACTCAAGTTGAGGTGAATGCTCCTGCTTATTATTGGGCGATCAAGATGAATCTGATTCGCTTGCTGGCTCCACTAGTGGTTGAGGGGTTGATTTTGGAGGATCCAGGGCAAACATTTCTTCCTAAGGGGATTGCCCGATTGGACACCAGCGGACATGGAGTGGCCCTTTTAACACAAGATGTGATCCATCTCACTCCCCTTTTTGATGATCAGGCAAATTTTGAGTCTCATCCCCCTGAAGCAGGGACACCTCCCCTATCTGCCGGCTCGATTTTGGTGACACAAAAAGAGGGAAATCACGCCTTTCTAGCTAATACACTCCGGATTCAAGATACCTTTATCTCGATTGGGATTCCTTTTAGTCATTCGATCAAACAACTTGCGCTCTCTTCCAATAAGACGATTCTTCTTCAGGTACGCAACGATTTTTGGATTGGTTTTGATGATGATGGGAATAAGCTCTCTTCCAGTCGAATCAATGAGATTGTTCAGATTGGGGCGTTGAATCAAAAAAGAGGTGTTGTGACCATTGGAGGCAAGACCTATTTCTTTGATCGCATCAGCTCAATAGACAATGGAAATCTTCTTTTTTATGAATTAGACCCTTCCGGTGGGGAGCAATCGATTATCAACACGCTGCTCACACTAGAGAAGAATCTTTCTAAAAGAATCTCTCTTCAAATGGCGCTGATTTCGATTGGAACGATGCTGCTCGTGCTCCTGTTTATCGGGCGTATGGTGCTTGGGATCATCACACCGATTACAAAGCTGGCTCAAGCGACAGAACGTGTTGTGGCAGGTGAGTATGCAGAGGTTGCGCTTCCCAATGTGGGAAAACGGAAAGATGAGGTGGCCACGCTCACACGCGCTTTTGGGAGTATGGTGGAAGGATTACAGGAGAGAGAGAAAATACGGGGTGTTCTGAATAAAGTCGTTTCGAAAGATGTGGCTGAAGAGATTTTGCGTACGCAGGTCCATTTAGGTGGGGAAGACCGGGTTGTGACGATGCTGTTTAGTGATATTCGTGGTTTTTCACAACTAACCGAAAATGTCACTCCCCAGTCCACGATTCAGATGCTCAATAGCTGCATGACAAAAATCTCACGCGTAATCGAGGGTGAAGGGGGAGTAATTGATAAATATGTCGGAGATGAGGTGATGGCCATTTTCGGCGCTCCTGCTCCTCATGCCGACCACGCCCTACGTGCCGTTTCGAGTGGGATGCTGATCATTGAAACGTTAAAGCGATGGAATGAAGAGAGAGCTCAAGAGGGAGAGACTTTGTTTGAAATGGGGATCGGTATCCACACAGGGATTGTTGTGGCGGGAAATATGGGGGCAGAGGATCGTCTCAACTACACTGTTTTGGGTGCGAATGTGAATCTAGCCGCCCGGCTTTGCTCAGCGGCCAAGAGCAATCAGCTGTTGATTTCTGAGGCGACTCTTGCTGAGCCAAATATTAGAGAATCATTTTATGTAAATCCCCTTGAGCCGATTAGCTTGAAAGGGTTTTCTGAGCCGGTTATGGTATATGAGGTTACCGGATTTAAATGGGAAGAGTCTGAGTGAGTTGTTAAAAAATTCTAAAGGGGCTTTTTTCGACCCAATTCTAAGTATGCCCTAGGAAACGAGTAAAAAAAGGTCGCAAAAATTTCTCGAAAGTCGTTTGATTTAGGACCTGTAAATATCCCCGCTTAGAACATGCGTTTTCGTCAAAAGATCCTCATCAGTTTTCTCATCATCTTTCTGATTTTTACGGTCTTTATGTATCCCGTGGTCACCCGTTTAATCGGGGTGATTCAGGAGAGAAATCTCCGTAATCGGACCATCGAGTTAATCCAGAGCCTCGAATCGGCTCCTACTTTTAAGAATCTAATTGAGAGATTGAGTCAACGCGAGAAATTTCTTTTCTTTCGCGTCAGCCTTCTCGACCCTTACGAGGGGTATCTTTATGATTCCCATCGTGAAACGGGCGGTTTTGACAATGAGCGTCTTTTGACACACCATGAAGTGAAAGATGCCCTGGTGATGGGCACGGGCTATGATGTTCGTTTCTCACCTCTTTTTGGCCAGGAGATGGCCTACATGGCGGTGAGTTTCCAGTTTAAGGATAAAGAGTATGTGATGCGCACGGCCTTTCCTTACGGTCAGATCGCCACGATGACTCACGATTTAACCTTAACGTTTCTTTTGCTCGGGATCGGTGTTTTGCTTCTCTTCAGTTTTTTGGCCTGGTTCATTATCCACATCCTCACCCGCCCTGTGCAGCACATTATCGAAGCCATCAAACCCTACCAGCTGGGAAAAGTGGATCACATTCCGGAAATCAAATTAGGAAAGGATATTCGACCGGGAGATGAATTTGGTAATCTGGCTGAAACCTTTAATTCACTCTCACGTCATATAGATCATCAGATTTCCTCGCTTACTCATGAAAAAAATGAAAAGAGTGCGATTTTAGAGTCTCTCGTGGAAGGAGTGATTGCTGTTGACGATACGCTAACCGTGATTTACATGAATCGGATGGCAGGAGTCTTTCTAGGGATTGAAGAGAAAAGCCTTGTTGGACAGCATTTTTCAGAAGCAAAACAGCCGAGTTGTTCCGAGCTCATTGAAGAGGCTCAGAAAAAAGGACAACCTGTTGTTCTTGTGATTAAGCCGGAGCGAAAACAGAAACGTTATCTGGATGCAGTTGCAGTTCCACGTGGAAAAGGGGGTGCGATTTTGGTTTTACAGGACAAGACAAGTTTACACAAGGTGATTGAGTTGGGGCGTGACTTTATTGCCAACGCCTCGCATGAGCTGAAGACACCGATTACGATTATTCGTGGTTTTGCTGAGACGCTGCACGATCACCCTGAGTTGACGCGAGAGGTTTACGCCGAGATCACCCGAAAAATTGTCAGTAACTGTCAGCGGATGGACACGCTCGTGAAGAATCTCCTTACGCTTGCGGCTGTGGATGAGGGATTGCCGCGCTCCAGGCTTCAGGAGTGTGATCTCTATGATATTGCTGAGCAGGCGAAAAACACACTGCTCGTGGTCCATCCGGATGCGCAGATTCAGGTTGAGACAGACGGAGAGGAACCGTTCTCGCTTCTAGCAGATAGTGATCTTTTTTATCAGGCCATTCTCAACTTGTTGGATAACGCGGTCAAGTATTCGACGCCGCCGGCTGAGGTGAGGGTTTTAATTGAAAAGAAGCCGACTGAATTTTGTATTCATGTTTCGGATAAAGGGGTGGGGATTCCTAGTGAAGATCTCGACCGTGTTTTTGAACGCTTTTATGCTGTGGACAAGAGTCATTCCCGTAGTTTGGGTGGATCGGGATTAGGCCTTTCTATCGTAGAGCGCATTGTGGAGAAGCATCAGGGTAAAATCGAGGTGGAGTCGGAGTTTGGTAAAGGGACAACGTTTACGATTACCCTCCCCATACTCGATGATTAATGGGGCTGCATCTGACTTAGATTAATTGCAGTGCACTGGCTCGCTGTATCGCTTGTGATGTATTATGTCTTCTTTTGCCAGAGGTACTTCTCGCGGTGAACGTAGCCTGTATCCGGATCCTCAATAAATAAAACAGAGCCCATCTCCCCCAGTGCCAAATCAAAGACTGTAGGCACAAAAGATTCGAACTGAAGACCTGACTCAGCAAAGAGAGGTTTTAACTTTTCTTTGAACATTTTTTTGAAGTCATCGCGTCCTTTACATTCTTCTTTGGTGCGCTTTAAGCGATTCTCTTCTTGGTCAAGAATCTCTTCCCAAAGGGTGTTGCGCAGAACGACAATCTTGTCTGTCAATTGCCTATTTTCAACAAGTGCCTCAATTAAGGAGGGCGCCGCAAACATGAGGTATACCTTAGACTTCTTGCCTGGATCATAGGTGATGTAGTGAAGAAAAGAAGGAGTTCCCTCAGCTCCTTTGAGCATGGAATAAAATACTTTTTGCAAGGCTTCATCTTCAAAGGTAAGGGTGCTGAGCTCGTCAGGCGTGGTGAAAGATTCCGTCTCTTCTTTCAGGGCAATAAGTGCGTCTAAAATACGGTATTCATCCCCAGGTCTGTAAAACGGGGCTTCTGAGTAAAGATGTCGCATGAGACGCGCCCCCACTTCATACAGAGAAAGAGGATAATTTTTGGCTGCGCTTTCATGGATAAGAGCTTCCATATTCAAACGGGAACCATTAGGTGGGCGGGAGAGGTTAAATTTCAGAGAAGGGGATCTACGGATCTCAGGTGCCTTTTTAGGTTTTCTGGGCTTCTCGTTTTTTTCGTCTACGGTCTCGACTTTCTCTTTACGAAAGTCTTCTAAAGTAGCAAAAGAGCGGAGCTCTTCAGCGACTACAAGCGCTTCCTGGTAGTGGGCACGGAAGTGGCTTCCCACGCGTCCTTGAGAAAAACGGGCGACCTCACTTGAGGTGAGTACGGTCATGAGCATCAAAAAAGTGAGGGTGATCAGGTAGGGGTTCATCCAACCTCCGCGGGGTAGATGATCGGTTGATTGAGATCGAAATAGAGAGCACGCTTTTGATCCCCACGTTCGATCGTTAATTGCACAAGAGCGGGTAGGGTTTCATATTCGGCGAGCCATGTATTTTGCCAGGTGGGGATGGGACGTGGTTTACCGATTTGTTCCGGATCAACCGGTTTGGGAAAGGGATCAGGCGGTGAGTAGAGCTGAAAGGTGAAGGCGCTCACGTTGTCAAGAAGCGTGAACGTTTGAGACGGTGAGCGAGGGGCCTCTTCTTGCTTAGGATCGGGCCAGATCCCCAAGCACAAAGTGTGTAAAGCTTCATCAAAATAGAGCTTTCCGAGGACAGTTTCAGATAGTAAAGGTTGAGAATGGAGGCCACGGTCAAAGCGGAAAATAAGAGCCCCGTCCTCGGTATAGAAGGGAGCTTGGGCTTTGGGAAGGATCTGCTCTAGCCGCTGCCATGCGTAATACTCTTCTAGATGGGTACGCTTAAATGTCTCCAGCTCTCCCTTTTTTTGCGTGAGGTGGTGGTACCAAGAAAAGAGCGAGCCTAACAACAACGTCAACAACGTCATTGCAATGAGCACTTCAATGAGTGAGACTGCGTGTCTTCGTAACATAAAGGGTCCGTTCGTAAGTTGTTTCCTCATCAAAAGAGAAGGTAGCGAGAAGGACAAGGCCACTTTCCGGAGCGCCTTTTTTAGTCGATTGCTCTAACTTGGTTAAGGTAAGATGTTCCTCTTTTACGTTTTGCATGAGCTGCTCCCATGTAAACTCATGCTCATGGAGCCTCTTTTTTAATGCGCACACAGCTTCTTGGACGTAAAATCGTTGTTCAAGAGTCCGGATTTCGGCTTGCTCTGCCTTGGCGATTCCCATATGCGTTTGGATGAGGGGGAATAGGCAGAGTAAAACAAGTCCCATAGAGAGCAGCAGCTCAAATAAAAGAAAGGACTGTTTCCGGATAGGTCGCTTGCGAGTCTTCCGTGACATGGTCTCCTCTTAAAATGTGAGAGGGAAATCCTTTTAAAGTGAGGATCACCTCTCGATTGCCGCCCTTGATCAATAGTGTTCCTTTAGGAGACGCCCCTAGCGTGCCATCAAAATGTAGAACACCGGGCACAACAGCATCTACTCCTTTAATCAGTGCTTGTCGCTCAATTTCGCGGGTGAGCCTTGAGGGCACAGGCTTGTCTGTTTTGAGCCTGCAAATGAGCCCTTTTCCCTCTCCTTCCGGTTCGAAGATCAGCTGCACATCTGTTTGACAATTGAGCATGAGCTCTTCGGCAAGAGCAATCCGGGTTTTGACCTGATCAATCCCTCGCTCAAACGTCTCTCCTTTCAGTGCTTTGGGGGCTTGAATGGCAATCACACCTAATGTCAAGCCCACAAGAGTGACCACTAAAAGCATCTCGAGAAGAGTAAAAGGGCGTCTATTGATATTCATGCTGCCGTTTCCACTCTTCCATACGGGGTGAGGTCACCACAAGTTCATCATTCTCGATACGCACCTCCAGCTTGTCGCCCCAGGCATCTTTTAGCAGCGCCTCTCCATTTTTTACAAAAGGACACATCCTCATGATGTCATCTCTATCTTCCACAATTTGGGCGAGGCTTTTATCTCCTTTGGCTTGCTCCATCATAAGGGCGTCTTGCACACGGGCAATGTTTTGCTCGGTTTTAAAGACCCGCCCTTTGTCCATACTGCCGCGCATGTTAAAGGCCAAAGCGCCTCCGATGAGACCAATCAGCAGGATCACAATCATGATCTCAATGAGCGTGACGGGTCGTTTTTTACGTTTTACTTTCATTTTTTTCTCCTATAAAAAGGCGCTCACATCCGTTAACGGAAGGAGCACGGCAATCATAATTAAACCCACAATACCCCCCATAAAAACCAGAATGACAGGTTGTGCCAATGCGGTTAGACGTGTTAAGTTTTTCTCCACCTCATCTTCATACAAATCGGCAATCTTCTGGAGCATGTCCTGGGCATTCCCCCCCTCCTCGCCGATCGCCAACATCCGCGGAACTAATGTAGGGATTAGGGGAGATTTTTTTAACTCTAAACTAAGAAGGCTCCCCTCGATGATTTTGGTCTCTGCCCTTTCAATGACCTCTTCAAAGAAGGGGTTACGCATCACTTTGCGCGAAATCTGCAAAGCCTGGATCAGAGAAACGCCCCCTTGAAGAAGCGTGCCCATTGTGCGGGCAAAGCGGGCAATTGCGGTCTGTGTAATCAGTGTTTTAAGAAAAGGGACACGCAGCAATCCTCTTTGAATCCACCGTTTACCTTTAGCTGAGGTGAGCGCTATGTAACTTCCTACTCCCGCTCCTATCATAAGGGGAAGATAGTAGGGCCACTTGTGGGTAAGAAAGCGGCTGCAGTGCATCACAAGCCCTGTAAAGCGGTTGACTTGTCGGTCTTCAAAAAGCATTTCCAATGAGGGAATGACGAAAGTGAGCAAGAGTAACATCACTACACCCGAAAAGGCAAAAAGAAGGGCGGGGTAGATAAGGGCTGTGATGATCTGTTTCTTGAGTTTACTCTGTTTATTGAGAAGGGTAGAGAGCTTCTCCAGAGTTAAATCAAGAGAGCCGACAGATTCACCTGCAGCAACCATGCTGCAATAGAGTCGATTAAAACTATCTGGGTAGTAGCTCATTGCTTCTGAAAGAGATCCACCCTCTTTAATTTGGGAGCACAAGCTGAGAAGAATGGGGTGAAAAGCCTCTTGGCGGTACTGCTCTTCAAGGGAGAGAAGACATTCATAGAGTGGAAGGCCTGCCTTGAGGAGGCTGGAGAGTTGAGTGGTGAAGTTGATCAGGGCCTGTTGACTGATTTGGTGCCCTTTTTTCTTCCGCATTGAGGTCTGTGCTAATGATGTGAGAAGAATTTTTTGCTCACGCAGTTTTTCTTTGGCATCTTCAAAGTGTAGGGCATCGATCAAGCCTTTTCTTTTCCGCCCCTTACCGTCGATGTAGCGATATTGAAACAACATATCAGTCAAATTTTCTTGAAACGCGCAGAACTTCTGCGACAGTGGTTACACCAGCGCGCACAAGATGGGCTCCATGGGCGCGTAGGCACGTCATATCTTTTGAGCGAGCGGCTTGGCGCAAATCTGAGATGTCAGCATTTTTGGCGATGCAGGACTGTAGTGTAGAGTCAATGGTTAAAAGCTCGTAAATTCCGTGCCGCCCTTTGTAACCGGATCCAAAGCAGTGGGCACATCCTCGTCCTCTATAGAGATAGCCGCCGTTGAGTTTATCTGGGTTGAGTCCAATCTCTGTCACTTCGGCTTCATCAGGTTTATAACGCTCACGACAATTGGGGCAGACACGGCGGACCAGTCGTTGGGCAAGGACCCCAACCACTGTGGAGGATAGGAGGTAGGGTTCTACGCCCATGTCGATCAAGCGAGGGATCGCAGAGGCTGCATCGTTGGTGTGCAGGGTGCTAAAGACCAAGTGACCTGTGAGAGCGGCCTGGATGGCAATTTCAGCCGTTTCGGTATCTCGAATTTCACCGATCATCACCACATCGGGATCTTGTCGGAGAATGTGGCGCAGTCCTGCGGCAAAATTGAGTCCTATTTTAGGGTGGACGGCAATTTGGGCAATTCCTTTCAGCTTGTATTCGACCGGATCTTCGATGGTCATGATGTTGGTCTCTTCATTATAGATTTCCCAGAGAGCGCTATAAAGAGAGGTTGTTTTGCCGCTACCGGTCGGTCCTGTTACGAGGACAATGCCCTCTGAGAGGGCAATGAGACGCCGAAAATCGTCTAAAACGGAAGGGAGCATTCCCAGCTGATCGAGTCCTAGAATCACATTTCCTTTATCTAAAATCCGCAAGACAATCCGCTCTCCGTGTAGGGCCGGAACAGTGCTGACACGAAAATCGATCTCTCGTCCACCCATTTTGAGTTTGATTCGCCCATCTTGGGGGAGACGGTGCTCGGCGATGTCCAATTTGGCCAGAACTTTGATCCGCGTGAGAAGTTGAGATTGGTATTCTCGAGGAGGAGAGTGACGTGATTGAAGCACCCCATCGATTCGATAGCGCACTTTTAGATCGTTTTCAAAAGGCTCAAAGTGAATATCCGAGGCACCTTGTTGAATCGCTTCGCTTAAAATGAGGTTGAGGAGACGGACGATGGGCGCTTCATTTTTATTTTCTAAAAGATCATAGACATCAAAGTCATCCTGTTTCTGTGCCTCATCTCTTGAATCGGAGAGATTAGCTAGAAATTCAGAAGCGGCTCCCTCTTGCGTGTGGTAGCAGGAATTGATGGCATTGAGCAAAACGTCTTCGGGTGTGTAGACAGCTTTGATCTCTTTGTCGAGCATCAGCCTAAGTTCATCTAGCCCATCTAAATTAAGAGGATCGGACGAGGCAGCCACAATCATTTCCTCACTCTCTTCGATGGGAAGAATCCGATTTTTGCGGACAAAAGAGTAAGGAACACGCTCAGGGAGCCGCTCAGGGAGGTTGGTAAGAGGCAGTTTTTCTCGTATTTCAATTCCCAGTTCTGTGGCGAGCTGCAGCGGCGACTCAACGGCCATCATATTCCCCTGTGCGTTTTCGGTTGCTGATATTAGCCGTTGGATTCATATCTCGCCCAAAAAGAGCGGTTAAGCTCTGTTCAAAAAGGCATTTTCTCTCGCGGCTTTGCGCTTCAACAAGTTCATGCAAAAACTCAGGGATATCTCCAGGACGCTTTTTAAGCTCATCGCGGCGCAGTTTTTCCGCATCCTCAATAGGATCGGCTATAATCTTGGGCGTAATGAATACAAACATTTCTGTGCTGCTGTCAACCATTTCGGTGTGGCTAAAGAGCTTTCCAATCCCCGGAATTTCACCTAAAAATGGGATACTATCTTTGGAGTCCTGCGAGTTTTTACGGCGCAAACCCCCTAGAATGACCGTTTGTCCATCGGCGATGCGCACATGGTTTTTAATATGGCGCCTTGTCACATCAGGACGGTCATTGGTATTTTTCTTGGTCGTATCAAAGGTGATATCGGTATCCAGAGTGATGAAACTTTCGCTTTGGTCGCTCTCATCCATGTTGATCGTTGGCGTGATCTGCATGGTAATCCCGTACTGCGCACGATCGTAGATACGGTTATCTTTTTTATCGGCTCCTTTATCAATCGAAATTTCCTCCACAATGGCAATGGTGGCAGGAGTTTGGTTGATTGTAGTTACAGAGGGGCTTGCATTGATCTGCACATCTTCTTGTCCGAGCATAAATTGGTAGGCTAGATCGTAGGCCGGGATGCCACTTCCCTTGGATCTGGAGATAAGAAACTCCAAAATTCCGGCGCCGCCGGTGCCCCAGCTCAGCCCTGTTGAAGCGACCTGACCCGCTTGTGAGCCGAGGCGAAGGAGATTGAGTCCAAATTTGTTGCTATTAGAGACTTTCTTTTCTAAAAGGAGCACTTCAATTTGTACCATTTTCTTAGGGACATCGAGTTTTTTAAGAAGTTCCTTGATTTTGGGTAGAGCCTCTTGCTCTACAACCATGATGATGGCCCCCGTTTTGGGATCGACAATGAAGTTATTTTGACCATCGGCAGTTTTATGTGAGATGCGTTTTTCACTGCTGGGACCCACATTAATCGCCGGAACAACTAGAGTGGAATCTTTCTTTTTCTCACTTTTCTCACTATTGACTGTTTTGATGCTCTCAGTTCCCACTAAAAGATCGTAGACTTTGGCCAAAACAGTAGCCAGCTCTTCGGCATCCGAGTGCTTAGTTGTGTACCAGAACACAGTTTTTTCTTGGGGATCTTCGATCTGAGACTCAACATCTCGAATCAGGTGTTGCGCTTTTTTCACATCCTCTTTGGTGCCCGTCAGGAAGAGGGATTGGGAGATATGATTCAGTGGAATCACACGAAGAGTTGACCCATCGACACTAATATTTCCGTCATGAAAGGCTGAATTTAAGATGGTTTCCATCTCTTTGGCGTCAATTTTTGATAGAGAGACGAGCTGGAAATCCTGCCCACGATTACCCGATTTTGCAAACGCATAGAGCTTTAAAAGCTCTTGAATCGTATCTACAGTGGCGGTGATAAAGATCTTGCCTCCCAAAATCTCGACTTTAGTCGTGCTTGGGTTAGAAAATTTTTCTAAAAAGTACAGATCACCGCGTGGATCCGTTCCGTCAGCTGAAAGAAGATAACAGACCCGAGCTTGCGGAGGATAGAAGTTCAGCTGCTCAGTTTGATCTACAATTGCTTTGATCCCAGAGGGATCATTACGGACAATAAATAGCTCCCTTAAGTAGGGATTGAGTTCTCGAATGCCGATCCCATATTGCGCCAAGATGAGCTCCAAACACTCACCCCAAGATTCACGAGGGATGGGGAGGCTAGAGTTTAGGCTCATGCGCATGCCCCCAACTTCCGGAGGGACAAGGTAGATGAAGTCAGGCGCGCCATAATCCATAACCAGTTGTTGCAAAGTCGTTTCAGGCTGGTGCCAGAGGGCATATTCTTCGTTAGGCATAAAAGCGGCCGTCTCTAAACGCCACATCCGCTGGGTCTCAGCAATCTCCTCTTTGATTAGGGCTGCTTTTTGCAAGATAGGGAGATATCGCTGTTTATCAGCGTGAGTGTGGTAGAGTTGGAGCGCCTGGTCATACAGTTTTTTAAGTGTATACCGTTTCTCCTCGAGCTCCTCATTTATAGAGCGGAGCTGCTCGAGAGTGACAGAATCCATTTCATTATCAGAGCGTTGAAAGCTCTCTTTTTTTTCAGCGATGGTCTGCGCCTGTCCATTTACAACCAAAAGCAGAGCAGTCAATAGGGAAAACAGTTTTTTCATTCCTCGTCACCTTCTATTAGGGGTTTGATGGGAGGAGCAATGGGAATGGTGCGGTAGTAATTAGCAAGTGAAGTGTTTGGTGTTGCCTGGAGTTCGATCTCTTCCACATCCGTTCGTGAGCTGTTGAAGAGATGTCCGGCTAGTACCTGGTGTCCGTTTTGTTTGTGCATTTTGTCCAGAATAAAGAGAGGGCCAACTAGTCGCCCTTCGACATAAGCATCGATCTCCTCTGGCGAGTCGAGCTTTTTCCATCCATCTTGAGTTAAAACGAGCCAGTCGTGTGGTTTAAGTGTTAACCGCTCTCCATTGCGGCACTCCACAATGAATTGCGCCCACGTTTTGGCTCCAACAAATTTAAATTCATGCGAGAGATTCGGGGTCTTGTGGTGGTCTTTAGCCCGAATCAGGCTCAGTGTCGTCTTGGCACGTCCCTCAGCATCCCAAAGTTCGAGAGAGAGGATCTTCTCATCGATCTTTCGTACACAAAGCAGAGGGAGGCCCACTGTTGACTCTCCCGTTTTTGGATTTGTCCAACGATTTTCCTTCCATACCAGAAAGTTTTTGGGCCCTAAGAAGCAAGAGTGTAGCGCCTCTCCATCGAAAAAATCGACCCGCTCTAGACCTACGATATGGGAAAAGTCGTCCCCGCCGTGCATTTCCAAAAAGCGGTCTGAGCCAATCCAACGCGCTTTTTGGCGAACCAAAAGCGTTGAGTCCACGCGATATCCACCCAATTCCCAGCCTACTGTCTGAGATTTAGGGAAATCTTGTGCGTTTAGGGTAATGTTTTTCAGCTGCTCAGGGGTACTGACAAGGGAGCCTTTTTCATCAAGCATATGTACTTGAAGGGAGAGGGCTCCTGCGGAGGTTGGGTGGGCCTCAAGCCATAAAGGAGTCGGCTGGTTATCGGGGCTAAAGGCATAACTTCCACGGCCGGCAGCGCGCTCTCCCCAAAGAGGTCTCTGAGAGGGAGTGACAGTCTCACGCTCACTCGGATAAGCGGAATGGTGGCCCTGGTAAGCTAAGTAGATCCGGTCTGATTCACAAACAGAGCGGCACTCGCCTGAGCTTCTAAGTCCGATATGAAACGAGGGTTTACCCTGAGCAGCGTCTGGCCTTCCGTTTTGCCCAAAGAACTGTAACTCTCCTCTTAAGTCTGGTAACTGCATCTTTGGAGGGACCCAGCTCAGCGCGAGTGGCCCCTCTCCCAGATCGAGATCTTCTGTCTGTGCAAATGCGCTCTGAGGCAGCTCAGTTTTATCTACGTGGGGAGAAAAGGGAGGGAGTACACTTTTCTCAGCAGCATGGAAAAAAAAGAGCGCGCCCATCAGAACAAGGGCTGTAATGAGCATTAAATTGAGATATGAGAGCCAACGCATAGACTAAAAGCTGTTTTCATAGGATTAAGTTTCAATGTAGAGAGAATATAGAAATAGTAAAAAAAAAGCAATTCGTTGGTTTATTTAGTTAAAAAAAGCATTTTGTCTTTAAACCTTTATTTCTCAACGTTTTAAATAATTTATTGAAAACAGAATCGGTTTTCTCGTATCATGGGTGAGGAGGATTAATATGGGAGACAACCCAAATAAAGCGCCTGACTTTTGGAATGGATTGAAAGAAACCATTTGGGAGTGGCGTGTGGAAATTTTTGCGGGGGTTCTCTTATTAGTTGGTCTGGTACTCTCATTCTTTTACTTCCGGATTGGAGGCGCGCTTGTCGGCCTGGGATTTGGAATCTGTTTTTTTGAAGAGATGCATCAATACTTTATACAGCTGCGGGACATCTACATTGAACACGGTGTGTTTAGGTCTGTTATGCTTGTTGGAGTGGTTGTTTATTTTTTAATTGCTGTTCCATCATTTATTGTTGCGGCGGCAGTGGGTTATGGTGCGATGTATCTCATTCGCTGGATAGTAAAAAAATGAATTAGTATGACACATCTTAATTAATGCCTCTTTCACGTTTAAATCGTTTTAAACGCTCCACGTTTGATACGTGGCCGTTTAAAGAAACTCTTATTTTTCCTTTGGGTCTTTTAGGATTCGAGGCGTATACTCGCTACGATTTGATTGGGTACAAAGACGAAGCTCCTTTTTTGCGGCTAGAGTCGAAGGAGCATCCGGCGATTGCCTTCACATTGATGGATCCTTTTCCTGTGGTTCCTGACTATGAGCCTGTGATCACTAAACGTGATCTTCAGGATTTGGGAGTGACCGGTGAGGCGAAGTTGATTGTACTAACGATTGTGAACTCTTTGGAGCGTCCCTCTACCGTCAATCTGGAGTTACCTCTTCTCATCCACTGGCACAAACGGCGTGGCAAGCAGCTTCAGTTCCCCAACAACTCTGCTTACCCTCTCAATTGGTAGGAGTAAGAAGGGAGAGGAGGGATAAAGGTACTCTTTTAGGGAACAATCTGGGTCTGGGGCTACATCTGACTTTGAGGAATCGCCCCGCGATCGCTTGCCTCACGGGACGTACTGTCTTCGCTCACTTGCAACGATTCTTCTTTGCCATATGCAGTCAGTGCGTCGATTTGCAATCGAGAGAATTTCAGTCATTTATTACATTAGATTTTTTTAATTAAGGAGGATGTGATGAGTGGAGGTGCTGCATCTGTTGCATGGCCGCCGTTTGACCCGGAAGCATTGAGACGAGAGGTTAAAAGACTGGGTCCCCCTGGAAAGGAAACAGTACGGAGAAACCCAAATAGACAAACGTCCTATTCTGATCGACACTATTCCTATCATCGACCAGTTGGAGAGAAGTTGTGCAGGCAGCTCTACTTTGCTCTTTTGCAAGGAGTAAACAGTATAGAAGACGAAATACATAGACGTTTTTGTATTTCCGAGAGATTGAGTGACAAATATACAATAACCGAAATTCCTTCGAAGGAAGGGAAGATTGGAATCGCATTGGCTATTGGCAGCCGGAGCCAAATGGAGGATAACGCCTCTTATCATGATCTCACTCTTTGTGATGAAGTGGCACAACTTGTCATGGTCTGTGATGGACATGATGACGAAGGAAAGGCAGGAGAAGAGGTCCGAAGACGCCTACCTGTAGACCTTCAGGGACTTTCTTCATTGGAACGGGAGACTATTCTGAACTTCTTGGTTGACCGGATGGTGGAATACAACCAGGTTTCTTCAAGAGGGACAACTGTTTTAGGTGCCTTGATTTTTCAAACTCATGTTTTTGTTTTTAATGTAGGTGATTGCCGAGCTGTCCTCTGTAAGCCAGGGAAAATTCTTCAGGTTACCGAAGATGCAGTTCCCGAGAACCCCCGCTTTTCTAGGTCTATAGCAAAAGCAGGACATGAGATTGATGGTGGCTATGTAGGAGGAGATATCAGTGTAGGCCGTGATGTGGGCAATTCCTTTGTTTCGCCTCGTCCGAAAATAACAGAGGTCCAAAGAGGCCCCCAATCCGATCAGTTGGCAACCATGAAAATTTATGCTCCCTCGGGCAGTTATTTGATACTGGCTTCTGATGGTTTTTTTGGTTGGGCATCTAATCCTAAGGTTTATGAGGCTGTTGCTGAAATGGCACAGCGCCATTTTAACCCTCAGCAGATGGCAACCAATTTGGTCAATGGGGCTTTGGTCAACAAATCTACGGATAATGTATCGGTAGCGGTTATTCGTTTAGATTAAAAACGTTCTAAAGAATAAAAAAAAGCAGTGTAATTTACCATCCTCCTCTTGGAAAACGTGATGCAAATTGAGCGCCCCTTTGCCGAAGTTACTGATTCATAAGCGCTTGTTTCAAAGCCCGATCTGAAGCTAGTTGGGCAGCCTGCCGCCTTTCTCTTTCAGCTTGTGCTTGGGCAGCAGCTTGCTGTGCCTCTCGAGTTCTGATCCGACCAAGAGCCCCTTCAACCTGTCCCTTTGCATTGGTGGCAGTAAAGCAATCCTTAGTTGCGTCGAGGACAGATGAAGCCATTTTGGCTTTAATTGAGTCAGTTAATCAGCATGTTCTAGAGGCTAGAAGTATTAGGGTGCTCGCATTAGATGAAGATACTCCTGTGGCTGAGACGGCAAGAAAAGTCTCAAATGTGGCAGTATGTATTTTTGGCCGGCACATTTAAACTCTGCTTAATCCGTCAGTCTGGGGTTATTGAACAATACCAGTCTGTACATTAGCTTTTCCTTAAATCATAGCTGTCCTTCTCAAAAAGGATGGATTTCTGTATAATTGTCCTTGTAGGAAAGGATAAAAAATGCAAGCAATTTTACAAACTTTACAGGAAGAATTTTGCTCAGCCCTTGAGCGTACAAAAAAGAGTACCCCTCGATTGTACACATTTCCTAAAGCCAAAAACATCATCAAAGTAGCTGTTGGTATGAGGCGTTCAGGAAAAACTTACTTTTTGTTTCAAACGATACGCCAACTATTAGAAGAAGGTTTTCCTTTAGAGCGTATTCTGTATCTGAATTTTGAGGACGATCGAATTTTACCTCTTGATCATAAGGTGATGGGACAGATGATCGATGCTTGGTACACTTTGTATCCTGACCACCATAACCAATGTTGTTACCTCTTTCTTGATGAGGTTCAAAATGTTGAAGGGTGGCCATTAGTGCTGAGACGGATCATGGACACAAAGAATATTCAAATCTATGTAACCGGGTCCTCCGCTAAGCTATTGAGTAAAGAAATCGCCTCTTCGCTTAGGGGCCGCTCATTGTCAATTGAGATCTTTCCCTACAGTTATTTAGAGTACCTGACAGCCCATCACTTCGACTTGCCTTCAAAGCCTTTTGGACAAAAAATGCTCGATCATCACCGTAGCTATTTACTAGACTACTTTAGGATAGGAGGTTTTCCGGCTGTGCAGTCGATGCCACCCAACGAGCAACTTGAAACCCTACAGAACTATGTCGAAACGGTAATCTTTAGAGATGTAATTGAGCGTCACCAAATTAGTAATGTAGCTCTGTTGAAATACTTTATCAGTTTTTTATTGAAAAATGTAGCCGCTCCATTTTCAATCAATAAGCTCTACAAACATATTAAAAGTCAGGGATATAAAGTTGCTAAAGACACTTTGTATGCCTATCTGACCTATCTTGAGGATGCCTACCTTATTTTTACAGTGCCTATTTTTACAGAGTCCCTGCGCCGTATGCAAACAACGCCTAAAAAAATCTATCCGATCGATAATGGACTCATTGTGGCGACTACCTTTAACCTGTCCGAGAATTTAGGTAAGCTGCTGGAAAATCAAGTTTACTTAGATCTGCGCCGCCAGGGAAAAAAAATTTTTTATTACCAGACATCCGACGGATATGAGATAGATTTCATCACTCAAGACAGTAGAGGTAAGTACGAGATCATTCAAGTCGTTTGGGAGGCAAGTGACCCTCACACATTAGAGCGTGAAAGGCGCGCTCTAGATCAAGCTAAAAAAGAGCTGGGTTTTTCAGGAAAGCTTTTAGATTATAAGAGTTACCTGAAATCAGTTATGGCAGAATCAACAGAAGATTAAAAATACTTAGAAACCGAGTGGATCAATATCAGAATGTACGGACGATTTTGGCGTAGGACTTAAGCCAACTGGTCGCTTGGAAATCAAGCTGCTTGATCGCCAGCCACCACGCCAAAAAGAGCATCGCAATCCCAATAAACGCCTTAAACGACCAAAGCAAAAATGAAATCTGCACCTGAGGCGCCATCCGGTTGGCAATCCCCAAGAAAAGATCTGAAAGCAACATTCCTATCAGAGAAGGAGCGCTGAGCTGGAGGGCAATTTTCACAACAGTGGTAAAGATTCCCACCATGGTGATCCAAAAAGGATGACTCAAAGAGAAAAACTGCGGAGGAAAAAAAGAGTCAAGCGGCACGAGCGAAAACGAGGTAAAGATCCCATCAAAAAAGAAAATGGGGCCGCTGAGGGAAAAGAAAATCACGAGCATCATGTCGTTATAAAGTGTTCCCGTCGGAGAGGTTTGCATCTGGGTGGTCGGATCCATCACCTGCAAACTTTGGCTTCCCCGCTGATGGTCAATCAAAGCGCCGGCGCCCTGAGAGTAGTAGAAAGGAATCGCAATGAAAAGCCCTAGCATCGAGCCAATGATGATCTCTTTGACCATCAGAAGTAAAAAAGTGATGTCCTGAGGAAAAGCGGGAGGATCGAGTGCAATGAGAAAAGGGAGAAAAATAAATGTGACGCACACACCCAAGCCCACTTTCACCACATCGCCAATCATCTTGCCCCCAAAAAAAGGAGCGATGGCAATTGCGGGAACAATGCGCGCTAAACCGAGCAGAAAGATATTCCAGACGTCTGTCAAAGGACGGCTTAGAATGAAGGAGAGGTAGGTGTCGGCAGGAGCAACCACCTTTAGGTCCACTTATAAAAGTTTTGGAATATTTGCAGAGCGAACTGGTAGACAAGTCCACCCAGCCAACCACCCATGAGAATGACGGTCCCCATTACGGCCACCATTTTTACAGCAAACGCAAATGTTTGCTCTTGAATCTGAGTGGCTGCCTGGAAGATGGCGACAAAAATCCCAATAATAGAGGCAAAGATGATGGGAGGTCCAGAGATGATCAAGATCAACAGAAGCGCCTCGTAGGAGTACTCAAAGATGATCGAGCGAAAGGTAGCGGCTAACCACATGAACATATCCTCAATTGAAGCTTAATACCAATCCTTGTACCAGGATGGTCCATCCATCAATCATCACCACAAGCAACAGTTTTAAAGGCAAAGAGATAGAGAGGGGGGAGAGCATCATCATCTGCATGGCGAGCAAGATGTTGGAGGTCACCAGATCAATGACAAAAAAGGGCAAATAAATCAGCACGCCTATCTCAAATGCTGCACGAATCTGACTCGTAATAAAACCGGGAACGGCCACAATGAAATCGGTCCGCGTAAGGGTACGTGCTGCCTCCTCCGGAAACGTTTTCATGGCAATCTTGTAAAATCCATCTAAATGATTCTTCTTGGTATTGCGTACCAAAAACTCTTTCAAAGGCTCCTTGGCTGCCTCAATCACTGCAATGGCAACAGCTGCTGAGTTGGTAGAAAAAAGCTCTTTGGGAAGGTCTTTATCAAGAATGTGCTTGGATCGGTTATACATCTCTAGACCGGTTGGATACATCACATACAAAGTCAGAATCAATGCAATTCCATTGATCACCTGGTTGGGAGGGGTTTGCTGTACGCCAAGCGCACTTCTCAAAAGAGCTAATGTGATCACCATTTTTAAAAAGGAGGTGAGCAGCATGACCAGAAAAGGGAGCAAGGCAAGAAAAATAAGCAGAGCTGCCTGGGAAGCAAGATCAGGATAAGCGGTTCCACCCTCAGGAGGTGTGACGCCTTGAGACGTTTGCCCGTTTTGTTTGAGCAGTGCCTCAAGAGCTTGTAATTCTTCTGTTTGTGCGTAAGCAGGA
This sequence comes from uncultured bacterium, assembly GCA_964350245.1. Classification (GTDB taxonomy): domain Bacteria; phylum Chlamydiota; class Chlamydiia; order Chlamydiales; family JAAKFR01; genus JAJACP01. The sequence continues at coordinate 25,616 of CAYGJC010000011.1, read as the reverse complement.
GACGATAAAAAACAGAACGCAGTCAGCAGAGCTAGTGTAACGAGGAAAAAACGCACGCTTTTTTTAGCCTCCCTTTTTCTTGTTTTGATTCTGGAAAAAGGTATGAAAGGCAGCTTCTAGGGCTTTGAGTTGACTTTCAAGCTGGGCATTGATAATGCCGGCTTCGGTCTCAATGATACAGCCGCCTTCGGTAATATCAGATCGGGGCGTAATGGTAAGGCTGTCTAAATGTTCAAACAAGCTCTTCAAGTGAGGACGCGCTTTTTCTACAATGGGAAGCTCAGTTGGATTGACATAGATCTGAATTTTTTTGTGTTGTACAACAGCTTTCAATGCTGTGGAAACGATGTCTACGATGGTTTCAGGTGCGGCTTCCAGCTCCCTTCCCAGGATTTTTTTGATCGCGGTTAAAGCCAGCGGAACAATCGAGTTCTCCACTTCTTCGCGCATGCCTTTCATTTCGCGCTCAAGAAGTTCGATTTGTTGGTTCCATTTTTTTAAACCCTCTTCGAAACCGGCTAGTTCAGCCTGTTCTTTGAGTCCTTCACACTCTTGGGTGACCAAGTGGCGATATTGAGCCTCTTCTTTTTGGGTCTGTTTGAGGATGGCGTCTGCTGTAACGAGTTTGGAAAACTCTTTGGCAGGAATGGTTTTCCGTTCGGGTGCGATGTGCACAGCCTCTTTTTCAATTAAGCTAAAAAATTTCATGCCTGATACCGCTTTACAATGTGGAGCACTTGGTTTTTAAAATAGGGTAGAAGGCTCAGATCTTGTTTTTGTCTGAGCACCTTTTCTACGACCTCTCCTCGACCCGTATCGAGTTGATGCAGAAGATGCCATTTTAGGCTCTCATCTTCTTTATAGAGCGCGCGTGCGAGTCGGGTCAATCCGCGTGCATGTAGCCTATGCTGGAGAGTTTTTTTTGTGCCATCCCATGCGCGCAATCCTAATTTTGGTGAAACCCATTTGGTTGGCTGCTTTGAACAATAGTGCAGAAACCGGAGCTGTTCTGCCGAAAGCGCGCTATAAATTTTTTGTAGCAGCTCTTTATCCACAACTTGACGCAAATCGGCAGAAAGATCGTGAACACCTAACAAGTCAATACAGGTGAATAACTGGTTTTTATCCAAAAAAAGAAGAATATTGAGTTCAGAGGGGGGTAGGCACGCTTTATCAATGACCTCGATTCCTCGGAAGACTTTCTTTTTCAGTTCATCAACTAAAAAAGGAGCGATGAAAGGGGATAAGGGGCGTGGAGCGAAGTTTAAGCCTAACATACGCGCAACTGAATGCGCTTTTTTTGGATCAAGCAGTGAGAGGAAGATCTGCTGTGTTTCGGGCTGAAGGTCCTTGAGAGGCTCTCGAAACCAAGAGAAGTGGATGGTTTGAGCCCATTGTTTTTGAGATAGGAGTTTGGAAAAATCTGTTGGTGAACCGGAAGGCCAGGCCTCGATCTCCTCTGCCAATTTCTGAGGGAGATAGCGCAGGAGATGGTCTCCTCCAGATGCGCGCGTCAACAGAGCACGGAGCAGAGCCTTCTCTTGGAGCTTCACTCCTCACCTCCTCCTTTTTCAAGAGGCTCTTCTTTTGACCCTGACTCATATTGGTGAGGGTAAAAAAGGGACTTGAAGCCCCCTTTGCTTTTAATGATCGGCAGAGATTTCCAGATCATCCAGGCAAGCGCGCAGGCAAGCACAAAAAGAAGAATGATAAAGGCATAAAAAATAAGTCGAAAGCGGGTCACAGATTCTTTAGCAACAACTACAGTCCAAATAGAGGCAAAATGGCGCTCTTCTTGCATCTGCTGAAGGGGCTCTAGGGAGATATCCGCATACAAAGCTCGGTCTGTCACAACCGAGACGTTCTCTGCTGTCAGACCCGGAATAGCGCTCGAGACAAGTCGCTTAATTTTGGTGATCGTTAAACTGTTTGGGTTATCTAAAATACCTCGGTGTTTCACATAGACAGACGCTGTCATCTCTTCAGAGCTCTCTTCATCATCATGAGGAAGAGTGATTTGCACATTTGCGTCAATAATTCCATCCATCTTCCGAATGGTCATGGCCATCTGTTCGGAAAGGCCCTCTTGGTAGCGAATGCGATCTTGTAGATCTGAGGGCACAAGACCTTGAGAACCAAATAGGTCTAGTAAGCTTGTTCCTTTCAGACGTGGAAGACCCGCTTGGTTGAGGATACCCAGTGCCTCTGTAATTTGACTGGACTTAACGCGGATATCCCACTTTTGCTCTCCAGTTGCACCGACGGCTGCTGTGGCGGGAACCTTTTCAGCTTCGATCCCTTTGCTAGAAAGGAGGACGATGATTTCGTTGGCTTCTCTTTCAGGAAGACCGTTGATGATCATGGTTTGTGTTTGGCATCCCGCACACAAAAACAAAAGAGCGACCCATAATAAAAGACGATGACGATACACGTAAATTACCCTTTCAACTCACCTAAATCGCGACGATAGCACAACCCTATTTTACAGGATAGCTATTCCAAGGATAGGAATCCCCAAAAGTGGACTATTTCCAAGAGCGGATCATGTTTTGGATTTCAGTCTGGAAATCAGCAGGGATGTCCGGGTTGTGCCCCATTTCTTCCAGAGCTTTTTGGTGTGGAGTATTGCGTAAACCTTCACAGTTATTGAGAAGGTACGATCTTAGAAGAGGGTGCGCCATCACATCTTTATCGCGTAACTGTTCAAAGCATAGCTGTTCGACTTCTACTTGATCGGCAAACACAGCCAGAGCGAAGGCAGCTTGGATGACATCTTTGGTGATCGGTCTACCCGTTAAAACGTCGAGCAAAAAGGCTTTGGCAGGATTCCCTATTTCTCTTAATGCCCCAAGAATCACCTCTTCATCAAAAGCCATCTCGCGTCCTAAGGCTTCAAAAAGAGGGATAATGGCGCTCGGATCTTTGATTTTACCAATACAGATGATAGCTAAGTAAGGAGCAAAGCCGTAACCAGGATAAAGTGGATCGTACGCTTCATCAGAGCGCACCATGTGAATCAATTCGGGAACAATACGGGAACCTTGGGCCACAATGGCCTCTATTTCCTCCTCCGGTTCTTCACTCTCAGTCAGGATGAGGTCGGCCAAAAGTCGTGGAAAGGAGCTTTTCTCTTCTTCTTCCTGCTCATAGATCTCTTTTAGCATTTCATAGGCGCGCCTGGCCTGAGCTACTTTTTCGGCTTCAGCAGCCGTTAAAATCATAGGGGCAAGGTTTTGTCCTAGCTGCATTTCCACTTCTGCCAAGTAGGCAATTCGATCAAGATCAAATTCCGGATAGACACCGAGATGGTCTTCTTGATAGTACGTGAGCATCACCTTGAAATCACCGCCGAAATGGGCGTCTCTATGCATCAGCACCTGATGATCGAGCTCATCGGTTAAATTCGCCATCCCCTCATCAAAATACTGAGCTTCTTCTTCCTCACCAATTCCAGGAAAGGCATGCCCGTTTTTCTCATTGGAAGTGGAGTGATCTAAGGATAGTTCTTCAAAAATAGACTCGTAGGATTTTTTTTTATCTGGATCGCTCATGGGTGACTACTTCGTTGAATAAAGAAGAAGCATTATAGCTGGAACGGACAAAAGGACCAGCATAGATGTGGTCGATACCAATACTTTTTCCATACTGAGCATACGCGTCGAATTGGGCGGGTGAAACAAAATTTTTAACCCGTAGTTTGTGGCGGTTAGCTTGCAGATAGTGGCCAATCGTAATAATTTGACAACCAGCTTCTTTGAGATCTCGAATCGTCTCTCTGACCTGTTCATCACTCTCCCCCAATCCAACCATTAGCCCCGATTTTACATAGCACTCCTTGGAATATTCACGAACGGCACGGAGAAGCGAAAGAGTGCGTTCATAAGTGGCACGATGGCGGACGCGTGGTGTGAGAGCGCGGACCGTTTCGATATTGTGGTTAAAAATTTCGGGTTTTTCATTTAACACCGTCTGCAATGCTTCTAGACTTCCATGAAAATCTGAGGTTAAAACCTCAATGGTCACTCCTGCATTTTTGGCGCGCACAGTCCGAATAATCTCTGCCAGGTGCTCAGCTCCTCCATCGGGAATATCGTCGCGTGCGACCATGGTAATGACAACATGTTTTAGGCCGAGCTTAGCAACGGAAGCGGCGAGTCTTTGCGGTTCATCGGCCTCTAGAGGTTTTGGCTGCTTAGAAAAATCGATATCACAAAAACCGCAGCTGCGCGTGCACGTTTTGCCCATTGCCAAAAAAGTAGCGGTCTTTTTAGACCAGCACTCAAGAAGATTGGGGCATTTGGCTTCTTCGCAAACAGTGGGAAGACGGTTTTCAGCGAGTACATCTTGTGTTTTCCAAAGAGCATTTCCACTAGGCAGCTTTCTATGTAGCCACATGGGGAATCTCCCCGGTCCGACAGCTTTGCCAGCCTCTTTCTCATCGGGATTGTCGGGTAAGATATTCAGCTTTCGCATGATTTAAGATTTTTTAGGTTTAGGAGGCAAGTGTAGAGGCATGTCATCTGCCAAAAAGGCGGCTTCCATCCATGCTTCAGCAATCGTTGGGTGTGCATGGATGGTCTCTCCGATAGATTGAATGGTGAGTTCGTTTCCAATAGCCACCGCCATTTCAGCGATTAGGGTGGCAGCTCCATAGCCTACGACCTGAGCGCCTAAAATTTGTCCTGTCTGTTTATCAATGATCACTTGAGCAAACCCTTCTGTTTCGATCGTGGCTTGGGATTTCCCCAGGGCTTGAAAAGGAAATTTTCCGGTGGTGGCATCATAACCTGCTTCAATGGCTCTTTCCAAAGTCAATCCGATTGTGCCCACTTCCGGATTGGTAAAGATGACAGCGGGAACCGCATTGTAGTTCATGTGAGCAGGCACTCCCGCAGCATTATCTGCAGCAATCATTCCTTGGTGTGAGGCAACGTGGGCTAAAATCCATTTTCCTGTGATGTCTCCAATAGCAAAAATATGGGGCACATTAGTGCGCAAGGTTTCATCTGTGGGAATCGATCCATCGCGTTCGACAATCACGCCCGCTTTTTCCAGTCCAATGGCGTCGGTATTGTATTTGCGTCCCGTTGAGATGAGCGCACTATCAGCCTCCACGGTTCGTCCATCGGAGAGATGCACCTCAATGCCACTCTCTTTATGCTCTATTCGCTCTACAACAACTCCGGTCTCAATTTTAATTCCTTTCTTTTTGAACGAGGCCGCTAGCGTGTCTGAAACGTTTTTCCCCTCAGTGGGAAGAATGGTGGGCAGAAGCTCAAGGATGGTGACATCGACGCCAAAAGCATTGTGGAGGCAGGCAAATTCACATCCGATCACACCCCCACCAATAATCGCGATGCGTTTGGGAAGTTTTGTAATGTTCAAAAGAGAGGTCGAGTCGTGAATGCGCTCGTAGTCAAAAGGGATTCCCGGTAGCGCGCGCGGCTCAGAACCGGTGGCCAAGATGATAGACTTTCCTTCCAAGACCAGTTCGTCTTTTCCTGTGACAGCCACTTCATGGGGAGAAATCAGTTTTCCATAACCTTGGAAAACGGTGATTTGATTGCTTCTGATCAAACCCTCTAGCCCTTTACGGATGCCACCCACCACGTTGTCTTTTCTCTCTTTCATTTGAGCGTAGTCAAAAGAAAATGAGTCAATCGAGATGCCAAAACGATCGGCTTCTTGAATTTTACGTAAAACTTCAGCATTGGCGATCAATGCTTTAGATGGAATGCAGCCCCGGTTTAGGCAGGTGCCTCCCATCTCTCTTGCTTCAATTAAAGCCGTTTTAAGTCCCCGCTGGGCGGCCCTGATTGCTGCAACATATCCACCAGGTCCGCTTCCGATTACGACACAATCAAAGAGTTGTTTTTTCATTCCCTAAACCAAACGCATATTTCTGTAGAGCCCGGATTATACGCAATCCGCTATTTTATTTCTGCGATTCGGGATAAATCTTTGATTTTCCTTCGCACATATGTAAAAATTAGAGTTTAGATCCAAAGTGCGTTCTCGGAGTGGCAGATGACAAAAAAAAATGACAAAAGATTGTGCTGGAATTGCGATGGAAGCGTGGCGCTTCACTTGACGCAGTGCCCCTACTGTGGTGTCAACCTCTCAAAAGAACCGGAAAATATGCCTTATAACGAGTTTGCAAGTCCGTTTCAGAGCCATGGGCCTTCCCCAGGCTCTCATGAAGGAATCCCTTCTCCTCCTTACGCAAACCTTTTTAACAAAGATATGTCGGTTAGTGAGGAGGAGTGGGACACAGCTTTGGGAGAAGAGGGCGAACCTTTGAAAACAGAAGAAGAAGACATTTCTACAACAACAAGAAGGGAAATGATTGCGCTGCTTCTTCTTCTTCCTGGAGTTGTGTTCGCTCTTTTTGGGCTCGCTTTGCTTTTGTTTTCCTCTGAGGGGGTGCTGACCCTAAAGTGGAACCAAAGCTTTGCCTACTTCTATTTCATGGGTGCCATACCTCTTCTCTTTCTAGGATGGCGCGCTCTTCGCTAACGAATGGTTGGGCACTCACATGTGTTTTTTGGGTTGAGTGGCCGTCTGCAGTAAAAGCAACGCACCGCATCTTCGTTGAAATAAATGCCGCCTTGATCCACAAGAAGCGTATCAATTTCAACTAAATTTCTGTCTAAATGAACTAGAATGACAGCATCATTCAATTCTACCTGCTCAGGAGAGCAGTAGTGTTTCTTAGCGCTGGTTTCTTCAGCATAGGTAGGCAAACTCAATAGGGCGAATAGAGATAATAACAAACTTGCATATTTCAACATAAGCACTCCTTGTCATGAGTAGTTTTATTTCCCTTGTTGCGTCGTTTTAAGGAATGACACAACAAGGGCGTTTACAGAAAATTCACAATAGCCAAGGAATTCTTTAAAGAAAAGATTAATTTTAATTCAGCGTCTTTTTTTACTAAAGGTAGGTGGATTCAATCGAATTTAAATCCTTTAGTGTCTGACATCTATTTTTTATAAATGAGTACTAAATTTTTTCTGATAGTCCGCAACAATGCTTGTATTTTTTACCACTTTTGCAAGGACACGGATCGTTACGCCCCACTTTTGGTTCTGCCAGCGCCGGGATTTTAGCCGGTTTACGGTCGGCGTGAGAAACTCCCTCTTCGCTTTGGGGAGGGACCTCTGGCATATCGTCAAACATCATCCGATTGGTTTCCAGATTAATCTCATTGAGAAGCTCCTGGAAGAGGCCTGGGTGCATGGAAGAGATCTCGATTTTAAAGAGATTGCGTGCCGCCTCAACATGAAGGCGATGGGTCAATTCGTGGAAAAGACGGAAGGCTTCGTGCTTAAATTCAAGAAGCGGATCGCGCTGGGCAACCGTCCGTAGGCTTACCTCTGAGCGCAGATGGTCCATTGTCAGCAAATGCTCTTGCCAAAGCTCATCGATTTTATGAACCAGAACAGCCCGCACACCATTTTGCGCGAGTTTTTCTGCGTCTACTTCTGGATTACCCTGCTCTGCTTTAGCCTTTTCAAGAGAGTATTTGTGCTCGAAGGCTTCAATGATTTTATCGGCAGCCATCTGTTCGATTTGCTCTAGGGTATAGTGATCGCTATCAAAATACCCCTCTTCGAAACTCACTGGAAATTGACTCATAAGCTTTTGACGGAAACCTTCAGGATCCCATCCGCCCTCCTGTGAGCGAGACTGAAAGTGTTCAGCGGCTTCAATAGCACACACTTCTCTTAGCAGATCATGAGCGTTGGGCAATAGATCGGTGCTGCGCAGCATTTCGTTGCGGAAACTGTAAATCTCCTGACGCTGCTTATTCATAACATCGTCATACTCGAGTGTATGTTTGCGGACGGTGTAATTACGCCCCTCGACCCGTTTTTGGGCCGTTTCGATCGAGCGATTTAAAATATTTGCTGATATGGCCTCTCCTTCAGGAGGGCGAAAACGTTGAATCAATGCATTAAGTTTAGGTGAGGCAAATAGGCGCATTAACTGATCTTCAAAAGAGATGAAGAATTTAGAAGAACCGGGATCACCCAATCGGGCGCTGCGCCCTCTAAGCTGCCTGTCGATACGGCGCGACTGGTGCCGAGTGGTTCCAATGACGTGCATCCCCCCTAGTTGAGCGACACCTTCTTTGAGCTTAATGTCTGTTCCACGTCCTGCCATGTTAGTGGAGACGGTCACAGCATCTTTGCTCCCCGCTTGAGCAATGATTTCGGCTTCACTGGCATGGTGCTTGGCATTCAAGACGGTGTGTTCGATTTGGTTTTGTCGTAAAATGCGAGAGAGTTTTTCGGAAACTTCCACAGTCTCCGTTCCAATCAAGATCGGGCGTCCTTTACCATGTACTTCTTTGATCTCTTTGAGAATCGCGTTATATTTTTCCCGCTCGGTCATATAAATTTCATCATTGAAATCGGCGCGCTGGCACTCTTTGTAAGTGGGAATCTGCAGAACATCGAGCTTGTAGATTTCTTTGAACTCATTGGCTTCGGTAATGGCGGTTCCTGTCATCCCGGCGAGCTTATCATACATGCGGAAGTAGTTTTGCAGTGTGATGGTGGCATAGGTTTGGGTCTCGCGTTGGATGGCAACGCCCTCTTTGGCTTCAATCGCCTGGTGGAGTCCGTCCGAGAACCGTCTTCCTGGTTGAGGGCGGCCGGTATGCTCGTCAATGATGACGATTTTATCTGCATCTACAATGTAGTCCACATCCTTTTCCATTAGCAGATGGGCGCGCAGAAGTTGCCGAATGTTATGAGAACGCTCTTTTCTATGTGCATCTTCCTCGTTCAGAGCCAGTTTTTTCTCAAGCTTTTCCTCTTCACTAGCGCTTGTGTCTTGATCGACTTGAGCATACTCATGACCTAAGTCAAGCATCACAAAGTCATTTACAGACCCTCCTGTCAGTCCTGCCCAAGAGGTAATCCCTTTATCTGTTAATTCAAACTCACTCCCTTTTTCATCGATGACCATGAAAAGCTCTGCCAGCGTCTCAATTTTCTCTTCTTTATTTTGATCGGAGTGAAAATAGACATCCCATTTATCAATCTCGGCTCGAAGATCAGGATTTTCACGCGCACGCCTGAGTACACGGTTGTGGGGCATTCCTTTACTCACCATCCACAAGCGGCGGCATCCTTCGCGCAGCTTTTCAAGTTCTTTTTTATCTTTAGGAAGCTCTGCGTCATTGAGGTAGGGGTCCAGCACTTTGCGAGCTTCATTCCCCAAGCGGCTGCACAAGTCACGCTGCATTTTAACAAGGGTCGCCACCCCACTTTTAAGCTGGTCATACATCTGAAGACTTTTGGGTGTCGGCCCCGAGATGATCAGAGGTGTACGCGCCTCATCGATTAAAATAGAGTCGATCTCATCCACAATTGCAAAGAAATAGCCCCGCTGGACTTGCTCTTCAGCTGTTGAGGCCATTGAATTATCGCGCAGGTAGTCAAAACCAAACTCGGAAGCCGTTCCATATACAACGTCAGATTCGTAGATTCCTTTTCTCAGGTGTTGAGGTGTATCATTGGTCAAGACGCCCGTTGTGAGTCCTAACCAACGCAAAATCGATCCTACCCATTGGCAATCCCGGCTGCAGAGGTAGTCGTTTACGGTGACCAAGTGAACCGATTCGCCGGCAAGAGCATTTAAATAAAGAGGCATGGTTGCCGTGAGTGTTTTTCCCTCACCTGTTTGCATTTCAGAAATGTAGCCCATATGTAGGGCGATGGCGCCAATAATTTGCACATCATAAGGGATCATATCCCATTTTTGATCATAGCCGGAGACGTGGACATCGGAGCCACACAGGCGGCGGCAGGTATTTTTAACAACAGCGTATGCCTCAGGCAAGAGTTGATCGAGGGATTCGCCCTTCTGATAACGTTCTTTAAATTCGGCTGTTTTAGCCCGCAATTCTTCATCAGAAAGCTGTTGATACTTCTCTTCCCATTGATTGACCTCGGCTACCATTTTTCGGAAGCGTTTGATCGTTCTCTCTTGGGAAGTGCCAAAAACTTTTTTTAAAAATCCGAACATGTCTCTTTAACCCTCTGTGAACCTATCTCACTAAATTGGCAGACTAAAACCTGATGAAACACTTTAGTAAGACAGGTTTGTAATTTGTGTTATTGTACACAATCTTGAGTTATGCGACAAGAGAACGCGTGACGTGGTGTCCGTCCAAAGGATGTTGGTTTCGCAAACTTCTCAAAGCTTGCTGTCTCAGAATCCGTTTCTCTTTGGGCTCATCATGAGCGGCAAGAGTCAGCTGGATCTGATAGGCGCGCTCAAAATTTCCGGTTCTAGCTTCGCATGCGCTCAAAATTTCCCATGATATGGGATCATTGCTTAGGTTTAAAGCGACATGAGCGAAACTCACTCCCTGCTGTGGGGAGAGTGTTTGCGATAGACCGACTCCAAACATCCATGCCAATGCGCGGTATCCAAGGGGATGGGCAGGAAAGAGAAGAGTGAGCTGCAAGTAGACTTGTTCGGCCTCTTGCCATTTATGCTGATTTTCAAGAGCGAGAGCGTAATAAGCATAATGAAGTGGATCTGACTTTTCTTGTTGTAAAACCTTTGAGAAATAGAGTTCAGCGTGCGCATATTTTTTGGTGCGCAGCGCGCACCGTCCTGCTTCTTTAAGTAGACGTGGATCGCCCTTTTGCCACGCCCCGCTTGCTTGGTAAGTAAGTAGGGCCTTTAGATCGTGACCCCTCTCCTGAATGCAGGCTCCAAGACCCAGTGTCGCGATCACGTCTGAGGCGTCCTTTTCTAGTAATCGGCGGAAGATTTTTTCTGCCTCAGAGAGGTTGCCCAAACGACGAAACGCGTGACCCAACTGAACGGTTACTAAGTGCGTTTGGTGTCCAAGCTCAAAAGCGCCCAAATAAAATTGAATGGCCTGCTGCAACTGTTTCTCTTCAAAGTAGATGTCCCCTACCAGTGCAAGTAGTGCTCCATTTTGTGTTTGCCCAATCCACGGCTCTAACAAGTCCAAAGCTTCAGATTGATATCCTGTTTGTTTTAAAGCAGTTGCGGTTGATAAGGCCGCCCCTTCCCCACGCATAATCGGGGCACACACTTTAAAAGCTTCTAACGCCTCTTTAGGTCGCCCCATTTCCAACAGAATCAATCCCTCTTCCATGCGGAACAAAAGCTCTTCCGGATAACGGCGTGCCGATTCCGTAACTGTTGTGAATGCTTTTTCGTAGTTTTTTGTTCCTCGAAGAACTTGTATGTGCAAAAGAGCGGCTTCTTTTCCGCTGTGCCGACTGGAAATAATAGGTTTAAGTAGGGCATGTGCCTCTTGCCAATCCTCTAAAAGAATATGGCGGGAGACGATTTTGAGTGTTTTTCGGATGGATCTTGCAGAGAAACGAGGCGTGCGCGCTCTATCACGAATGGTGAGGTAGATAACAAAAGCAAGCGTAATCAAGGCAATTATGATGAACACATCTTATGTAATACCAAAATTATAAGTTTAAACAAAACAATTATTTTTCAGCTTCTACAGATTGGCCAAAAAGACACAGAGTCTCAATGCCTTGAGATGAATTGGTTAATAAACAAGGGTCAATTTCAATTTGACCGGGCTGAAAAAGAACAATAAGTGAAGATCCACCAAAAGAGAAATACCCTTTTTCATCCCCTTTATTGTAGGGTTTATTTGCAGTAAAAGTTTGGTGAATAGAACCCACATTTGTGGCGCCTACTTCAATAAAAAGGATTTCTCCTCTCTCTTTTGTTTGCAAACGTGTGATCATCCGTTTGTTTTCGGCTAATATTTCGATTCTCTCCCTTGTGGCAAGAGGATTGACTGAATAGAGCGGTCCATTGATCAGCCTAGAAGGACCGGGTGTGCAGGCACAGGGAAAGTGGAAACGGTGGTAGTCGGTAGGGCAGAGGCGAGCAAGAATCATGCTTCCGTTCGCGTACGAGGGCGCCAAAGCAGGGTCTCCTAAGAGCCGGGCAAGGGAGAACTTTTTCCCCTTCACGATAAATCCCGCACATGTAGCGATATTTTGGTAAAAAAAGTAGCGACCATCTGCCGGAAGAATCAGACCGCTGCTGATTGGGCGCGCATCGGGCTTGAGTTTTCGGGTAAAAAAGGCATTAAAAGAGGAATAGGCTGAAAGAGGAAGTGCAAATTCGCTTGGATCGAGTTCAAATTTTTTAACAAAGGGAGCAATTTTTCTTTTTGTTAGGGGAAGCGATTGCCACCAACCGTATAGCTTTGAGAAAAGAGGAACCCCTGCCACAATTCGGGCAAAAAAGCGACCAAAGGCAGAGCCATAAAGGAAGCGAATGGCCGGCTCGCAATAGACTTTTTCTATCCGCTCTTCACCAGATTGTCTATCAATGTAACGGATGGGACTTTTCAAGGTTTTTGTTGGGTGCCGATTTGGTTAAAAAAATGAATTTCAGTCAAAAAGTCCGAGTCAAAAAGATGGGCTAGATGCTCGGATTCGATCTGTTTTTGCACACACATCGAGGCCTTTACGAGCTTGGTAGCCAGTTTACGGCTCGTTGGTTCCTCGACGAACGCGCTGCGCGCTTGCTTAAACTGGACAAGAGCAGTTAACAGCTCTTTTTGGGCTTGAAGATTTTTTTGAGTGACCGAGATCAGCTCTTGGACAACCTCAATTTCTTCGTCAGCTAGAAGGGGCAAGGCGCTGAACACAAAAAAGATTGGGATTAGAAATTTCATTGTTATAGAATATAGCTCCTTTAATAAAGGTTGTAAATGGACTTTATTCATAACCCCTATCAATCAGGCGAAACAATTGCCGCGATCGCGACCCCTCCTGGAGAGGGAGGAATCTGTATTATTCGCATTTCGGGTAAAGAAGCGATTGCTGTGGCCGAGCGCCTTTTTTCAGGCCCCGTCTCTACCTACTTATCCCATACTGCCCACCTGGGTATTGTCTCTGATCTTTCGGGTAAGCGAATCGATGAAGCTCTACTTTTGTTAATGCGCGCGCCCAAGTCGTATACGGGCGAAGATACAGTTGAGCTCCAGTGCCATGGGGGGATGATCGCCTCTCAAAAGGTTTTAGAGGCCGCTCTTAGGGCAGGCGCCCGTCCCGCCTCTCCCGGCGAATTTACTTTCAAGGCCTTCATGAATGGCAAGCTCGATTTAAGCCAGGCTGAAGCGGTTCAGAAAGTGATTGGCGCCAAAAGTGAACAAGCCTTCACGGTAGCCGGCAAACACTTAGAGGGAGGACTTTCACAAAAAGTGCGCCTTTTTCAAGATGAATTAACCCGGATTGCAGCAATCTTAGAAGCGTGGGTCGATTTTCCCGAAGAGGGACTTGCTTTTGCTTCGCAAGAGGAGCTGGTTGCGGATCTTTGCCGTTTACATCAAGAAATGGAGCAGCTGACGGCAACGTTTCATGACGGACAAAAAATTGAGCAGGGAATTGCGCTTTGTATTGCCGGCGCACCCAATGCAGGTAAGTCTTCATTGATGAATGCGTTGCTTGAAAAAGAGCGGGCGATTGTGACCCCTATTGCGGGCACAACGCGCGATCTTTTGCATGAGGAGATGACGCTTGGAGGTCTTCCGTTTCGACTGATTGACACCGCGGGTATTCGCGAGACAGAAGAGATTGTAGAAAAAGAGGGCATTCGCCGCTCAAAAGAGGCTCTGAGGGAGGCCGACTTAATTCTACTTGTGATCGATACAGCCAAAGAGTTGGGAATTGAGGAAAAAGAGCTTTTAGAGAGCGTTCCCAAAGAGAAAACGATTGTCATCTGGAACAAAGCTGATCTACCTAAAAAAGCACATAGCGCCTGCTCATATCCTTATGAGGTGACGCTTTCGGCAAAAGAGAAAATAGGCTTGCAACAGCTCAAAGAGACAGTGCACCGCTTGATTTGGAGTGAGGGAGCGCCTCCTAAAGATGAAGTTTTGATCACATCTGCACGCCATCAACAAGCTCTAAAAAGCGCAGTGGAGGCGATAACAGTTCTTATAAATGGGTTAGAGACGGCTTTGTCACCTGAGTTTTTAGCTGCAGATATGCGTCAAGCACTCAAAGAGCTTGGGAAGATTATGGGAACAAATATTGGAGAAGATATCCTCTCTTCTATCTTCTCCCAGTTTTGTGTGGGCAAATGAAACCAGCTACGATTCGGCGTCTTCTTAACAAGTACTTTCCTGATCCTCCTATTCCCCTCAATCATAAAGATCCCTACACGCTTTTGATTGCCGTACTTCTATCGGCTCGTTCAACAGATGCGATGGTAAACCGCGTCACTCCAGAGCTATTTGAGAGAGCCTCGACGCCAGAGGATATGGTTCAATTGACAGTGGCACAGATTCGCAAAATCATTCAGCCGGTGGGTCTTTCGCCGCAAAAAGCGCGTGCGATCAAAGAGCTCTCCAGGTTACTTTTAGAGCAGCATAATGGGGAAGTTCCGCAAACGTTCCATGAACTGGAAGCTTTTCCTGGTGTGGGGCATAAAACGGCTTCAGTGGTGATGGTGCAGGCGTTTGGTCATCCTGCCTTTCCTGTGGACACGCACATTTATCGATGCGCCCGTAGATGGGGGCTTTCAAAGGGGACGTCTGTTGCGCAAGTGGAAAGGGATTTGAAGGCGCTTTTCAAGGAGGAGGAGTGGGGACGGATCCACTTGCAGATCATCCATTTTGCCCGCAAATACTGCCCCGCTCGTGGACACAAACCCGAAGAGTGCCCTATTTGCCAGCGATTGAGTGATAAAAAAACTTGTTAAGCACCATCATCACTGTCTGATTTCCAATCATCATCACATTCGTGTTGACTCCCGATCACAAACGTTGCTGGGTAACGCTTAGTTGATACAATGGGGTGGAGCAGCGCAGAAGCCTGGATTGAGTGTGCTGAGAGCAGCGGGTGATGACCCCTTCCCAGTAACGTTGTCATGGCGACATCTGGGGGGCGGCCTCTTGTTGGATGGTGGCCCGGGCGCCAGGGAAAGGGAGCGTGCTCTCATTGAAATAGGCCTGGATAAGCTGCTGATCACTCGGTTGTAGTTCACATGGTCGTCTATCAACAGTTACACCAACCCGTGTGAAGGCAACCTCCCTTCCGCAAACCCCCAAACGCACGACTAAGGCTTTAACGGTCTCTTCTAGTGGGTTATCTGTTGTTAAGAATACGCAGCGTCCTCTCTGTCTCAGATTAACAGTAGGCATCCCTGGCTGGCTTGACGGTAATGTGACTGTAGATGAAGCTGGACTGATCATGACTTTCCCTCCATTTCTTTGCATAAGCTATACAATACAAAATCTTTAGATTCAATTCAAAATTACACTATTTTATCAATAATATCTTTTAATTCTTCCGAGTGTGGGAGGGTGTTTACAAATTCCAAATCAATTGGCAGCACGCCCTAAAATGAAATCCAGATAATTGGCTTGTGTGATGGTTTCAAAAGAGGCTTCTGGATATGATTTGGACCAATCTTTGGGGGGGTGAGAATGGTTTTTTTTCGGAGACCATTTAAACTCATAGGCGCGTAAGTTTGAATCCCACTCTTCAACTAAATCAATCTCTTGCCCGTCATAGGTTCTCCAAAAGTAACGATTTCCGTAAAAAGAGTCATAAGTTGTGCTTTTTAACCGCTCAGTAAACAAAAAGTTTTCCCATAGGGTCCCAATGTCGTCACGTAAGTTTAATTTGTTGAATTGCCGGATGATTCCGTTTCGGATTCCGTTGTCATAAAAATAATATTTACTTTTCCGTGTGATTTCTTTTCTTAAATTACGGCAAAAGCCTCCTAGCCGGTAAATCACAAAAGATTTTTCGAGTAGATCGAGGTAGCGGGCCACTGTTTTGACATCTACACCCAAGTGAGTGGCTAATTCATGGTAGGAAACGAGCCGGCCCATCTGAAAGGCTAAGATTTTCAGTAGATTACTCAAAGTTTTGGAATTTCGAATGGTTTCGAAAGATAAAATATCTTTGAGAAGGTAGGAATCGACTAGCTCCTGGACCAGCTCAATTTTTTCTTCCCTCAGTTTTGTGGTTCTGATCTCTGGATATTGGCCAAAGATAAGTAGATCTTCCAAAAGCTCTTTTAACTCGAAGCGGGTATAGGTGCTAATTAGTTCTGTGAGTGCTATTGGGTAAAGGGTAAGCGTTCTCTTTCGTCCTGTTAAGGGCTCACCCATGGATTGAGCTAGATCGAATGATGAGGAACCTGTTGCAATGATGCGTATATCCTTCACATGGTCCACAATGATTTTGAGTGCTTGACCGATGTTAGGGATCGCTTGCGCCTCGTCAATGGCAATGAGTCCATATTCTTGGGCATACTCGATAATCGTATCAAAATCCAGTGATCCCAGAAGGTTTTGTATGCGGATATTATCCCCATTGTCGAGCCGATAGCGATAAGGTGTTGTAGGCAGATACTTTTCTAACAAGGTTGTCTTGCCCACACGGCGAGCGCCATAGATAATCAATACCTTGTTCGGCTTGAGATAGTCATCCAGATGGTCCCAATAACGGTCGTACATACCCTTATTATGAGCAAACTCCACAAAATTGTCAAAATTTGTGGAGTTTGACTCCACGTTTTTGCCGAAATTTGTGGATTATTAAGAAAATGTAAAATTTCATACACCTATCCTTGCGTCAAAATGGAAATTCCTGTAACATTTCCTCAAATGTTTCGCACAACACATATTAGCCTCCGTCGCTCAGTCACGATTGTCCCGTAAGGGGACATATTCTTTTGTATTCTATCACACTCCGTTTGTAAGCAAATTCAATTAAGAAACATTTTAAAATGAAGGATAGAAAGATGGAAACCACGCTGGAATCCGCGGATCAAAAACCGAGCATATGGGCAACAGGATTGGCCATGTTCTCCATGTTTTTTGGTGCAGGCAATATTGTTTTCCCCCTAGCACTTGGACAGGCCACACAGAGTAAAAGCATGTTTGGCGTCTCGGGACTCATTATCACAGCTGTCTTTGTTCCTCTCATGGGATTATTGGCCATGCTCCTTTTTAACGGAGACTATATCGCCTTTTTTCGAAGAATTGGGCGCTTGCCGGGGTTTATTGTAGCTGTGATGATTTTGGGAATGATTGGCCCTTTCGCCGGTATTCCCAGGTGTATCACGATTTCTTTTTCTACCCTCAATGCCTTTGGTCTAGAAGGCATTAAAGGAATCAATCTAACAACCTTTAGTTTAGCTTCTTGCTTTGTTATCTTTCTGTTTACGGTCAGACAAAATCGAATTTTGACTCTACTTGGCTTTGTGCTGACTCCGATTCTCCTGTTCTCTTTAGGGCTTATTCTGGTAAAAGGTTTGTTTCAGATGCCTTCGGCCGACATTTCTTCCTTTTCAGGTTGGCAAACGTTTTCTATGGGTGTCTTAGAGGGCTACAACACCATGGATCTGTTGGCGGCCTTTTTCTTCTCCTCTGTTGTATTGCTCTGTTTACGCAAGGGTCAGGTTGCAAAAGATGTTTCTTCCCGAAACAGCCGCCCTCTCATCACCGTTGCCTGTATCGGCAGTTTGATTGCAGCCTCTTTATTAGCTCTAGTCTATCTCTGTTTTTCGCATATCGCTGCTGGGTATAGTCGAGACCTAAGCAGTGTGGCTAATCACGAAATGCTGGGTGCGTTAGCCTATCAACTTTTAGGACCGCATGCAGGAATGATTGCATCTGTAGCCGTTTCTTTTGCCTGCTTGACTACAGAGATTGCTTTGACAGCCGTTTTTGCCGAGTTTTTGCACGAAACAGTGTTTAAGGAAAAATTCTCTTACCTTGTTTCCCTTTTGATCACCCTTTCTTTGGCCTTTTTGGTGTCGACACTCCATTTTGAAGGCATCAGCGCCTTTATGGGGCCCATTTTGAAGGTATGCTATCCAGCGCTCATTCTGCTTTCGGTCTTGAATATTCTGCACAAGTTGTACGGGTTCCAATCTGTGAAGCGTCTTTTTTATGGAACATTGGTGCTCACGTTTGTTCTGCAGCTTATGGGGTAAGTTTTTCTAAGGTTCCAAATCTTATTCTGTGTTAAGATGGGGGGTTATGGAGATCGAGCCCTATAGAATGGATGCTGAAAGGGCCCTTACCAAAGGGTGCGTTAGAGACGTTGCCTTTTCCGGGACAACTTATCAACTTGAAGTACACGATGATGAGCATCAAGAGAGCTTTTGGCCTTTTATTCAGCTAGGTGAAAAGGGAGCGATCCAAGATGCCTTTTGTTCCTGCCCCGCAGAGAATGAACATGGCTGTCTCCACTTAGCCATTGCCTATCTAAAGATCTTTAATGGAAATGAAAAGCCTCTGCACGCTCGCTTTGAGCACTCTTTTTGGAATGTTCTTTGCACCCTTTCTGCAGATCATATGGGATACGATGAGCGTTTGTTTAAAAAGAGCGCGGAAGGGTCTTATCATTTCAATGGAGAAATGCGCTTTTCTATTGAGGCCAAAAAGGACATAGGAAAAAAATTGCTTCAAGGGTGGATCGAAAAGCGTCCCCGTGAAACCCCCGAAAATTCGATCAAATTTTCTAACCTCCCCGTGGAAGAGATTTTGTGGTGGAAGGAGGGTAGGCCAAGTCCGTCTCTGCGTTATACGCTCTGTTTTTGGTCTGATCTTGCTAAGTGGATGCTTGCTCACCAGGAGGAAGCCACAATCCGATTTGAAGAGGATTCTGAGGGATTGCCAACCGACATTATCGTCAGCTTTCCCTTTTTCTCGATGAGCTGGCAACTGACTGTAAAAGATTTAGAAAAGATTATTCCGACTCTTCCCACCGTGCACTCGCCTTTCAAATTCCTCCAATCTCCCGACGAAAAAGTAGAGTCGATTACATACGATGAAAAAAAGGAAGCTCTGCACATTCATCATGGAGAGGTGGAGCCAAACCTTAGGGAGAATCGAGCGAGTAGACAAATCGGGATCTGGACCTATTACGCAGATCTTGGGTTTTCCACAAAAAGCGGCATCTCTCTACTCTCTCTTTCGCAAGTAAAAAAAGAGTCTATCCCGGAGTTTTTAGATGAGTTTGCTGCTGAAATTAAACCCTTTATTCCTGTTTCTGACCAGCCGCAAAAGCTCTCTTATGCGATGCACTTCGATGGAAATTGGAGCTGGCATTTTGCGGCTTATCTCTTTGAACAAGGAGATCTCCAAAGGGCAGGCGCAGCTCTCTTCGATGGATGGGCCTATTTGCCGAAGAAGGGCTTTTTCCCCGTTTTGGATTCTCTTTTCGAAGAGAAAGAAGCTGTGTTACCGGCTCCAGAAGTTTCAAAATTTGTGAATCATCACCGCATTTGGTTAAACGGGCAGGAAGGGTTTCAAACCCATCTTGCTAGCATCGAATCCCACCTGACATATACAGTTACGGATGAAGGAACAATCCGTTTTCATACAAAAAAGCACCCGGAAACGGTCGACTCGCACGATTTTGGTGACTGGATTTACTACGCCAAACAGGGATTTTTTTCCAAAAAACATGCGCGTCTCGGTCTTGTTGTCCGTCCTGGTATTGAAGTGCCTGCAGCAGAAGTGGCGCGCTTTATCAGAAAAAATCGCGAAGAGATCGAAAGCATTCCCCACTTCTTTACAACACGCTTGCCGCTCACAGAAAGGGGATTGGCCGTGCGCGTTGTTTCTGAGACATCAATTCGGGTCAAACCTATTTACAAAGGGGATAAAGGGCTGCAGTTTTTCGGTGACTTTGTTTACATGAAAGGAGAGGGATTTTGTGAAC
The DNA here is from genome assembly GCA_964350245.1 of uncultured bacterium. Lineage (GTDB taxonomy): Bacteria > Chlamydiota > Chlamydiia > Chlamydiales > JAAKFR01 > JAJACP01. The sequence goes on along the minus strand of CAYGJC010000011.1, from coordinate 5,886 downwards.
TACCGATTCAAATGCGCCTCCCGGAAGGGTATCAGGAAGAAAAAACTATTGGCTCTCAACAAGTAACACATTTTTTATCAGAGGAACTTCCTCGGCTTAAAAAATCTATTCTTGAGTGGGATAGGCGTTTAAAAATTCCTTTGAAATGTGATCTTGAACTGCACTACCTAGTCCGTGCCGTAGGAGGAGGGTTAAAGGCACACTTGACTTTTCACACTGAGCATGGGGAGATTCCCCTTTCACAGATTTCTAGAGGGTATGAAAAAAAACAGCGCTTTGTTTTTAGTGAAGGAGGGTTGTTGGATTTGCACGCTGCCAACTTCAGCTGGATTCCTCAACTTACCCACTCTATTGATCCTGATTTGCCTACTATTCAGCTGACCACTTTAGAATTTATGCGCTTGGATGCGCTGCTTCCTTTACGCTCTCCGCCTGAAGATGTTCCAATGGCTCAGATCACACGGAATTTATTAAGTGAACTGCGTTCTTTTACTTCGCATGATGCGCCCAATACTAAGGGATTAGAAAGCGAGTTGCGCCTTTATCAGCAAACAGGATTACAGTGGCTCTGGTTTCTGTACAAAAATGGGCTCTCAGCTCTTCTCTGCGATGATATGGGACTTGGAAAAACACACCAGGCGATGGCCTTGATGGCAGCGACGCTAAACCAGAGAGAAAGTGCCCATAAACGCTTCTTAGTCGTCTGTCCCACCTCCGTGATTTACCATTGGCAAGACAAGCTGGCCACTTTTCTTCCCAAAATGAAAGTGCACACGTTTCATGGACTAAATCGCTCTTTAAAACGTCTTCCTAAAGAGGGATTAATTCTTACGACCTATGGGATTCTTCGAATGGAGAAGAAGTCGATTGAAAAAATCCCTTTCGAGGTTGCTGTTTTTGACGAAATTCAGGTCGCCAAAAATCCGTCTAGCCGTGTGCATGCCGCTCTGACACATGTCGGGGCCCGGATGCGTATCGGTTTGACTGGAACACCCATCGAAAACAATTTACGTGAGCTGAAAGCGCTTTTCGATATTGTTTTACCCGGATATATGCCCTCAGAAGCTCGTTTCCGAGAGATGTTTGTCAACCCAATCGAACGAGATTTTGATGTAGAAAAGAGAAATCTTCTTTCTCAATTCATCCGTCCCTTTGTCTTACGTAGAAAGAAGGTGGAAGTGCTTCAAGAGCTCCCGGAAAAGAGTGAGGATAAGTCGTACTGTGATCTTTCTGCTGACCAACTTGCTCTTTATAAGAGCACCCTTTCTCAGAGCCGAGATGACTTAATCGCCCAGCTGCGCGATAGAGACACCTCGATTAATTACATGCACGTTTTTGCTTTGCTTTCGCGCCTCAAGCAAATTTGCAATCATCCTGCCCTTGTGGAGAAAGATCCTGAAAACTACAAGAAATATAGTTCTAGCAAGTGGGATCTTTTTGTTGAGCTTCTTGAAGAGGCACGCGAGAGTCAGCAAAAAGTAGTGGTTTTCTCGCAATACCTCCATATGCTCGACATCATGGAAAATTACTTGCAGCAGCAAGGGTGGGGGTATGCACATATTCGCGGTGATACAATCAATCGACGCGATGAGTTAAAACGCTTTCAGGAAGATCCTAACTGCACGGTGTTTATTGGCTCTCTTCAAGCAGCAGGCTTAGGGATTGATTTGACCGCAGCTAGTGTGGTGATCATGTACGATAGGTGGTGGAATGCAGCGCGTGAAAATCAAGCAATCGACCGTGTCCACCGGATTGGTCAGAAATGGGGGGTGCAAGTTTACAAGCTGATCACCAAAGGCACGATTGAGGAGAAGATCGATGCCATGATCACCAAGAAGGGACAGCTAATGGAAGACGTTGTCACGTCTGATGATCAAGCTGTACTCAAGAAATTTTCTCGCTCCGAGCTCATCGATTTATTGAGTTACCAAGAGCCTTCAGAGTAAACTCCAATTTTCAAAAAAAATGCGATCAATCAACCTGTCCTAAAAGTAGGCGAGAAAGTTTATATTGGAAAGCGGTTTCACGAGGATCGCAACAAGATGATGCGGGACATCAGCGGATACTTTAGAGGTAGGTTCACAGTCTCTAACTAGTTCGAACTGCCACTTTTTTTCCACGTAAATGGAGCTGGAGTGGTGTGCCTGAAAAGGTATACTTTTTCCTAAATTGGTTCACGAGATACCGCTTGTATGTTTCTGGCATTAAAGAGGGATTGTTCACAAATAACACAAAGCGGGGTGGCTGTACATCAACTTGGGTCATGTAATAGACGCGCAGTCTTTTTCCCGTGAGCATGGGTGGGTGGTTGAGCTGCATGGCTCTTTCTACAAATGTATTGAGCTGGTGAGTAGAAATCCGCATCTTAGAGGCCTTATACACCTCTTCGACTGTCGGAAAAATCTTATCGAGGTTGCGTCTCTCTTTTGCTGATATAAAAAGAACAGGACAATGCGTTAAAAAAGGGCACTCTTGATAAAGTGCCTGAAGAGCATGCTCCATCCGGAAACCTGTGACCAGATCCCATTTATTCATCAACACAACGCAACTTTTTCCCTCTTTTTCAATCTGAGAAACAATCCGCTTCTCTTGTGTGGTGATTCCCTCTTGCACGTCAAACAAAAGTAGGCAGACCTCCGAACGGGTAATGGCCCTTTCTGTGCGCAAAGCGGCAAATTTGTCGACCACTTCGTGTTCCGCTTTTTTACGACGGATTCCAGCCGTATCAATGAGAGTATAAAGAGTCTCTCCTACTTGGATGGGGATGTCAACACTGTCGCGTGTTGTGCCGGCGATTGTACTCACTACACATCTAGGCTCATCGAGCAGAGCATTGACTAAGGTGGATTTCCCTGTATTTGCCCTTCCGACAACCGCAAGACTGATCCCTTTATCTGCCTTCTCTTCTTCCTTTTGGCTAAAGCCTTCCCATGCTTTTTCGAGTAACTCGGCGATTTGATACCCTTGTGCAGCAGATACGGCGACCATTTGAGAGATGCCCAGAGAATAAAAGGCGTGTACACAATCTTGGTGCTTTACATCATCAATCTTATTGATCGCCAAAGTGAGGGGTTTGCCGGTTTTTAGGAGAAGATGTGCAAGCTCTTCATCAAGAGCAGTTAAGCCTGCTCGGCCATCGACTACCATGACCAGGGTGTCCGCCTCGGAGATGGCAATTTCGGCCTGCTGGCGAATTTCCTCACGGAACTGATCGGGAGATTTAGGGTCAATTCCACCTGTGTCGATGACTTCAAAGGGTGTACCAAAAGCATCGGCCTCAGCATAGAGGCGATCACGTGTAATCCCTTCTGCCTCATCCACAATGGCAATTCTTTTACTGCAGATACGATTAAAAAGGGCTGATTTCCCTACATTTGGTCTTCCGACAATTGCGAGCTTATACATAGTGAAAACAGTATAATAGAAAAGGTTAATTGAAACTATTCAAAGTTTTTGATGATATACGGTCATGTACGGTCTCAATCCCCTTCCCTTTTGGGCAGATTTAAAAAAATATCAGTTATCCTTCCTGCGAGGAGACCTCCTTGCAGCTCTCTCTGTTGCATTAATGGCCCTTCCACAGGCCATGGCCTACGCTTTTTTGGCTGATTTGCCCACCTCAGCCGGGATCTGGTCGGTTGTTTTCGGCACGATTTTTACCGCTGCCTTTGGGCAATCACGTTTTTTGGTCTCCGGAACGACTAATATGGTCGCCATTCTGATCCAGTCGGGAACTTCGGAAATCCTATACACGTATTATCGGACTGCCACAGGCACTGAACGCGACCTGGTCGCATTAAATATTATTTTACAAATCGTTCTGCTTGTAGGGGTTTTTCAGATTTTTGCCGGCCTGCTGAGGCTAGGAAGGTTAACACAATTTACGAGTCGTTCGGTTGTTGTTGGCTATGTGGCGGGAGGTGCATTGGCTATAGTCGTCACCCAGCTTTTCCCTTTTTTTGGTGTGCGGGATCTGGATGGGTATCATCCGATTTATCAACACGGATCGTACTTGCTTACACAAATTTACCGTCTTCACCTCCCTACGACCCTTCTTGCAGTCGGTTGTCTAACCCTTCTGATCATTCTCTACCGCATTTCTAAAAAAATACCCGGCGCCGCCATCGTATTTATTGTAGCTGGAGGGCTTGTGGCCCTTTTTAACCTAGCGCCGGAAGGTGCAAAAGGTGCCTTCGATGTTATGGAAGGAGAGCCCATTGAACGCGTCACCCTTCTCCAGGATATAGGTCCTGTTTTTACAGATTTTCCCAAGTTTAAGCCGCCCTCTTTTGATTTTCGGATTGTGATCAAGATGATTCCCCTTGCGCTTGCCGTCACTCTTTTGACCATTTTGGAAGCCACGGCAATCGGACGTGGTTATACGCGCTCAAAAGAGCCGCTCTACAATGATAACCAGGAGATTTATGGCTTAGGAATCAGTAACTTTTTGTCTGCCTTTTTTGGAGCGATGCCAAGTTCTGGCAGTTTTTCCCGAAGCGCATTGAACAAGACCGGAGGGGCGCAGACACGCTTTGCGGCAATTTTGAGCGGCGGGTTTGTCTTTCTCTTTGTAGTTTCCCTTGGGTTTTTAGTGAATCGCATTCCGATTGCGGCTCTCAGTGCGCTGATGATCTTTACGGCCTACACAATGGTGAATTTCAAGCACTTTTTCATCTGTTTGAAGGCAACTCGTGGAGACGCATTTATCGTTGTGATTACCCTCTTTTCGGCCACAGTCTTTACTTTAGATGTAGCGCTTTATATTGGAATTGCCTTTTCAATTGTACTTTATTTGAAACGAGCAGCAAAACCTGATCTGGTTGAATATGCCTTCAATAATGTGGGCAAATTGCGGCGTGTTGAGTGGGAAGAGGAGCGTCCGGATCCTAGGATTTGCATTTTGCAAGCAGAGGGAGAGCTTTTTTTTGGCGCAGCTGATGTCATACAGACAAAATTGCGCAATATTGCTGAGGATGAGTCAATTAAAGTCGTAATTATCCAGCTTTTAAACACGCGTTATATAGACGCTTCCATTTGTTTGGCTCTTAGACAAGTGTTTAAGTATTTAAGCGGAACGCATCGCAGGCTCATGCTCAGTGGAGTGGCACCGGAGGTGTGGAAAGTACTTGATGAGGCGGGATTGATTCATGAGTTTGGGGAGGAGAATTGTTTTCCAGCTAATGAGCAGCTTCCTAGCGAGCCGACGCGCAATGCCTATGCCTTAGCTAAGTTTCACACCTAAGCTGCCGCTTTTCCTACCAATTTTTGTTGCTTAAATATTTCTTAACAAATTACCCTTCTTTTTTTTGATTCGTGAATTTGTGTGATGTTGCGTCCTTTGGGTTTACTTTTGCTTTTGCTGGTCTTTTGGGGAGGGGTGAGCACGCTTTCCGCGGATACTCTTGTTGATGTCGAATTTCCCAAAGTCGGTAGTTGCGATCCTCCGCGCCCCGGTCCTCCCGGTCCCACAGGCCCTACCGGCCCCGCAGGTTCAGGTACAGGAATAACAGGTCCCACTGGTCCGACCGGACCTGCCGGTTCAGGTACCGGGGTTACGGGACCAACAGGTCCTACCGGTCCTACAGGTGCAGAAGGATTAGCCGGAGCAACAGGGCCTACAGGTGCAGAAGGATTAGCCGGAGCAACAGGACCTACGGGAGCTGATGGCTCTACCGGACCCACAGGCTCTAATGGAGCCGACGGAGCAACCGGTCCTACCGGATCTACCGGTTCAACAGGAGCAGACGGAGCGACTGGCCCTACCGGTCCAACTGGCGCAGATGGAGCGACAGGTCCAACAGGTCCAACAGGTGCGGATGGAGCGACAGGTCCCACAGGTCCAACAGGTGCGGATGGAGCTACTGGACCTACGGGTCCAACAGGCGC
>CAYGJC010000010.1:0-61444 GCA_964350245.1 uncultured bacterium | reverse complement strand
AGGCCTTTCTTGAAAAATCCCAAAACCAATTTTACAGAAACAATGTTGCACTACCCGTGCATTTGAATTTGCCAGCTTAAGAATCCTCTATGACAGAGCATCTATGCAAGCTGCAATGAAACAGTTTAGAAGACGTCACTATTAACTTACTGGTTTCACAATTGAACTGGATAGAGTCAAAGCATGCGTAACACAGCAGATCTCATTTGCAAGGCAATCCAGCAGGGCTTTTTTCCCAAGGAAAGCTATTGGTCCATTGCTTCGGATTTTCATACGCACCTTGAAATGCAAAAATACTCTGGACATTCAGCTCAGATAGCTGCCATATATGACGCTATCACACATAGCAGCTACTATGGATCCAATCGTCAAACAGTCCAAAATTCTCGATCTTGAAAAACGGATGCAAAAGCTTGGTGTCCGTGATGAAGACCTCATAGAAAAATTCATTCTCGGCAGCGGGCCAGGTGGCCAAAAGGTCAATAAAACAGCCGCCTGTGTCTACCTGAAACACCTGCCCACTGGGATTGAGGTCAAGTGCGGCAAAGAACGCTCCCGAGAGCTCAACCGCTTTCTAGCTAGACGTCAAATGTGTGAACTTCTTGAAAAAGAGCTTCTTGGGATCGACTCCCCTAAAGACAAGGAGAGAGAGAAGATCCAGAAGCAGAAAAAACGGCAAAAACGGCGTAGGGACTCGCAAAATACTGAAAATCAATGAGATAATTCTCGTTTCTAAAAATAATTAGTATTAGGGTATAATTGCATAAGATAAGGAGTTATTATGCGATACATTAAGTCCCTAGTATTAATTACATTCGCAGTTCTATTAATTGTTGCAGGTTTTGTTTACTACGCAGGAAAGACAGAACTGCCTCCGGCAATCACGCTCAAAACAGAAGGGCAACCCACAAAAGGCTATCCAAAAGCGCGGGTGCATCTGGTCATTTTTGAGGAACCTAAGTGTTCGAATTGCCGTCAGTACAATGCAGATATTTACCCTAAAATCAAAAAAGAGTTTATCGACACGAATAAAATTACCTATACGGTGATTCCGGTTTCTTTTTTGCCGGGATCAATGCCTGCCGCTGTCGCTTTAATGTGCGTGTATAAGGCTAATCCGGACTACCCCAATGACGACATGTTTTTTCGCTATTTAGATTATATCTACGCGCACCAGCCTGATGAGCACTCTGATTGGGCAACATCTAAAAATCTGGTCGAATTTGCCGAAAAAACCTCACCTGCCATTAAAACAAACGAACTGAAAAAGTGCATCGACCTGGAAACATACCGTATCCAAATCGATAAAAATACCCAGTATGGTGCTGAAGTAATGGGAGGCGTGATTTCGACTCCAACGGTCTATGTAAATGGAATTAAAGTGGAAGAGATGACCTACGACAACATCAGTAAACTGATCAAAATGGTTCTAAAACATGAAGGAGTGCATTAATGGCAAAAAGTTTTGAACTCTACCTGGCTTGGCTTTTTGCGTGTTTGGGAACTTTGGTTAGTCTCTACTTTAGCGAAGTATTAAAACTAGAGCCATGCCACCTCTGCTGGTATCAACGGATTGCGTTGTTCCCGCTTGTGTTTGTCTTAGGAATCGCTGCCTACAGAAGCTTCTTGGATGTGGCGCGCTATGTACTGCCGCAAGTGATCGGTGGTTTTCTATTCGCTGCCTACCAAATCGCGATTCAAGAAATTCCCGGTTGGAACCCAATTGATATGTGTGGAGCCGGTCCGAGCTGTTCTGAAAAATACGATATTGGACTGGGTTTTGTGACCATTCCCATGCTTGCTGCAGGAGGATTTTTGATTATTGGGATCCTGCTGCTTTTGAGCTGGAAACGGCATACGCGTCGAGAACTTAAAAAAAAGGCTAAAGGATGAAAGCAATCATTTTAACTCCCGGAACAACTGATGTCCATTTAGCCGATCGCCCCGATCCAGAGATTCAGTATCCCGACGAAGTGAAACTACGTGTGTTAGAAGTGGGCGTCTGCGGGACTGACCGCGATGAGACGCATGCAGGGCGCGCAGAGGCCCCATCTGGCTGTAATGAGTTGATCATCGGACATGAGATGCTTGGGCAAGTGGTTGAGGTGGGAGCTAGCGTGAAAAACGTCAAGCCGGGTGACTACGCCGTTTTTACTGTGCGTCGCGGCTGCGAAGAGTGTCCCTCTTGTCTCATGGATTTTCCGGATATGTGCTACAGCGGCAACTACACCGAACGAGGCATTAAAGGACATGATGGCTATCAAGCCGAGTTTGTGGTCGACCGGGAAAAGTTTATCGTCAAAGTCCCCGACTGCATCAAACGGTTTGCTGTTTTGTGTGAACCAACCTCAGTAGTGGAAAAAGCGATTGATGAAATGACCCGCATTCAAAGAGCGCGCCTACCTGACTGGGCCAATGCGGTCAATCTGGTTGGAAAAAGAGCGTTGGTTGCCGGTTTGGGTCCAATCGGTCTTTTAGCTGCAATCATCCTGACTCTCAGAGGAGCTGAGGTGATCGGATACGACATTGTCGATCCAAAAAGCTACCGTCCCGCTCTACTCAATAAGCTCGGCGGGACCTACATTGATGGCAGAAACATGACACCCGGCCAAATTCCTGAACATTTTGGACGGATCGATCTCGTTGTAGAAGCGGCCGGAGTTGCCAAACTCGACTATAGCCTCTTGGAAGCTATGGGCACGAATGGAGCCTATGTCTTAACCGGTGTACCTGAAGACAAAAAACCTTTTGAGGTGCCGGGTGGAGCCTTGATGAAGCAGATGGTCCTTAAAAACCAAGTGTTAATCGGAAGCGTCAACGCAGCCAAACGGCATTGGGACATGGCAGTTCAAGATCTTGAGAGTGCCTACCAGAAATGGGGTGATAACATTGAAATGTTAATCACTAAGCGCGTTCGCTACGACCATTTCAAAGATGCTCTTGATAAGCACGAGACAAACGACATTAAAAATGTCGTGAGCTGGTGTGACTTTTAGTCTCTTTGTGCTACTATAGGCCTTTCTTTTTTTCTCATAGAGAGGTACCCTATATGAAACATTTTGTACTCTTTGCGCTGATTGCGCTACTTACAACTCCCCTATTTGCTATGCCGGAAAAACACTGCCAGACTGTACTCATCATGCTCGGAGCTCCAGGCGCTGGAAAAGGAACGCAGGCCGTCCGCCTCAGCGAAAAGCTGGGTATCCCTCAAATATCTACCGGTGACCTCTTCCGAGAAAATATGCGCAACAACACTCCCATCGGCCAAAAGGCGAAATCTTACATGGATAAAGGCGAGCTTGTCCCTGATGAGGTCGTGCTCGATATGCTCTTTGAGCGGCTGAAAGCGGACGATTGCCAAAAGGGCTATATTCTGGATGGCTTTCCTCGCACCATTCCACAAGCAGTTGAACTCGATAAGCGACTAGCAGCGGCCGGCATCCATCCTATTGCCATCAGCCTTGAAGTACCCGATGAACTCATCGTAGAGCGCTTAACGGGGCGCATTGTCTGCGAAAAGTGCGGCGCGCCTTACCACAAATCAGCCAGTCCTCCTAAAGTTGAAGGAACATGCGATCGGTGTGGTAGCCCACTCATTCAACGCAAAGATGACTCTGAGTCTGTGGTTCTAGATCGCCTCAAAGTTTTTCATGAGCAGACAGAGCCCCTCAAAGCACACTACGAAAAGCAAGGAGCTCTCCTTCTTATCAATGGTGCTGCATCTAAAGAGGAGACGATCTTAGAGTTGGATGCAAAGCTGAAAAAAATCTGTCCTTAAAATGCGTATTTTAGCGATTCTCTCCTTCAAAATAACTTTACTGGAGGAGTTATGGGAAAAGGATTGTTTAGAGGAACGCTACTAGGAGCGATCGTCGTTTTTGTTTGGATGATGGTTTCGTGGATGGTGCTACCTTGGCATTGCTCTGTTCTCAATGGATTCAAAGACAATGCACAGGTAAGCGCTGCTATTTTGGAGAATACAGGGGGAAGTGGGATCTATCTGCTTCCTAATATGTGTGATAAAGAGCACATGGACACGCTTGCTGAGTCAATGAAAGAGGGACCTGTTGTCTTTGCTGTTGTTAAGCGTGAAGGATTCAATATTGCGTCTGCTGCACCTTATATCCTGGCATTCATTATTCAGCTCATTGGCGCCTTTTTGGCGACTTACTTGTTATTGTTAGGTAAGCTCGAAGGCTACTGGAAAGGGGTTTGGTTTGTCACACTCATCGGCCTAACGGTAGGGGTACTGGGCTCACTGCCCAACTGGAACTGGTGGAGCTTTCCCATTGGATTCGTAGGCGTCGAGATCCTAGATCTTGTAATCGCTTGGTTCTTAGCCGGACTTGTCATCGCTCCCGCTGTGAAAAAATAAATCGGTGAGCGCCACACATCCTTTGCTGTAATCAGGTGGGCAGGTGTCCATCCGGGTATAGCAAAGGTATTGGAAAGCACAAAGGCGCCTGATCTCAACTCTTCTTCAAATTTTATTTTCAGGCGTTCCATCGCTCCGGGGTAAAGATAACAAATCACGCCATCTGCATCTTCTAAAGACAGCGTATAAAAATTTTTTCTATGAAGAGTGAGATTGGGGTACCGTAAAATCTTTAGCAAGAAAGCTGAGAAAAACCAAGGAATCCAAGAGCCTTCAACAGCAATAATCTCAAGAGCGGGAAAACGTTTGGCCAGGGGAAAAGCCAAGTTCCCCCACCCAGAACCAAGCTCATAGATAACTCCCTTTTTAATTGGGAGAAGAGCGAGCATCTCCTCTCTTACTTTTCGAGAGGTGGGCATAGGAGAAATTCCATAGTATATGGAAAATCCTACAATTGTTATACTGAGGGTCCCTAATACAAATAAAGTGACGATGATGCCCATTTTACTTGCGATCCTGATTAATACACTTGCAGTCTGGGTTACGGGGTATATTCTGCCTGGGATCCACATGCACTCCTTTTGGACAAGCCTTGTCGTGGCCGTTGTTTTAGGGGTTGTCAATGCGATCTTACGCCCCATTATTTTCATTCTAACCCTTCCTATCAATATTCTCACTCTTGGTCTCTTTTCTTTTGTGATTATGGGTCTTCTCGTTTATCTCGTGAGCGCAATCGTTCCGGGATTCACTGTTGATAACTTTGGATGGGCCATTTTATTTGCTCTGATTGTCTCTCTCATTAACTGGTTTTTGTGGTCTTTAGTGGGCAAAGCGCGATGACTACGCTCCTGGAAGCTTTAGAAAAGTCCTATCCCGATAGTTCTCGCCGCACACTTAGAAGCTGGATCAAATGGGGACGGGTCAGTGTGGATGGATCGGTGATCACCAATGCCTCAACTCCCCTTCTAGAAGAACAAACCGTTGCTGTAGGTAAAAAAGAGCAGGTCGTTGAAGAGATTCCCATTCTCTACGAGGATCGCTATCTTATCGTGATCAATAAACCTTCAGGTCTCTTGAGCGTGCCGGCTGAAAATGACAAACCAAGCGCCTACGCACTGTTAAAAGAGACCTACCCCATTTTCCCTGTTCATCGCATTGATCAAGACACTTCCGGCACCCTTCTTTTTGCCCGAGGCAGTCACTCCCAGGAAAAATTTGATGCGTTATTCGAGGAGCACGCACTAGAACGAGAGTATCTGGCGATCATTGAAGGTTCACTGCCCCAAAACTCGGGGACGTGGGAGAGTTATTTAAGAGAAAAGGAAAACTACGATGTGGAGGTAACAACGCCGGAAGAGGGCAAGCGGGCTGTTACCCATTTTGAGGTGATCCGCCGTTCTAAGAAATTTTCGTATTTGCGTCTCCGGCTTGAAACAGGGAAAAAGCATCAGATTCGTGTACACTGCCGAGAAGCCGGTCATCCAATTGTAGGCGACCGTCGGTACGGCTCCCTAATTGACACAAGGCTTTGTCTCCACGCCTACCGCCTCTGCTTCATTCACCCCTTTACCGGCAAGCGCATCACAGTCACAGCGCCGATTCCCGGCCCTCTCAAAAAGCTAGGCCTACTTGAAGATCAAGCAGCAATCTGAAGGAATCTCCCACCGAGGATTCTGAACAACTTTCTCGGTAGCCAGTAAAAGCTCTCCTTGTACATTTTGAAAAGGAAGCGAAAGAGTTAAGCTCTCTTTACCCAAATAAAAGATAACGCCGAGCCACTCCCCCCCCTCACAAGGATATTCCCAAGCGAGCCAATCCTGGCCAGACTCATGATAAACCAAAACCTCTTCACCTTTGATGCCTTCTTTAGGCGGATAGGCTTTTCTTAAGTCAATCAAGCTCTTGTAGAGAGTCAAAAGCTCCTTGTCCTGTTTCCACGTCAGACGGGAGTTATCAAATGACTCTTTGCCCGGAAAGGGCATATCAGTGCGGTGGAACTCCTTTTTGCGCCCCTCATAAATCGAGCGCATCAGCTTTTCATTCTCATAGTCGACAAAATACTCAAACGGGGCTGTTTCTCCATACTCTTCTCCCATAAAAAGTAAGGGAACAGAAGGGGTCACAAGCGCCAAACAAGCCGCTACTTTAAGACGGTTTTTACTCACTAAAGTGGAGAGACGGTCGCCCATAGGCCGATTTCCGATTTGGTCGTGGTTTTGCGCAAAAACAACCATTTGCTCAAGAGAAAGATCTGAAGCGCTATTGCCATGCCGCCTTTTTCTAAAAAGAGAGTAGTTGCCGTCATATACAAAGCCTTTGGATAGAGCTTTGGCTAAATCAGTTAATCCGTTAAAATCTTGATAATAAGTTCCTTGCTCCCCTGTTAGCGCGACATGAACTGCATGATGGAAATCGTCATTCCAAAGGGCGCACAAGTTATAACCACCTGCCTCTTTGCTCCGAATCGCGCGGGTATCATTCTGACCTGATTCGGCAACCACATGAATAAGACGTCCACTTGCTTTAGCAGCAGCTTGAACAGCATCTACTAGTTCGGATAAAAGCGGAATGGCGCTGAAATCATAAATACCGTGAATCGCATCCAAACGGAGCATATCAACATGGTACTCCATGACCCAGTAGAGGGCGTTTTTAACGACATATTCGCGTACCGAATCACTATAGGCTCCATCATAGTTATAAGCTTTCCCCCATGGTGTGTGGTAGGTATTACTTAAGTACGGACCAAATTCTTCGAGATAGTTTCCTTCGGGTCCGAGATGATTGTAAACAACATCGAGACAGACGGCCATGCCCATCTGGTGGCAGGCATCAACAAAAGCTTTAAAGCCGTTCACGCCTCCATATCCATGAAAAGGGGCGTAGGGAGAGGCTCCATCATACCCCCAATTAAAGCGACCGGGAAATTGAGCGAGGGGCATGATTTCTATGCAGTTGATGCCTAGCTCTTTCAAATAATTAAGCCTGTCAATAACCGCATCGAATGTTCCTCTATTTGTATAAGTGCCTACATGAACTTCATAAAAAATGGCTTCTCGTAAGGCAAGTCCCTTCCACTCATGATCGTTCCAATGAAATGAGGAGGGATCAATCACCTCAGTAGGACCGTTGACGCCTTCTGGAAGGGCACGTGAGACCGGATCGGGACGCATCAGTCCATTTCCCATCAAGTAGTAGTAGCGATCCCCTCGTCCCAGCTGATCAGTAGTCAGGGTAAAATATCCTAATTCGTCCCGATGCATAGAGAAATTTCCCTTCCCTAGAACATGGATAGAAAGGGAGGGATGATGGGGCGCCCACACTTTAAAGGCTGTATTCCCCATCCGGTCTACGTTCGCCCCTAAATCAAGCTCCCATATTTCAGAGACTGTTTTTTCCATAAATAAAGCCAACGGGTAAGTGTTCAAAAATTGTGGAGACGGATAAACGCGTGAGATCCCGATCGGTAAAAAGCTCCGTCCATTGGTAATGAGACCATTTCTCTGGCAAAAGGACTTCTGTATTACCCCAGCCTAAAGTGAGCGAAGAGAAAAAGCGACCCGCAAGTACAATAAGAGCCTCTTCTTCCGTATAGCGGAGAAAGGCAACCACACTCTCGTGGTGCGCTCCCCTTACCTTTAAGGGAAGATATCTTCCTTCTAAAAAGAGTGCGCGATGTTGTTTGCGAAAATTCAGCGCCTTCCAGTGCAAATACGCCTTAATTCGACTCATCTCATGAGAAGCAAATAGAGCAATCGGATCGCTTTTTTTAAGGGCAGTGAGCTCTTTTTTTCTGTGGGCGAAGTCGACCGGACGGCGGTTATCCGGATCCACAAGCCGGTAATTTAAGAGTTCATTGCCCTCATAAAAATCCACAACACCGCAGGATCCGATTTTCAATACTGTTGCCGATAGACTGTTGTAGGCGCCGAGACGGTCGATCTCCTTTTGGAAAGGGAGAAAATGCTTCAAGAAGGGGTTTGCTTTATCAGGGTTTAGAAGAGAATAAAAAAAGTGGTGCACAGCTGCTTCATACTCTTCATTGGGGAACATCCAGCTGGTCTCTTGTTTGGCCTCGCGAATCGATTTCAAAACGACACCCCAAAGTCTGTCAGTGAATGAAGCATACTCAGCTCTCTTTAAACCTTCTCGCGGCCAGACACCAACGAGCAGTTGATAGATATAGTATTCAGCATTCGAACTAGGCCCTGCTCCTTTGTATGTGGAGTTGATTTTTTGCCATTTTTGCACCTCGGCACGCCATCTCTCGGGAATTTCACTCAGTACATTGAGTCTGGCGCGGACATCTTCACTCCGCTTTGTATCATGGGTTGAAGAGGCGAGAAAGCCCAGTGGCCATTTTTCTGATTTTTCTTGGTTAAACCGGTGAAAATCAGCAAGCGAATGCCCGAAGTGGGGAGGGTCTCCGCCGACTTCATTCAAAGAAATAAAACGGTTATACACATAAAAGGCTGTGTCTTCTAGCCCCTTTGCCATGATGGGTGCTGTCAGTTGTTGAAATCTCAAGATAAACTCACGATACCTCTTGCTATCCTTTAGTTTGAGAAGAAGGAGTTTTTCTAGAAAATCAAAAATAGAGGGATCGAGATCGTGTGCGTGGCTCTTCGCTTTTTCAATCGCCCAACTGAGATAGTGACGATCTCTTTTGCTCACTCTCCCTTCTGGAGCAATATAGGTTCTGTAGACAGGAAAGCAGGCAATCACTTCAGCTAAGGCTTTAGTTAAATCGTGCCTGGTGAAATCTCGAAAGGAGCAACTCTGTTCTGAAAGCCGATCAAGCTGTAAGCCTAAAGCTTCAACTTCACTGACCATTTCATAGAGGGTGAAGAGCTTTTTAGATTGGTAAACACACTCCTCAAAATCGATTGTCTCTCCTAAAAACTCTGTATAAATAGCATCAAATGCCTGCTCGTTTGACTGTTGAATAAAAAGACCGTTCAATACATTGAGATAGTCATACCCAACTGTCCCCTCGACTTTCCATGCCTCGGGAAGCTGCTCATTTCTCTCCAAGATCTTTTCGACAACCGTATAAATCGGATACCGCTCTCTTAGATGATCAAAGTAGGCGACCGGATCAAAGAGGCCATCGGGATGATCGATTCTCAACCCCTGAACATGTCCCTCGTCTATGAGTTGAAAAAGCCATTTGTGGTGCGCTTGGAGCACCTGCATTTCTTCGACTCGAATCGCCACCAACTCATGGATATTGAAAAACCGGCGGTAATTAATCTCATGACTCGCCACTTTCCAATAGGCAAGTCGGTAGTATTGCGCCTCTAAAAGGCGATCTAACAACTTAATCGATCCATTAAAACGGGAAAGGAGTTTGGAGATCTCTTTTTTTTCATTAGCCTCCTCCCAAATCAAGGCGTAGGTAGAAGGTGCAACCGGAAGAGGAAAATCTTGATACTGAAGCCAAAAAATCCCATTGGCATAGTGCAGCTGAATTTCATGGTTCTCTAGAACCCTCCCGTAGTTGTCTGCCAAGATTGGAAGAAGAACGCGGTCAGTTAATTCTTTTTTTTCCGGGCTCCAGTTGATATCAAAAAAGCCAGCATATGCTGAATGAGGTCCATTCTCTAAGACATCTTGCCACCAAGCATTTTTTCCTCCTTTAAATCCCATATGATTGGGAACAACATCTATAATCTGCTTGAGACCCAATTCCTTGAGCTTCTCGCAAAAATGAGTGTATTCTTTGAGCGTGCCTATCTTGGGATTAAGTGCATTGGAATTAGTAATATCGTACCCATGTGCGCTGTAGGCGTCATAAAATGGAGAGCAATAGACTCCCTCTACTCCTAGCTCTTGCAAATAGGGAAGGACTTCTATCGCCTTTTTAAGGGTAAAATCGGCATTTAACTGCAGACGATAGACAGAAGAGGGAATGTCAGAAAGGTTTAAATTTTTCATAGATAGGAAGCCAATATAGAAGTGTCATAATGGGTGCCTCCAGATGGCTTTGCTCAGCTGTTGCCAGCTTCTCTACACACCGTTCTATCAAAAAGATAAAGAGAAGAAAATCGATTTCTTTTTTGTTTTGAGGCAAAAAGGAGACACCTTCTAAATTATGGAAGTATGCCCTTAAAAAAGAGGAGCCTATCCAAAGAGACCAAAGCCCAGACCATTTGTCATCAGGAAAAACACCGCGCGCCTTTAGGCGACCAAATGCTTGAATACTGACCTCAGCAAGCGATAGGAGGAGACTAGCGCAGTCGATTAGTGGGGACCGTTTGTACCGTCTTTCACTATGGGTATAGCTAGGATTACCCTCAATATTGGCAATCAGAAACTCCTTTCCTGTATAGTGGAGATTTTCAAGAACCAGATTACCATGATAGCGAATCCGCTCAGCTTGTATCTTACAGTGTGGCAGAATCTGGAGCCACTCATGCAGTCGC
Organism: uncultured bacterium; assembly: GCA_964350245.1. Lineage (GTDB taxonomy): Bacteria > Chlamydiota > Chlamydiia > Chlamydiales > JAAKFR01 > JAJACP01. The sequence continues at coordinate 50,644 of CAYGJC010000010.1, read as the reverse complement.
TCTTCCCAATCCAAGAGCGATTTAATTTGTTCACCCAACCCTTCGCCCTTGAAATGGCGGAGACGTGCGAAAGCCATCCGAATTTTACGACGTAGAGTCTGATAAACCGAACGTTGATAAAATGGAGTAAATGCAATGGGAGCAAAGTCGGGATCACTCGGTTCCGTATTTAACGCTTGATGAAAGGAAGCTGTTGTTTTTCCCAGCAGCCTGGCTACTTCAACCTGCTCTTCTAGGAGTAAGTGCACCTGTGGATCAATTGAACCCTCTGCGAGCTCAAGTAGGGTGCTCTTGGGGAAAAAAATCTCAGTATGCTCAACTTCCGTCGCTTCCACACGAATTAAAAAACGATCGGCTGCTTCAATGCTTAGCTCTTTTGCATTAAATGCGCGATTATGAGAAGCGACCTCTTCGGCAAGCACGACAATGGCATGGTTGCGTGCTCGATATTCTATATAGCCCCAAATCGGCAGAAAACCGCGAAAATCGGTATGACGGGTTAAAAACAGCCGCATTTCTATATCCACATCCATTCCTTCTTCCAAGCAGCTAAATACCTTCAAAACGCCCTGATCCACAGGAAAAACTAAAATTCCGCGCTCACCATAGACTGGGGCAACCAGCTTCTCTAAATAAGAGCTCTTGTCTTGTGGATGTGTAACCGTAATGCCTCTGATTTCACCCTGCTCAGAGCGGATCTTTTGACGTTTTAAGATAATTGAGAGCAAAGCATCCGCAACCTCTTGTTCTCCGGTTAAATCAAAGAGAATGCCCCCATTGAGGCGCGTTACTACAGACTCTGGAGAGGAGCGAATTTTTTCATCCACATCCTGACCCTCTAAATAACGTAAAAAGAGGGGGAAACGGTGTACCACACCTGTTGTGAGTGTAACTTCTATAAAGGCAACATGTATCTCATGCTCAGGAAGAACAAGGAAATCAACCAGTTGGGTTTTGGTGCGATCTATCTGTGAAATAAGCGGCTTGAGTCTATTGCTTCTGAGAAGATACCCTAAAAGAGCGTCTGTGAGTGTGCGACGCATGGAGGACTGGAAGAGATTTGAGGTCTCTCCATTTAGGGCAATTGTGGGAATATCAATGACCTCTTCTTGCTGCTCTTCAGACGCTTTTGTCAAGGAAAACCAGTAGTAACCGTGGGCACCTAAAGTTAAAAAATACGGGAGCTCTCCAATCTTGGGAAATTGATGCCCTGAAAACATCTCCACCAGATTGTATCCCGCATATTTCTTCAAATCGAGCTCAACATATTGGGGAAACCGGGATAAGTTAGAGATGATCAATAAGCACTCATCTTCATAGTGACGGAAAAAAACTAACAACTTACGGTTTTGAGTCGTCAAAAACTCGGTTGTCCCATAGCTAAATGCTTTATAGCGTTTTCGCAGCGCAATTAACTGTTTGGTCCACCATAAAAGAGAGTGAGGATTGTTCTGTTGAGCTTCTACATTCAAAGTCTCATAGTGATATTCAGGATCGATAATGGGAGGGAGGTAGAGCTGTTGAGGGTTTGCTCTTGAAAAGCCCGCATTGCGATCATTACTCCACTGCATGGGAGTACGGACGCCATCCCGATCTCCTAAATAGATATTGTCTCCCATCCCTAGCTCATCTCCGTAGTAGACAACAGGTGTTCCAGTTAAGGAGAAAAGCAAGGTATTCATGAGCTCAATTTTACGCCGGTCATTCTTCAAAAGGGGCGCAAGCCTTCTTCGAATCCCCAGATTCACCCGCGCTTGAGGATCGTGTGCATAAACGCGGAACATATAGTCTCTCTCTTCATCGGTCACCATTTCAAGAGTCAATTCATCGTGATTGCGGAGAAATAATGCCCACTGACAACTGGAAGGAATGGTAGGAGTCTGTTCCATGATCTCGATAATCGGTAGGGAGTCCTCAAGGTGAATCGACATAAACAGACGAGGCATAACCGGAAAGTGGAAAGCCATGTGGCATTCGTCTCCCTCTCCAAAGTATTGAGCAGCCTCCTCTGGCCACTGGTTCGCCTCTGCAAGAAGCATTTTATCCGCAAAGTGTGTGTCGACATAGTGCCGGAGTTTTTTCAGAAAGGCGTGGGTTTCCGGAAGGTTTTCACAAACCGTTCCCTCTCGCTCATAGAGGTAGGGAATGGCATCCAAACGCACTCCATCGACGCCTAGTTTGAGCCAAAAGCTCAATTTTTGTAGGAGCGCTTTATGTACCTCTGGATGCTCAAAATTTAAATCAGGCTGATGAGAGTAAAAACGGTGCCAGTAGTAACTCTTGGCCACAGGATCCCAGGTCCAGTTGGAAGACTCAAAATCCTGGAAGATAATCCGCGCATCTGCGTACTTTTCGGGTGTATCACTCCAGACGTAATAATTCCAATAGTGTGACCCTTTTTTCGATCTACGTGCTCGTTGAAACCAAGCGTGTTGATCTGAGGTATGGTTAATCACAAGCTCTGTGATCACTCTCAGCCCACGTTTGTGCGCCTCACGCAAAAAGCGCTTAAAGTCATTTAGGTTGCCATAGAGAGAATGAACGTCTGTATAATCGGCAATATCATATCCATCATCTTTAAGTGGAGAGGGGTAAAATGGAAGAAGCCAGATGGCGGTGACACCAAGATCTTGCAGGTAATCGAGTTTCTCAGATAACCCCCTAAAGTCACCATAACCATTACCAGAGCTATCGCAGTAGCATTTTACGTGCAGCTCATAGATAATTGCCTCTTTATACCAATGCGTCCTTCCCCCCATAACACTCAATGATACACCTGTAAATACTTTTTTAATAGCAACTAGATAGTTTGATTAAAAAACGGTAAATCCTAATACTGCTTCCAAAAGGAAAATCTGATGCTTCGAAGCGCAGTAACATCTTCAGACACAGATATCTTAAAAAAGCACAAAGAAAACCTGCTTAAGCTGGCTAACAAGATCTTTGGGCGCGAGCTGGCTACACAGGAAGATTTGGCAAAAAAGCTTCCCTTAGTAAAATGGAGAGGCTTGGAACAGACACCAGGAGCGTTTGCCTTTTATCTGCTTTGTTCCTCAAAATGGAATCGGAAAGTATTGCTCTTTGTTGAAGAGATGCTTACCTGTTGGCTGGTACCCTGCAAACAACTTAACCTTCTCTCCTCCAAAAATTTGTCATTCCGCCTTCCCTATTGGAAGGCGCCCCTTTTTTTTATCGAGCTCATTTTGGAGGTTCCCGATGAAAAGACTCTACAAACGATTCAGCAACAGCTTCCGGGATTGGCTGACGGTCTAAAGCTCGGAGCTCTCTCTTCCGGGCACGCCAAATATATTTTAGAGATGAAAAGACTCGCTTTAGCCGGTAATGTCTCTTATATCTATGAGTCGGTAGCTGACTTGATTCGACGCTATCCCAAACGTTTTTCGCACGATATATTTCGCGAGGTCCAACACTTTCTGGCCCATTGTCGGAAAGAGTTTCGCCAAATTCGCTCCCATCGACACTTATGCCGTATTATTTGCGCTCATTATCTTTTTCAAAAAGCGCTTGAGAAAGATATTAAAATCTTCCCTCACAACCGTCATATCTACATTAAACTCATGCAAACCCACCTCCATTATCCTTTTGGCTTAAAAAAAGTGCTCGGTATTGCTCTTTCCATCAACTCATTACAGGATTACGAATCCTTTGAACTCAGGCATATTCTCAAAGCCGTTCAACACCTGATTCCTCATGTGCAGGCTCCCCAAGATTCTTATTACGCTCATAGAAACGATGAGAACCGCCTGCTTACCGTTTATTTAGAGCTTGAAAAAACACGCGGGGGAAATTTCACCTTAGAGGAGGTGAGGCTTTTAAAAAGTGCGCTTCCAGATGAGCTCAAAAATAGTATCGAATACCTCTCTCCCTCTCTTTTTATTCCTCGCAATGAGGAGGAGCTGATTCGCAATATTATACACCTGAGCCAAGAGCTTCGCTATGTACGAGATCTTCCCCAGGCCATGATCTCTTTCCAAGAGCAGCAACATGATGTGCTTCGGTTCAACATCGTCCTACTGCGCGTTCTCAACAAAAACAGCCGTAGCTTGTCAAAGCTAAGTCGCTCACTTCCTTCAACTGTCCACTTCATTCCTGAACGAGTAGCAAATGTAGGTTACCTGAGAAAGAAGTATATCAAAGAGGCTAATGTTTTTACACTCGAAGTGGAGACGCAGCTGTTTTTACGTAAAAATCACTCCATTGATCTTGTGAAGGCACGCCAATATGTGGTCAAAAGTGTGGAACAAATGGTCGGACAGTTTCGTGACTATAATGGAGGCTTTCTACTGAAGCAAAATGAGCAGTTGGAAGCTATTAAAGAGGCTCTAGGCCCTCAAGCCAAGCAGTACGCTTTTTTACTTGAAAATCTTTTCTACTCTCTTACGCCCTCTATTATGCAGACCTATATTCCCCCTGATAAGGGAAAAATTCTGTGTGCTCTATTCTTGCAAACTGTTGAACTAGTCCTACCCAACCACGAAGCCTGCATTCACAAAAGCCACTGCGAACACGACGTACTCGCAGTTGTTGTGAAAGCTAACCACCCCGAGATCCGTGAGACCCTCACTCATGCAATCAAAAAACTAGAGATCGACCCCCTGCAGCTGGCCTCTGCTGCTGTTGAAGTAGACCGAAATTACTACCAGTGCTACCTTTTTCTCAATCCCAGCAAAAAGCACGCTGGACGCTTTGCGCAATCAGTGGAAAAAACCGTTTCTTCTTGGCTCGAAAAAAGACAAAATCAACAGATTCTTCGTTTACACCTTCCCAGAGCTGCCCAATCATTGGATCCCCGTATTGGAGCCGATCGCATCTCTGGTGTTGTCATCAAAATGCTTTATGAGGGGCTATTCCGTGTCTCAGAATCCGGTGCTATCGAACCGGCTTTAGCTGCCACGTATACTGTTTCTGAAGACAAGACGACGTACCAGTTTACTTTGCGCAAAAGTTTCTGGTCGAATGGCTCTTCCTTAACAGCTTATGATTTTGAATACGCCTGGAAAAAGATTCTTGAACCGGACTTTCGCTTTCCCTACTCGTTTCTCTTTTTCTCCATTAAGAATGCAGAAGCCGTAAAAAAAGGGGAAAAACCCTTAAATCAAGTGGGCATCCGGGCCACAGGAGACCACACCCTTTGTGTTGAACTCGAATTTCCTTTTTCCGCTTTTCTATCTCTGCTGGCTAATTGGATTTTTATGCCACTGTGTCGTGAAATCGATCAGAAGCATCCAGGATGGGCTTACCATAGTGGAGAGACTTATGTCTGTAATGGACCCTACAAGCTCGATCTTTGGAAACTCAATGACGATCTGCAACTGGCCAGAAATCCACTTTACTGGGACGCCTCCTCTGTTAAACTGGATCGGATTCAGATTTGCGTCATTGAAGAGGAAAAGATGCCTCTCGATTTATTCTCAGCCGGCGAGTTAGATTGGGTAGGCGATCCGTTGACTAAACTCCGTCCTGCTGCTATTGCCTCACTGAAAGCAAATAACTCTCTCATTACAGATCCTGACTGCTACGGTCTTTATTGGATTCAACTGAACTTTGAACGCCTTCCCTTTCAGAGTCTCCATATGCGTAGAGCCTTTGCAGCTGCTCTTAATCGAGACATCTTTATTCAAGATGTTCTTCAAGGTGAAGATATCCCAGCTTATGGATTTTCAACTTATCCTGCAGATGAGTCATTAATAGCGCCCACCTATGATCCTGCCTTAGCCCAAACCTACTTTGCAAAGGGACTAGAAGAGCTTGGACTGAACCGAGGCGATTTACCCACCATTGTTTTGACCCACAGTGAAATCGAGGAGCAAGAAGCGATGAGCTATGCGATCGGCCGTCAGTGGGAAGAGGTGCTTGGAGTCAAAGTAAAGTATGAGCGCTTGCTCTGGAACGCCTACTTTGATGCTCTTCATCGCAATGATATTATGGCCGGAGGGATTGTGTGGTATCCACGCTATAACCACCCTCTTTATTTTTATGATCTGTTTGTCTTCCGTGAGCACACTTTACGAGTGACGACCTGGAAAAATGCCCGATACAACCGCCTTATTACTGAGGCCAAGCACACTGAAAACCCTCAAAAAATGCGACAAATTCTGAATCAAGCTGAGACCATTTTGCAAGCTGAGATGCCTGCCATTCCGCTGGTCTATCAAAAATTTCGCTACGTAAAAAACCCGCGGCTGAAAGGATGTATCCTTTCGAACCTCAATCTCATCGATTTCCGAGCCGCTTATTTAGAAAACATGAACCAGGAAAACGATGCTAACACATAAAACACTACTCACACTTTTGATTATACTGGGAAGTCTTATCGGTTGCCAAAACCCTCAAAAAGAGGAAACAAAGCGTATGTTAATCCCAAGCCAAGTTCTACGTATTAACAACCAAGGAGATCCAGCTTCTCTTCACCCACACACAGGCATCGATCTCATGTGCCGCAATTTTCAAAAGGCTCTTTTCGAGGGTTTGACCCGCTTAAATCCCGATGGAAAACCTGAGCTTGCTGCAGCTAAACACCTCGACATCTCCCCTTCCCAACTGCGCTATACCTTCACCCTTCGCCCCATGCTCTGGACGAATGGAAAAGAAGTGACAGCGGTGGATTTTGAGAAGAGCTGGAAACGGGCACTTGCTCCGGATTCGGACTGTCTACGTGCCGATCTTTTCTATCCAATCAAAAACGCGCAGAAGGCCAAGAAAGGGGAGATTTCTTTGGATGAAGTCGGAATTAAAGCACTAGATGCCCGGACATTAGTTGTGGATTTAGAGCATCCTACCCCCTACTTTCTCGATCTCATCTCCAATGCACTTTTTTCCCCTTTATACGATTTGAAAGAGGCAACCCCTACCGTTTTCAACGGACCTTTTTGTCTTACAAAATGGGTGCACGAGGATCAATTGACACTCGAAAAAAATCCCACCTATTGGGACGCCGATTCTGTCCGGCTTAACCGCATCGAAGCCTCACTCGTGAGTGATCCGAATACGGCGCTGCTGATGTATGAGAAAGGAGAGTTAGACTGGGCGGGACACCCCTTTGCTTTTCTTCCACAGGATGCGATCGAAAAAGCCCAATCCTCTGAGGATTTTGTCAGCAGGCCGATTGCAGGTGTCTTTTGGCTCTGCCTTAATACAGAGCAGTTTCCCCTGCATTCTACTAAAATACGTCAGGCACTATCCGTTGCACTTAACCGTGAGGTGATTGCTAACCATGTCGTTTCGGGTGAAACTCCGAGTAAAAGCTTGATACCAATCACCATGCCCCTCACCCAAGAAGAAGAGCTGTATTCAGATTCAAACGAGCACCTAGCACAAAAACTTTTTAACGAGGGACTAGCAGAACTCAATTTGACTCGCAGTGAATTTCCCACCTTGCGCTATAGCTATAGCGATATTCCTGGACAGAAAAAGCTGGCAGAGGCCATACAACAGAAATGGGAACAAACCTTTGGCATTGAAGTCGAGCTCACAGGTTCCGAATGGAACGTGTTTTTTGCCAGTATAGGCGAGCGGCAGTATCAAATTGGAGGAATGATCTGGTTTTCTGTTTTTAACGATCCAATCTACACATTGGATTTCTTTAAAGAGAAAGCCCACCGCTACAATGCTCCTCAGTGGGAGAGTCGACACTATCAAGAGCTTCTGGATCTTGCCGACCAAGAGACAGATCCTCTGATACGAGAGGAGCACTTGAAACAAGCTGTGCTCTTAATTTTAGATGAAATGCCAATCATTCCCTTGTATATGGTAAATGCGAAGTATTTAAAATCACCCAAGGTTCAGGGTCTAATTGTCAACGAATTAGGCCAAGCCGATTTTAAGTGGGCTTATGTGGAAGAAAATACTCCTAGTCTGTCTAAGCTTTAGTTCTCTTCTTTGTGGAAGAGAACTTCTCCCCCCTTTTCCCGATTCACTGAACGTGAATCCCGCTATCCCGGACACCTTTGTGATGGGCCCAGACCCTGATCTTTATTCCGGCATCATCTGGGGAGAAAAAGAGGCAATCGATCGACTCATTCAATCTCGTAAAATCGATAGCATTTTTTTCTTTGTTCGCCTAAGCGGCGACATTATCCAGCAGGGACCTGACTGTTTTGCCGAAGAATTTGGCCTGCCTGATCGTTTCACCTCCATGGGTTGCACCGACGTTGAAATTCAAAAAACCTATTGGAATCACCACCCCGTTTTGATTACACACTATCTTGATCATAATAAACGAGAGGAGTTTAGAGCATGGATTGGACTAAATTCTCGTATTGGCGGCTGGGTTCTATCCGTGAGTTTTCAGTATCCAGAAAACCAATCGGCTCCTACTCATGAACAGCTTGCGGTTTGGAAAACCTTCCTACAATCTACAGAGATTCCATGATATTCCAGGATCGCGAGCATGCTGGACGACTGCTTGCTGAAGCGCTGAAGAGCAAGCTCCAGAACCTCCAGAACCTGATCGTGATTGCTTTACCACGTGGGGGTGTGGTCGTAGGCTACGAGGTAGCCAAAGCGCTGCGTCTTCCACTTGACATCGTTTGTCCTCGTAAAATTGGAGCTCCCTTTAATGAAGAGTTTGCCATCGGTGCGATTACAGAAACCGGTGAAGCGATCATCTTTGAAAAACCAGAGGGATCTGCAACCTACCTTCAAGAGTCCATTGAACGAGAGACCAAAGAAGCCATGAAGCGGCTAAACCTGTATAGGAAGAATCGCCCGCCACGCATGCTCAAAGACAAGAGGGTCATTTTAGTTGACGACGGATTGGCTACCGGCGCAACGATGCGGGCTGCAATCAAAACGGTGCGGGCCGAAAAGGCACAAGAAATCGTGATGGCAATTCCGGTCTCACCTCCGGATACCCTAGCCGAATTGGCACATGATGTCGATCAAACCATTTGTCTGATGACACCTCATTCGTTTTATGCTGTTGGGCAATTTTACGAAAGATTTGAGCAAACCTCTGACGAAGAGGTTATTACTCTTCTATCTGATCATCAAAAGGATGTGTATTACAAGCTCGAAGAAACAAAGCCAGACACCCCACCCCAAAAGCAACACCGCCAAAGCCCAAGCAATAGTGAGCCGCCGTCTGACTAAAAGGTAGATAGCCACTTTGCACACAGGCCCCGATGACCAATAAAAAAATGCCTAGAATAGTCAGAGCAGCTAAAAAATAGTCTTTACGCGTTTGACCATAATCAGTATTAAAACAAGCACGTTGAACGATATTCATAGTTACAGTTTAACATATTATAGATTATCGATGAACCAAATAGAGGCCATTCTTCCCACCTCCTCGAGCGTGCCCGGTTCCTCGAATAAATGCGTGGCATTGGGGACAATTTCAAGTTTTTTCTTACATTCAAGAAGGTCCATGGAGTGCTGATTGAGTTCAATCACACCAAAATCATTTACCCCTACGATTAAAAGAGTGGGAGCCAGAACGCGAGCAAGAACATGGCCGGCTAGATCAGGCCTTCCTCCCCTGGAGACAACAGCACCCAGTTTAGGGCCTAGCTCAGCAGCGGCAATGAGCGCCGCTGCGGCTCCTGTGCTCGCGCCAAAATAGCCGATTGAGAGGTGGTGGGTATCCGGATTTTTTTCGACCCACTCAGTTGCTCCGAGCAGACGCTCCGCAAGCAGTGGAATGTTGAAGCGCAGTTCAAGGGTGACCGCGTCTGCGGCCTCTTCTTCAGGCGTAAGTAGATCAAAGAGAAGAGTCCCCAGCGTATGATCTTCCAAAAAATGGGCGACAAACTGATTGCGAGGACTTTGCCTAGAACTTCCGCTGCCATGGGCGAACAAGACAATCCCCTTTGCATCGGGTGGAACGCACAGATACCCTCTAAGCTTTACAGAGCCTAGAGGAATCTCAACTTCATGTGAGAGGGTGGCTTTTTTCTCTGTCATCCTCTTCACGTTAGACGCAAAGGATGTTTTTGATCTATTGAAAAAACCTTGGCTGACTTTGAAAGCCAACCAAGGAAAATGAGATTAGTAGTACCAAGCGTAAGGATAGGGAGCTCTGAATTCCTGAACATAGCAGTCAGGGCATTGACACGGATACTGATACTCTCTGACAACAGTACGTCTCTCAATATAGGGACGTGGTGGAGGGGCTGGTACAAACACCGGTGGTGGTGGGCATGGTGCCACAAATCCAGGATGGCTCGGCTGAGAGAAATTGAATGAGAAACTGAACTTAGGACCCTTCGCATGAGCTGCAACCGGCGTTAGTAAGACCGCAGCAACTACAAATAAAGTAAATATTTTAAGACCCTTCTTCATAATGAACCTCACAGTTAAAAAGGATCCTTATTATAACGAATTAGTTAATAATTAGGAAGTGTAGATTCATCACCAGGAAGTTGATGCGCATTTGGACCCTCTGGATTCACTTGAGGTTTGTTTGTACCCATCATCTCATTATGATGCTCCCGCTGGATAGGAGTTTGGGGATACTCGTATTCTGGCTGATTCCCCTGCTTAGGGTTCGTTAAATCTTTATTTTGATAAGATGTCCTCAAATAGGAGGGGGTGTGAGTAGGTGGAGTTAAGGGAAGAGCAAAAGGCTCCCCCGAAGTTTTTTGAGGTTTATAGGAAGGGGTATGCCCTGCTTTACTAGCTTCAAAATCATTTCCAAAACAAGTGGAGAGAATAAATAAAAATAATAATAGCTGACGCATAAAAATAACCTCTAATATACATTATTATCTTAAAGAAAAAAATTATTATCAAACCTCTTTTTGGATAAAATATGCCGAAAGAATATAATGGTGCCTATGTGTGAAAAAATAGAAGTACATGAGCGAGAACCTGTAGGATTTAAACCCTCAGTAGAAGTCTCTTCGTGCTTTATCGAAATTGAGGGCAAAATCCTGCTGCTCGAGCAGGGACCAAAAGAAATCGATGCAGGGAAATGGGGAGTTCCTGCCGGTAAAAAAGAGCAGCACGAAACACCTGAAGAAGCTGCTTACAGAGAACTATTTGAAGAGACAGGCATTCAAATCACACATGCATCACAGTTTCAAAAATTGGGCTGTCTATATATCCGCAAGCCAGGTATTGACTACGCTTTTCATCTATTTCAGGTTAAGTGCGAAAAAAGGCCTTTCGTGTGTATCTCATCTGAGCATCAGTCGTATCAGTGGGCTGATATGCAAAAGCTGGACGATATCAATCTTATGGCCGGAGCACATGAAACGTTCGATTACTATCGAAAACGTGTGATTCAGACGGATCAAAGAGAATTCTATTTTGTAAGACACGGACAGACCCATCCACATTCAGGTAGTACGGACATCTCTCTGAATCAAGTAGGCCGCCAGCAAGCACTTGCTTTAAAGGAGACCATTGCTCCCCTCCCCGTTCAAACAGTCTGCTTTAGCCCTTTGAAAAGAGCAATGGAAACCAAAGAGATTCTGATGGCACATCTCTGTAAACAAGAACATCTAATTCACGATCTTTCCGAATGCTCGCGCCAAGTATGGGATGAGATGACCTCTCTTGGATCTGTCGCCTACCAGGAAGGAAGCGTAGCTGTAAAAGGCTTTATGAATCAGGCATTAAGAGGTTTATACCAGGCTCTGTCACATCCGGATCCTGTTTTAATCATTGCTCATGGGGGGATTCATTGGGCGATTTGCTACTTTCTAGAAATTGAAGACCACTCTTGGTTGGTGGAAAACTGTGTCCCCCTACACTTCACCAATAAAAACGGTTGGAAAGCGAAAATGTTGAAACAATAATTGTATACAGCTAGTCTCCGAATTGGAAGACGATCAACCCACACACCCGAGGAAATCATGACACTCTCTATTTTTCTTGCTCGCTTTTTTGGCCTCTACCTGATTATTATCGGGTTTTTCTACTTCTGGCGAAGAGAATTTATCCGAAAAGCAGCCCGTCAAATTTTTGCTCAAGAATCGCTTGTCATTCTCTCAGCTCTAATCAGCTTGATCATCGGCCTCCTGGTGATTGTTTCTCACAACGTGTGGAAATTTAACTGGCAGGTCGTCATTACGATTATTGGTTATCTTGCTTTGTTAAAAGGGCTTACCCGTCTTTTTATTCCTCATCACACTGACAAGAAGCTACTACTTAAATTGATTTCCGGAGATAATCCCATCTACATCGGCATCATTTGCCTCATCATTGGCTTTTTTCTCACCTATGAAGGCTTCTTTGGTGTGTTATGAAACTCTATCTGGTAAGACACGGCGCAGCGCTTTCTCCAGAGATTGATTCTGAACAACCTCTATCTCAACAAGGTAGAGAAGAGACCGAAAGAGTTGCCGCCTATCTAAAGCCCAAAAATATAGAAATTGAGGAGATCATCCACAGCGTCAAACTTCGTGCAAAGCAGACAGCCGCTATTTTAGGCAAAAGACTAGCCCCGGATGTGATGTTGGTTGAAAAAGAAGGCCTCGAACCAATGGATCCTATTGAGCCGATTCTAGAAGAGATCACGCTTTATGAACGGAATGTGATGCTTGTAGGACATCTTCCATTTATGGAAAGAGTAGTCACCGCACTTCTCGGCAGCTGCCCAATCTCCTTTTGTGGAAGTTGCCTTGTTGCCCTTGAAGGAGAAGGGCGCAACTGGAAGCTGGCTTGGGTCGCGACACCTAACGATGCGTAAGTAGCATATCCAATGCTCCGCGTGTAGATTCTAACCTCTGATGATGAATGCCTTGTAATCCAAATCCCTTAGCTACCTCTATAAGAAGCGCCCGATCGTCAATATAGACAATATTAGATGGAGGCACCTGAACGACATCAATCGCTAAACGGTAAATGTCAGCATCGGGCTTCCGGTAGTGAACGAAAGAGGAGACGATGAAAAAATCGACAAATGAGGGTAAATCAAAGCGCTGGATCCGATCGACGGCGATTTCGCGTCCTTCATTGCTGACAACACCCACTTTCAGATTGAACTTCTGCTTGATCTCACGAATGTAGGCGATCATGTCTTCATAGGGGCGAACAGAATTTAAGATAAACTCCTTTACATCACTTAATGTAAATGATCTATCTTTAAAAAAGATGATTCGTTTTAAGTAGTCATCGAAAGTGAGCTTTCCTGTCTCATAGGTGTCAAAGATCAACTGATGACGAGAGGTCATCTCATCAAACTCAACCTCAAAAGCTTCAGCCGTTTTTTTCCGCAGCACGTGATCCCATCCGTTGGTCATCAACACTCCACCGACATCTAGGAATAAACCTTGTACTAATTCCATGACAACCTAAAAATAAATGTTAATTATAATCTTTAATTAACTATAATTAAAATATACATTTTTAAAAAGGGGTTTTTATGACCGATAAGGATGTTATTTTAGTTACGGGTTCTTGCGGCCGCATTGGCGCTGCAATTGTTAAAAAATTGGGTGGTGAAAACCGCATGGTGGGATTTGAATTGTTAAAGGCGTTTTATGCCTCGGCAAATGAAGAGCTTGTCCCTTGTGATCTCTCTTCAGATGAAAGTGTCCACCAAGCATTAGCGCACATTAGAAGCTTCTACGGTAATCGCATTAAAGCCGTGATCCACCTTGCTGCCTATTACAGTTTTAAAGATCGCAGCATGAAAAAATATGAAAAGATCACTGTAGGCGGTACACGCCGCTTACTACGTGGGCTGCAAAGTTTTAATGTTGAGCAGTTCATTTTTTCGAGTACGATGCTTGTCCACAAACCGTGCCAGCCGGGTCAAAAAATTAACGAATCGTGGCCAGTAGAACCCAAATGGGCCTATCCTAGATCGAAGGTAGAGACCGAACAGGTGATTCATGAAGAGAGAGGTTCGATACCCACAGTGAATTTACGTATTTCCGGCGTGTATGACGATGATTGCCACTCGATTCCAATTGGTCAGCAGATTCAACGGATCTATGAGAGCCAAATGAATGCCCATCTCTTTGCCGGCGACTTGACGCACGGTGCTGATTTCATGCACATGAACGACCTTGTTGAGGCCATCGCTCTTTGTGTCTCGAAACGCAAAGAACTACCCGAAGAGCTAACGCTACTGATCGGAGAGGGAGAGACTTTGAGTTACGACTATTTACAACGTCGGATCAGCTCGCTTCTAACAGGAACTGAATTCACTACGCACGCGCTACCAAAATCTTTAGCTAAAGTGGGGGCCTGGGTAGAAAACCATCTCCCCTTCATGAAAAATGAGTTTATTCAGCCCTGGATGATTGATCTTGCAGACGATCATTATGATTTAGATATTTCAAAAGCAAAAGAAGTGCTAGGATGGGAACCCAAACACCGATTGGACAAGACCCTACCGATCATGATTAATGCGTTGAAAAACGACCCAATTGCGTGGTATCAGAAAAACGGTCTTCACATGCCCGAGCATATTCGACGTAAGATTGAGGAAGAGCGTCTTGTCAACAAATAGGACAATCAAAGGTTTTGCCGCCCACGAGGCTGGTGGAAAGCTTCTCCCCTTTAGCTATCCCACCCCTGAATTGGGAGCGTGGGACATCGAGGTAGAGATCACTCACTGTGGAATCTGCCATAGCGACTTACATCTGATTCTCAACGATTGGGGAGAGTCCCGCTACCCCTTTATTCCGGGTCATGAAATCATCGGGCATATCAAAAACAAAGGACCCCTTGTCCAAGAACTTGAGGTGGGTCAAAGAGTGGGTATAGGGTGGCAGCGCAGCAGCTGTACGCATTGTGAATGGTGCCATCAAGGGGAAGAGAATCTCTGCTTAATGCAAGAGGCTACCTGTGTCGGTCACAATGGGGGCTTTGCAACAAGCATTGTAACAGATGCACGGCTTGCTTTTCTCATTCCCGACGTACTGGCTTCTGAAAATGCGGCACCGCTTTTATGTGGAGGGGCCACAACGTTCTCTCCTTTCATTCAACACAAAGTAAACGCTTCAATGCGAATCGGCGTGATTGGGATAGGAGGACTTGGACATTTAGCTCTGCAATTTGCTAATGCCTTTGGGTGCGAAGTTTTTGCTTTTTCCGCCTCTTCTGAAAAGGAAGCCGAGGCCAAACGACTGGGCGCGGATCACTTTATCTTAAACACTGATGCGCAAGCGCTGAAACGTGTTGCAAACTCCATCGACCTTCTTCTCTCGACCTCCTCTGGACAAATGGATTGGCCACTCTATCTCGAAACACTGTGCCCAAAGGGTAAGCTCTGCTTACTGGGCGCCCCAAAAGAGGGAGTTGTGAATGTCCCTATTTTTAGCCTCATTGCCCATCGCAAAACAATTTGTGGGAGTAACATTGGGAGTGCTCCAGACATCCACACCATGCTCCGCTTCGCCGCTCGACACCACATTGTGGCGCAAACAGAAGTGTTTCCAATGGAAGAAGTGAACACGGCTTTGACAAAACTGGCTTCTAACCAAATTCACTATCGCGCAGTATTAAAAAACGGATAGCCTTCTCATGAAAGCAATGGTACTCACAGAGATCAATAAACTTCTTGTACTCAAAGAGATTCCAAAACCACAACCTAATTCAGAGCAAGTGTTAATCAAAGTCATTGCTTGTGGGATTTGTCGAACCGACCTGCATATCATTGACGGCGAACTCCCCCACCCAAAGCTTCCTCTTGTTCTCGGTCATCAAATTGTAGGCACTGTAGAAAAAGTAGGAGAAAAGGTAACCCATATACGCGTGGGAGATCGTGTCGGGGTCCCTTGGCTTGGTGGGTGCTGTGGAACGTGTGAGTACTGTCGCTCCGGACAGGAAAATCTCTGCAGCCAAGCCCTCTACACAGGCTACCACATTGACGGTGGATTTGCTGAGTACTGCGTTGCAGCTAGCCGTTTTGTTTTACCTCTCCCCAAATCGTATTCCGATCTGCAGACAGCTCCCCTCCTCTGCGCGGGATTGATCGGATTCCGTGCACTGAGAATGGCTGGAAAAGCACAACGGATTGGCTTTTATGGATTTGGCTCTTCGGCTCACATCCTTACCCAAGTCGTACGAGAAAAAGGGGGAGAGGTTTATGCCTTCACAAAAAAAGGAGATATCGAAAAGCAGGAGTTTGCAAAAAAGCTCGGGGCAGTATGGGCAGGAGGCTCAGAAGAAAAACCCCCCTCTCTACTCGATGCCGCTATTATCTTTGCCCCAATAGGTTCTCTGATTCCACTAGCTCTGCAAGCTGTCAAAAAAGGAGGAACCGTCGTGTGCGCTGGTATCCACATGAGCGACATCCCCTCCTTCTCCTACGATGAACTTTGGGGAGAAAGAATTCTTCGCTCTGTTGCTAATCTGACACGTAAAGATGGAGAAGACTTTTTAGCTCTCGCTCCTACCATTCCTGTTCAAACCGAAGTCCACTCTTATCCATTTGAAGATATTAATGTTGCGATCAATGACCTTCGCAACGGGCGCTTTTCCGGCTCTGCTGTATTGAAAATAATTTAATAATTAACTATATTGAACTAATACGCCAATTAAGGAGAATTATATGAGCGGAAAATTAAATGCATGCAAATTAGGTGTAGCTGCTGGAATTTTATGGTCCATTTTAATATTTGCGATGACATGGATCTCGATGTATACCGGTTATGGCATGTTTTGGCTCTCACAGTGGATGGACATCTATCCCGGGTATGACCTCTCTGTAGTCGGCTCATTCATCGGCCTTGTTTATGGTTTTATCGATGGTTTTGTCTGCCTGTTTATTTTCGGCTGGCTCTACAACCTTCTAAAGCCGTAACAAAGTGGAAGAGGTTTTAATTGTAGGTGCAGGCCCCACGGGACTTGTTCTTGCCAATGAGCTTGTAAGAAGAGGAATCTCGGTGCGCCTTATCGAAGCGCGGGAGGGCCCGGAAACGTATTCCAGAGCCATGGCCGTGCAAGCGCGCTCTCTTGAGTTACTTGAAAAAATGGGAGTGCTTCCCGCCTTTTTAGCTGCCGGAAAACACGCGCAGCACTTTACTTTTCACTGGAAAACAGAGTCTCTCGATTTTTCACTGAAAGATCTTGACACACCCTACCCATTCAGCCTCCTAATAGCTCAATCAGAGACTGAAAAAATCTTGACTGAGCATCTAAGAAGCAACGGACTTAATGTTGAGTGGAAAACGCGACTACTCAATCTGGACAAGGAAAGCGCTCTGATTGAACTTCCTTCTGGAGAAAAAGAGGAAAAAAGCTACTCATGGATTATCGGGTGTGATGGGGGGCACAGCACAGTGCGCTCGCTCCTTCGTCTTCCTTTTACCGGCAAGAAACTGCATGAAGTATTCCTCCTAGCTGATCTTGAGGCTCAAACCGACACACCCATTGAAGGACCTCAGACTTTTTTGAGTCATAAGGGGTTCGGTTTACTCATCCCGTTTCCAAAAGAAAACCTCTTCCGTATCGTTCTTCCTGGTGCAGAGCCTACTGACTCCCCTTCGCAAATGACCCAGCTGATTCAAGAACGGGGCTTTTCTTATCCATTTGAGGTGAGTAAAATTGAAATGGTTTCCACATTTACAATCCAAGAGAGACATGTCCTACAATACCGCATTGGAAATATCTTTCTAGCAGGTGATGCCGCACACGTCCATAGTCCTTTTGGAGGGCAAGGAATGAATACGGGAATGCAGGATGCCTTCAATCTAGCATGGAAATTAGCACTGGTGATTCAAAATGCCGCTCCAGATACTCTTCTAGATTCCTATGAAAAAGAGCGTCTCCCGGTAGCCAAAAGACTTCTCAAAGAGACAACTCGGATGACCCGCCTTCTGACTTTTTCACAAAACCGATTTCCCGCACTCTATTACTGGGCTATGCGTCTTTTGAATTCAACCAAAAAGGGGCGTGAAAAAGCGGTGCATTTAATCAGTGAACTGGCTCTTTCGTACCCCATGCCCTCCCCTGAAGATAAAGGATGGGAAGGACCCAGGCCTGGGCAGCGCGCTCCCGATGCTCAAGAAGAAAACGGGATACGTGTTTTTGATTATCTCAAGAGCCCAAACTGTGTACTTCTGCTTTTTTCTGAGAATCTCCCCGTTCAAAAAGCAGTCGAGCAAGAATATGGAAAATGGGTTGAAGTCCGGGTAGTGGAAGGGAAGATGGCTAGACAAAAGTATGCCGCCGAAACAACAAGTCTCTATCTTGTTCGTCCCGACGGCTATATCGCCTTCCGCAGTCGCAAAGGTGAAAGTGAGGAGATCTTAACCTACCTCTCGAACTTCCTTAAACCTGCTTTGTTACATAGTAAAGGGTAAAGGGGTTATTGTCGATATACGCTTCTCCAAGCTCATCGTTTTCAGCCCGATACGCTTTATATTTCACTTTTCCAAAGAAGCAAGGACGCTTAATCTCCTCACAATGCAGACCTGCATTGCGAATTGCGACTAAGTACTCTTCTTCAGTGTGGTAGTAATTAGAAACAGCACCTGTTGGTGTTTTTCTCCAAATAGACTCTCCGATTTTGAGTTCTTTTCCGTCTTTCACCAGTTTCAGCTTATTTCCTCGACGCACAAAAGTGGCCCGTTGTACTTCATCTAATTCCTCAAGACAGCTAGCAACTACTTCAGGATCGTCATTAGAACCTATTTTAGCCAAAACCATCTGAATATGCTTTTGGACGCTTTTTTCCGAATGCTTACCATCTGTAAACACAACATCATAGGAAGCGGGAGCTGCAATAAATAAGCGACCCTCTGGTTTCAGCACGCGGGACACTTCTTGAAAATAGCGATTCAACCCGGTCGAAGGAGGCTGCTCCGAGCCGACACCCACACTGAGTGCCCAATCAAATCTAGCTGCTTCATAAGGGAGGTTGACAGTCTCAGCCTGGCGAAGCTCGACGGAACGCTCCACACCGGAGCGTGCAACCGCAATTTGCGCTTGATCCAGTAAAGAAAGCTGAGAAGCAACACCACAGACAACGGCACCATTTTGAGCGGCAACAGCTGCCCATGGAGCCGATCCACATCCTGCATCTAGTACCAGGTATCCTGATACATTTTTTAATTCAGAATTGAGATAAGGATCAAGAAACATCTCTCCATCAGGTCCTTGACCCGACTCAGTTGTTCCTGCAAACAAATTAGCACTCATTAAAAGAGCTGATAGAAAAAGACTCTTTTTTTTCATCACGCATTCTCCTTCGGTTGGATTGTGTGTTTTTAAAAGGTTTTGTGGCCAGCCTCCAAACATCCCTGGGGAAGGTGTCGGAAACTCTTTGGGATAAAGGTTTTTTAATCGACAGGGATCTGAAATGTGGATAAATGGCTCCCACTTTTTCAAAGATCTTCTCTGTCAACTCCATAAGATACGGAATCAGCTCGGGCTTCAGTTCACTTGTCTCGCCATCAAAGCCGTTGACTTCCCAGTACTCAAAGTCATACTCCTGAATGCGACTCGCCGCTTCCATCTGTGCGCACACAAAGTCTAAAGCCCAACGACAATCAACACCCTTTTGCACCGCTTTTAGCACAGCCAACTCCCGGATCCATCTCTCTTGGGCCTCATCAACAATCGAGTGATGATGCTTCCACTTCCAACGGGCGACCTCATGAACCATAGCAAGGCGCTTTTGAATCAAAAGAAGGGCCCAATCGAACTGTGTGCACAATGCTGCCTTTTCTATCTTCTGCTGAGGAGGAATGCTGTGTTCCCACATGCCCCCAAACTCTACAAAAGGCTTTACCGAAAGAGCCCAGGCTTCTGCAGAAACGGCATCACCCTGACGCCGGGATAAAGGAAAGGTAGAAAGCTCTTCTGGCGTAAAGCAATGAGTCAGATAAAGATAAATGGTGGAAGCAAGCTCCAATTGAGAGCTCATTAACTGATAGAGATACGGAAGCAATTCCGTCGTAAAATCAGCCACCTCATCGAAAAGAGGCTGCTCTTGCTCCTTCCACTTTTCAAAGTCTTGCATCTGGAGACATGTCATCGCCTCCATCTGACAATCGATGTAATAGGTAGCCCAATCCGGCTCTAAACCTAAAACTTCCGCTTTTGAAAGCAGAGAGTCTCG
This sequence comes from uncultured bacterium, assembly GCA_964350245.1. Classification (GTDB taxonomy): domain Bacteria; phylum Chlamydiota; class Chlamydiia; order Chlamydiales; family JAAKFR01; genus JAJACP01. The sequence continues at coordinate 30,660 of CAYGJC010000010.1, read as the reverse complement.
CAAATTTTCTTCATTTTCAATGTGATAGTCATAATTCCATTTCCAGCGAGCGATCTCATGAGCAGCCGCAAGCATTTTTTGGCTCAAAAGAAGGACCTCGTCATAGGTGTCAAATGTGCGCACCGTCTCCATTTCCCGATGAGGTGGAGGGGGGGAAATTTGTGCAAAAACAGGCGAGATAAAGAGAAGCAAAACAAGTGCGAGCGATTTTTTCATTAGGTCTGCCTCAAAATTAATTTACAAATGGTACTTGTTGAGTTACACTCACTTAATTAACCGGTGACGATAGGATAAAGGGAAAAATAAGGCAATGAGGTTTTTTGTCGTTTTACTCCACATACTGTGCATTCCTCTTTTTGCACATGTGATTCAAACAGACTCCTTTGAACGCTTAGAGCAGTCTCTTCCCGATCTTAATTCACGTGACCTCGTGCTCTTCGATTGTGAAAAGACTTTGCTGTGCCCAGATGATGCCCTTCTTCAGTCGTGCGGCAAACAGTGCTTACATGCACGCCTCGTTGCTCAAAACCCTTCTTTGTCTCCCTCCAAAGTGGAAGAATTGATCAGCTTGGTACTGCTGCAAAGAAAAGTTTCTCCTGTGGACCCTCAAGCACTTAAAATCATTAAGATTCTGCAAAACAAAGGGATATGTGTTTTTGTTGTCACCACTCTGCGTACGGGATCCTACGGGCGTATTCCCAAAACCGAAGAGTGGCGTCTTCAAGAGCTCAGTGAGCACGGATACGACTTTCGCCCCGCATTTCCAAAAATCCACCGCATCGATTTTCAGTCACGCCGCTCTTGTCCCTATCCTCCTGTTTTCGTCGATGGACTACTCTGTTCAGGCTCCCTGTCTAAGGGAGAGGCTTTGAACAGCTTTTTCAAGAAAACGGGGTTGCGTCCACGCCGTTTAATTTTTGTAGATAATGCCGCCGACCACCACAAATCTGTAGAAAAAGGAGCACGCCGCCTGAAGATTCCCTATCTGGGCTACCACTATACGGGAGCGTTAGTCCGAGAAAAAGAAGTCGATGAAGAGATTGCCGCTTTTCAGATACGGTATTTAATTGAGAATGAAATCTGGTTAAGCGATAAAGACGTTAGAAAGCTTAAACGAGGGTAATGTGGAAGAGTATACCTATTTGATTATTGGTGGTGGAATGGCTGCTGATGCAGCAGCAAGGGGAATCCGAGAGCTGGATGCCTCAAGCCGAATCGGCATGATAAGCGAGGAAAAACACCCCCCCTACGATCGCCCTCCTCTATCCAAAGGACTTTGGATAGGGAAGAAAGAAGAGGAAATCTGGAGAAAGACCGAACAGGAAAACGTTTCTTTTTTATTGGAAAAAAGAGTGGTTTCGATTGATCCTGAGGCACACCAAGTGATCGATTCTGCAGGTGACATATACAGCTACAAAAAACTCCTTCTAGCCACTGGCGGTTCACCAAGGCGCCTCGACTGCCCAGATGAAGGGGTGATCTATTTTCGCACACTGGACGACTACTTTGCTCTCCGCTCGCTTTACGATGCAGGGGAGCATTTTGTTGTCATCGGCAGTGGATATATCGGCACTGAGATTGCAGCCTCACTTGCCATGAATGGAAAGCAGGTGACGATGATTTTCCGCGAGCCAAGTCTAGAAAGCAAAAAGCTCCCCCCTAGTTTCTCCAAATTCTTGACAACCTACTATAAGGAAAAAGGTGTTCAACTGCTTACAGAGCAAACCGTTACATCAGTCACACGAGATAACGGAAAATCTGTTGTGACCACAAGTGGTGGAGAGACTCTTTATGCTGATGGTGTCGTGGCTGGGCTTGGGATCATTCCGTCAACAGAGCTTGCCGAGTCAGCCGGCATTAAGGTTGAAAACGGCATTTTTGTGGACCGGATGTTGCAGACCTCACTTCCCGACATTTTTTCCGCCGGTGATGTGACCAATTTTTACAGCCCCCATCTGGAGAAAAGAATGCGCTGCGAGCACGAAGATGCAGCCAATACGTTGGGACGTACTGCAGGGCGCAATATGGCAGGTGCTGCGGAAGAGTACAACCATCTCCCCTACTTTTATTCCGACATGTTTGAGATTGGTTACGAGGCCATTGGAGAGATCAGCAGTGAGATGGATATTGTAGAAGATTCTGACGATTCATTCCAAAAAGGGATTCTCTACTTCCTGCGTGACGGACGTGTGCGCGGAGCGTTTCTTTGGGGTATTTGGAACCAGATCGACCGTGTCCGGGAACTCATTGCCGCCAAAGAGATTGTTCACCCCGATTCACTTGTGGGACTGATCTCTAGCCACTGACCGATTTGTTACGGGCATTATTGAGATTTTGATTCAGATTGTAAGCCGCGCTGATCAATCCCAAATGGGTGAAGGCCTGAGGAAAGTTACCTAGGTGCTCCCCTTGCACGCCTAATTGCTCGGCATAGAGGCCTAAGTGATTGGCATAGGCCAGCATTTTCTCTAGATAGTAACGCGCTTTTTCAAGATAACCGGCACGCGAGAGACACTCTACATACCAAAAGCTACAAAGAGAAAAGGTTCCTTCCGTAAACAACTGTTCCTTAGACTCATCAGGGGAGATATACCGGTAAACAAGAGAGTCTGACACTAAGTCTTCCTCAATGGCACGGAGGGTTGAAAGCCAACGGGGATCTTTAGGTCCGATAAAACGAGTAAGGGGCATGAGAAGTGTCGCTGCATCGACCCGGTCGGCTCCTTTGTATTGAACAAAAGCTTTCCTTTCTTCATTCCAAAAATCGGTAAAGATGGACTGAGAAATTTTGTCACGTTCTGGAATCCAGTGGGGAGGCATGGGGAAAGAGCGATTCCGAGCCATCCGAGTCATCCGGTCAATAGCGACCCAGCACATGAGACGTGAATAGAGAAAATGCTGTCTCCCTTCACGCACTTCCCAAATTCCTTCATCCGGTTGCTCCCAGTTTTCGCAAAGCCAATTGATTTGCCCTGAAAGTTGGTACCAAAAATCGTAGGAGATCGGTTCACCAAACTTATTGTATAAATAAATCGAGTCGATCAGCTCTCCGTAGATATCAAGTTGAAGCTGATTGTACGCCCCGTTACCAATGCGAACAGGCTTTGAACCGAGATAGCCTTCCATATTGGTTAAGTCGGTCTCAACCAAATTCTTGTTGCCCCTAATCGAGTACATTAACCCCAGCTCACCCGGCTTACTAATATCTGCACAACGGGTCTCCATCCAGCTAATGAATTCTCCTGCCTCTTTTGTAAATCCAAGTCTGATCAAGGCGTAGAGCGAAAAAGCCGCGTCTCGGATCCACGTATAGCGATAATCCCAGTTTTTATCTCCTCCCACCTCTTCCGGAAGGCCAAAGGTCGCAGCAGCGACAATGGATCCATACTTTTTTGCTGTCATCAGCTTCAAAAGGAGTGCAGATCGATTGACAGCCTCTTGCCACCGACCCTGGTACTTACAATTCCCGATCCAGCGCCGCCAAAAATGCATCGTATCTGTCAGGCTCTTATCGACCGTTTCTGTTACCTTCTCAAAGTGCGGCATGCCGCTGATTCTGCAGAGAATAAAATCTGCCGTTTCTCCCGGTTCCAGAGTAAAGTGTGCATAGCCGTCTAAGTCACGGATTTGCATGGGAACAGAACTATGTAGTTTCAACCCCAAGTTTTCATCACCCTCCCCTAAAAAGAGAATAGAATTCACCTGGTGTACGACCTTATGGGGACTGCGCGCATAGTTAAAACGTGGTACACAATGCATGTGAAATGTATTGCACCCCCGAATACTGGTCACACGTCTAATCAAGCAGTTTTCATTAAAGATCCCCTCCACCGGCATGAAATCAGTGATTTCAGCGACACCATCTTCTGAAAGAAACCGGGTAATCAGTACATTCGTATCGGGTAGATAGATCTGCTTATGCTTCACTTCATGGAGCTGAGGAACAATCCGAAAATAGCCTCCCTCTTTTTTATCTAGAAGAGCGGCAAAAATAGAGGGCGAATCAAAGTCAGGAAAGCACATGAAATCGATCGATCCATTGAGACCCACAAGGGCAACGGTATTCATGTCACCAATAATGCCGTAATTTTCGATGGGTTGATATTCCATAGTCTCCTAGAATCTAAATTGGCCATTCACATAGAGCGCGGTTTCATCGCCAAATCGCCCTTCTACGGTTACCCCAACCATATCACAAAGAGTTAAAGTTGTACCTACTGCGTATCCCCACAGCTTTTGAGAACGTAAATCTTGAAGAGCAAAATTAAAAGTCGCAATTGTGGCCGTATAAGGGTCCATTGTCCACTTTGATCCTGACCATTTGACTGCCACATATGGGACTAGAGCCGCGCAACTGGTACAAAACCGATATGAGAGACCCAGTCCTCCTTGCCACTCCCGGTAGCACGTACCGATCGTATCGACAGGGTAAGTGTGAGCTGCTGTGAGTGTATTATCGATATGCTGTAGATTTGGAGTTGCTTGGAACCATTGTCCCTCCACACCGACTGAAAAACAACGCCAATCAAAGAGAGTTCCCCGCGCACCTACACTCCAGGAGAAGCTTTGATCAAAGTAAATGTCGTAGAGATCTGTTCCTAAATTAGGTCCAGGCTGAAAAGGCTGCTGGTGTGAATGCAAGTGAAAATTCGTAACACCAAGAGTTCCAAAAATATCAATACGATCGCACAAGTTTAACACCAAATAGCCGGCATTTGTATTCATATCCGTGATTTCGATGTCTTTATGGGGAGCTTGATCGAGTTCCAGCTTCCGATTAAAGACATAATCACCATAGAAACCAACCCGAATGCTCCACGCATCGAACCAGTAGAAGCACGGTTCGCACGGATCGCAACAAGAAAGACCCCACCATGCTCCCTGTTCGAATAGACTTGCCTCTGAGGGATTTCCAACAGGAAGGGCATAGACAAGTCCTGAAGAGAGAAGAGTTAACACAGTCACAACAAGTTTTTTCATCTGATCACTCCATTTTATACACTCATCATAAAGCAGTTTAGATGCCAAAATCAGACCTTGATCGTCGTTCTCAATTTTGATAGGGTTAAATAGATCTATAAAGGAGCGACAATGAGAAAAGTTTGGATCGTCGTAGCTAACGGAAGTCAGGCGACAATTTATCACGCAGAGAACGTCAGTAAACTCACAGAGATCAAACACTTTGAACATGAAGAGGCGCACTTGACCCGCCAAGAGCTAGCTTCGGACCGTCCCGGACGCTCTAATCCATGCGTAGGTTATGGGACAGATACAATGGAGGAAAAAACCCCTCCAAAAGTCAAGGAGGCTGTTTCGTTTGCCCATCAAATTGCCCACTTTTTGGAAGAAAACTTCCATACTGGTACATACGAGCGGATCTACTTGGTCGTTAAGCCTCCTTTTTTGGGGCATCTTCGAGAGGCTCTTAACCCTAATGTTTCTAAACTAATTGAGTCTGAGGTGCACAAAGACCTAACTCAAATGCGCCCGGAGCAGATCCGTGAGTATCTTCCACCTGTCCTCTAAAAAGCTTCAAACTTTCTTACGCTGGTTTATATGGTACCTGGCGGTTTCCTTTTTCTTTTATGAGTTTTTTCTCCGTGTTTCGCCAAGTGTAATGGTCGACTCTCTCATGGCTACTTTTCGCGTGGATGCCGGAGTCATCGGCGCTATAAGTGGGGTATACTTCTATATCTACGCCCCCATGCAACTCCCCGTGGGGTTACTAATGGACCGTTATGGACCGCGCAATCTCCTCTCGATTGCAGCGGCCATATGTGGTCTTGGCGCCATTATTTTTGGATTAGCGCCTGATATAGGTGTTCTTGCACTCGGTCGATTCTTAATCGGTTTTGGTTCTTCGTTTGCCTTTGTCGGTCTTCTCTTTATCACCTCTCATTGGTTCCCCCGTAGAGAGATGGCTTTGTTAATTGGAATTGCCAATTCAGTCGCCATGATCGGCGCTGTAGCTGGCGAAGGGCCAATCAGTGTGATCGAAGACTATCTCGGCTGGCGGTATGCTATGATTACCTTTGGAATCATGGGCGTCCTTCTAGCGCTCTTTATTTTTCTTGTCATTCACAATGCTCCTGAAGGCAAAGAGGTCAAAAAGCATCGCCAAATCACCCTGGCTGCTGCCTGGAAAAATTTCAAAACGGTTCTGGCGCATCCACGCTCATGGCTCAATGCAACCATTGCCATCTTTCTTTATGCAACCACAGCTGTGTTTGCGGCCCTTTGGGGTGTTCCTTTTTTGATGCACAATCATCAGATGGACCGAGATATGGCGGGCTTTGCTTCCTCCAGCCTCTACATCGGATGGATTGTTGGAGGTCCTGTGATCGGGCACCTCTCAGACCGTCTAAAGGTACGTCGTCCTTTCCTGAAAGTGTGCTCTTTGTGTGGTGGGATCACCCTGCTGCCCGTGATTCTCTTTACTAACGTGCCCCACATTTTGATCATCATCCTACTGATTCTTGTAGGGATTTTCTCGGCAGCTGAGCTGCTCAATTTTAGCTACGCAATCGACCAACATTCAGAGAGATCCACCGGTTCGGCGATTGCGTTTACCAATTTTGTGATCATGCTTGGCGGTGCAATTTTTCAGCCTATGATTGGATGGATACTCGACCTTTTCTGGGACGGCACCTTCCAAGATGGAATCAAACTCTACTCGTATAACGATTATAAGCTGACAATGCTCTGCTTCCCTCTTTTCTTTTTTATTGCCTTTACTCTCAGTTTCTTTTTAAAAGAAAAACATCTATAATTCCGTGCCATGCATGAAAATCCCATCGTCCAGATCACATCTTTAAGCTCTACCGGTGAGGGAGTTGGTTCTCTGAACGGGCTAAAGATTTTTGTCGATGGGGCTCTTCCCGGCGAAGCTGTCTCTGTCGAGATCACCAAGCGGAAAAAAAATTACGCTAAAGGATGCCTACACTCCCTACTCTCTCCGTCACCAGAAAGAACTCAGCCTATCTGTCCACACTTTGGCACATGTGGAGGCTGCCAAGTGATGCACTTGCAATACCCAGCTCAATTGGCCTTGAAACAACAAAGAGTAGTGGATGCCCTTCAACGGATAGGTGGTTTTATCCATCCCCAAGTCCTTCCTTGTCTTCCTTCTCCTAGCTCTCTCGGGTACCGGAATAAAATCCAACTTCCCGTCGTTTGGGATAACGGGAAAAAAACGATCGGGCTCTACCGTAAACAGAGTCATGAAGTCATTCCTATTGAGCACTGTTTTATTCAGTGTCCACAAGGTGAAGAGATTTTTGCGCTGATCAAGCAAAGGCTCACCATCCCCTCTGTCCGCTATGTGCTGATTCGCAACGCAGTTTTCAATGATGAGGCGCTTGTTGTTCTCGTAACTGATGGCCGTTTTTCTGAGGAAATCAAAGCTTTTGGAAAGCAGCTCATGCAGGCCCATCCTCTGATCAAAGGAGTGATCGAGTCGGTCAACACCAGAAATGACAACGTCATTCTTGGGAAAAGGTTTCGAACACTCGTAGGCAGACCTTATCTCGTTGAAACACTCAACGGTAAAAAATTCAAACTCTCTGCCTCAGCGTTTTTTCAGGTGAATCCGGCGCAGACCGAAAAGCTCTATGAAAAAGTACTCAGCTTCGCTGCCATTCGGCCGAATGACACAGTTTTGGATGCCTACTGTGGCGTAGGAACCTTAGCTCTTTTTGCAGCAGATCAAGCACGCCGTGTTTATGGTATCGAATGTGTGGCACCTGCCATTGAAAATGCCCTTGAAAACGCCTCTCTCAATCAAATCACCAATTGCAGCTTTACCTGCGGCTATGCTGAAAAGATGATGGACCGTTTTGACGCCGATATTGTGCTACTTAACCCTCCCAGAAAAGGGTGTGATCCCTCTCTTTTAGAAGCGCTAATCAAAAAACAGCCGCGGACAATCGTGTATATTTCCTGTGACCCGGCAACACTAGCGCGGGATTTAGCGCTTCTAAGCCCTACCTATCAAATCAAGAAAATTCAACCTGTCGATATGTTTCCCCAAACCATGCATGTAGAAACTGTCGTCAAACTGGAGATCGCATGAAGACACCTCGTATCGGACTTGGAGTGATTGTCCTTGATCGCAACAAAATCCTCCTTGGCAAAAGGAAAAATACTCACGCAGAGGGAACGTGGGCTCCACCCGGAGGTCATCTTGAATTCGGTGAAACTCCGGAACAGGGCGCCAAGCGCGAGCTCTTTGAGGAAACAGGCCTTCAGGCTCAGGGAATCAGACGTGGGCAATGGACCAACGATTTCATCGGAGAAAAACACTACGTCAGCCTCTTTATGCATGTCACTTCCTTCTCCGGAACTGCTACCGTGCAAGAACCTGAAAAGTGTGAAAAATGGCAGTGGTTTCCCCTTTCTAACCTTCCCTCTTGCTTATTTTTGCCACTAGCCTCACTCTTGGAAGATGTCTCTTTCGACAAAGAGTATGCCTACCTTGCTTGTCCCTATGCCCATCCTGATGAAGAGGTCAAACAGAGGCGAATCCAAACTGCCACGGAGATGGCATTCACCCTTTTCCAAAGAGGGATTCCGGTTTTCTCCCCCCTCACCCATAATGCCCCTCTAGCTAATAGGGGAATAGGCAACGGATGGGAAGGGAAGTGGGAGGGCTTTGATCTCGGAATGCTCGGCCGGGCACAAAAACTCTACGTCTTGACCCTACCTGGTTGGGAACAATCCCGCGGTGTGCAGGCTGAAATCGACCATGCAAAAAAACTTTCCATCCCGATTGAATACCTCGCTGTTGAATCTATCCCAAAAGCAGGCGTCCAATGGACCGTATTAGATTGTCGGTGAGTCTCGTAAAGCGTAAGCGTGACCGCGAGGACGGTTATATTGGAAATAATATGACCGACGAGCGGTCTTACGAGAATCACGACAAGATGATGCGGGACATCTGCGGATACTTTTGGGATAGGTTCTTAGGCCAGCTGATAGCGTGAAGGCGCCGTGCAATAAGCGTGCAGAGCAAACAGTGGCAAAATGATGAAGAAAAACGGAATTGTAATCAAAATCAGGGCATACGTTGTCCAATCAGCATAGTAGTACGTATCCGTGAAAGCTGCGTTCTGCCTTACCTCAATATTTTCGTTTTCGCTGAGATGCGCTACTATCTGCTCATCCACATAAAGGGCCATCTCCGTCAGTTGATGCTGTCTACAATACGCATTGCGAAAATTAATCAGCCCTATAAGAGCACGGTCTTCTGTATTGTAGAGAAATTGCTCGCTTCCACTATCTGATTTTTCTACATAAAGCAAAAGGGGCTCTTGATCGATCAAGGTAAAATGCAGATTCTCTTTGTTTTTAGTCACAAGTAGATTGCCCGCATGCACGTCCGTGATCCCTGTCTCTTTGATAAAAGTGCACACTTTCTCAGCTACATCTCTCTGCTCTTGGCTGTTTAAACCAGACACAATCTGATCACTCTTACGCCTTGAATACACCTCAGCCTTTTCACTAATGGCATAATACTGACGATGCAACGCATCTGATTGATTAGCATGAGGACTTTTATATAGGTACTCACCCGGAAGAGAAAAATCCTCTTTATTTGAATTGTTTGTTTCGTAGTAGTTATGCCCATGGGCTCTGAGTAGATTGGTAGACTGCATGGGCGCTTGCATGGGCTGCCTCTGGGGAATGATTTTCCATCTAAAGTAGCGGGTCTGAACAGATGTTTTAATGAGGTGGTTAGGAAGGCTTGGATGCGTCAACACGCGACTATCGCGTCCCTTTAGAACCTTGAATCCCCGCATTTTAAAGTATTCAGCATCAAATGGACCGTCGGCAACTAATTTCGCATGCATTTCCGTAGTAATCAGCCCATCTAGCTGCCTCTGCACAACCTCATTAATCTTATGTTCTTCATACGAAGCTCGAACATCCACCTGGTAATCAGCAAAATCGCTTCTCCTCTTAGGCCTAGGTTCTACAGCACAATAGGTGTAGCTCCTAGATTGTAAATAATAAGGTTTAAGACGTTCACAAAATGTTGGCATATGCTAAAAAAATAAATAGTAATCTGAAAAGGATACCAAATTAAGATTAAGATTAAATTAACAGGAGACCTCCATGCTCTCAGAGAAGATTTCAGAAGAAGAACCGCACGCACAAACCTATGGCTCTCGCTTTTTTAAAGAGTCGGTTCCCAAACTCACTCTCCCCCGTAAGAGCATGCCGGCAAATGCCGCCTACCAAATTATCAGCGATGAGCTCAATCTCGATGCCAATCCCGCTCTCAATCTAGCTAGTTTTGTCACGACGTGGATGGAACCCGAAGCCATCCAGTTGATTGAAGAGAACCTCCATAAGAATTTTATTGACCACGACGAGTATCCGCAAACAGAAAAAATTCAAACCCGTTGTGTGAACATGCTCGCGCGTCTATACAACGCCCCTGATGAGGCGCAGACAATGGGAACAGCCACCGTCGGCTCCTCTGAGGCGATCATGCTCGGTCTGCTTGGTCACAAATGGGCTTGGCGCAAAAAAAGAGAAGCGGCCGGTCAACCCTGTGACAAACCCAATGTCATTTTTGGGGGGCACGCTCACATCTGCTGGGAAAAGTTTGCCAAATACTTTGATGTAGAAATGCGTATAGTCCCTGTTGAGGAAAATCGCTATACCCTGCGCACAGAAAAAGTGGCAGAGCTCATCGATGAGAACACCATTGCAGTAGGCGCTATTTTAGGTTCGACCTACACAGGAGAGGTGGATCCGATCCGCGAACTCAATTCTCTATTAATGACCATCAAGCGAGAGAAAGGGTGGGATATTCCTCTCCACATCGACGCTGCAAGCGGCGGCTTTATTCTTCCGTTTACAGAACCCAAATTTGTTTGGGACTTTCGCCTGGAACAGGTCAAATCGATTAACGTTTCAGGGCACAAGTTTGGCTTGGTCTATCCAGGAGTCGGCTGGATTTTATGGAGGGAAAAAGAAGACTTCCCTGAAGAGCTCATCTACAAAGTCGATTATCTAGGCGGCTGGATGCCGACCTACACTCTAAACTTTTCACGAGGGAGCGGAGGGGTAATTGGGCAGTATTATAACTTCCTGCGTCTGGGCCATGAAGGGTATAGTGAGATCATGAACAACTGTCTCTCCAATGCCCGCTATTTAAGTGCTCAATTTAAAAAGCTGGAACGCTTTACGGTTGTCAACCGTGGCGAGCAGCTCCCCATTGTGATCATTCGCCTGGATCCCTCAATCACCGGCTATACCGTATTTGAGATTTCAAATAAAGTTCGGGAAAAAGGATGGATCCTCTCTGCCTACACGCTTCCCAAAGATGCTGAGGATGTTGCTGTTTTGCGAGTTGTAGTAAGAGAGAATTTTAGTCGTGATATGGCCGATATGCTTTGCGCACATGTTCAGGAAGCTTGTCTCACCCTAGAGGGAGAAAAAAGAGCGCAAAAACACAGTAAACCTGCTGTTTGTTAATTGTTTGAGATCTCAAGCGCTCTATTGAAACGACTAGAGAGGAGCTGACATCCAATTAACGCAGTCAGCTCAACTTGCTGTCGATCAGAGTAGTATTTCTTGAGCTCGTTGACGACTAAGGGGTCCATCTCTCCGTTCACAATCATCTCGGCATAATCAAGAGCGCTTTTTTCTGCCTCTGAAAAATGCGCGCTCTGCTTGTAAGCGGCAATATCAGCTTCTGTGATCCCTTGGTGAGTCATCCGACTCATATTGAAGTCGATACAAAACCTGCATGTGGCAATCTGCGCAACCCTTAAAGAGACATAACTTCTTAAAGTTTTAGAAATAGGTGAATTACGTCTAGTTACTGCTTTATAAAAGAGCAGAAAGGTGTAGAGTGCGGGGGGAGATTTTGCCCATGCGTAGGTAGGAGACAAGACCTTTCCATATCTCCATTTTTGGTACCAGAACAAAGGCTTTGTAACCCAACTATATGCCACCCTCAGACCTCTTTTTATAAAATTTATTATAAAAATTATTACTAATTAATTTCTCTATAATTATAATTTAATTACGAGGAATTAATATGAACAAACTAATATTATTCTTATTATTCTTATTACAATTCAGTGTGTTACAGGCCCGTGAGGGTTCGGTTGTCTGTCTACACGGTTTTTTCCGCTCCTACAAGTGCATGATTCCCATTGGCAACGCGATGCGCAACGAAGGGTTTGAAGTCTATTTATGGGACTATAAGAGCCGTAGAGGAACCATTGAGCAGCATGCAGAAAATCTAGTTGAGGTGTTGAAGGGCATAGCGGCCAATAAACCGGGTGAACCCATTCACTTCACGACCCACTCTCTTGGGGGAGTGATTGTACGCGCAGCTGTCAACCATCCTGAGTGTCCAGCGGAGGCGAAGATGGGCAAAGCAGTTCTTCTTGCCCCTCCCAATAAAGGAGCGCATCTCGCTCGCCAGTTTCGATACTCTACTCCTGTAAATTGGCTATTTGGGAATAAAGCGGGCCAACAACTTCTTCACTATCATGAGCACCACATGGATAGTTACGGACAATTCCCTTCCAGTATGGATGTCATGGTTGTAGCAGGCACAAAAGAGCACCTACTTTTTCGGATTTGGCAAAAAGGGCCTAACGATGGAAAGGTAACGGTAGAGGAGACCAGACTCTCCACGCCACACACACACCACACGCTGGATGTCAGTCATCACTGGATCATGACAAGCCGTCAATCGATCGCTCTGGCAAAAGAGTTTATCTTAAGAGAGAAAACCTACTACGCCGCAAATTCTTTGCAAAATAATAGCGACTAGTTTCATCCTGCACTCTATGAGTCAGCTTTTTTTACACATACAAGGCCTCTGTAAAGCGTATTTTTCTAAGAAGGCTTTGACTGATATTTCACTAGATCTCTACAAAGGAGAGGTTTTGGGGTTATTGGGTGTGAATGGAGCGGGTAAAACGACTCTCTCCTCCATCCTCGCTACCCTCCATCCTCCCACCAGCGGTGCCATTTTATGGAATGGCAAATCCATTTACGACGATCTGCTGAGCTATAGAAAAAGTCTGGGATTTTGCCCTCAAAGTCCCAATATCGAAAAAAGACTCACAATGGAAGAGAACCTTGTTTTTTCAGGACGTTGTTATGGACTCACAAAAACTGAGGCTCTCAACCAAAAAGAGAAACTCCTTAAAGAATTCCAAATTGAGTCTTATGCACACTCTCGAGTAGATACGCTTTCAGGGGGTTATCGACAACGCTTCCTAATCGCACGCGCGCTCATGCACAACCCTCAGTTTGTGATCTTAGATGAACCGACGGTGGGGCTCGATCCGCATGTCCGTCGGCAGTTATGGGATGTGATTGACCAGCTGCGTAGCCAACAGATCACCGTTCTTCTCACCACCCACTATCTGGATGAAGCGGAAACACTTTCTGATCGGGTCTGTTTAATCCATGATGGAAGGATACGCACCGTCGACACACCCGCAAATTTAAAAAAGCACCACCAGAAAAACAACCTGGAAGAGGTCTTCCTAAAATTTGTCGATGATCCAAATGCCGAAATCTTTAATTCCGTGAGCATAGAACATGAGTAACCTCTCTTTTCACGTTTTTTTCCAGCTCTTGAAACGTGACCTCGTAACCTTAAAACGCGAATTTGGCGGGAAATTTTTTGATACGGCCTTTCTTTTTTTCACAAACGTGATCGTGATGGCCTATTTTATGACAGAAGAGTGGGTCAATCCTCAATTTGGTTCTTTCATCTTAATCGGCTCGATTGCCAGCTTTGGACTGATCGAAGTTGTCGGCAAAGTGAGCCTTTTGATTGCCGATATTGACGGAGAGAGAACCTTTTCTCAGCTTTTGCTCTTCCCTATCCGCTCAGGTTGTGTATTTGCTTATTACGGGTTCTTTTGGGCAGTAGCTTCTATTCTACTCACTCTTCTCCTCTTTCCACTTGGGAAGCTCTTGATGTTTGAGCGATTTAGCTTAAGCAATATATCTTATCTCAGACTCATTCCCATTTATATTGCCGCCAACCTTTTTTACGGCTTTTTTTCACTCTGGCTCGCCAGTCTGCTCAAAGGCCTTTCAAACATCAACTCCATCTGGATGCGCGCGATCAATCCCATGTGGATGTTTGGAGCCTATTTTTATTCATGGCACGCTGCCTATGCACTCTCCCCCGCAATTGGATATGTGAGCTTGATCAATCCTATGGTCTACATCATGGAAGGAATGCGGGCAGCCGCACTCGGTCAACAAGGCTACCTCCCCTATTGGATCTGTCTGATGATGGTCTGCGCCTTCACTCTAGGCCTGGGACTTGATGCAGTGCGCCGTCTAAAAAAACGACTCGATTGCGTTTAGTGCACACGCTTAATTCTTTTTTTGCTATAAAAAAATAAATTCAATACCCGAGGTGACATGAAAAAAAAGTTGTTGTTTTTTCTTCTTTGTTTCCAGTGTCTTACACTTTTTGGAACAGAAGGAACTGTTGTTTGCATCCATGGATTTCTGACCACTCAGCGCAGCATGCGCCCTATACAACAGTCGCTTAAATGCTTTGGATTTAGGACCTGCAGCTGGGATTACCCCAGTCGAAAGCGTACAATTGAAGACCACGCCTGCCATCTGGTTCACTACCTTCAGGAAATTGCTTGCTATCATCCAGGTGAGACGATTGATTTTGTCACCCACTCCACAGGTGCGCTCATTCTGCGCGCAGCCCTCAACTTACCCGGGTGTCCAGAAGAGGCAAAAGTGGGAAGAGCCGCCCTATTAGCTCCTCCCAACCAAGGAACCAGCTTAGGTCACCGGTATAGAAACTTTTGGCCTCTTAAGACACTGATGGGCAAAAAAAGTGGATGGGAGCTGCTGAATTGGAACACTTGTGACATTCAAGCTCTCGGCCCCTACCCTGCCTCCATGCAAGTCTTAGTGGTTGCCGGAACATGTGGAAATAAGATCTTCTTCAAAGAACCTAACGACGGTTTTTTAACTATTGATGAGACGGCTCTCGAAACGCCCTACTATTGGACCAGTTTTGCCTATAGCCATGGAGATCTCATCACAGCCAGGCCTGTTCTCTGCTGCCTTAGAAAATTTCTCTACTGGGGTTACCCCATGCCTGAAGACTGTGGTGAGTGTGGAATACAGATCCTAAACATGGAGTATTGACCCGAGTCTGCTAAGCAGACCCGGATCTTAAGTGGGCATTTTAGTGGCTATTGCCGTTGTGGCCGTTGCCATTTTCCCAAAGAGGCTTACGCTGCTCATTAAGAAGCTCAAGAACGTTTCCATTCTTATCAACTGATTGAGCCATAATCACCTCGCTACCATTAGCTCCAACGCGAAACCCTTTGATGGTCACTTTGTCACCAACCTGAAGTTTCACTTTTGACTTATCGACAAAGCTCGCTGGACCAATGAGAAAGGTTTTTTCTCCGTCTTTTGTATCCAGCATGACGTGAATAAACATACGTCCATCAGGATATTTTTCGCGTTTAACTGTTGTCACAGTTCCTTCGAACTTCTCAACAGAATCCATCTGCAGCTTTTTCGCAGCAGGCGCGCTTGTATCGGCTACACTTTGGATACGGTTAGGACAATCTGGATTGCCTGGATAACACTTTTGTCCCCCACTTGGAAGATCAGGGTGTCTTTCATCAGCTGTCGCCTGGTTCCCGGTAAAAGATAGAACACATGCCGACAATACTGCACCTAAAACAAGAAATTTCTTCTTCATAACGCTCTCCTTAAGAGAATTAAATAGTTCGGTCTATATAAACTATTTTCTTAAAAAGCAGCGTTTAATTAAATAAAATAATGAATTGGAAATAAAATATAACTAAAAGTCATCAGTACCAGAGACTTGCGCAGACACTACGCCTCCAGGACGCGGAGCTTGAGTGAGATAGGTTTGGAGAAATTCTCTGCGGCGTGTATTGTTAACAGTTGAAAAAGAGAGCCCCTCACCGCTTATTTCATCAGGAGTTCTTCCCTCCGAGCGTCTTTGTATATAATCGAGCACATAGACCCCGCAGTTATGCGAATCGTACTGATGGCGGGTAATGTTTTCCCAGAGCTCAGTATCTTGGTTGCCATATTTATTCACAATCCGTTGGATCACATGGATCAACATCAGACCCTGGGTCTGATTACGCACATAGTCCATACGGTCTAAAGCTACAAGCCCCTTCGGATCATAAAGCTCCACGCGATTATGCTTCCGATCAAAGACAATTGCCACAATGTGATCGCGCACTCCTGAGCGGATTACCGTGGGAAAAAAGAGGAGATCTTTTTCCTGATTAGGGAGATCCAAGCCCCCCTGCATCGTCATGAAATTTGTCTCGATTTGGACAGCCGGCAGACACGTGTTTGTGTAGTCATTAATCGTTGAGGGACCAACCGTTCGTTTGTGTGTCAACTCTTTAAGGATCCGCTCCCCGCCCTGCCGAGAGTTAACCTGCTCCTTGGTTTCACGATCCAAAGAGATTTTTTGAAAATAGCTTGCAGTCGAGCGCCAAAAGTTACAAAGTAGGGTTAAGACGAACTCGGTGATACAGCGCCGCCTCATCCCCTCGAGTTGAGGGGACACTCGCGGGTGAGTCCGGTAAAATTGGGATCCACTTATAGTTGTCGTCATGTTAGCATAAAGTTTATGTTAAACCACTATTTTACAGCAATATACGGTTTTTGTCAAGGAGATTTTTAATGAAAAAGGTCCACATCTACGACTCGGCCTCAATAGACAGCTTGCCGTGGCCTGAGAGCGATGAGGGGCGTCAGGCCCGGGACTACCTCCTTCCGCTCCTGAAGGAGGGCCCTCAGCACCTGATAACCAACGCTAGGACCGATCTCTACCTTCTCACTATCGATGCGCACGTGATTCCCATTTCTGTGAACGAAACTGAGTACGACAACTCCTACCTCCTCTCTTCTTATTTTGTGGTTGCCGGGCTCAAGGAGCGGATGGAGCAGGCGTCCAAGGCCCTGCAGCTCTGCTCAAAGCCCGCTGTGACCCTTTTTGGAAAGAGCCTGAAATGGATGAAAATCAACAAGGTTGTGATCATCAATAACTGGCTTCTTTCGACCAACCTCTATCCGGATCTAGATGAAGCGCAAATCGAGGCTCTCACCCTCTTTTTAAAGAAGAGATTTCCCGATCACTATCTGATGTTTCGCTCGGTCAATACGTATAAAAGTTCAACTGTTTTTGATGGTTTAAACGCTCAAAACTACCGCATGATCCCTACACGTAATGTCTATCTCTACGATCCTAATCGAGAACTCGGTTCGAGTGAAAGACGCAAGCAAAAGAAGGATACAAACAAGATTAAAAACGGAGAGTATGCCGTAGAGAGTGTCGATCTACTCTCTGATGAGATGGCCTCTCGCCTCCTAGATCTATACGAAAAAGTCTACATCTCCAAATACACTAAATATAGTCCGCGCTATACAAAAGAGTACTTGCGCCAAGTGCACACCAACAAAACCTTAAAGATCAAAATTTTGACAAAAAACAATCAGATCTATGGGGTCACAGGATTTTTGAAAAAGAATGGGTATTTGTTAATTCCTTTTTTTGGTTATGATACCGAAATTCCCCAGGAAGAAGGGCTTTACCGCATGCTTTCAGCTGTGATTATGCAGGAGATCGAAAAAGGCAAATTGATTTCCCATCAAGGTTCAGGGGCTGCTGATTTTAAAAAGTGGCGCGGGTTTATTGAGCATCAAGAGTATGTGGCGATCTACGATCATCATCTTCCTTTTTCTCGCCGCCTTTTTTGGACCCTGGGCGAAAAATTTTCTAACTTCTTTCAACACTAATGGAGAGTCATTCCCATGCGTACGCTTTTTCTATCACTGTTGCTGCTTCCTACTCTTTTAATTGCAAAACCCTTTCCCCATTTCAATCCAGCGACCGTTCATCAATTTGAAGGGGAAGTACTAAGTGTGCAGACGTTTGGATACATCACGCGCCCCTCTCAACATAAGCAAGTCATTTTACGCACGCAAAATGGAGAGATTACAGTTGATGTGGGACCCGATTGGTATTTGGAATCGCAAGGACTTGTTTTGAGTCCCGGCGATAAAATCACAGTAGAAGGTTCCTTGATTAAAGTGAATGGAACACACTTCGTGATCGCGTCCTCTCTGAAAACAGAGGACATCCTCTTCAAGCTACGGGATAAAAACGGCCGCCCCGTTTGGCGAAGAAGATAGCTCTCAAAACAGATTTGTCTATTCGTTAACTACCAGCGACTAAATCTGAACTGCTTTGTTCCGCTATTTCTGCTTTTTTAAGGCAATTGAAAAAGCAATTAACAGGGATACTAGCAAACGGAATTCCCACAATGGCCCAGCCTAATTGAGTCGCAGAAAGGACACCTGCGACCCCCAAAGCTCCCACTGCCACTATGGCCACTACCTGTAATGACGTTCCAATTAGCTCGCATCTACGTAATTTTAGCTTACCTAAGGCTAAGCTTAAGGCAAGTGTCCCAGCCCCTAGACCGATTGCAGTCCAGCCAAGTGCGGCTGATCCGGGAAATGCCCCTGCTGCCGCCACACAGCCGATTACAAAAAGAGCAAGTCCAGTAACTACAGACGCACTCGTAAACAAGCAACACCTAGAGCCGGGGTTATAACCTTGTACTTTGAGCGCATCGCTCACAGCACTCCACTGAGCCTCTAATAAATCATCCGTACCAGAATTTGCGTGCACATTATTCATCATACCTAAGTCCTCAGTTTATTTAAGATAAGATTTTAGCAAAAACAATGTCTTCAAAACAACAAAAAAATCACTCCTCTTGATACAAACGATTTTAAACTTATACAATATTATTAAGATAGATAGTTATTATTCATTTAATTACAATATCGGCTTTTAACAAATTGGAATATTTTAATGTCCATTTCACCCATTCAAAGTTCTATACCTTGGACAAGCCCGATTAAACCCCCATCGCCTCCAGGAGAGCCTCCCACGATTGTTCCGCAAAGGCTCTTTGAATCTAAGCAAACAAACACGCCCCCTAGCTACCAATCCCTTTCGATTCAATACGAAGTGGATTTTTTTCAACCCCCTCCGGGCAGCACAATCAAGCATTTTTTTGACATGCGGGAATGTGTGTTACAAATTGAAACGCATCTTTATGCGCACCCTTCCCATTCGATAGACCTAGATCAGCTCAGAGTGCGCATCAAAAGTCTGATTAAGAACGCTACTTTGGATCCTTTAGTGAAATTAGGTGAGCTCGGGTTAATTCTATTCTATCTCGATTACCCTGATCGTCTCTTTCCGGCAGATGAACCCTCCTTAATTGCGTTACGCGCAAATGAGATGAAACGCGAGGCCACTAGACTCATCCAGGCGCATGCAGCCATCACGACAGACGCGCGTATTCCTTCTGGAAGAACGCACTATTTACTCCGTTCGTTTGCGCACATGGCACTCACTTCGACAGGAGTGTACAATCTAGGAGGACTCTATGCACTTAAGACGATTTTAGAGTCTCCGGAGTTTACTCTCGCTTCGTTTTTAGAGGCGGAACACCATACACACATTTTGGTCATCCTGAATCAGCTTCTGAATCAAAGTGGATTTGAGGCTCTGTTTAAGCGCCATATCGAAGTGCACCCTGATTTGCAAAATGTAATCCGCATCGACCTTAAACTACGCCCTGAAGATCCTATCTGCTCCACCCATGTGTTTTGGGATTGCTTGATGTTTCTATTCACAGACATCCGTCAAATCTATCGCCCCAATTGCTATGCAATCGGAGCGTTGATCTATGCGACTGAAAACGCAGCCTATAAGACCCTTGATGCATTGCTCAAGTGGCTGACACAGGGGCATTATGAGAGTAGTGACGGCATCTCCGTGCCTCTTAGACCGATCCTTGAAAAGCGATTGATCTATGCACAAGACCTGAAGATTGAGCTCGAAACCCAAAAGGCTCTCTCTTTAAATACGTTTCAGCACATCATGGAAAGGATGCATGCAGACTCGAGCAGCTCAAGCTCAAGTGAAGTGGCACCTCTGCGCACCATTTTAAATGCCGCAAGCGCTCCTTCTCATATTCCTTACATCGAAAGCCTCTACTACGCCTATAAATACAACGCTCTTGTCCACCTAGCACTCGCGATTATGGAATTTACCTGGAACAATACTTCCTTAGAGCATACTTGTATAAAGGAGTCGTTCACGAATTGGATATTCAAACGCTTGTCTGTTCACCTAAAGTCTCAATTTCCCGGATTAGATTTCACTCCGTTTACCCACGCTTTTCACTCAAACCTGAATAAAAAAATCTGGTTTGAAAACTGTTCTGAGACCGATATTGCCCTATCCAGAAGAGGACTGAGAGTTGGAAAGCACTGTATCAAAAACTTTGCGGGCAGCTTGAAGCAACTCAAACAAACATTCGAAGATTCGCTACGCCTTTTTTATTTAGAAGGAAATAAATATGGATTGATCGGTTCTTTTTCTGATTTCAAAGACGCTTTAGTTGAGATCGCTCAAGACTCTTATCCCTCTACAGGCCTCAACGTAAGCGTTCTGGCGTCAGCTCTATTCTTCTTTCGTTCCCACACACTTACCCAACAGCTTGCAAGGCATGCAGCAAAGCAGATTGACCTTCCTGGAATTCAAGGATCTGCTCTACTAAAATCCAATCTACTTGTGTGCCGGCAGCAATATGGATATCCGGAAGACGTTCTTCAAAAAGTGTTTGATCTGCCCGTTGCCATTCATGCGATCCGCGGTCAAGCGACAGCATACCATTTTCTGGGCGCCCTGCGTAGCAATCTCAAAAGAATTGAAAAAACGGTTTTTAAATCGATACCACGCCTCGTTGCTTTCACGCGTGGCAGTCATATTTGGACCCTTTCTCCCTCGCATTTACAGGTGCTAGTCGAGCCAAATCTCAGCTATCATCGTCTTCTACAAACCACGATTTTTGCCCCGGCTCGCCGCCACTTGCAAAAAAAGATCCCCAAGCCGAGGTGGGCACAAATGGTCCGTCGACTGGGACTGGACAGGGGACCTTTCACCTTCTCTAACGATTTTACCTACGAAAGAGTGCGCACCATACTGCTGAGTACCATGCAAAACAATCGGCCGGGTCCCACAATGAAAGCCATTGATGATGAGTTTGAAAAAATTTTGACTACAGATATAAACATGACCGGTCTATTTGCCCGACTTGGTATTAGGCCGTTTTCTGCAAAATGGTACCAAATCAAAAGTGATTTAGGTCATGACTGGCTTCCTCCCTATCAAATAGCCCAAAAGCTCAGAGAAGCCTTGATTCGAGTAGGGGAAAAAATCTTAGATCCCTATGAAATTGAAATTGCCCTCTGTCAGCAACAGGGCTTCCCCCTCAGCTATAACATCGGGGATCTCAATTGGACCGAAGGGCCTTACCGCGAGAATCCCTCTCACATTTATCTGGTCGTGCGCTACAACTGGGCACAAAAAATTCTCTGCTATTATACCCGCTATCGCAAAAAAGAGAGGATCGAAAACAACGATGCTTTTCAGCACTTTGAGATCCAACATCCGTATTATTGGTAAAAAATGTATCTATTAACACGATAAATACGTATACTAGTTTCCGACTCAAAATTTTAAGAGATTAAAAGTAAATGACTTCTCATTCCTTCTCCGAACTAGGGCTTAAAAAGCCATTATTAGACACTCTCGAGCAGATCGGATTTGTCACACCCAGCCCTATTCAACAAGAGGTGATCCCCCTGATTTTATCCGGAGCTGATGTCGTGGGACAAGCGCAGACCGGAACGGGCAAAACAGCCGCTTTTGGTCTTCCTGCCATCCAATTACTGAAAAAACGGGGCGAGGCACAGGTAGTGGTCATTACTCCCACACGCGAGCTTGCCTTTCAAGTGGCTGATGAATTAACCCGCCTG
This sequence comes from uncultured bacterium, assembly GCA_964350245.1. Lineage (GTDB taxonomy): Bacteria > Chlamydiota > Chlamydiia > Chlamydiales > JAAKFR01 > JAJACP01. Next base: position 8,727 of record CAYGJC010000010.1, on the reverse strand, counting down.
GGCAAAAACCAAAAGCTAAAAGTCGCAGCCATTTGTGGAGGAAAGTCTTTCAGAAATCAAATCGATGCCTTTAAAAATGGAGCCGAGGTCCTTGTTGCCACACCAGGAAGGTTATTAGATCTACTGAACTCAAAAAGACTTCCCAATTTCCGTCCCAATACAGTGATCCTTGATGAGGCCGATGAGATGCTCAACATGGGCTTTTACGAAGATATTCAAGCCATTTTTGAGCATATGCCAAAGAAAAGACAAACGCTTCTCTTTTCAGCAACAATGCCTCGGACCATTCAGGATCTGATTCGCGATATTTTGGAAAATCCGGTTTTTGTCAAAACGACTCAAGAGAAAACCGCTCCTACAGACATTGCCCAGACCTATTATCTCATCGAAGATCACGAGCGCGATAGCGCCATTATTCGCTTATTTGAAGGCGCGCAATTTGGCAAATCGATTATCTTTTGTAAAACCAAAAAAGAGGTCGACCGTCTCTCCGCTCTTCTTGGAAAGCATGGAATGAGTGCTAAAGGACTCCACGGGGATATGGAGCAGAATCAAAGACAGCGGGTCACACAAGATTTCCGTACTGGTCAAGCGACCATCTTAGTCGCAACCGATGTGGCAGCGCGTGGTTTAAACATTTTGGATGTGAGCCATGTGATTAACTACCACATTCCTTTTGATGCTGAGAGTTATGTGCACAGAATAGGACGTACAGGTCGAGCAGGACAAAAAGGAGTGGCTATCACCTTTGTCACCCCCAAAGAGCACTATAAGCTCATGCGCTACCAAAAACGCACCGGAGGCACCTTGACGAGAGGATTTGTGCCAAGCAAAAATGAGGTTAAAAAGACTCAAATCTCCCATTTCATTGAAAAAATTACAGAGCAAACACCTAACCCTGAACTACACAATTCAATCCTCAAGGCGCTGCAGAAGAAGATGGATATCGAATTGATCACCTGCAAACTGCTTGCCCTATTAATGGAAGATAAGCCCATTGATGGTCCGGATGAAATTGGGGTACGTGGAGAGAAAAAGCTCAAAGAGAATAGATTCAACTCCAAACGCCCTTCATTCAAAAAACGGCGCCGCTTCTCTTCAAAATAATTCCTCGATCACGTATCTAATAGGATGTGAGTAGAAAACACCTTCAAAATCAGATCCGCGCGCTCTCAGAGAAAGGCGCGCGCATTGCTCTGAAAGCCCCTGGTCATTCCAATACGACCCGCTCTAAATCGTATAATAAGAACGCCTCGGCTCTGGACTTATCCTCCCTAAACCGAATTCTGAAAATTGATCCGCAGAAAAAAACAGCTGTTGTCGAATCGCGTGTAACGATGGATCAGTTGGTCAAAGCAACTCTATCCTTTGGCCTGATCCCTCCTGTTGTTCCTGAATTTAAAGGCATCACTGTGGGTGGCGCGATCATGGGGGCTGCTGCTGAAAGTGGTTCTCATCGGTGGGGAATCTTTAGTGATCTCTGTCTTAGCTACACCCTGATTTGTGGAGATGGCTCTCTCATTGAAACCTCTCCCGAAGTGCGTGCTGATCTTTTTCATGCCATTCCAGGCTCTTATGGGAGTCTCGGTCTACTAGTCGCGACTGAAATTCGGCTCATTACTGCTCTTCCTTCTGTCCATCTTAGGTACACGAAGACCTCAAATCCCCTTCTTTCATCTGATGCCGATTTTCTCGATGGTATTGTCTTTAGCAAAGAGCAAACCATGAAAATTGAAGGATGGATGAGCGAGGCTAAGCCAACTCAAACCAGATGGTACTTTGAAGAGGCCTCTCACGAGGGTGAAACGATTCTTCCGCTTTATACGTACCTTTTTCGCTATGACCCGGGCGCTTTTTGGATGGGAGCCTATCTTTTCAATGTTCCGTTTTTAGCCCGTTTTTTCTTTCAAGGGTTACTGAAATTTCCCTCAAAGCCTCAACTTACCCAAAAAGAAATCACAAAAAGACCGACCCCCAGTCCTTTTTGGCTGCAGCGCCTTCCTAGCCAGAGACTGTGGAAACTCTTGCATAAAGCGGAAGAGTGGATTCAAGAACGCTTTGTCATCCAAGACTTTTGTCTTCCCATTTCAAAAGCTGCATGCTTTCTAAATCAAGCCTGTCAAACTCCTGCTATTTTTCCCATTTGGCTCTGCCCTATAAAGCAGACACAAAACCCCCAAATTTTCGCTCCACACAAACTTTCTGAACCGATTCTCAATATAGGTCTATACGGCCTGCCCGCAAAAGCACAATCCATTAAGCAAATCACAAAAGAACTGGAAAGAAAGACGACGCAAAATGCAGGGCGCAAAGTACTTTATAGCAGATCTTACTACACGCCCGAGGAGTTTTGGGAAATCTACGATGAATGGGCTTATCAAAAATTGCGTGATCAGACAGCAGCAGTAGGCGTATGGCCCTCCATTACAGAGAAAGTACTCTCTAGGTAAACGACTCACCGGGTTTTAAATAGCGCCACTTTCCTTCCGGAAGATCTCCCAGCCGCACGTTCCCAATACGCACTCTTTTTAAATAGACAACATACAACCCCAGCATCTCACACATGCGACGAATCTGCCGTTTTTTCCCCTCACGCAAAATCATCCTCAGTAGTTGAGGCTCCAAGATATCAACCTCAACAGACTTTAATTGCTTTCCATCTAGGTAGAGTCCCGCACGAATCTCGTCTAGTACATCAGGTGTAAGGTTCCCTTCCACACGCACAAGGTACTCCTTCTCGATTTCAGATTGGGGACCTATAAGGCATTTTGCTACCACCCCATCCTGAGTTAAAACCAGAAGCCCTTTTGAATCAATATCTAGACGACCTGCAACACTCAGCTTACGTAAGTGATCGGGGAAAAACGCGCCTCCTTGGACTTGGTTATTCGAGGTGATCAAGTCAATAGCGGGTTGGTAGCCCTTTTCAGGTTGTGTGGAGACGTATCCAATAGGTTTATTTAGGAGAATGGTGACTTTGGATTGCTGATTTTTAGAAGCTTCGGGCATTAGTTCAATCTCTGCATCCACAGAAACCTTCGTTCCAAGAACAGAAATCACCTCTCCATCGACCAAGACCTTTCCCTTTTCAATATAACGATCGGCCTCACGTCTTGAGCAAACCCCCTGCTCTGAGAGAAGTTTAGATAAACGCACTTTCATAAAAAAACTTTCCTAAAAAAGAATCGGATGATAATTTTAAACTAATGCGTGATTATTTGCTATTCGTTAAACGTTTTTTTTCAAACCCTTCATCAATCGGCTCTCTTTTCCCCAGCTCAAAAAAATTAGCTGAACGCATCACCAAAAAAGGCTCTTCTCAACACTCAGCTCCCAGACGTTACCTGGAAGTTGGGGCTGGATCCGGAGCCGTTACGCAAAATTTAATTCAACGCATGCGCGAGGGTGACTCTCTGGATATTGTCGAGTTAGACCCCCATTTCTGTGCTCGATTACAAAAAAAATATGGACATCTCGCAAATGTCTCTATCCATGAAAGATCTATCTTGAGCTTCGAAGAGTCTGGTTACGATGTAGTCATTTCAAGCCTTCCCCTGAACTCTTTTGATTCAAGTCTAGTCGATCAGATTCTTTTAAAATACAAGAGCTTAGTTAAATCAGGGGGATACGTTTCTTTTTTTGAATACATTGGTTTGAGCCGAATCAAAAAGCTCTATCTGTCCGGAAGCGTGCAGGTCGACTTCAAAACCATTCTTTCTTTAAAAAATAGTTTTGTAAACACCTACTGCACAGATACAGACAAGATTTGGTGGAATATTCCCCCCGCGCGTGTTTTCCACTGTCAGATCTAATCGACTGCATAGATGGAAGGTAGATCCCGCCAGTACTCCTTATAGTCCAACCCGTAGCCGACGACGAAACGATCTTCGATCTCAAAGCCGACAAAATCAGGATAGGTGCTTACTTGGCGTGGAACTGTTTTTACCAGTAAAATACAGGAAGAAACGGACTTCGGATTACATTCAGTGATTTTCTCTATGACTCCTTCTAGAGTAGCTCCTGACTCATAGATATCGTCAACAACAAGAACATGTCTCCCTTCCACATTTACTCTTTCCAGTCCATGGATAGTCAGCTCGCCTCGTTGTTTTCCATTAGCACCGTAGCTGCTTGCTTGAATACACTCCAAGGTAGTGGGAGTCTTAAGAGCGCGCATCAAATCTGAGGCCACACAAATCGCTCCTTTCATTAACATCACGAGCGTAATATCCTCTCCTTGATACTCATTATCAATTTCTTCTGCCAGCTCCTGAATACGGTACGCAATCTCTTCTTTAGAAATGATCTCGTCGAAAGCATCTAAGCTGGCACGGTCTAGCAAGGGATCCTGCGCGAGTAGAGTTGAGCTCACAAAGAAGATTGTTAAAGCCATTTTTTTAAGTAACATAAGAAGCCTCTGCGGTATTTTTTTCAGCAAATTTTTACAGACCAAATACAAACATATCAAGGTTTTTTTCTTTTTCTACTTTATGGTAGAATGGCCTGATGTCTTTGTTGTTAAACACACAAAATTTAAAAAAATCCTTCGGCTCTCAGCTGCTCTTTCAAAACTTGAATTTAAGCATTTTTAAGGGAAATCGAATCGGATTAATTGGCCCTAATGGAGCGGGGAAGTCTACCCTTTTAAAAATCTTAGCCGATCTCGAATCCCCCGATTCGGGAAGTGTTTCCAAAAGAAAAGAAATCAAAATCGGTTATGTTTCTCAAGCGCAAGATTTCCCGGACATAACTCCTTATGAGGTGCTCGAAAAAAAGGCTCCAAGCGCTTATATTGCAAAAACCTGGCTAACCAAAATTGGATTTAATGGAGAGGAAAAATCAGCAGCGACTTTATCGGGTGGCTGGAAAAAACGGCTTGCCATTGCCCTTGAACTGACTAGCTCTCCCGATATTCTCCTGATTGACGAACCCACAAACCACCTTGATCTAGAGGGAGTGTTATGGCTTGAGCAGTTTTTGCTGCGTGAGATCTCTACCTTTCTTCTTGTGAGTCACGACCGTTATTTTCTGCAGAAAATGACAAATCGAACGATTGAAATCCACTCCACTTATCCTGAAGGTCTTTTTTCAATCGACGGCACCTTTGAAAATTTTCTCGAAAAAAGACGTCTCTTTTTAGAGGGACAATTGCAGCAGGAGCGCTCCGTGGCTTCAAAAGCACGGCGCGAGACAGACTGGCTAAGGCAATCTCCCAAAGCGCGCACTTCTAAATCACAGGCCAGACTTGACAAAGCAGACGAAATCCTAGCTGAACACGCAGACCTGCGTAAGCGTAATGCGCAGCGCACGGCTCACATTCAGTTTGAGTCCTCAGAGAGACAGACACGTAAGCTTCTTGTTGCAAAAAACATAGGGTTTAACTCACTTTTCCAAAACCTAGACATTACCCTCTCGCCAGGCAGTCGTTTGGGCTTAATTGGCCCCAACGGTTCCGGTAAAACAACGCTTTTGCGTCTCTTAGCAGGTGAAGTTAGGCCTACGCAGGGAACGATCAAACAAGCAGACGATTTGAAAATCGTCTACTTTGATCAACATAGAGCCAAGCTTTCCCTCAATCTCACCCTTCGTGAGGCATTGGCTCCCAATGGTGATTACGTCTATTTCCGAGGAGAGCCCATTCATGTCAATGGGTGGTGTAAGCGGTTTCTTTTTTCTCCTGACTCGCTTAGTATGCCCCTTGAAAAACTCTCTGGAGGTGAGCGTGCACGTATCACGATTGCACATCTTATGCTTCAACCGGCTGATATTTTACTTCTTGATGAACCTACCAACGATTTAGACATTCCAACACTTGAGACACTTGAGGAGAATTTAATCGATTTTCCCGGAGCTGTTGTTTTGATCACCCATGACCGTTGTCTTCTAGAAAAAGCCTGCAACACCTTCTTATCAATTAAGAGTGGAACTTTTTTTTCAGACTTCTCTCAGTGGGAAAAAAAACCTGAGAAAACCGCCTCCACGAAAAAAACACCTCCAATTAAGAAAAAAAACTCCGGTAATCAGTCCGTTCGGATTGAAAAACAAATCTCTCAGCTGGAAGAAAAATTGGCCCATTTAACAACCTCACTGCCTAGTGATCAACCTGAAAAATTACAGGCTGTGTGCAGAGAAATCGCTCAGATTGAGTCAGAGATTGAGCTCTTGTACGCCAAATGGGCAGAAATTAACGCCCTGTAAGAGGAATCCCAATAAAAAATACAAGCGCATTCATACCTGGATTGTGCGTACCAAGAGAGGCATTCGATATATGGTAGATCTGCGCACCGAGGCGCATGCAATTACTGCATTCATAAGCCAATTCAAAAGCGCTGCAAAATTCCAGAATACAGCCCAGATCTTTGCCGCTCCCTTTCCAATAGAGTCCCGGGGTTAAGCTTGGGGTCAAAACAAGGTGCTTTAAGGTATGAAATTCGATTCCTAGCCCCAAGCCAATAAAAAGAGAGCGCAGTTGAGGTGAGATCAAGAGCGCGATCGGCCTTATATCCTCAAACAAAAAGCGGGAGAAACGATATTCAGCCTGGTAAATCCCTCCTGAGTGGTGCCGACCCGCCTCCGCGTATCCCGCCCCAACAGCCACAAGCGGAGGTGGCTTATCAGCACCGTTCAACCGTATAAAGAAAGAGACGAGCAGAAATAAGAGGATTGCATTCTGAGGCTTTAATAAGCTATTCATAGGCTAAATTGTCATACTGCCAAATAGCAAGTAAAAATTTGAAGCTTTAAAATGATCAGCGACAAAAAACTTTTAGCTCAGTGTAGGGTCAACACTTATCGCGCCAGCGGTAAGGGAGGACAGCATGTTAACGTAACAGATAGTGCTGTTCGGTTAACGCATCTGCCTACCGGAATCGTTGTCACCTGCCAAAAAGAACGGAGCCAGCATCTTAACAAGAGAGAATGCTTAATACGACTGCGGCTTAAAATAGAGAAGCTAAGCTATGTGCAACCCAAGCGGGTGGCGACGCGTGTTCCCCGTTCTGTTAAAGAAAAAAATCGAATTCGCAAAACTAAGGCCTCGATCAAAAAGAAATTACGGCGCCCGCCTACTACCGACTAACCTCTTTCCAGTTCCACCATTTGAGAAGCTCTGGCTTGGGGTTGGTCTCCTCAGCAAAATAGACTGCGCACCTGAAGACATAGAGCATGCACCGATCAACCTGACAATGCTGGTAAGCGCACAGCGCTTCGTAGAGCGTCTCCGGATTTTTGCCCTTTAGATCTTGGATAGAGCGGATTCCCAGGTTCCACAGATCCTCGGCAATTGAAACGCCTACGCCCGGTATTTGCCGTAATTCTTTGAGAACATTTTTTTTTGCATTCATGAACCTATCCCAAAAACTGAGAATAACCAACAAAAAAGTTCGCATAAATTCTTGAATAATACACGATTCGATTAAATTCTATTGTTAAAAAATACATGAAACAGCACTCCCTCTCTCCTATTGAAAAAAGAGCCATGGTGGTGATCATGTTGCTTGCTACCTCAGGAACCGCTGCAACGGATATTTACATTCCTTCCTTTCCAAGAATCGAGGAAGTGTTTTCCACAACAACAGCTCAAGTGCAGCTTACTCTTTCCATCTACCTTTTATTTTTTAGCCTCTCTCCCCTTATCTACGGTCCCCTTTCGGACAAAATAGGGAGAAAAAAAGTAGCTCTTCTGGGTTTGTTCATCGGCCTGATCGGAACAACAGTTGCCTTCTTCAGCTGGAACATCGCCTCCCTTTCAACCGCAAGAGCGATTCAGGGTTTAGGCCTCGGCGCCTGCATGTTTCTGTTTCGGGTGATCTTGCGCGATCTATTTAAAGGAGACCGTATGGCCTACTACACCTCCTTTATTACAATTGCTTACTCAGCCATGTTTGCTTTAGCTCCCCTGCTTGGGGGGCTGTTTGAGCACTATCTCAATTGGCGCATTTCCTTTGTTTTTCTCTTTTTTTATCTCAGTACAACCGTGTTTTTTATCCTCTACTGGCTCAAGGAGACCAACTGCTCTCCCTGTATGAATGCCCTTAATTTCAAAGTATTAGTCAAAAACTATGGCCACATCATCACCAATCCCATCTTTGTTGGTTACGCACTTTGCTGCACCGCGACATTCATCACTTTATCTGCATTTCTTGCCGAGACGCCCTTTCTTCTAGAAACAGTGGTCGGCCTCACACCTCTTCAATTCGGCTCCCTTGGCATCGTGCCGGCCATCGCCCTTCTCATTGGCGGTTTATCTAATGCTTTTTTTCTTAGGAAGATCGGTAGGCATCGCACGCTTACTGTCGGCATTTTTATCTTGATATTTGCGGCTCTTGCCTTTTTGCTTTGCCATTTTCTGGGCATTCTAAACACCTTCTCGGTGGTCATTCCCATGACCCTCTCTTATCTGGGCGCTGCTTTTATTTTCCCCAATGCTGTTGCAGGGGCGCTGACCCCCTTCGCACGGATTGCAGGCTCAGCCGGGGCTCTTTTTGCCACCTTCCAGATTATGGGGGGATTTGTAGGAGCAGGGCTGATGGCCTTTTTTCCCAAGATTGACCAATTGCCTCTAGCCGGAGTGGCTCTCACTATGGGGATTCTTGCCTATCTTGCTCAAAAAATTGCTTTCCATAAAGCAACCACAAGTGATTGATATTTAATTTTATAAATATTAAAATGTCCACGGGTGTGTTGCGCAACCTCTTCATAGAGGCGAGCCGTTGCGTAGCTTCGGCG
>CAYGJC010000009.1:68113-80810 GCA_964350245.1 uncultured bacterium | reverse complement strand
GAGGCTCTCTCAACGGTCTCACACCCAATGGAGGCAAAATGATCTTTAAATGGTACAAAACCTACTAGGAGACAGATATGAAGTCCCTTTTTCAGCTGATTACTGCTTTTACGCTATCTCTAGGTGCTGTCGAGACAATCCCATTAGCGCCAGGACCCGGGGTAAAACTCTTTCTGGACAGTGACTATCGATGCGACTACTGGCGCCTGATCAACTACTTTGAAACACAGATCACCAATGCCTTTTGCAGCATCGCCAGCAGCGTCATGATTTTAAATGCGCTGGATATTCCTAAGCCCTATGTAGAGCGGTTTCGCTACCCTCTTTTTACCCAAGAGGACAACTTTTTTACACCGGCTGTGACTGCTATTGTTTCGCGAGAGACCGTTTTGAGAAGAGGATCCACTGTTTCAGAGCTGGCCAAAATGCTTAATACCTTTGAGGTAAAAGCCACACCACTCCATGCCAACACCCTTACACTTGAGACCTTTCGCTCTCTTTTAATGAGTGTTCTTGTGGATCCCAACCGCTATGTAATTGCAGATTTTTATCGTCCTGCCCTAGGCCAGAAAGGAACCGGACACTTCTCTCCCTTAGCTGCATACAACGCCAAAGAAGATCAAGTTCTGGTTCTTGATGTCTCTCGTTACAAACATCCCCCCTTTTGGGTTAAAACAGAAGATCTCTACAACAGCATGCTTACCTGCGATCAAGACGTGGGTGAAATGCGTGGACTTGTTTTGATCCAAGCGCACTGATTTTGCTACTCTCCCTGCCATTTTTTGCAAAAAAAATGGCAACCTACGTTGCATTTTTTATCAGTTATGACAGTTATTGCAGTGGGGACACACCTCGTAGCGCTCCTGACATTCAGCTGACCAGATATAGTAGTTTGTATTAGAGTAACACGACCGACTTCCACAAGGACGTGGATTAAAACAGTAGTTCACAGGGAGATCATACGGATAGTCATTGATGTCGATATAGCCATAAAAGCGACTGTCGCTATTCGACCACACCGGATTGTAATACCGCTCTGTACACGGATAAAAACACCATTGGGCCTCTAATGGAAGCAAAAACGAAAGAGCAAACAAACAAATAAAAAAGAGCTTTTTCATAAACAAACCTCTCTTTTATTTTATATTTTTAAAATAAATTATACACCTTTTTCTTCTAGATATTCCAACTCATTGAATAAGAGATCGATCTGCTGCTTCTTTTCATCGATCCCTTTTGAGAGCTCAACAGCACGTTCTCTTTCCCCTTGTTCTGAAGCTTTGATGAGAAGCCGGCACTCCTCTTCTACGCTTTGTTCAAGTGAGCAAATCTCCCGTTCGACCGACCGCATCTTTTTCTGAATCAATTGAGAGGGTTTTTTTTGCATGGATTTGGGTTTAGCTTTTTTAGGCACTTGCTCTTCCCATCCCTCTTTTTCTAAAAACTGCGCATAATCGCCATGAAAAAGGTGCTGATCGCCTTGATGACAGACGATAAATTTTGTAGGAAGGTCCTTGAGAATCATTTCACTGTGACTCACAATCACAATCGACCCTTCAAATGCTTCCATCGCCTCCATCAACGCTTCAATCGATTCCATATCCAAGTGATTGGTGGGCTCATCTAACAGCAATAGATTACACGGCGAGGCAAGAATTTTGCCGAGAAGAACGCGACTTCTCTCTCCTCCAGAGAGAACTTGAATCGGCTTCTTGGCCCGGTCTCCCGAGAACATCATGGTGCCACAGATTTTGCGCACTTCGCCTTGCGTTAAATGAGGTGAGGCCGTTGCGATTTCCTCTTCAATCGTTAGTTCAGGATGAAGGCGCTCGATATTGGATTGTCCAAAAAGTCCTATCCTGACATTTGATGAGACTTTGACATCCCCTTCTTGAGGCGTAAGATCTTGAGCTAAAAGACGTAAAAGCGTCGATTTCCCTCTTCCATTTTTCCCAATGATGGCAATCCGATCTCCCTTATCGATTGTCAAATTAAAACCCGTGATCAGAGGACCTGGCATTCCCTCGTAGCGAAAGGCTATATCTGTCACTTCGACCATGCGTCTACCGGGAAATGGGTGATAGGGAAAAGAGAAGTCTAAGTGGTGAAGTTTCGCCAGTTCCTCTAAAACCGGCATCCGGGCGAGCATCTTCTTACGCGATTGGGCTTGAGCGGCTTTTGAGGCTTTGGCCCCCAATCGTGTGACAAATGCCTGAGCATGCGCTCGCTTTTTTTCTAAGCTAGCCCGCGTCTTTTCATGGACTTGCTCTTCATAAAGAAGCTGAGAATAGTATTTCTCAGTTCCGCCCTTATATTTTTTCACTTTATGCCGATGAACACCTAAAGTGTGCGTTGTCACTTGGTCCATGAAGTCTCGATCGTGGGAGATGAGGATCAACTCCCCCCTCCAATTACGAAGAAACCGGGTGATCCATCGAATCGACACCACATCGAGATAGTTGGTCGGTTCATCGAGTAGAAGACAGTCGGGCTCTTGAAGGAGCACTTTGGCCAGATGGATCCGGAGCTGATACCCACCGGAAAAGGTTTCTGGCGCAGCCTCTAAATCATTCTCTTTGAAGCCAAGCCCAAACAGAATTTTTTCAGCTTTATAGACTTCCTCTTCAGAGAGATGCTCAGCTGTCTCTTGGATCAAGGTAGAGTGTGAGAAGTGGAGATGCTGAGAGAGATAGCCGAGCGTGTAATTTTTTGGACATTCGATAGAACCCGAGTCAATCGACTCCTCTCCTGTGATCATACGCAGCAAGGTCGTTTTTCCAGATCCGTTGCGTCCTACAAGCCCACATCTCTCCCCTTTGTTTAACTTCAAGGAGAGCTCTTCGAGGATCACCTCTCCTCCAAATGCTTTGGATACCTTTTCAAACTGCAACATATGGTGCAATTATCACGAAAAAGGGTTTCACTGAAAAGAAAAATTGGTGGGATGAACATGTTTTAAATGCATAGAAATTCTGCGCTGTTTGCAAACCACAAGAACCATTGTTCCCCCGCATGCAAGCACATGGCCCTTCAATCGGTGGGGGCGCGATCTTTTGGCGCCAATGCGCCACTTTGTAGCTGCGGTTGAACCCTATCCAGCTCTACGAGAGGCACTGAAGCCCTTAAGAGTTGGTGAGCAGACCACGCTCGCGTAGATAATTGTCAAACTGTAATTGAGCAGCCTCATTCCGGAAAAATTGATCGCTGCAGTGGCCTCCATCAATGGTAGTAAGGTAATTATAAGGAGAGCCTCTACTCTGATAGTTAGCTCTTACCAACTCTTCTCCAAAGTGATGAGCCATAAGACTATCTTGACCTGCTCTAATCACAAAAACGTTGCCTTGCATTCTCCGTACTTTGTTCAACGTACTAAAACGGTCAGTTTTAAGTTGGCAACTATCTGGAATTGTGGGGCAGGCAGGGAGCCTTACAGATTGATAAGCCGTGTGTGCCAAAAACCACGCGCCACCCTGAATCACTCCAAAGAAACAGGCGCTGGTCAGCGCAAGTAGACGGTTACGTGGGCGAGGGGCATTACTTCTGACAACATTGGCAGCAACAGCTGAAAATGAAGTGAAGGTCTGCTCTAAAACAACATGCTTAATACCATAAAAATGACCCAAAGAAGCAGCATAAGCCCCACCTAAGGAAAGTCCGTGTGCCAGCACCTTCTCTCTGTTAACCCCTTGGTCTAAAACAAACTTTAGAGCCGCCTCGGCATCAAGATAAGCTTCCATCTCTTGATTAGGGCCAGCATAGGCACCAGTTTGGGGTTGATAACCGCGATACTCAGCAAGGAAAACATTGAACCCTTTACGTCTATAGTAATTACCCCAAACCTGCATCCCCTCTTTTATGTCCCCATTTCCATGAAAGAGAATTGCTGTAGGCGCATTTTGAAAATTTTTAGCAACGGGTCGCCACAGACCTTCCAATTCGATCCCATCGCGCGTTGGATATCTGGCTCCATTAGCTTTACACTTAACTTCACAGGGGCCACAATGTAACCCTTGCCTGACCTGCTTCTGGCCAAATTTGACAAGCCGCCTCACCTGAACAGACAGGAGAACAGTGGTAGCAAGACCTAATGACCCGCAAACAATCACAGGAACGGACAAGGAAAAATTAGAGCTCACAGTGATCATCTGCCCGGCAGGGTTGAGCGCGTAGTGAATTGTCAGCGCCACAGCAATAATCAAAAAAATAGGGAGCACAACTGCAGAAACCCCATCACAGCACCCTTTTGCAACGCAACAAGGGGTAAATAAGGGTTCATCAGAAGGACTAACACCGTTAGCTGTCATGTATTACTGCTCAACTAGCTCTTCTACTTCTTCAGGCTCCACCCACCGATCATGCTTCTTGATCAGCTCAATCAACCTGTCATCGGCCTCAGCCATCTCAATATTTTTTTCTACACATTCTCTACCTACATAAAGATCGATCTTGCCCGGTCTTGAACCGACATAGCCAAAATCAGCATCTGCCATCTCACCTGGACCATTGACAATACAACCCATAATCGCAATCTTCACACCAGGAAGGTGATCGGTGCGTAAACGGATTCGCGCAGCCACGCTCTGCAAATCAAAGAGCGTACGCCCACATCCGGGACAGGAAATGAACTCTGTCTTCGATTGACGCATCCGTGAACCTTGCAGAATCGCAAACGACAACGAGCGAAGAGTCTTCAGTGAGTGGGGCGCCTCTAAACAAATCCCCTCACCCACTTGATCACAAAAGAGCGAGCCGTACTCAGCCGAAGCATGAATCACCAGATCCTCCTCCACACACGTGTAGGCAAATTGCAGAATTACAGGAGTTTGTAAATTTTGTGCGTAGAGCCAGTTAAAAAAGCGGCGGGCGTTATGTACGTAGTTTGCCGTCGGAGCAAAAAAGATCATTTCAGGGCGATCGATCAAAATCTGCTCCCAATCCTTTTCCGTAACCACGTACGGATCAGTGATTACACCCACACCTGCTTCACGCAGACGGGTCAGTTTAGGATGCTCAAAAGAGGCGATCACCGCATCAACGGTTCCATGATCCTGCACAGGACGGCCAAGCTGCATCTTGCAGCCAATCTGTTCATAAAAATCAGCCGCTTCCACCTCTTCCTCAGAAACGGTCACCACCACCGAGCCATCGCGATGGAGAGGCGCGCTTACCTCTACAGGAGGACGCTTCTTAGGAATTTGATATTCAACCGGATAGTCTTTAGCAAAGCTGACAAGACGACGACAGGGATCGATTTCATTCCACGGATCTTCTGTTAGAGAGACGCGAATCGTGTCACCAATTCCATCAAGAAGAAGGGAGCCTGTTCCAATCGACGACTTCACCCTACCATCTTCTCCCTCCCCCGCTTCAGTGACGCCCAAGTGGAGCGGATAGTTCCAGCCGAGCTTATCCAGCTCATAAGCAAGCAAACGATAGGCTTCAATCATGACTTGTGTGTTACTTGCCTTCATAGAGAAGATGATATCGTGGTAATCGAGCTTACGGCAGACGCGGGTGAACTCAAGAGCTGACTCAACCATGCCCGCAGCCGTATCGCCATAACGGTTCATAATCCGGTCAGAAAGCGAGCCGTGGTTGGTTCCAATACGCATCGCTCGCTTCAGCTTCTTACACTTTTCAACCAGCGGAGAAAATTTTTCTTCAATCTTTTCAATTTCAGCAGCATAAGTAGCGTCGTCATACTCAATAATCTTAAAAGAGGCCCGCTTATCGACAAAGTTACCTGGATTAATACGTACCTTATCAGCAAAATCTGCAACACGCATAGCTGCAGGAGGATAAAAATGGATATCGGCAACTAAAGGGATGGTATATCCTTTTTGTAAAAGACCATTTTTGATTCCTTCACAGGCGTCCGCCTCTTTTTTTCCTTGGACAGTGACTCGGGCGATTTCGCATCCGGCATCAGCTAGACGCATGATCTGCTCGACGGTGGCATCGACATCACGGGTATCAGAAGTGGTCATCGACTGGATCCGGATGGGGTTATTACCGCCTACCCCAACATTCCCGACCATCACTTCTCGGGTTTTCCTTCTTATCGTCTGATAAATCGTTTTGTTCATACTAAACCTTTTAAAAAAAGAGTTGACAGGTGCTTAAACCAAACATGATAATTGATGTAGGGATTCTACAAAACAGGAAGTTAGAAAATGGCATCAGTCGGACCTCCAGGCAAGCCGGGTGGACCACACAAAGCTAAGCGACTCTCAAGTAGCAAAGCTGAGCAGGTTCCCTCTTCGAAACATGATCTGATTGATGCGTGTGTGCAGAAGTATCAAGTTTTTAAAATTCCTTTTTTTGGCGGCATTCTCAAAGCTCTCTTTGGCAATATGGCGGCTAAACAGGCAATCAAGGACCAAATCCTCAGCCAAATTGGATTTCAAAACAAAGATGCCCTAAATGGGCTCAGCTTGGTTCAACTCAACCAGCTTGCTCAAGCAACCGGTGCGCTTCAACAGCTAGGAAACCGTTGCACATCTGAAGACAAGGCTGCCTTTGTACGTGAATGGATTCGACTAACACCGGAAGAGGTGAATGCTCTTCAGGGTTTCGTAGATGGAGGGCCGAAAGACTTGCCCGTTGATCTTGCTTCACACCAAGCTATCTGGGGTGCCTGCAAGGAAATCAGCTCTTTAACCAATACGGACGTGATTTTAGATGAATGTGTCGACAGTGTCCTTGAAGGAACATCAAAAGGACGCCCCCTCCAAGGCTTAGTGTCTCGAGAGACCTCTAAGAAGTATTCTCTCAGCCAGGAGATCCAACCCAATGAAGTCCTGTATGGACGCGGGGATGATGAGCAAATGGATGCGAGTCAGCTCTTTGTCAGAGTCTCTATTACTGATCCTAATACCATGGAGACGCGTACGCTTCGTCTTTCTTTAGGTTTAAAAGGAACGATGACGGTTAGAGAGGCCAGAGAGGCGCTAAGGTCTTCCAAACAAGATTGGATAGAAACTTCTAAACAAGAAATGGGGCGCTGTATCACAGCGTGTAGTAGAGGAGAGGTCGATCTTAAGCGTAATGCTGAAGGACGTTTAGAATTTAAAAATGGCAGCCCTCTTACAGATAGTGAGCTCAAAGCTGCGGGCGAGGCTCTAAAAAACAGTCAGCCCTTCACTATTAAGGAAGCACAAGTGCAATTCAAGCATGAGCATGTGAAGATGGGCGAAACGGATTTTGTGCGCCTTCGCACAACGCTTTCGAAAGATGGAACTGAGCATACACGTGAAACCTACTATTCTCCTGAGCAATTTACTAACCTGGCTGGTTCACTCTTGTTAGAACGAGATTTACAGCTCGCACGCATGGAGTTTAGCGATGCCAGCGTATAGCTTTCGCGAAACGCTGGATTTTTTCAGTGATAAGCTCGACTCAAAGCCTCCAGAAGAGGATATCGAGGCTGGAGAAGCAGAATTGTTTGTCGATCAGATGCGCGTAGGACTCTCAAAGAGCTCTTTAGAAGGGAGTCTCAAACTGGAAATGGTCCTCGGTTTTATCGTGCAGCCTATTCGAGAAGAACGTTTAAAACAACTCGCCACCAGCAACTTTTTGGGGATTAATACAGCCGGCTGCACCCTGACACTGGGAGGATCCGGAGAGGTGCTCAAGCTGCATGCGTATCTCACCTCGGCAAGCACACCTCAAGAGAATTGGGAGTGGCTACATCGCCTTTTACATGTAGCTGTGGAGTGGAAAAGGCACTTGATCGAATGGGACGAGTTTATTCCCTTGAATGCGATAATTAAGGAGAAAGCAGATGAGCAGCAGAGTTCCCCCTTCCCGAGAGCCTAGCGATAAGACGGGCGTGAGGCCACTTCTTCCCGAAAGTGCGCGTGCCCGTCAGACACTCTCTTCGGGCCCTCTAAGCACAGGAGAAAAAATCACTTATTTCTTTGAGTGGGTGATTGCGTACTTTAGCTCTCGCGAAAAATATCTTGAGAAAATACGCCCTTCGTTTTCTCAAACGGAATTACTAAAAGGCTTTACTTCCACCCAGCTTTTCCTACTAGAGCCCATTTTGAAAAATCCACACGTGAATGAGTACCTTGACACTTTCAGTAGCGATGAAGAAAAAGTGGGCACTTTGAAGCAGCTTTTAGCCAATCCACGACTTGCTGCAGATCCTCGCCGGTATGCGTTAGATCAACTGCTGATCGATGCTGTTCAATCGGGTATTTCTAGTGAAGCATCTGAATATCAAGAAAATAGAATCTATAAGCTGCTTGAACCATTAGGCTTCGCATATACATATGAAGCAAATGTTCATGGCTCCCACCAACTGATCACTATCTATGTCAATAACACAAAAACCGACGAAACCGAATTCGTTGCAAGCACGATACCAAGTAATTTAAGTTTGCAAGAATTACTCCGCTACTTACAAAGCCCCACCGCCTCTAGGTTAGACTCCAAAAAACAAGAAGCAGCTCAACATTTCTCAGATAAAATGCACAAAAGGTTGGAAGAGACTACCCAAAGGCTACTTTCTCCTCTTCCTACTCGGTCGTCTTCCAATTTGGATATCTCTTCGATGGTGAAAACATACGAAGAGGAGCTTACGGCTCTTAATGCCATTCCTTATATTATTGCAGATACTGCCACACACAATAGAGTTGCATCTCTTTTGGAAACGGATCCAAACAAGGTGTTTTTAATTTTCAATAAAAATATCCAGAAACAGCTGAAATGGAATCCGCGCAGATTGTCATCCATCAATTACTAGACATGGATAGACAAGAGATCGAAGTGATCATTCGAGATCCAAAGAAATGGAGAAAGTGAGATGTTTGAAGCGTTTTTGCTAGAGCTGGCCAAGGTGCTCGACTTTTCTACGCTCGCACCCGATCAAAACGGTGCCTGTCTTATCATCATGAAAGAGGGCAACATCCCTCTGCTTTTTGAACTCGATGAGCAACTCGTTCCCAATAAGATTCTCCTCTCATCAAACGTCCTTGCTTTCCCTATTGAAAGGCGCGCCGAAATCTACGAACTCTCCCTTAAAACCAACGACTCAATCGAAGAAACGGTTTCGGTGAAACCCGATGAGGATGAGCTCTACCTTCACCAGAGAATCAACCCTGAGATTCAAGCTAAAGAGCTTGAAATGGTTCTCAATACTTTCCTTGAACAGATCACGCTCTTGAAAAGCGCTGTGGAAAAACTGCTCCAAGAGCCGGTCAAGCACCCTACCATTCCTCCGTCTCCCGGTGGGATCAACCCCTTCCCCTATAAGGCCTAATTCGCTAGAATCGCGAGGGTGAACTATTATTACGAAAAACTCTATACAGCCTTCGCGGGCGTAGGGATGTGGGCGTTCTTATTTGCCCGCACCTTTTGGGCCTCGATTAAGCGCCCCCCTTCGTGGCCACTCATCCTCGACCAACTCTACCACATTGGCGTTCTCTCTCTGCCGGTAGTCGCCATCACCGGTTTTTCCACAGGCCTGGTTCTCGCGGCTCAATCTTTTTACCAGCTTGCTGATAAGGGCCTTGCCAGCGCAACGGGATTACTTGTAGGTAAGGGAATGCTCACTGAAATAGGACCTGTACTGACTGCGTTTATGGTAACAGGAAGGGTCGGTTCTTCGATGACAGCTGTGATCGGCACCATGCGCGTCACTGAACAGATCGACGCGCTGAGATCGATGGCCGTCAATCCCCTCCGCTATCTAGTGGCTCCCCGTATTATCAGCTGCATGACGATGCTCCCTGTTCTGACGATGTTCAGCGCGGTGATGGGTATTTTTGGTGGCTATCTAATCTCTGTCTATATTTTTGGTATGACCTCACAGGGCTATTTCGATCCAATGCCGGTACACGTAAGCTATTTCGATATCATAACAGGCATCACTAAAGCACTTTTCTTCGGCTTTATCATCAGTACGATCGCCTGCTACAAAGGGATGACTACTAGAGGAGGGGCAGCGGGTGTGGGACGCTCCACAACCACTAGTGTGGTGATCTGCTACTCGTACATTCTCATTGTCAATTTCCTACTCACTGTGGGCCTCAATGTCGCGCACATCACTTTAGTCGAGAGGTTTGGATTCTAATGATTGAAGTGGAAGATCTTTGGAAAAGCTACAATGGAACGGCTGTCTTGAAGGGCTTGAACCTTACAATCAAGACGGGCGAAACCCTAGTTATTTTGGGGCAGTCAGGATGTGGGAAGAGTGTACTGCTCCGGCAAATCTTAGGCCTAGAACGCCCTGATCAAGGAAAAGTGGTCGTAGATGGAGTCTGCATCTCTCAGCTTAAAGAGAGTGAGCTCTATCAAGCGATTCGTGAGATGGGCATGCTTTTTCAAGCAGCCGCTCTTTTTGACTCAATGACGGTAGGTGAGAATACGGCTTTTTATCTTAGACAACACGACCACCATTCTGAGAAGGAAATTGGAGAGTTGGTTGCAGAGGCGCTGCACATGGTGGGATTAGATGGAAAAGAAGAGGTGATGCCTTCGGATCTATCAGGGGGGATGCGGAAGCGGGCGGCTCTAGCCAGGCTGATTGTCTATCGACCCAAAATTCTACTTTATGATGAACCGACAACGGGGCTGGATCCGATTACAGCCATGCAGATCAATGATCTCATCTTAAAAACACAACGTGAGCTGAATGCTACGAGCATTGTGGTGACACACGATATCTGCTCGGCTTTTCATGTTGCCGATCGGATTGCCTTGAATCATGGGGGACAAATCGTCTATATCGCAACAAAGAGCGCATTCATTAAGATAGAGGATCCGATAGTGCAAACGTTTTTGAAAAACTCGATACCTGATGGGGATTTATTCAATGGGTGACCGGATCAAAGCCTTTTGGCTGGGTATTTTTATTATTGTGGGCATTGTCCTAACAGCGTGGTTAATCCTCTTTCTCAAGCCCTCTGTGGGTGATGGAAGGCTGACACTCACTGTTCGCTTTTCCAACATCGATAAAGTAGAATCAGGAACGAGAGTGACCTTCGCCGGAAAGCCGGTCGGTGAGGTCGATAAAATTGCTGAGGTTCCTCACCCGCGTGAAAGTCCCTCAGATGAGTTTGGTAATCTTTACATTTACGAGCTCACACTGAAGGTGGACTCTACTGTTCATGTTTACTCCTACGATGAGATTATCTTTGCCACCTCAGGGCTACTGGGTGAAAAATCGATTGCGATCATCCCTAAAGCGGCCCCTCCGGGAGCCCCTCCGGCTCAGGAGGTCACGCAAGAAGTGCTTTTTGCTCGCTCGACGGATAAGTTAGATCAAATCCTCCACCAGATCTCCGGCGTCTCAGACTCTCTGACTGACACAATGGATGGAGTAAACACTTTCCTCGCTGTAAATACAGATGACTTTAATCAAACCCTCAAGTCCATTACCGGCGCAGCTGATCAAGTAAAAGTCTTTGTAGCTGAGGCCAATGACCAGGGAATCATGAACCAGATCGGTGAAGGCCTTGCCAGCATCCAGCAAATCACAAATGCAGAGGGCACACTGGGTAGACTGATCCATAGTGACTCGCTTTACCTGCAACTATCAGGTTTGATGTGTAAAGTAGATACACTTCTCAACGATATCAATCATTATGGACTTCTTTTCCAGTATGATAAAGGCTGGCAACGCACCCGCACCGCGCGCATGAACCGCATGAAAAAACTCTGCACGCCGTGTGATTTCTACAACTACTTTGACAACGAAGTCTGCGAGATTTCTGTGACAATGAATCGGTTGGGGCAAGTGCTAGAGACGATGGAGTGCCGAGAGATCCCTGTGCAAAGCGAGTGTTTTGCAGAGGCCGTGCGCCGGCTGATGAGTCAAGTCGAGTGTTTACAGGACTCTCTAAAAATCTATACAGAAATGCTCACCGGCGAGTATTGTCAGGAATGTTATTGTCAGTAGTGAGGACCTCATGGATGCGATTCCCTATTCCCATTTAGATAAGGGAACTTTTTTAATAGCCACGCCGGATGTGGAGTCAGGCATTTTTTTTCGGGGTGTTTTGCTACTTTGCGAGCACAGTCCCAATGGCTCTTTTGGGCTGGTTGTCAACAAGAGTCTCGAGCTCGAGCTTCCGGAGGAGATTTTGACTATTGAGCAGCTCAGCAATCCACACGTCGACGTGCGGGCAGGCGGGCCTGTTCAGACTAATCAGATGATGCTACTTCACTCTTCAGACAAAATCCCGGAGCAAACGATTGAGATCTGCGAAGGAGTCTATCTGGGCGGAGATTTACAATTTTTGCAAGAGGCAGTGACGGATCAAGCGGGACCTACCTTGCGGCTCTGTTTTGGATATGCGGGTTGGCAAGCAGGGCAACTGGAGCGGGAGTTTTTAGATGGAGGATGGTATATTTGTCCCGCTTCCGCAAAGCACATCTTTGAGACGCCTCCGGAAAAGTTGTGGCAGGAGTTGCTGCGGGAGTTGGGCGGCCGGTACGCAACCCTCTCCATGATCCCCGAAGATTTATCTCTTAATTAGCTTTTCTTTCGCAAAAAGCTCGCGTAAGATCACCCCTTCCCACCCTTTTATCATTGCTCCACCTCTCCGAACGTTTGGAAAATAGAGATCCCGAGGCGACAGTAGCCTTCTATCCGCAAAAAGCTTGCGCAAGATCACCCGTTCCCACCCCAAAATTCATTCCCAAAGAAAAAGCCCTTTTGACCGAAGCCAAAAGGGCGGAAACTCCAAGG
>CAYGJC010000009.1:0-68013 GCA_964350245.1 uncultured bacterium | reverse complement strand
CATTCCCAAAGAAAAAGCCCTTTTGACCGAAGCCAAAAGGGCGGAAACTCCAAGGAAAAGAGGAGGGGGATTCTTATCGCTTGGAGAATTGGAAACTCTTACGGGCTTTTTTGCGACCGTATTTCTTACGTTCTTTTTTGCGGGGATCACGGGTTAGGTAGCCTTCTACCTTGAAGCCGTGGCGGTGATTGGGATTTTGCTCGACTAAAGCACGGGCAATGCCAAGACGGCAGGCGCCTACTTGTCCTTCAATCCCCCCACCGTTGACGCGAATGATGATATCGTAGTTTTTTTCAGCATCAATTTTAGATAGGGGTAATAGGATGGAATTTCTTTGGATCTCAAGGGGAAAATACTCTTTGATGTCGCGACCGTTGACGTTCACTTGTCCTTTACCGGGACGGAGACGCACGCTGGATACGGAGCGTTTGCGGCGGCCGGTTGCAACATATTCTTCTAGCTTTGTCATGTACTACCTTTTAAATTTCAGCTTTAATGGGTTTTTGCGCTTCATAAGGATGCTCTTCGCCGGCAAAAACACGCAGCTTGCGTAGTTGTTGTTTACCTAAGCGTGATTTTGGCATCATTCCTTTAACAGCGTGGGTAATGATGTATTCGGGCTTCTTCTCTTTCATATTGCGAAAGGGAATTTCACGTAGCCCCCCAATGTGACCTGTATAATAGCGGTAAATCTTTTGAGCCTCTTTGGCTCCTGTAACCTGAATTTTGTCTGCATTCACAACAATCACACCATCGCCTGTATCTACATTAGGCGTGAAGGTGGGTTTGTGCTTACCACGCAAGATTTTAGCAATCTCTGCACAAAAGCGGCCTAAGGTTTTTCCTGACGCGTCAAGCAGGTACCAGCCTTGCTTAATATCTTCCTTGCGAGCCTGTGTGGTTGTGGTTTCTTTCTTCCGTTGCATGATAATGATTCCTTCGGTTTCAAGTCGAACATCATAGAATTAAGGAGTTTTTTTTCCAACAAGAAATGTAGTCTTGCAACAAAAAGAGTAAAGTTCTTTCTACTATCAAGTGGCGGCCCCCTGCTTGAGAATGTAAATAGCCACTAAGACCACAATTAAAAATATTCCTGTCAATCCATGGAAAATCTGGTAAACGACTCGTGAGCGCCGTTTGCCCTTTGCTACCCAAAACCCACAAATAATGTCACAGACGATCAAGAAAAAAGCAAAAGTCAGCTTGAGATGAAGCCACGGCGCCCGCCAGTTTGTATCCTTTAAAAAAAGAAGACAGAGCCCAAAGGCAACCGCCAAAACCATGGAGGGGAGGTCGATAAAAAAATAGATGCGCTTATTAATCCGGTTCATCGCCTGAAAAAGGGCATCGGACTCTTTGGCCTGATAACCAAGCAGGCGGGTGAGCATCAGAAGCGAGCCGACCCAGATAAAGACAAAAAGGACGTGAAAAAGTTTTAAAGTGGCCATATGAATTGAAATCTCAAAGTGTTTTTGGTAGCATACTCGCCTTATGAAAAAAGATCCAAAAACATTTTACATGCGCACCTACGGGTGCCAGATGAACGAACTCGATACCGAGGTGATGGCAGGCATTTTAGCCAAACGGGGTCTGACGGCCACCGAAGATGAAAATCAAGCAGATCTACTCATTTTCAATACGTGCTCGATCCGCGATCTTGCTGAAAGAAAGGTGATGGGTAAGCTGGGACAGCTCGGGCGACGCAAAAAGCGTGACCGGATTATCGGGGTGACAGGATGCATGGCCAATGCGAAAAAAGAGGGGCTCTTCCAGAAACTTCCTCATGTCGATTTTGTGCTGGGAACCAACAATATTCATGACCTAGATGGAGTGCTTGATGAGGTGCTTCATACAGGTAATCAAGCAGTACGCACTGATGAGGAATTTTTTCAAGAGCTCGACTATACCGCCGCCAAGCGGATGGATAAATATAAAGCCTACGTTTCGATTATCCGCGGCTGCGATAAATACTGCACCTACTGCGTGGTCCCCTACACGCGAGGCCCGGAAGTGTCACGTCACCCTGATCATATCGTCGAGGAGTGTCGCCATTTGGTAGGTGAAGGAACGCAAGAGATCACGCTGCTCGGCCAAAATGTCAACAGCTACGGCAAAGATCAGGCTGAGTGGAACACACTTTTTCACGACCTTCTCTACAAACTCGACAAAATTGAGGGTCTCAAACGGGTTCGTTTTCTAACCAGCCATCCGGTCGATATTACCCGTGAGCTGATGGAAGCGGTTCGTGACCTTCCTAGTCTCTGTGAACATGTTCACTTTCCTCTCCAAGCTGGCTCTAGCCGTGTTTTGCGTAAGATGCACCGCATCTATACCAAAGAGGAGTACATGGAAAAGGTGGCTCTGCTGCGCGACCTGGTGCCCGATGTCGCTCTGGGAACTGACATGATCGTCGGCTTTCCCACAGAGACTGAAGAGGAATTTGAAGAGACAATGGAAGCGATGCGGCAGGTGCGTTATAGTAATGCATTTCTTTACACCTATAGCCCGCGTAAGGGAACGCCTGCTAAACGCTGGGCTGATGATGTCCCCGAAGAGGTCAAAGCCGAGCGGCATCAGCGGCTACTCAATCTGCACAACCAAATCGCTGCCGAGCTGATGAGCGAAATGCTAGGCAAAGAGGTCGAAGTGCTCGTGGAGCGGCGCAATCGAGATCAAAAGCACTTGAAAGGACTCACACGCTGCTGGCGTAATGTGATATTTGAAGGTGAAGACGCACTGATCGGCACGCTCCAAAAAGTTTCTTTGCAGAGTTTTACACATAACACATTTATAGGAAAGATGCTATAATGTTCCTATGTCTTACATAGAAACACTAGCTCCGAGGGGTTATGACCCTTATACTCTTTTTACCTATCCTTACGAAGAAGGTGTGCGTAATCTTTCTATCTGTTGTGAGCAACCGAGCTTGTTAGGTCGGATTAAGCACTGTGCGGTTGGCCTTCTCCTTCTAGTTCCCCTGATTAACACTGTCGTTTTTCTTATTTTACGTACTACAGCGACTGTTCAGGTATTTCAAGATGAGGTTCAGCAAATTGATGATACCGGCACCCTTGACGAATTGACCGAGCGTAGAACCGCAGCTATCAACCGTCGAGACTCGTTAACTGAAGGCCCAGAGCGAACAGAGAAGACAAAAACCATTTCAAGGATTGAGCAAGAAGCCGCCAAACAGATGAACTTGCGCCACATACCCGCAATTGCAAGACACCTTGAGCGCTCAGCCCAGAGCCAAATCACACAAGATGGTCACATTTCTGGAGCTCGCTATACCAGAGCCATTGTTCAACAAGAGGGGCTTCCTGAAACAGGTTTTACGCAAGTACCTGGCGTGCATCAAGAGCAAGGCGGCAACCATCTCTGCGGCTATTACGCGCTTTTTTTTATGTTCCAAGCGATTACGCGTGAATACGCCTTCACTGACCGAACCCGTTGTCACGCTAAGCTGAGACAATGGACAACGATGATCGCTCAAAAAAGAGCGGCTAGTTGGCTCTACAACCAACGACACCTTCCCATCCCTGCCTCGCTAGAAGTCTCCGTTAGAGGGTTAAGCCCCTATGACATCCAGTATTTGATTGAAAATGATTCGGAGCTTGAACAGATCTGCGCTACAGACGATTGCTTTGTGATGGAAATGGATGCGCGTTCCCTGACACCTCTTGGGAGTAAAATAGACACTGATCGTTTCCCCACCTACCTCATTTTAAAAGAGGGCATGCACTACTACTTTGTATGGGCAGAAACGCCGTGGGAATTTAAGGTGGTCCACTCATTGGGATACAGCATCCATAACAGCTCCTACTTCAGCGAAGAGGTCTTTTTTCAGATTGTCGAGCGACTATATTTCCAACAACCGCTCGAACTCTGATTCTGAGAGAATTTTGATTCCTAACTTTTGGGCCTTTTCGTACTTGGAACCCGGATCCTCGCCTGCTAAAAGATAGTCGGTATTTTTACTCACAGAGCCCGAAACCTTACCTCCCCGCTCCTTGATCAAAGAGCGGGCATGATCTCTTGTGTACGCTTCAAGAGCTCCTGTTAACACAAATGTTTTTCCCTGAAATAGATGTCCTTCAAAACCTTTTACCTCTTCAACGCGGGGCACGACACCATTTTCTAAAAGACGCGCGATTTCTTCTTGATGCTCAGGATCTGAAAAAAAGGTCACAATCGACTCAGCTACTTTAGGCCCCACACCCTCTAATTCAACAAGCTGCTCCTCACTCATCAGAGCTAGTTTCTCTAAATTCCCCGCCTTGCTAGCCAAAAGATCAGCCGTTTCTGCACCCACATGCGGTATTCCCAGGGCCATAATAAAACGTCCCAATGTGACATCTTTTGATTTCTCAATACTGGTTAAGACGTTTTGAACCGCTTTTTCTTTGAAGTTTTTGACCTGAAAAAGCTGCTCTGCTGTTAATGTATAGATGTCAGAGAGGCGCTTCACAAATCCCAGTTCGGCTAGCTGGGTGACCACTTTTTCCCCTAAATGCTCTATATCCATTCCTGATTTACCGGCGAAGAAGATCAGACGTCTGAGCCCCTGTGCCGGACAACCCGTCCGATTCGGGCAACGGAGTGCCACCTCTTCCTCACTGCGTTGAACAGGTGTCTTGCACGCAGGGCAGTGGGTCGGCATCTTCCATGCATGGGTGCCCGCCGGTCGTTTGGCTCGGTTCACCTCTACGACTTTAGGGATGACATCGCCTCCCTTTTCAATAAAGACGCAGTCCCCTACGCGGATATCTTTCCGTTTCACCTCATCTTCATTATGCAAGGTGGCACGTGCAATCGTACTCCCGGCCACAAAAACAGGCTCAAGCTCAGCCACGGGGGTCAAAACGCCTGTCCGCCCCACCTGAACCGTGATCTCTTTGATCACCGTTTCAACTCTTTCTGGTGCAAATTTGTAGGCGACCGCCCATCTGTAGTTCTTACCGGTGACTCCTAATTTTTTCTGTAAGCCAATTTCGTCTACCTTAATGACAATTCCATCAATCTCAAAAGGCAATTTGGGACGCTGCTTTTCTACCTCTTCTGCAAACGCCCAAATTTCACTAAACTGAGAGCAACGGGCAAAGTTTCCAGCAATCGGCAGACCCCATTTTTGCAGCATTTTTAACGTTTCAAACTGTGTTTTGGGCGCCCCTGAGGCGCTCTCAGCAAGCCCGTAAAAGGAGATCCCAAGATTCCGCTTAGCTACCTCTTTGGGATCAAGTAATTTGAGCGCTCCACCTGCTGCATTTCGAGGATTGGCGAAAAGGGGCTTTTCCTCTTTTTCGCGCTGCTGATTTAAGGCAGTAAAAGCCCTTTTGGGCATAAACACCTCTCCTCGTGCCTCCACAATATCCGGATAGGCGCCACGCAGCTGCAGGGGCAAAGACTGAATCGTCCTCACATTAGAGGTAATCTCCTCACCTTCTGATCCGTTGCCACGCGTGACAGCGCGCACAAGCATTCCGTGCTCGTAACGCACCGAAATGGCGATTCCATCCATTTTAAGCTCTGTCGTATAGGTAACTTCTTTGGTGTGAAGCAGCTTCTCTATGCGCGCTAAAAACTCATTCACCTCTTCAGGCGAGTAAGAATTAGCCAGTGATAACATCGGCACAGTATGGGCCACAACGGGGAAGCCACCGGAGACCATCTCACCCACTCTTTGTGTCGGAGAGCCCGGGAAAATCCACTCTGGATGCTCTGCTTCCATCTCAATCAGCTGCTTTAGAAGCTGATCAAACGCGAAATCAGAGATCACAGGCGCATTCTCGACGTAGTAACGTCCATTATGCTCCCAAATCTCTGCACACAGCCTTAGGTACTCTTCTTTATTGGACATGAGCTGCGCAACGGAATCCATAGGTGCTGTTGACTGTTCCGGGATTGTTACGGTGCCGGTGGGAAACACGCATATCTTCTTTTAGGCTCTTCCAACACCCGCCTCTGAGCACACGATAAACACCTTGCAGAGGACCCTTAGGATTATTGGGCTCTTGCTCTGAGGCTTCATAATAGTTGTAGCCATACCAATCCTGGCACCACTCGTAGACGTTGCCGGCCATATCGTAGAGGCCAAATACATTCGGAGCGTAGCTCATCACCTTAGTGGTGTCTGAGCTGAAAAAGTTGGCTTGACTCTTTTCGATATTCTCACCTGTTGGGTAGAGTCCCTCGTCGATACCGCCGCGCGCCGCAACTTCCCACTCTGCCTCTGTGGGTAACCGTTTACCGACCCATTTTGCATACGCAACCGCCCCATACCACGTGACTCCCACAACTGGATGCTTAGCGTAGCCAGATTCAATGGATAGCTTACCTCCTGCCCGATGAAGCCGTGCATCTTTCAAACGAATCAAATCATTATAGTGCGAGTCTTTCTCTCCTCCCATAAACTCTAAAAACCGGGCAAATTGCTCATTGGTCACAGGATGCACGTCTAATGCAAAGCTCTCGACAATGATCCGATGACGCGGCATCTCATCGCGACTTCCTTGATTAGACCCTCGAAAAAACTCACCTCCGCGCACAACAACCATTTCAGTCTGGAGAGGTTCGATATTTTGTGACTCTTTAACCTCAGGTTGATACTCGGTGACCACCGGATCACGATTCAGCATCGAGCTGAGCTGTTGTGAGTAGGATTCATCCCGGGGCGGAGTCATCGCAGGCGGCGTTGCTTCGGTAATATCTTTGCTCTCTACGACTGTCGCTTCCTTGGGAGTTGGCGCAATACGCGCTTCGGCTACAGGACGACTAATGACAGGCGTTAAAGCAGGCTTCTCTTCAGCAGCAACTGCGGCCAACTCACGTGCAGGCTTGGGCTGAGGGGTATTTTTTTCGAGCTCCTCCTTAAGGTGCTCAAGCGTTGGAGAAAATTCTTTGGGTGAATCGTCAATGACAGGGCGCAACTCACTACGCTTCTTCGCCTCCAAAAGAGGATGCAGAAGAGTAGGACGAGAAGTGGGATCAGGCTGGAGACATTGTTTTACAATGGCATCCCAATCATGTCGATAGTCAGGAGCCAGTTTAGAGGGCATCTCAAAGGCTCCTTCAGGAAACTGTCCGGTGATCAAGTAGTAGGTCAAAACACCGAATGCATAGGAATCCGCTTGCATCCCTACCTGTTCAAAACGTTTTTGTTCAGGAGCTAAAAAAGCATAACTTTGGAGAAAAGATTGACCCAGCTTAGAGAGTTTGTCCGCATCAATCGGTAGAGGGGCGTACTTCTCTTCTCTCCCCTTCTCAACCGGCAAGGCTTCAAGAGCCTCAGCTACAGTCAAAAACGTCCGGCAGATCACCTTACCGGGGCTAACAATTTTGGCCAATCCAAAATCAGAGATGAACACATCAATCCCAGGATTTCCTTTCCCAATCAAGATGTTATTGAGTTTCAAAGCGCGATGGGCCACCTGTCCCTTCGTATGCGCATAATCTAACGCGCCGGCTATCTGTTTCATCACGCTAAGAAGCTCGTCTTCTTTTAAGCGCTCCTTTCTTCCCGACATATACTGAGCTAAGTTGGTTGTCTCTCCTATCGAGTCCACAACACAGTCTGAGACAAGGAAATAGAGCCCTTCGGCAAACGAAACATTGTGCATTTTTACAATATGGGGATGTTCCAAGCTGGCCAGCTTGGCCACCTCCTCTTCAAATCGCTCAAGAAAGCCACGATCTTTACAAAGCTCAGCAGGTAGAACCTTGAGGACATACTGCTTTTTGATAAAACGGTGTTCAGCGAGCAAAACGGCACCTAACGTTCCCTGTCCGATTTGCTTGATTACCCGATAATCACCCAGGATTTGTTCTTGCATACTACCCTCTAATACATTGATTTAAATACTCTTGTGCAGCCGAAATGGAGCGACTAAAGGCATACTCTCTTTGGGCTAGGTCGATGATCTGTTGGGCCAGCGCACTCTTTTCTTGCGCCACAGCCTCGCGCACATACTCATAAATATCTGCCCGCGCAATGTGGGCTCCATTTTCGACAATCTTTTGCAAATAGTGAAGCACAAGGGAGTCCTTTTTCTCATCCTTTGCAAGAAAAATCAAGACTTTATATAGACTACCATCTTTTGGATTTCGATTCAGCGCTTCTTCCAAGCAAAGAGACGCCTCTTTTTGATACCGACCTCTCTCTTTCATTGAAGGGGTGTGCTGTGAGAGACGCAGGTAAAGAATTCCCCGTGTTTTAAAAGCTAAAAAGGTCTCGCCAAGAAAAGAATAGCCCTTGTAGAACCGCGCAAAAAAATCTTCAAATTGCCCTAAGTTAGCTAGTGCCGTTGCGATCAAAAAATTTAAATGGATCCAATCGGGGTGAGTCGTGGCCAGTTCTCCGTATGAAGCACATAAGGTTTCTGCCAACCGAACCGGATCACTTCCCGCCCCCTTTAAGTAGGTGGCAAGAGCCGACTCATAGACCGTTTTTTCTTCTGCGCCCATCTCAGGAACAGGAAGCACATCCACTGTTTTGAGAGCCATGAGAAAATGCTCAAAAGCCCGATCCATCTCCTGATCCGCGCAATAGGCGCAGGCGAGTTTATAGTGCAGCTCTCCCCTTATGTGCTTCTCTGTTGTCTGGTTCAACTGTTTTTGGTGCACAGCCAGTGTCTCTTTTATATCAGGCGTAGCAAGAAGCAGAGGAGCTATTAAGATAGATTTATACATCGCATTCATATGATCAGAAAAAACGCCCTTTGTCAATATTTTAGGATCTGGTAGGCTCTACTCCTATTTTTATCTAGCATTCAAAGTGATATGGACAAACGAACGATTGTATTTGTACTTGTTGTCGGAGCGACTTTTTTCGGACTCAATTTTTTCTTTAGTCAGCAAAGAGATCAGAAAAACCGCGAGATTCTCAAACAGCAAGAGGCAGCAAAAGCCAAAAAAGTAGCTGATCTACAAGTGAATATGGAAAAGCGTCTAGCCAAAAGCGCTGATCTTCCCTTGGTAGAACTTACTGCTGAAGATGGTGAGACGCTCACTTATGGCGTGAATGTTGAAGGAAACACGCTTGCTCTGGCTTGGGAGGATTCAGTTCCCGAAACACTGCTCGTTAACCAGCAAGCACAGACTCTTCAAACCAAAAATGTTGTCAAAGGGGGTCCTATCGTCTATGCTCCAAAAAAGTTTGAGCCTCTCGATATCGCCGCTCTACCTCCAATGGACACCTTTGATGTCCAACTGATCACGTTTCCTGCCGATAACACTCCCCAGGTGCACCTTGGTGTCTACCGTGACGGGGTTGTTGAAGTCCCATTAGGTCCCTTAAGTGAAAATGCTCTTGCTTTGTATAAAACAAGCCGCGGATGGCTTCCAATTGGCTTTTATGAGTGGCGCTCTGGAGCTTTTGTGGAGCTACAAACACTTCCGAATCTAACAGGTCTGTTTAAAGCAAAAGCGCCTCTAGCCGCCCTACAGGCCGGTGACCAGGAGCAGAAATACTATGTTTTGGAAAATGACTACCAACAGCTTGTTTTCACCAACGTGGGAGGCGCTCTTGCCGAAATCAATCTTCCTTTAAAGAGCAAGGAAGATCAAGAGAGTGTGGTCAACGAGATCGGCTTCGACCGTACGCTCGCAGAGGACTATCCAGCCAATGCCAGATTCCCTGCACATCCCTACCTAACGCCGGACTCCAATGAGGTGCACCAACCTGACACCATCGGTGGTTACTACCCCCTGCTGCGGCGTGGTGTTTGGAATAAAAAAACAGTGGCGATTGCACCTCAATTCTATGCGCTCAACTTGGTATCTGACTATCCTGAGATGGCAGAGTTGGTCTATACAGTCAAAGAGTTTACCCAAAACACCATTGTCTTTGAAGCCACACAGCCACATCGAAAGATTACCAAAACCTATACCCTTTCGGATGAAAAGAGTGCTGCGCCCTACGTTTTTGATCTTACGATTAACGTGGAAGGCGATAGCCGTGGTCTTTGGCTCACCTCAGGTGTTCCTGAGGTAGAGATTATGTCTAACTCCTCTTCGCCCCAAATTCAATACCGTGTCTCCAGAAAGGGAAAAGGTGAGGTAGAAAAACTCTCTTTGCCAAAAGCAAAAGAAGTGGTCACTGTGAGCTCAGTTAGCCCCGATTGGATTGTGAACTCAAATGGCTATTTGGGCATGATTATGGATCCGCTAACCGAAATAGGAGCCGGCTATCGCGCAGCTGCCGTCCCCGGCACAGTCGTCCCCACCCGCCTTTCGGTGATCGATCCCGAATACCATCCCTACCCGGCCACTAAATACCCCGGCTATCAGCTTCTTCTTCCGATTCCTACGAAAGGGGGGCCACTTAAATTTCGTATTTACTCAGGCCCTTTTGAAGAGAGCATTTTGAAGCGGGTGGATCGGATTTATTCTGACCCAACAACCGGTTACAACCCTGATTACATTGCCTGCCGCACCTTTTATGGATGGTTCTCCTTCATCTCTGAGCCTTTTTCAAAACTGCTCTTTGTGGTGATGAAGTTTTTCTATAGC
Source organism: uncultured bacterium (assembly GCA_964350245.1). Classification (GTDB taxonomy): domain Bacteria; phylum Chlamydiota; class Chlamydiia; order Chlamydiales; family JAAKFR01; genus JAJACP01. The sequence goes on along the minus strand of CAYGJC010000009.1, from coordinate 57,507 downwards.
ATCACTCACTCATGGGGCTTTTCGATCATCCTGTTGACTATTTTCTTGCGCGTGCTGCTCTATCCTCTCAATGCGTGGTCGATTAAGTCCATGCGGCGCATGCAACTGCTCTCCCCGCAGATTCAAGCGATTCAGAAGAAATACAAAAAAGAGCCCAAAAAAGCGCAAGTGGAGATCATGGCGCTTTACCGAGAAAAGAAGGTCAATCCCTTCACGGGCTGTATTCCTGTCGTGATTCAGATTCCTTTTCTGATTGCCATGTTCGATTTGCTGAAGTCCTCATTCCAGCTGCGAGGGGCCGTTTTCATTCCGGGGTGGATCAATGACCTAACCGCTCCCGACGTGCTCTTCCAGTGGAAAGCACCGATTTTCTTTATTGGTAATCAATTTCACCTGCTTCCGATATTGCTTGGTGTGGTCATGTTCTTCCAGCAGAGACTGACCTCTACAGCGCCAAAAGATCCCAATCAGATGACCGATCAACAGAGGCAGCAGAAAACAATGGGAACCATAATGACTGTTGTCTTCATGGTGATGTTCTACCATTTCCCCTCTGGTTTGAACCTCTACTGGCTCTCATCAATGCTCCTCGGAATCGTTCAGCAGTTGATTACAAACCGCATTTTAGACAAAAAATTCAAGCAACCAGAATTAATTGTACCAGAGAAAAAGAAGTTGTAGAATTTTTCTGTCAAAGGCGTTATGAAGTATAAACAGGTAAAAGGTGTCTATAGATCATGCGCGCTTGGGAAGAATTCCTCACACAGCAGGAGAAGGAACTCGGAAAAGAGACCGTAGATAAGTGGCTCCGTCCTTTGCAAATTGTCCGCTTCGATGCCTGCAATCTCTACCTTGAAGCCTCCGATTCTTTCAAGTCAATCTGGTTTGAGGAGCATATGCGCCACCGTGTGCAGACGCGTCTTTTCAACAATAATCATAAACAGATCAAGGTGCATATTGCCGTCTCCGCGCAGCAAGGCGATGGAGAAAAGACACCCCAGCGACGTAAAAAACAGGCTCCGGCTTCTTTTACAGCACCGGCTTTTCAACTCAACTTCGATGAACTAGACTCCCAATCGCAGTTTGAAACGTATGTCTCTTCATCTAACAATCTTCTAGCTTATAAATTGCTCTGCGAGAGTTGTGCTATTAACTCTGAAACCCTGCAACCCGTTGATTCTCAGGCTGAGTCTCTCTCTTTCAACCCCATTTATCTATTCGGGCGCTCAGGAACAGGAAAAACCCACTTGATGATGGCAACAGCAAACAAGCTCAAAGAGTCAGGGAAAAAAGTACTCTATGTGCGAGCCAATACCTTCACTGAGCATGTTGTGGGAGCCATCCGCAGTGGAGAGATGCAGGCCTTTCGAAAAGCTTACCGTAATGTTGATGCCCTATTGATCGATGATATCGAAGTCTTCTCACGCAAAGGAGCGACTCAAGAAGAACTTTTTCATACTTTTAACACCCTACACGTCGAAAACAAACAGATCATTTTAAGCGCAGCCTGTCCTCCACAAGAGCTCAAATTCATTGAACCACGTCTGGTTAGCCGTTTTGAGTGGGGTATTGTGATTCCTCTGCACATGGCCGGAAAAGAAGAAATGGAGACCATTTTGCTCCAAAAAGCGGAAAAGGTTTCTTTCCCCTTGGAGACCTCTGTTAAAGAATTCCTGATTCACACCTTTGGTAATAGCACAAAAAATTTGATCCGCGCTCTGGAAGCCCTGATTCTCCGAACGCATCTGAACAAAGGTCTGGGCAATCCCCCCTCTCTTCCTCTCTCTTTGAAAGTTGCGGAACACTACTTAGCTGATCTGATCCAAGAAGAAGAGAAAGCCGTACTCACTCCCGGCAAAATCATTCGAACCGTAGCTGAATTTTACGGAATTCGGATGGACGATATTTTAAGCAAATCACAAGCTCGTGAGTGCGCTCTACCCCGCCAAATCGCCATGCATCTTTGCCGACAAGAACTCAACCTCCCTTTCATGAAAATCGGAGATATTTTTGCGCGAGACCACTCGACTGTGATGGCCTCCGTGAAACAAATTCAAAAGGGATTAGAATCCAAAAATCATGAAATGGCAGGGTCTGTCAAAGGGATTTTGAAAATTCTTGAAAATTGTCGTTGATTTTCAATTACTTATGTATTAATCTTCTTTTATGTTTATAAATAGCTTAAGTGGATTGAATTCTTGCCAGCTCCATTTGCTCAGAGATGCAGCTATCCAAACAAGTTCTTTGTGTCGCACTTGTTCGGAGATCCTTCTTGATCTTCTTCCGAAAGAACTGCTGGCGCGGTCTGCCAAACGCTGGCCTTCGGCTCCACAAGCGGAATGGCGAGTTCCATTCAAGACAGCCTTGATCAAACTTAAGGTACAATCGGGGGGAAATCTTGTCACTCGAGCGCAGCTAACAGATCAAGTTGTTGAATCCTTGATCGCAATTAGCTATCAGCGCATCAATGATGTCGTAAAAAAATGCCCTCGTGGAAAGCTTCCAAAAGATACGCTCAACTGTACACGACTCATTCGTGATAATCTGGAACGAAATCCCTTTTTAAAAAATCCACTCAGTTTTGCTCATGACCTAAGCTATCTGTGTCGCTTAAGTGACAGCTCCTCAATCCAAATGCCTTCAGTAGATCAGATCCACATTCAGACTCTGTTTCTTCAGCAACTCTGCGTTTCCAGTCCTGTTCATGTCGATCCTTTAGATCACTCCTTTCTTTACCTCATCCAACTGATCGATTTACTGAAACATCCCAGCTTACCCGCTCAGGGGACAGGGGGAGCCGCATCCGATCACACGACTCATTCTCCGGAACTTTCTTTGAAACTGACTCCCGATCAACAAACGCTTTGCCGTAATCTGATAGAAAACACAAATCTTGAAACCGTAGATCTTACCTCCTTGATGACAGATCTCGCTTACATTTCCGCCTGTTTTGGTAAGGAGATGCCGGAAAAAATCACTTCCCGCCTTGCAGATTCTTTCCAAAACAAACCTAATGGCACACGTCCAAAAGAGAGTGGTCAGATATATCACTCCCTTTGGCTAGCCAGTGCTCCTGTGGCCTACGGCAGCTGCCCCCTACTTGTCAAAAACCCGATAGTCACAAATGCCTTCGCTTTTTTTGAAGCACACAACTGCCTTTACGGACACATGGATGCCATCTCTGAGCTCAGTGAAGCGTGCTTGGATTGTAAGCATCCGAAAAAAAACCGTTTAAGAGCGGCAACCTGGCTCTATAAAGCTTGGTGGTTTGACCGCACCAGAAAAGAAAAAAACATTTCCTATACCGATCGGCTAGTTGACTGGTACGTGCATGATTATCTAGTCGATAAAGGAAATTGGAACCAGGAGCGAGACGCCGTATCCACTTGGGTAGAAGCGCAATTTCGCTCTGATTTTCCTCTTCTGCCTTTTAGCCGGCTCCGTGCTGAACAGACGCACTTCAGATTACATGATCAACATAGAAAAGATCTGGATGGAGATGGCTAACAGCATCCCCTCGTCTCAGCCATTTTCTCCCACTCACTGGGTACCTGAAAGATGCAAAGAGCGACAAACCACTCTTTCCAAAGATGCCCGCGATCGACACCATCCAATTGGCTCTATTTGCGCTTCAGTTGTCTTTGATCTTCTACCATCCGATACGCTGAAGATGCCCGTTAACCTTTGGGACGTTCACCCTCCCCATGGGTGGCGCTCAAACCTAAAAGAGGCTTTACTTTCCACTGATTTTGATGAAAAGGGGATTACGATAACCGAGCAGCTACTCACAACTCCTCTACTCTCGGTTCTTCTCCACATCGGCTATGAACATGTGAAAGAGGTAATGGGCAGATGTTGCTATCCAGAAGCACGTGCCTATGTAGCACAAAAAAAGGGCTTTCACGTAGGCCAGGTGATTCGAACCAACCTCGAGAAAAATCCCTTCTTCTCCATCAGCTTTACCTTTGTGGATGACCTCTGCTTTCTGATTAGATTGGCGAATCAATGTTCTTATTCTTTTGATCAATTAAGCTTTGGCGCTCGTTTTACTCAGAAACTCTGCGATTATCTCAAAGATCCAGCAAGAATCTTAACGACGCCCGAGGATCATTGTTTTCTCTACATCACCCAATTTGTAGATTCATGTATTGATCCGCTACAGGGCACAGAATTCAAACAGCAGCTCTTTGAAGAGTGCCAGAAAGAAAGTGCTCTTTTGTTGATTTCAAAGACGATAGACGATGGAACTGATGCATTAGATGAATCGGTCCTTTCTCAGTTATTCTTTAAGCTTTATCAAGTCTCTGAATGTTTTGGAGAAGAGATGTGGATACAAGTGCTGACTAACTTCAAACTATCCGTAGAAGAGCTGCTAAACGATCAAAGAAAAAAACAGAGTGTGCACCTCTCCCTAGATTTGTGGGAAGAGGTTTCTCCACTTTCCTATGGAGTCCTTCCTCTGTTTGAAGAGTCTGCACTTTTAGAGGTTGCCTTTGAACATTTAGATGCCCTTCCCCTCCACACATCGAAAAGCGAAGCTGTCCACCAACTGATACTCGATTTTTTTGATGAATGTGACCCAACACCTCGTTTGGCAGCAGCAACCTGGTTGTATAAGATCTGGTGGCTCAATCATCGTAGAGAGCAGAAGATTCAGTCCCACGTTGATGCTCTGGTAGACTGGTATGCACATGAATGCCTTGCCGAAGATGACAACTGGGAACTCGATGAACAGTCTGCTCTGCAACAGATAGAAAAGCTGTTTAGAGCGTGCACTCCGCTACTTCCATTCAACGCTCAGCGGGCTGAACGGATGTATTTCGATCTGCACCGTGCAAAAGCCGCTGATAATCGGAATAACTCTGCTCGAGTCCCTCACGAAGAGAGATCTTAGGTCGCCACCCCATCCGGTTAATGCGGGTGGTATCCGTTTTCTTCCGCGGCGTCCCATCCGGCTTGGAGAGATCCTGAACAAGATTCCCCTGATAACCGACGACCTCAGCAATCTCTTTAGCTACATCTAAGATTGTGACCTCCTCATCGGAACCGACATTGATCTGCTCAGGCGCATCATAGTGCTGCAAAAGAAATAGACATGCCTCCGCTAAATCCTCTACGTAAAGAAACTCTCGCAAGGCCTTTCCTGTTCCCCAAATAGAAACTTCCGGAAGATTGGCTAGCTTTGCCTCGTGAAAGCGGCGAATCAAAGCCGGAATCACATGCGCATTTTCAGAATGATAGGTGTCGCCCGGTCCATATAGATTAGTCGGCATCGCCGAAATGTAGTGGCACCCATATTGCCGGCGGTAGTATTCACAAAGCTTGATTCCCGCAATTTTGGCAAGCGCATACGCCTCATTGGTTTTCTCTAAGGGTCCTGTCAAAAGCGCCTCTTCAGGAATGGGCTGTGGGGCTTCGCGCGGATAGATACACGTGCTACCAAGATAAAGAAGCCGTTGAACACCCATCTGATAAGACTCATGAATCAAGTTGGAAGCGATCATCAAATTTGTGTAGATAAACTCAGCCGGATAGGTCATGTTCGCATAAATGCCCCCCACTTTTGCAGCCGCAACCACCACGACATCAGGTCTATGAGTAGCCAAATACTCTCTTACAGCTACTTGATTAGTATAGTCCAGAGCTGCCCTTGGGGGTGTGAGTAGGTTTGTGTATCCGTGCCTACCTAAAAGACGGACCATGGCACTGCCCACCATCCCCTCAGCGCCGGCAATTAAGATTGTTTGTTCAGGATGGAGGTAGTTTTGCATTTTTTGTTCGCAAGTAGTTATAAATTAGCAAAGCGATCCCCAAAAAGATGAAGGGAATACTGAGCAATTGGCCCATTGTGAGCACACCGTTTTGATCCAGCCATTGATGCTGAGGCATTTTGAAAAACTCTAAAACAAAGCGAAAGCCAAAAACAAGGGTAAAAAACCACCCGCTCAGCATTCCAAAACCCACAAGATGCGCACGCGCTTTCCATAAAAAATACAGAAAACCAAAGATAGCCAGATAAGCAGCAGCCTCATAGAGCTGAACTGGGTGCAAAGGGACTCCGGGGTAGCCATCCACAGGATTGACAAAGATGACTCCCCACGGCAGATCGGTCGGAATTCCCGTAATCTCTTGATTCACAAAGTTGCCTACCCGAATGCACGCACCGACAAAGGCTGTAGGGACCACGAGTATATCAAGTAGAGAAAGAAAGGTAAGCTTGGGGTAGAGGCGCCTATTCCACCAAATGAAAATAAAGAGCCCCAAGAGAACGCCCAATGCTCCTCCATGACTGGCAAGCCCCCCCTCCCAAATCTTAAAGATATCTAGTGGATTTTGGCTATAGTAGGACCACCCATAAAAAAAGACATGGCCCAGACGCGCTCCAATAATGGTCCCCAGAACAACAAACAAAGCCAGCCGATCCGTAAGCTGAATCGCGGCTAATTTTGTCTCCGCTAAAGGGGTAATAGGATCGGCTAAAAAACGGGTAAATAATTTACGCGTTAAAAAATAACCTACCAAAAAACCAAAGGCAAAAAGGACCCCATACCACGTGACGGGGTGATTAAGATAGGGAACAACAAAAAAAATTCTGTCCGGATCCCAAGCAAGATGACCAAAACCCATTTCAACCCCTAGTAAAAAACGACCCTTGAGTCTATACTCTGGAGTTAAAATTTTTCAACCGAGATTGTGAGCCCTCCCCTATGAAACTCAAACACCGCACACTGATTATTATGGCTGGTTTAGTCTGGCTGGCCATCGGAACCTTCCTTCTAACTCTCGGCCTCCGCTTTATTATGGAAACGCTCCGTAATCCGGAAGCCGCTCTGTTACCGGGGCGCTTTTCTATGCTTGTTTTGGTCAATCGCTTCTTTCCTGATCGCCAAAACGGTGTGGTGATTCTTCTCTCTTTTGCTCTTCTTCTAGGATTTGTAAAAGGACGCTACGTGTTGGGCAAAACGGCTCAAAGGCAGGTAAATCGAATTTTCACTCTGTCCAATCCTTCTAGCATTACAAACCTCTACACTAAAGGGCACTACCTATTGATTGCGTCCATGATGGGACTGGGCATGAGTCTCCGCTTTATCCCCATCACCCTCGACACGCGCGGTGTGATTGATGTCGCCGTTGGCTCAGCGCTCATGAATGGCGCCATGCTCTATTTCCGCTCAGCTGCTAACTACCACTACCTCAAGAAAAAGGAGTCTTAGCATGCGCCTCTCCACAACCTTTGTCCGGTTTTTTTATGTGATCCTCAGCCTGCTGTTTATGATCACCTATGCAGTGACAATTCATGCTGAGCCGACGTTCGGCAACTATGCTTTGGGGGTTGTTTTAGGCCTTATTGTAGGCGGCGTGCTCATCGGTTGTGACCTTCTTTTCAAACGGTTCTCTCTTCGTTCGTTCAATATCGCTGTTCTTGGCCTGTTTTTCGGCTACCTCATGGCGCTGGCGCTGATCGTGATTCTCGATACGCTTGTTGAGCTAACAGGCATGCACTCAGAGCATATTATCCTAGACGGCATCAAAATCTTTATCTTTTTATTTGCCACTTATTTGGGTGTGATGATGACGCTACGTGCTTCCAACGAGCTTCATGTGAGTCTCCCTTTCGTAAAATTCACCCCTACCGAGCAAAAAACAAAAGAGATCCTGATCGATCTATCCGCGCTCTATGATCCACGCCTGATCGATCTGGCCGCCTCAGGCCTTCTCGATAAACACCTCCTACTTCCTCGCTTTTTACTCAAAGAGCTTCAAGAGCAAGAAGAGAATCCTGATGAGATGACCAGCCATCGAGCCAAGCGGGCGCTTGAGGTCGTAAAAAAACTCGAGTCGCTTCCCGAGCTTGGGCTCCGCTACCAAGACACTGACTTTCCCGATGTAAAAGAGACGCACACAAAAGTTTTTCAACTCGCCCGCCTATTGGATGCCAATATTTTGTCTGCCGATCACAATCGAGTCCAACAGGCTCAAGCTGAGGGTGTACGTGTCATCAATCTCCATTCGCTTTCAAACGGCTTAAAGCCGCTTATGCAGAGAGGCGAATTGATGAAGATTAAGATCCAACGAGTGGGAAAAGAAGATTTGCAAGGGGTAGGCTATCTAGAAGATGGCACTATGGTTGTTGTGAATGGTGGAGGCGACTATATTGGCGAGACAATTGAGGTGCTTGTTCTGTCAGTCAAGCACACCACCTCAGGAAGAATGATTTTCTGTAATGTTGCAGAGGACCCACATCATGGCCAGTAGCCTCCCTCCCAACTGCATGGCCGGGATTGGAACCGATATCATTGAAATCCGCCGAATCAAAGAAGCAATTGAGCGGCATGGAGAGCGCTTTATCGGTCGCTTGTTTACAGAGCGTGAAAAGTGCTACTGCCAAAAACACCAGGATCCCACACCGCGTTATGCGGGACGGTTTGCGGCCAAAGAGGCCATTTTAAAAGCTCTTGGGAAGGGCTTTAATCCCGAGGTCAAGTGGCATGAGATCGAAATCATTAACGACCCGCACGGAAAGCCCGAGGTCTACCTCTCTGACCGCTTAAAAAAACATTTCCCTCTCACCCATATATTTGTATCCATCAGCCATTGCGAAGACTATGCAACCGCAACTGCTATATTAACAGGAGTTAGTCATGAATCATCATAAAGTGATCATTATCGGATCGGGACCTGCAGGTTACACAGCCGCTCTTTACACAGCACGCGCTAATCTCTCTCCTTTGTTGTACGAAGGCTTTTTCTCCGGACCCGCCGGTGGCCAGCTGATGACCACAACTGATGTGGAGAATTATCCTGGATTTCCAGAAGGTGTAACAGGTCCTGAGATGATGGACGCATTTCGCAAACAGTGCGCCCGTTTTGGTACCGAATTGCTCCGCGAAGATGTCGAAGGAGTCGATCTCTCCACTCGCCCTTTTAAGGTAGAAGGGAAAAAAACAAGCGCCACTTGTGATGCTCTGATCATCGCAACCGGTGCCACGGCAAAACGCCTTGAGATACCCGGTGCCGGTGAAGATGGATTTTGGCAGAAAGGAGTCACCGCGTGCGCCATTTGCGATGGCGCGATGCCTATTTTTAGAGAAAAAGAGCTCTATGTAATAGGAGGAGGCGATTCAGCCGTTGAAGAAGCCACCTTTTTGACCAAGTATGGAAGCAAAGTGTATCTGGTTCATCGACGTGATGAGCTGCGCGCTTCTAAAATCATGGCACAGCGCGCACTGAATCATCCCAAAATCGAAGTGCTTTGGGACTCTGTCATCACAAAAATCGAGGGCGAAAAAGTGGTGGGCTCGGTCACAGTGAAAAATGTTAAAAGTGGTGTTGAGGAAAAACGGGAAGCTGCGGGTGTCTTTTTTGCCATTGGTCACAAACCTAATACCGATTTTCTAAGCGGGCAAATGCCTCTCAACGATCAGGGTTATCTCATCGTCAAACCCGGGACCACGTATACAGACGTAGAGGGAGTTTTTGCAGCCGGTGATGTCCAAGATCCCGTTTACCGACAAGCTGTGACCGCCGCGGGCAGCGGGTGCATGGCAGCGATTGACGCCGAAAGGTGGTTAGCTGAGCAGGAACATGCTGGATGAGAAAGTGGCTTGTTTGCTTATTTCTCACCTCCTCCATCTATGCCACACAGCTAAACCCGTGGTTCTCCCCTCTTTGGGAACTACAGGGACGTGTTTCATACCTATTCGACAAAGAGAAACAGGTGCAATCTCCTCTGGGCAATTTTGATGCGCCCAGTAATGACTACACCTTTCAATTCAGTCTAGAGTTAACCCCATGGCCTTACTGGAGTGCAGAAGCGGAACTTTTTCTCACGCATACCAGTGATATCCCCTTCTCCTACCTGGCCGCGGTGGGAACGGTGCGCTACCAGTGGCTCGATGACATCCGTGGAGATCCGATTTCTCTTGTAACCGGCGTCACCTTGTCTTTTCCTGGAAGCCGCGATCTCAAAGACTTTAGCTTTCCCTTTCACGGGGAGGTGAACGGGGAGCTTCACCTCTCGATTGGTAAAGAATGGAGCTGCAATAGAGAGTGGTGGCTCAGAGCCTGGGCACTTGGGGGATGGGGCATTGCCAACCACGGAAACGGCTGGCTTCACAGCTTGGCGGCCATTTCTATTAAACCGTTCTGTTATTTAGAATGGGGTGTGATCAGTGAGGCGTTAGTCGGCCTTGGACCCAATGACATCATCCCTAACGTTCCTTTTCAAGGGTATGCCTCAATCGCCCACCGCACAATTGATCTAGGAAGTTATTTAAGTCACCCTTTGGGATATTGGGGGACACTTCGAGTCATGGGCTGGTACAACCTCTATGCACATAATTTCTTAAAAAACTATTGGGGTGTGGGGGCCACCTTACTCATTCCGTTTAGCTTATGAAGGGTGAGCGTTGTGGCGTTGCAAATCTCATCGGAACCAAAAAATTGAATCGGTCCCGGGTAGCGGTAGTGATCTTCGATTCCCCACACTTCTCGCCTTGAGGCAAACGACTGAAAAGCAGCTCCCTCTAAGTCAACCAGGGCCTTTTTAATCACAGGTTTGAGACTCCCTTTTCTCTGCTCCATTGTCATAAGTGAAGTCAAAGGGATTCCTCCCACCTCCCATTCATCGACCGGTTCGCTCAGCCCACGCACCACACTCATATAGCCCGTACAGCCTGCCTGGACAAGTAGCGCAGCAGTAAACCCAAGCGCATAGCAATAGTGCGTATCAAAGTTAGAAGGAAGACAGGAGCGCCCTTCATAGCCAAAGAAATGGTGCACAGGAGCAAATTTCCCTTTATAGCCGCTTCGCTCTTTTAACACTTGCTCGACTACATGCGTCAAAAGCTGCTCCGTGGCAATCTGTGATACCTGTACATTGCCGTGGGGATCTCGTTCAAGCTCAAGTTGTGAGGCAATCTCTTGGGGAAGAGAACCCTTTTTGCCATGCACCTCAGGGATAAATTCGATTAATCCCTCAGGAATCAGAACCACCCCATAATTTTTTCCCTCCTTAGAGCGGGCGCACAGCACATCCGCGACCAGCTCAGCAATTTGACGCAACGTCATTTGACGGGCTGCTACCTCTTCTCCGATCAAAGCCATATTTGGATGGGTTTGCAGAGCACACTCCAGAGTAACATGCGAGGCAGAACGCCCCATCAACTTAATAAAGTGCGTATATTTTTTGGCCGAAAGGGCGTCGCGGGCGATATTGCCGATTAACTCACTATAGGTTTTACAGGCCGTATCAAACCCAAACGAGGTCTCGATATCGGCACTTTTCAAATCACCATCAATTGTTTTAGGCACTCCCACAACCCGCGTATGACAGTGCTCGGCAAGAAAATACTCGGCAAGCAGAGCTGCATTCGTGTTCGAATCATCCCCTCCTATGATCACCAAACCGTCTAGATTAAGCGCCTCAACTGTTTTTTTTGAAGCGGCCAGCTGCTCCGGAGTTTCAATTTTTGTCCGCCCTGAACCGAGAAGATCAAAGCCCCCGGTATTGCGATAATGGTCTAGAAGCGCCTCTTTCAACTCGACATAATCACTCTCGATGATCCCCGCCGGTCCTCCTAAAAAGCCAAAAAGCCGGCAGCTTGGATGCATCTTTTTTAGCGCATCAAACAGACCCGTGATGACATTATGGCCACCTGCTGCCTGACCTCCTGATAAAACTACACCCAAACGCAAAGGAGCGTACTTGACAGGCTCCCCTGTTCTAAATTCAATACGCGGACTCGCGTAGGTCCTAGGAAAAATCTCTTTCAAAGCTGAATTTTGAGCAATCTCACCTTCCACACTCTGCAAAAAAGAGAGTCCCTTCAGACATCCAGGAAGAGGAGGTTTATACTTTAAACGTGCCTCCTCGATTGGACTTCTCATCAAAGGTTCTCCTTAAAGAAGGTCACTGATTTTTCAATGGCAGCAGGAAGTGCCTTGGCAAAACCCAAAGAGTGCGCCTCCTCAGGATAGGTAATGAACTTTGCATCGGATCCGGCCACCTGCTTGTAGGCCTTTTGGTGAGCAATCGAAATGATTTCGTCTCCCTCACCATGCATATGCAGCAGAGGAAGATTGGTTAAAGAGCCCAGCGTTTTATGAGCATGTAAGCGAGCAAACTGCTCACGAAAAAGAGGACTCACACAGACACCTCTGTAGGTACCCATTGTGTCAGTCGGTTCCGCACTGAGCATTTCAGGATGCTTCTTAATAAAATCGCGAAACCAAAGCTCTCCACTCGCTACCGGTGCCCAAAGAGCAAGTGCCTTGACCACACCCTGTAGCCGCTCACATACCTCAACAGCAATGGCTCCTCCAAGCGACGCTCCAAAAAGACCCACCCGAGTTGCATCCACACCTTCAATAGACAAGGCCTGTTTGGATACCGTCAATCCATCTGAGATTAGATCTTCAACAGAAGCGTCATTCATCGAACCTTCACTATCACCGCAGCCCCTGAAATCGAAGCGTAGACAGGCCACTCCAACGCTTGTAAGCGCTTCAGCTAAAGTGACATAGCAGCGATTAGAACCGTGTTTACTGCTAGCAAACCCGTGCATCACAACAACAATGGGAGGGTTTTCGACTTGGGTGGGGCGGTGGAGGACACCAAAGAGATGGATGCCTCCATTATCGAGCGTAACCCATTCTCGGGATTCAGGTTTGACAAGCGTTCCATGCATGTTGCGGCTCCAGAATTCAAAATGCGTATACGTGGAGACTGTAGCGTTTTATTTGGAATAAGTCGAGAAAAATGCCTGCTTACTTAACTTGCCCCAAGCTGAGCTCTTGCCTCTTGGAGGGTGGTTCCAAACACACGCGTTACATCAATACGCAACCGGCCGTCTAATCGAGCCAGGGAGGAATTACACTCCTCTGCTGTTTTGTAGAAATGATAAGTAAAGACGAATTCAGATACTCTCTGGATGAGAACATAAAGAGTATCTCCAGGATGCCCAGGATTGGGCAAAGGAGTCGAAACATAGGTACCCGGAGCCATTCTTTGGGCTAACAGGTGATCAAGCACTGAGTCTGGGAACATACAAATCTCCAATGCCAGTCCATCAATGCAAATGAGAGTAGGGTAATTTTTCCCATAAATCAACCCTCGATTGTACTTTTTCTACTCCAGAGATCATTTTAATAGAGTGGACGTCTCATCTTTAGAAGTGAGCGGCAGTCGGACTTGAACCAAGACCCACGGATTACGATTGCGCGGTTTGTCTACAATTCATGTCCTTTACAGAAAGTTTAAAAAATTAGAAAACGTTGTTTATGACACAAAAGTTACCATTTTGGTAGCATTTATTTATGGCAAATAAGGACCTTCTTTTTAAAATTGCAGATCGACAGCAAGGCTACTTTACCTGCAAACAAGCCGAAGAAAGTGGCTATTATCGTTCCCATTTTCAAAGATATCTTAATGCAGGTGAATGGTTGAAAGAAATGCGCGGGATTTATCGATTAGCTCGGTATCCAGTCACCGAGCGTCCCGAGCTTGTTATATGGAGTTTATGGAGCCAAAATCGCAAGGGGGAGAATCAAGGAATCTGGTCTCATGAAACGGCTCTCGATATTTATGAGCTATCGGATGTCATGCCTTCTAAAATGCACCTAACTGTCCCTAATGCATTTCGCAAGAGTATTACTATTCCTAAGGTATTAACACTTCATTATGCCGATCTTAGAGAAGATGAAATCCGTAGGCAGCAAGGGTATTGTGTTACCACACCCATCAGAACCCTGATAGATATCCTAATCGACAGGAAATTATCGATTGACTTGATCGCTCAAGCAATCAATGACGGGTTGAAATTAGGATTAATTTCACGAAATGAATTAAATAACCACGCTGAACTCAAGAGATTTTGTCATGACTAGGCTGTGTAGGGCTGTGTAGAAAAATTCATGACTTCTCCTTGTTTATTTTTTTCAAAGAGTGAGTCCCGCGCTGTGTTCTATTCGCTGCGGTATTTTGTCGTTTAATTAATGGTCTAATGGGTGTAGCAAAGAGACTGGCATGTGCCAATCCGAATTTTAATCCAATGAGCAATAGAGAGGATGAAGAGTAGCGGCAGTCGGACTTGAACCAACGACCCACGGATTATGATTCCGTTGCTCTAACCAACTGAGCTATGCCGCCACAAAAAATAAACTGAGGAAAATAGCGGGAGAAGGATTCGAACCTCCGACCTTTGGGTTATGAGCCCAACGAGCTAACCACTGCTCCATCCCGCGATGTGAGTTAACAACTTATCACGGCTCACTCTTTTCAAGCAAGCATTGAAGCGAATCAAATATTTTATCCAAGGTCCCGCGCGACTCATTAATGAGCCTCAAACCATTTTTTCCCATCTGCTGCGCTAGTTCCGGATGAGCAATGAACTGATTCACAGTGGCCTCAATATCCTCCGGAGTGATCTGTAATCCGGCCCGATACCTGTCCACCATGTCCGCTAGTTCAGCTTGAGAGTATATATAAGGACCAAAAAGCACAGGTTTGCCAAAAAAAGCGGGCTCTAAAATATTATGCCCCCCCACTTTGGGAGTAAAACTTCCTCCCACAAAGGTCAGATCTGAGAGCTGGTAACACTGCTTAAGGGCTCCCACCGTGTCTACTAGCAGCACATCCCGCGTATGCAGTGTTCCTTGCTGGCTCCAGCGCCCATAGGTAATGCGATTGTCGGCTAAAAGACGGGCCACTTCGTTAAATCGTTCGGGATGGCGCGGTGCAATGAAAACCTTAAGGTTCATCTGATGGGGCCACAGCTTTTTTAAAGCCTCGATCCATATTCTTTCTTCAGGAGCATGGGTGGAACCAAGCGTGATCACATATTGATCCACAAGCCCAAGCTGCTCTTTAGAAGGAGGAGACACTTTTTCAATCGCGGCATCCAGCTTCATGTTTCCGGTCACCACGATCTTTGCTGCCGGCACCCCAATCTCTGTAAAACGCCGCTGATACAAAGGGCTCTGCACGTAAAAATAATCTATCGTGGATAGAAGAAAACGAGCCAGGGAGGGAAAACGCCGGTAGCGCTGATAGGAGCGTTCGGAAATCTTGCCATTCACAAGAACGATTTGAGCTCCGCTCTTTTTTGCGGCTAACTGAAAATGATACCAAAAATCTGTCTCTGTCAAGAGCACCATATCAGGACAAATCCGCCGCACAATCGGGCTGATTATATAACTGAAATCAAAGGGGAGATAAACCGTCCAATCAGCACCACTCTTTCCTCCCTCTTCAAAACCCGTTTTTGTCGACGTGGAAAAAAGCACAAGAGAGGAGCGCTCTTTAAACTTCTGAATGAGAGGAGTCACTGCTTTGGCCTCCCCTAGAGAAACGGCGTGCACCCAAATGAGTGTGCGCCCTTTTTTTTCAATCTCAGGGAAACGCTTGCCTAAACGAGCAGATAAACTACCCTGATACTTGCTCCGATTCCAGAGCAGTTTGGGCAGTGAAAAAAGCGCAAAAAAATGGAGCGCCACATCATAAAGAATACGGATCATTTCACAACGAAATTCAGGAGCTTATTCGGCACAAAAATCACTTTCACCACCTCACCTGTCAAATGTTTGGTCACTGCAGGATCTTCCTTAGCCAAATGGACAATCACCTCTTCACTTTGATCTTTAGGTAATTCAAAACGCCCACGCACTTTTCCGTTTACCTGGACTACGTAGGTCACACTCTCTTCTACCAAGTAACGTGGATCGGCTTTTGGCCAAGGGACATGGGCGAGCCGGGATGTTTCGCCTAAATAAACCCACAACTCTTCAGCCATGTGAGGAGCAAAAGGAGAGAGTAGTTGAACGGCTTGCTTTACCCCCTCTTTGGGGTAGTTTGGCAATTTAGTGAAATGATTGAGAAACTCCATCATTTTGGCAATTGCCGTGTTAAACAGCAGCTTTTCAATATCTCCTGTCACCCCATTGATCAGGCGATGCACAAGTTGCATTCCCTCATCAGAGAAAGCCTCGGTCACCTTTTCAGAGACGGCCATCTCAAAAAAACGGTTGAGAAAGCGGCGACAGCCGCTCACGCCGTTGGTATTCCACACCTTCTCCTTTTCAATGGGTCCCATAAATAGGGAGTAGAGTCGGAGGGCGTCCGCTCCAAACTCTTCAATAATCTCATCCGGAGAAACACCATTGAGCTTCGACTTAGACATCTTCTCAATCTGAGAGCGGAGCTCTTCTCCACTCTCCCAGTGGAAGTACTTCCCTTCACGTTCCACCACCTCTTCAGTTTCTACGTAGGCTCCTCCCTCTTTCTGGAAAGCGCGTGCCACCACTAATCCTTGATTAACAAGCCGCTTAAAGGGCTCGGTTCCACTCACAAGACCACAATCAAAGAGCACCTTATGCCAAAAACGGGCATAGAGAAGATGGAGCACAGCATGCTCGGCTCCCCCCACATACATGTCGACCGGCATCCAGTATTTCTCTTTTTCAGGATCCCATGCGGCGCTCTCATTGTGCGGATCACAAAAACGGAGGTAGTACCAACACGAGCCTGCCCACTGCGGCATCGTATTGGTTTCACGCAGGGCCGGTTTTCCCGTCTTGTCATCAACCAGTGTCACCCACTCCTTAACCTTAGCCAGTGGACTCTCACCGGTTGGACATGGCTTATACTCTTCTACCTCAGGAGCCTCAAGCGGCAATTCGTCTAACTCTAGGGCACGTGTAGAGCCATCCTCAAAATGGAGGATCGGAAACGGCTCACCCCAATAGCGTTGCCGAGAAAAGAGCCAATCGCGCAGCTTGTAATTCACTGCCTTTCTACCCATTCCACTCTTCTCTAGCCAAGCCGTCACCCTTTCAATCGCCTCTTCTACACGCAATCCGTTGAGATCAAGCGAGCCATGGGCGCTGTTGATCAGACAATCCTTTTCATCCAAAACGGGTTGAATCGGCAGGTTAAACTGCCCCGCAAACTCCTGATCACGACTATCGTGGGCCGGTACCGCCATCACTGCGCCCGTTCCATATCCCATGAGCACATAATCGGCAATCCAGATGGGGATTCTCTCTTCCGTAACTGGATTGAACGCATAGCCCCCGGTAAATACACCTGTTTTCTCTTTTGCAAGCTCACTTCGCTCCAGATCACTCTTTTCTGCAGTCGTTTTCTGATAATGGTGAACAGCCTCTTTATTCTCCTTGGTCGTCACCTGTTCAACAAGAGGGTGCTCAGGAGAGAGCACCATATAGGTCACACCAAAAAGGGTATGGGGACAGGTGGTAAACACACTTAAGTGCTCTTGACTCCCCTCAATCGGAAAATCCACAATGGCCCCCACGCTCCGGCCAATCCAATTGCGCTGCAGCCGCTTCAGCCCTTCGGGCCAATCGACAGAATCAAGATCCTCTAAGAGACGATCGGCATAAGCGGTAATCTTCAGCACCCATTGCTTCAGCGGCCGCCGTTCTACAGGGTGCCCCCCCTCTTTGGCCCGTCCCTCCTCGATCTCTTCATTAGCGAGCACCGTTCCCAAAGCAGGACACCAATTGACCAACATCTCCGCCTGATAGGCAAGACCTCTCTCGTAGAGTTTCGTGAAGATCCACTGCGTCCACTTGTAGTACTTCGGATCGCTTGTCATTACCTCCCGATCCCAGTCATAGGCGTAGCCGATCGCTTGGAGTTGTGACTTAAAATTTTTGATGTTACTCAGCGTGGTGGCAGCAGGATGGGTTCCTGTGCGGATCGCATATTGCTCGGCAGGCAAGCCAAAGCTATCCCAACCCATCGGGTGGAGAACCGAAAAACCCTGTGCCAGCTTGTACCTACCCAAAACGTCTGTAGCGGTATAGCCAACCAGATGGCCGACATGAAGCCCTGCACCCGAGGGGTAGGGAAACATATCCAGAACGTAGTATTTGGGTTTTTTGGAGTCTTCTGAGGCTTTAAAAACGTGCTTTTCCAGCCACTGTTTTTGCCATTTTTTTTCGATTAAATGAGGGTCGTATTTCATAGCGTAGGAGGGTAGCAGAGCTGCAAATAAAAAAAAACCGTAGATAGGTTCCCCCATCTACGGTTCAATTGATCCACGTTCTAGACTAATCTGCTTGAACGGGAGCGCGTATGTTGGCTAAGTCCAAATGAGCAGGCTTAGTGGCACCAAATGGGGGCTTCCACGCATCCCAAGCATCAAGAGCTTGCCTTTTCAACTCCTTTTTGTCTGCTACTTCGTTCAAATGCTTCAACACGACGATAAATCGGGGTCTACCAGGAATGCCCTTAGTATCTAACTGAGCAATATGAGCGGGGGCTCTATCTCCAAATTGGCTGAGAAACTCCACGATCAAAGGATAATTTTCTTTCTCCACAACCGCTTTTTTGAAAGCACCAAGGTCATCTTTATATCGCTCTACTAAGCCTGACTGAGCGACTGCCTGACTTCTCTCAGTTACATCTGTGAGTCCGGCAATCTCGTCAAGTGCAGCTACTGTTTGAGCATAATTTCCAGCACGATACTGCGTCGCTATTTGCTGCCGCGCACGTTGACAGGCATCATCATTTGCAGCCGCATGAAACGCTTGGAGCAAAGGAACTTTTCTTGGCATGCCCGCTAGTACAACCGCAGCTCCGAAAAACGCCGGATAGCGCGCATACTGAACGAGCAGTGACTGCGCATCTTGGGTATTCCAATCGGCTATTTCGTCACCGAGTGTCTGCTGAAAGCACTTAAGAATTAAGTCGTACTTTTTTGGATTCTCATCTCTACTTGTTGAAACATCCGGTAATGCCCCGAGGAATGCCGCACGTTCAGCTAAGCTCATTTGAGTGTAGCATGAGACTAAGATGTCTACAGTAACACTCTCCTCATCTACAAGAGCCGCTAGTTTTGCCGGCTGAGTTTTAAGTGCCGGTGCGTACTCTTCAATCCTATTAGCCCTTATAATCTTCAGGACAAGGGCTTGATAGTGCGCCTGGTCCAGCTTAGCAACAAGGGCTGTCCGACCCGCTGGGTCTAACCCTGCCATCACAGAGAGCTGATAATCAGGTTCACAGTTCGCAATCCGCGCATCCTGCGCAAAAGCAGGCTTAAGGTTTGTCCCCTCTGTAGCCAATACAAGAACAAGTAGCTCAATAAATAAGTCATCCGAAATAGACTGGATAATGCGTCTCGCAACCGCCACTTCAGTCTTCTCTAAAACAGCCCTGAGCTGTTCTGCATCACGCAAAGTTGAACACGCATCATGCTTAGCTATGGCTTCAAGAATGGGTTGATTGTTACTTTCATCACCAGTTAGTGCACATCCTACAAACTGCGCAAACGACTCACCCCTCATGTGGCGAATCACCTCTTGAACAACCTCACGGCTGGCCTGTTGTTGACGCATTTGCGCGATAATGTCAGCATGACCGATCTGAGCTAGACTCGCATTATCGAAGTCTCTTTGTAACTGACGTTTACGTTTTGCTGTATAGGCAATCATAGCCACAGCGTAGATGATCAGACCCAGTGAAAGTACGCCAGACGCCACCCCTCCATAAAAGGCGAGCATATTCGTCGGCCCCCCACTTGTGGCAATCAGAGAAGCTGCACCCGCGGCTGCAATCAAAGCCAGAGCTACGGCCACAATAACCGTGTAATTGCGGTCTCGATTTTTTACCCTGATAGCGGAATTTCTAGCTGACTCTAATCGCACGTATCTATTGACATACGCTTGTATTTTACGCGGCTCTTGTTCTTCAGTGACCTGAACTCGAACAGCGGCTAGCTCTCGGAGAGTGAGTCCATAATTGACAGGCGAAACAGACTCATTAACTGAACTACCGGATGAGGACATTTTTACCCCTTAATTTAATTAACTAAAAATAGATATGAATTTTAACACAAAAATATTATTAAGAGAAGAATAAGATTTTTTTTAACGCGAACTGAAGAAATAGAGAGAGCATGCACACCCTATCCAAGCTGTTCCTAAAACGGCAGCTGAAATGCCACCAGAAAGATAAAGAGAGCTCCCTAATTGATAGCCTACAACGGCAAGTGCTACGGTAGCCAAAAGCACCACCACAAATAGCATGCAGCTATCTTTCACTTTCACATCATTGACCGGAATAGCGGCCGCTGAATGCATGGCTCTATTTTCTGCTAAAGCTGGTGTAGACATGGCACACCTCCCATTAACTCTTTATCTGTTAATAGTTTAACAAAGTTTTATTAAGGTGGTATTTAAAATAATAATTTTACAAAGATTTTGCAGTCAGGACGAGCCCTGTGAAATGCGTGACCACCCCGAAAAGAGCTAGAGCAAAGCCACTCATGCTGGCAGGAATGGTCCCAATGCCGCAATACATCAGATAAACACCGATCAGGAGCATGCTTCCTCCCAAAAGAGCTAAAACAAGCCCTGTTGTACGATCGACAGGAAGAACAAAACAGACCTCTGAACTCTGCTCTACTCCTCGATAACATGTAATGAGCGGAAATGATACTGCCATAAGATTCTAATAGTGTAATGATTATTAAAAATTTCGCAAGCAATAAACAGTATTTTGCTATACTCTCTATTTATGAAGCAAAAAAAAGCTGTTACGGGAACCCTACGGGTTCACCAACGAGGATTTGGCTTCTTGGTCCCGGATGACCGCACCGCTCATCCCCAAGATGTTTTTATTCCCAAGCGCGCCACGAAGGGTGCTGTCGATGGCGATTCGGTTGAGGTAGAGATCAACGCACGCTCTTTTTCTGAAAAAGGACCGGAAGGGCGCGTTCTCAAAATTGTCCGGCGGGGACGCTCACATGTGGCGGGCACAGTGACTTATGCCGAGCAAAAAAAAGCGATTTATGCCCATGTCCCTCTATTAGGCGAAGAGAAACAGATGCGGATTCTTCCTTCTGATGACAGAGAGCTGCAGCCGGGCGACCGTATCATCATTCATGTACAAGACTGGGGTTCACCAAAACGCGATAGCCTAGGAGAGATGAGCGCCTATATTGGACACATCTCCGATCCAAGTTGTGATGTGCGCGCTGCAATTGAAGAGTACGATTTAGATGATGATTTTCCTTCTAAAACTCTGGATGAAGCAAAAGCATTTGGAACGCATGTCACAGAAAAAGAGATCAAGAAAAGAGAGGATCTGCGCAGCTTAGAGTGCCTCACCATTGACCCCAAAACAGCCAAGGACTTCGACGATGCTCTTTCCATTGAGAAAGACAATAAAGGTCACTTTCACTTGGGGGTGCACATTGCGGATGTCTCTCACTATGTAAAAAGAGGGACCTCTTTGGACCGTGAAGCTAGGCGGAGATGTAATTCGGTCTATCTACCGGGAACTGTTTTACCTATGCTCCCCCATGAGCTTTCCAGTCATTTATGCAGCCTAAAGCCTAAGGTCGACAGACTCACGATTTCGGTAATGATGATCTTGGACTCCACTGGGGAGCTGAAAAGCTACCGTATCACACGTGGTGTGATCCACAGCAAAAAGCGGTTCACCTACGAGGAGGCCAAAGAGGTCTTAGATGGCAAGAAAAAGAGCCGCTTTAAACCACAATTAAATCTGATGGTTGAGCTAATGCGCTGTCTGAAGATCAAACGGGCGGAGCGGGGAAGTATTGAGTTTGCTTTGCCTGACACCTCACTTGTGATTGATACAAACGGAGTACCCAAAGGAGTGGAGCTTGTCGAATACGATATCACACACCAGCTGGTCGAAGAGTTTATGCTGAAAGCCAACGAGGTGGTAGCTACTCACCTAAGCCGAGAGGGCAAACCGCTTACATTCCGTATCCACGAAGAACCGAATCCGGAGAACATTAAAGAGTTCGCTGCCGTTGCCTCAGCAATGGGGTTTCAAATAGCCGGTAAACCCTCTGCAGAAGAACTCCAAAATCTATTCGACCAGGCGCGAGGCAGCCCCTTTGGGCAGTTTTTGGCTACTCAGTTTATCCGCAGTATGAAACTGGCTAGCTACTCGACGCAAAACGTGGGACATTATGGTCTCGGTCTAGAGCACTATACCCATTTTACCAGCCCGATTCGACGCTACATTGATCTGGTTGTCCATCGCCTCTTGTTTGAAAAGGTGGATGGGAAAGAGAATTTTGACCAGATCGCCCTGCTCTGCTCCGAAAAAGAACGCCTTTCTAGCCGCGCGGAAAACGCGGTAATCCTACTGAAAAAGCTCCGTATTCTAGAAACGCAGTTTAAGAAAAAACCAGACCATACCTACAAGGCTGTGGTCACCACCATCAAATCGTTTGGATTTTCCTTTGAGCTCTCCGAACTGCTCTTGGAAGGCTTTATCCCCTTCTCCTCGCTGAACCGGAAACGGAAACGGCTTCAAACAGGTGACGCCCTTGAGGTCAAGCCCGTGCAGATCGATCTGATCACGAAAGAGGTTGAATGGCAACTGGGCTAAAATCCGAAAACTTGGTATAGAATTAGAACATGAAAAAATATTTTATCACAGGGCTTGTCATTCTGCTCCCTCTTGCGGTGACGGTCGTCCTTGTCGCTTTCATCATTAATCTGTTGACCAAGCCTTTTGTCGGCTTTATCGAACAGTTTCTTGTCGGAATTCCTTTTTTTGACAAATACAGTGCTGCGATTCACATTATTTTACAGATTATCCTCCTCTTTGGCCTCTTTTTTTTCACGGTGCTTCTTGGCTTTTTAGCCCGGGTGGTGGTCTTCAAGTCGCTTCTTTCCGTTTATGACTATGTACTTCACCGCATTCCCATTATTAAAACGGTCTACAAAGCCACACAGCAAGTGATCAAAACAATTTTTGGTACCACCTCACGCTCTTTTAAGCAGGTCGTTATGGTGCCCTTTCCGACAGAAGGCGCCTTTTGTATCGGTCTTGTCAGTAGCCCGGCTCCCTCTCTATGCGAAAAGACAATCGGCGTCCCTCTTATTACCGTCTTTGTCCCGACAACACCCAACCCCACTTCGGGCTTTTTGATGATGTATAAGGAAGATGAGGTGATCTATCTCGATATGAAAATCGAAGAAGCATTCAAATATATTATATCATGTGGTGTGATCACCTCAGATGAGATCGATCTCCCTCCTGAAATTTCGCCTTGAGGTTTTTTAAGAAAAAAAGTAAGATCTTGCCTCTTTATCTATAAGGGAGAACGATGACACGAACCAGTAAACAAGAAGAGAGACGGGCCAGGTCGCCTCGTAAGCACAAGAAACCTTCAGTTAAAACCGGGCCGAAAAAAGATAACCTTCCCCAAGGATTTAAGGCGCATGATAATGCCCTGTCCACGGAAGCAAACGTTTTTATCCCGAAAATTAAATAGGTTAAGATATGTCACGCCATAAAAGTTACGGAAAATCAACTAAAGGGGGCCAGAAACGCAACGTGTTGAAACGTTTCGAGCGGATCGAGGTTCTAAAAAAATTAGGACGTTGGGACAAAGAGAAAAACACGCGCGCGACCGGGCTTCCTAAAACACCTCCTATCGCTTAATGCAACAACCACATCTTCGGACATGAAGGTTCTTGTATTTGATCAGCAAGAAGACCTGCCTATTCAGGTTGAATCTGTCAAGCCGGTTGTGAAACACCTTCTTTCTCAAGAAAAACAAGCCACCGACGAGGTGGCTGTTTATTTTGTCTCCACAGAAGAAATCATCCGCCTTCATCACGAATTTTTCAACGATCCCTCTCCAACGGACTGCATCTCTTTTCCTCTAGATCAAGAAGAAGAGGGAGGAGGCTATCACATTCTTGGAGAAATTTTCATCTGCCCCAAAACGGCTGTCGACTACGTGCTCAAATCAGGCGAAGGAATCAATGAAGAGTGCTACCGCGAACTCACTCTTTATTTAATCCATGGTCTGCTCCATCTCATTGGTTATGATGATATTGAACAAGAAGACCGTCTTGAAATGCGCGCAGCTGAAGCGCGCAACATGGAACCGTTGATTCGACAAAAACTTCTTTTACGTGGATAATTGGTTAAATATGCTAACGGGCTGTATTCTCCTCTCCGCTTTTTTTCTGATCTGGGCGTTTTTCTTGACAACGGCGACCCACGCCCTTACCCGTCTTGGTGAAACGCGCTCTTTAGAGCTTGTAAAAAACTACCCCTACCGTTTTTTCTACTATCCTTTTCACTCCTTGTTGTTTAAAAACCCTCCCTTTGAGCTGATTATTTTTTCCGCAACGCTTGGGGAAAACTTGGCCCGCCTGGGATATGCTTCTACGGCTGTTTTTGCTCTTCTTTACTTTCCCGCCTTGTCGCCCATCCATGTGGTTTGGGTTTTAGTTCTTCTTTTGTTTATGATTCTACTGATCGGAGATTTTTTTCCTCGCCTCTGGGCGATTCGTAAACCTGAATATGCCCTCTCTTTTTCATTTGCTTTTGCCTCTTTTTTCCTTTTCCTCTCCTTCCCTTTCTCCTTTATAGTCCTGAAGTTTGCTGACTACACCACCCGTGTGCAGGAGAAAGTCCGAGGCGGCGATCCTCTTGAGGAAATGAAGGAGACCATTGTACATATCCTCCATACGGCTGATGTCAAAGGAAAACTCAATGCCACAGATAAAAAGTTGATTGAGTCGGTGGTGAAATTTAAAGACCGTATTGTACGTGAAGTGATGGTCCCTAGGGTCGATCTTTTCAGTCTCGGTGGAGAGACCCCGATTCGCGTGGCCGCCCAGGCACTCGTGGAGGAGGGATATAGCCGAACCCCTGTCTACAAAGAGAGTGTGGATAATATCATCGGTGTTTTGATGTTTAAAGACATCCTTGAGCTCTACATGGCGTGCTTGGAAGGCAAGAAGGAGACCTCTTTACTGGACGCTCCGATTGAAACCATCGCTAAAAGTGTCTTTTACACGCCTGAGACTAAAAAAGTCTCTCACCTTCTTCAAGAATTCCGCACCAAGCAGATGCATATGGCCATTGTGGTGGATGAGTATGGCGGGACTGAAGGCGTAGTCACGATGGAAGATATTTTAGAAGAAATTGTGGGAGAGATTGCAGACGAGTATGATGTCGATGAGGAGCTTCTCTATACGGCGCAGCCTGGAGGAGGAAGCTGGATTGTCGATGCACGCATGTCGATTCTCGACGCAGAGGAAATCTTCAATATTCATGTCCCCCAAGAGGGAGACTACGACACAATTGGCGGCTACATCTTCCATAAGGTGGGATCGATTCCACAGAAGGGGCTGCGCATCCACCATGAAGACTTCGATCTAGAAATATTGAGCGCCTCTGAACGCAGTATCGAAAAAGTGCGTGTCAGTTCCCGGCATAAAGAGAGCGAAGAATGAACGTGATGCTACCGCTCACGACCTTTCTCTTCGGACTTCTCCTCTATTATCTCATCCACAAGATTAGAACCGGCGGCTTTGAAAAACTCTCTGAGCAAATTCTGCAAAGAGCCCAGCTAGAGGCTGAACGAAAAGAGAATGCACTGGCTCTCAAACTCCAAGAAAGGGAGTTTGCCTTCCGCTCAGAGCTTGAGCAAAAAAGCCTCAAAGAGAAGCAAAAGATTGACAGGCAACTCGAAGAGATCGAAAAAAAACTCTCGGAGATCAGCAAAAGAGAAGCCAAGCTTGATAAAATCGAGGAGGAGCGCCTCATTCTCCGGGAGAAGCAAGCTGCTGTTTTGAAGGATTTAGAGCGCCTGGCTTCCCTAACCCGGGACGAAGCACGCGCCGAGCTCTTCCAAAAAGTCTCCAAAGAGTGCCAGCACGAAACGGCCAAGTTAATTCAACGAACGAAAAAAGAAGCAGAAGAAGAGAGTAAAAAAAGTGCTGCTCAGATCATTGCCACTGCAATCAACCGCATGGCGCTTTCCACAACCTCTGAGATTTCTGTGATCACAGTTGCTCTTCCCAATCAGGAGATGAAAGGACGGGTCATCGGTCGCGAGGGGCGGAATATCCGCGCGCTTGAGCAATCGACCGGCGTCAATTTTGTCGTGGACGACACACCCAATGCCATTGTCATCTCCGGGTTTGATCCGATTCGCAAAGAAATCGCCAAGCAAGCCTTAAAAACCTTAATCCAAGATGGCCGCATTCATCCCACACGCATCGAAGAGGTGGTGCAAAGAACAAAAGAGCGGGTGGAAATGGAAATCAAGGAGTACGGAGAAGACGCGGCACTCCGGGCCTCAGTTATGGGCCTGCACCCCGATCTATTGACTCTTCTTGGGCAATTAAATTTCCGCTTTAGCTATGGACAAAATGTTTTAGAACACTCCGTTGAGGTCAGTCGATTGATGGGCATGATTGCCAGTGAACTGGATCTCGATTGCGCGCTTGCAAGGCGAATTGGTCTTTTACACGACATTGGAAAAGCGGTTTCACACGAAGTAGAGGGCTCTCACGCTCTGATTGGACGGGATCAGGCTCTGCGGTACGGTGAGAGTGAATGGGTGGCGAATGGAATTGGATGTCATCATGAAGAGATTCTTCCTACTTCGATCGAAGCAAGTCTCTGTGGAGCTGCCGATAAAATTTCAGGCGGCAGACCGGGAGCCCGAGTCGAAGCATTAGAAAACTATCTAAAACGCGCTCACAGACTCGAACGTATTTCAACCCAATTTGAAGGCGTTGAGCAGGCCTACGCTCTGCAAGCAGGACGTGAGATTCGAGTGATTGTTGAGCCCGATCGATTTGATGACGCCGCGACTCTCCATCTAGCCCGGTCAATTGCCCGGCAAATTGAGCACGAACTGAGCTATCCCGGAAAGATTAAAGTCACGGTTATCCGTGAAAAGCGGGCGATCGAATATGCGACTTGACAGCTAGCCCCTCCATCAAGTATTCCTTGTGAATACTTTGGAGAATCACATGGAAATTTTTGAAGAAAAAAAAGGAAAGGCAACGATTTTTTCCCTAAAGGGAAGACTCGATAGCGCCTCTTCAACTGAAGTGGAAAAAAAAATCCTTGAAGTGATTGAAGCGGGCTCTCAAGCTGTGGTTCTCGACTTATCCTCCCTTGATTATATTTCAAGTGCCGGAATTCGTGTTCTTGTGCATTGCCATAAGGAGATCGAAAAAAACCAAGGACATATCTGTTTGGCAGCTGTACCTAAACCGATTGAGAATGTATTGTACATTACGGGTTTTCTTCCCTACTTTAAAGTTTACGAAGGATGGTCCCAAGCAATCGAGGATCTGAATTGAGAAAAAACGCTCAGACAGATATGATCTTGTTTCTTAAAACTTAACTTAAGTATTCTTATATGCGTCGATCCATCTGCTATAGCGAGCCTCAAGTGGCGCGCGCCGGGCAAACCTTCACGTGGAAATTCCACTACACGACATCCTCCTCCCTTCCTAAAGGAACGCGGATGAAATTCGATATGCTCAGTCAAGGAAGGGATATTGACTGGGAAGTACCCTCCGCTAACATTGAAGAAGAAGCGAACGTGATCTACGCTGAGCTGGAAGATGGGGAGGTCATCGAGCTTTCTGAAGTGGAGACACCCGATTCAATCGTCCCGCAGTATGAGTTTACTCTCCCCTCTCCTTTAAAAATCGGAGAGAAGGTCACGATTGTCATGGGGGTCCCTCCTACCCATGATGGCTCTCCTGAAGAGTTTGGCAATGAGTGTCAACTCACCATTCAGCGCCGTCGCCCCTTCTACCTCTACATCGATCCAAAAGGTAAAGGGAACTATGAAGATCCGGAGATTTTCTCTGTTGATATTCGTGGCAGTGCCCTTCACACTATCCGTATCCTCACTCCCTCCTTTGTCGCCAAAAATAAACGGTTTGACATCACAGTCCGTTTTGAAGATGAATATGGAAATTTAACCAATTCCGCTCCTGAGGAGACCTTAATCGAGCTCTCCTACGAACATTTGCGCGAAAATTTAAATTGGAAGCTCTTTGTTCCTGAAACCGGTTTTGTGACCCTTCCCAACCTCTATTTTAACGAAGCGGGCACCTACAGAATCCAGTTGAAAAATCTGCATACAAAAGAGACATTCGTTTCCGCTCCCATTAAATGTTTCCAAGAAAATAACCGTAACCTTTTTTGGGGTCTTTTGCACGGTGAGTCTGAGCGGGTCGATTCGACAGAAAATATTGAAAGCTGCCTGCGTCACTTCCGGGATGAAAAGGCCTTTAACTTTTTTGCTACCTCTCCCTTCGATAATGCAGAAGAGACCTCGAATGAAATCTGGAAGACTATCTCTCAAAACATCACTGAATTCAATGAAGAGGATCGCTTTGCGACTCTTTTAGGCTTTCAATACCAAGGAGAGCCCGGTGTCGAGGGAATGCGGCAGATTCTGTACTACAAAGACGCCAAACCGATCTTAAGGCAAAAAGAATCCAAATACTCAACTTTGGGTAAAATTTATAAGACTTTTACCCCCAAAGACATTCTTTCAATTCCTACCTTTACAATGGGCAAGGGCAGACACTTTGATTTTAAGAACTTCAACCCCGAATTTGAGAAGGTAGTTGAAATCTATAATGCATGGGGAAGCTCGGAAGGTTTAGATTCGACTCACCCCATTACAGGAGGGATTGAAGCTGCACCTGAGGGCTCTGTTGTTGAGGCCTTGAAAAAGAATCTACGCTTTGGTTTTGTAGCCGGGGGTTTGGATGACCGCGGGATCTATAGCGAATTTTATGAGGGTGATCAGCAGCAGTATTCACCAGGATTGACGGGAATCATTTGCGAAAAATACACGCGTGAATCGATGATGGAAGGGCTGGCAAAACGGAGTTGCTATGCAACAACCGGTGCGCGCATTATTGTCGGGTTTCATGTAGCGGGACAGCCGATGGGGTCGTGCCTCTCCTCGGCGCAAAAACCGGGACTCTGTGTTAACCGGCACATCTCGGGCTACCTTGCCGGGACAGAAAAACTGAAGCGGGTCGAAATCATCCGCAACGGCACGATCATCCACACCTTTTCCCCAACCGAGTACCACTACGATTATGACTATGATGATATGGAGCCACTTGATAAGGTAACATTAGATGGACAGGGGAAAGACCCCTTTGTTTTTTACTACTTGAGAGTCACGCAGGAGGATGGTCATATAGCCTGGAGTTCTCCTATTTGGGTGGATTTCACGCCGCCTCCTCCTGCAAAGGGAAAGAAGAGTGGATAACTTAATCCTGACAATCATAGCAGCCGTTGTGTTAATGGGGCTTGTGATCGCAGGGCTTGCCATCGGATTAATCTTAACTGGAAAATCACGGCTAAAGCGAGGATGTGGCTTATCGCCGAAGAAAAAACAGGACGGCGATAGCTCCTGCCCCTTGTGTGGAGATAAAAAAGATGAGTGTGACAAGTGAATGTGTCTTGGATGCGATTACAGAGAAAGTGGAGGCCAAAGAACGC
Organism: uncultured bacterium; assembly: GCA_964350245.1. Taxonomy (GTDB): domain Bacteria; phylum Chlamydiota; class Chlamydiia; order Chlamydiales; family JAAKFR01; genus JAJACP01. Next base: position 28,196 of record CAYGJC010000009.1, on the reverse strand, counting down.
CTAACCCCTGAGGAAGGCCTCTCTCTTCTTCACACCACTGAGCCGGATGAGATTGAACGGATCCGTGCGTTGGCCGATCTTGTCCGTAAACGAACGGTAGGTGAGGTTGTCCACTTTGCCTCAACGCTGTATATTCACCCGACTAACCTTTGTGAACTCAACTGTCCCATGTGTTCCTTTTATGCCAAGCCGGGATGGGATAAGGCATGGTTTTTAACCCCGGAACAGATCGAGGAGAAAGTACGGCACAACTACGACAAGGGCCTGACAGAAATCCACGTTGTGGGGGGGTTATGGCGCGATTGTGATTTAGATTATTACCAAGAGACATTTACGCGCATCAAGGCCATCGATCCTAACTTGCACATTAAGGCGCTCACCCCTGTTGAGTACGATTTTCTTGCTAAACTCCACGATATACCCATTGAAGAGGTGTTTCGTCGCATGATGAGCTGGGGACTTGGCTCCTTGCCCGGTGGAGGCGCTGAAATACTGGTAGAAGAGATTCGCAAAAAAGTGGCGCCCGGCAAAATCACGTCTGAAGAATATCTAGAGATCCATGCCCTTGCGCATCAACTGGGACTCCGCTCAAATATCACCATGCTTTTTGGGCATATCGAGTCGTACGAAGATATTGTCTCCCATTTAGTGCAAGTGCGTGACCTGCAAGACCGGACAGGCGGATTTCGAGCCTTTATCCCACTGAAATTTGGACTAGAAAACAATGCATTGGGCAAACGGAAAAAACAACTCAAAGAGAAAAATGTCTCTCTTGTATACGCCGTTTCGCGCCTCATGCTCGATAATGTGACTCACCTGAAAGTCCTGTGGAACTATGTAGGTGTGCAAGAGGCTCTTGAACTGCTTCGATGGGGTGGAAACGACCTCTCCTCAACAAACACCGACGAAAAGATCATCACCATGGCGGGTGGCGTACGCGTGATCATGGATAAAGAGACGATGACTTCTTTAATCAAAGGAATTGGACGCACACCCTGCTTAACCCACACTGGAGCGATGTAATGACTCGAATTGGCATGGTTGAATACATCAACGCCCTTCCCTTTCATCTCCCTTTTCGGCTTGGAGAGTTAACAACCAACGCTTCTATTACCTATGGCATTCCAAGCGCTTTAAATGCGCAGTTGCGTGCGGGAGATCTGGATATGGCTTTAACCAGCTGCGCTGAATACTTTGATGGCCCCTATAACCTCCTTCCCGGTTTTTGCATCGGTGCCTTCAAAGAGATCTTGAGCGTCAACCTCTACACCCGCACAGAGCTAGACGGTGCGACAATTGCACTCACCCATCACAGCGCAACTTCGGTTGCTCTGGTCAAAGTGCTATGCCACCATTTTTGGAGAGTGGAGCCTACATTTGTCCCTCTTGACCGAGAAAAACCCTTAACCAGTTATGACGCTTTTCTTTTGATTGGAGACGAGGCTCTTGAGCAATTAACGATTCCTGGTTACCAAACCATCGATTTAGCACACGCTTGGTACGAAGCGACCCAACTCCCCTTTGTCTTTGCCGTCTTTGCGCAAAGAAAAGGCGCCCAAGACTACTCAGAAGAGCTTGAAGCAGCCCTCCAGTGGAGTGAAGCGAATCGTGAGCGCTTAATCCACGAAGCGCATCAACAAAGTGGGCTCGATCCAGAGTTGATTGATCGTTATTACTCGCTTTGCTGCTATCGTTTAGGGCCTAAAGAGCGTGAGGGCCTAGATCTATTTCAACAGTTGAGAGAAAATGTATCAAAAGTCTGCACCTGAAACCATCCAGGCCATGTTTGCCAGCATCGCTGAAAACTACGACAAGGCCAACACCACCTTTTCATTTGGTTTGCACAAAAAGTGGAATCAAAAACTCATTCAAGCCGTAGGGATGCCTCTTACTTTGCTCGATTTGTGTGCCGGAACCGGTGAAATCGGGTTTGGGTATCTAGCCAAAAACCCGCAGGCAAAGGCGATTTTGTTGGATTTTTGCCCGGAAATGCTAGCGGTTGCCAAACAGAAAGGGGCGGCATTTACAGGAAGATATTCCCTGCTTGAGGGAGATGCGCAAGAGCTTCCTCTTGAGGATCGATCTGTCGACGGAGTCACCATCTCTTATGGTATCCGGAACGTTTGTGAACCGATGCGTTGTTTTCAGGAGGTAGCCCGTGTGCTCCGCCCCCAAGGTCGCTTTGCTATTCTTGAACTCACCCGCCCCCGCTCCCCCTTTCTGCGTGTCTCTCATCGGATCTATCTAAAATGTCTGTTGCCCCTCTTGGGGCAAATTGCCGCTAAAAATGGAGAGGCTTACCGTTATCTTTCTAAGAGTATTGAAGGGTTTACCTCACCACAGGAGCTGGAAAACATGCTAAAAGAGGCTGGATTGAGGCCCATTAAAAGAATTTCATTGATGGGAGGGCTTTCTACGATTCTTGTTGCCGAACCTGAGCCACAAGCGCATCGTATTGACGACTCTTCCGGCAAGACTCCAGCATCCATTTAATCGACAGCAATGTCAGTAAACCACCTGCGACGCCCACTCCAATAAAGGTAACATAGTAGGGGGCTAGTTGTACGGTCCACCCTGAGACCTGATAGGTGGGCAATACCATCGCTATAGCAAAAGCAATAAGGGTCACACCCACGATAGTCGCGCATCCGTTGAAGACATAATCCAATTTTCTTACTCTTCGATCATCCAGAAGCCCCGAAACACGATCGCCCATTCTCTGTTCATGGTAATAAGAGCTACCTGCAACCGTACTTTCGTCTGTGTGAGAACAGCAACTAAACATGGGGCACATCCTAACAAAAAAATGTTAAAAAACAATTAAGATTGAAGCTTAATCTTTTCTTTGTATACTAATTTCCATGACGCAAATACCTGGCTATTACACGCGTAACGGAATCCTGTATGCGGATAGTAGGACCGAACCAGAGCAAGATGGGATCCGTAAAGCGACTGCTTATGTATGTGCTCTTATTGCGAAAAATGAGGCGACCGAACGGGCAGCGCGTACATGGCATGAACAGAATAACCCCACATTCCACCCTATTTTATGCGATACAATCGCCCACCCTTGGTTCTGGGTTTTGGCGCTGCCTAGGCACTCTCCCGGATATCGTGGGTATCCACGTTCGGGTGGTTGCTGCAGCGCTCCTAGTGGAAGGGACGCGGATGGTTGTGCTAAGGTGGGTCTGGTTGTTGCGATTATTGCGCTTGCCTCGCTTTGTATCATTGCTACCGGTTTCACCATCTATCAAGGAGTAGAAGCTGAAAAAGAGCGGCGTATGCTCCGGGAGATTGAGACATGCGCTACAAATAGTTCCGACACTCAGATTAAAGCCATTTTTACAAGCGCAGCCTCTTATCAAAGAGAGCTCTGGATGAGGCAATCAAGGGCTACTTTTTTTTCTGCCACCGTGGCGCTTGGATTTGGATGCCTCACAGTCTCAGCCGCCTTTGCTCTTTATGGTGTTTTGAGTGCGACTCCTATTTCAACCTATACGGTGCCTTTTGCGATTGCCGGAGGTTCTGCAACTTGTTTGGGGCTTACAGGCCATCTCATCCACTATCTCATCGTGCACCAGAAGCGAAGCCAAGATATCGCGTTTTTAAAAGCATTGTATGCACAGCTTGCCTCTCAAGCCGCGCCTCACCCCTATCAACTTTTAAATCGAATTAGATTTGAAGGGAATGTAGCTTTGATTATAAACGGCCAGGCGTTCATCAGAGAGGGTCTTGCTTATCGCAGACAAGCAGATGGTTCTCCCCCTCATTACACTCTTTATACTGTGGAAAACAGGGACTAAAGCCATCCTTTACGCTTGAAGTAGATGTAAGGAATGGTGGCTGTCACCACCATCAATACAATTGCCAGAGGATAGCCGAGTCCCCATTTGAGCTCAGGTATGATCTCAAAATTCATTCCGTACACACTCGCAATGAGAGTCGGAGGCAGAAAGACTACAGCTGCTACGGACAAAATCTTGACAATGTTGTTCTGCTCAATGCTAATAAAACCCAACGTGGCATCTAAAAGGAAGTTGATCTTGTTAAAGAGAAAATTGACATGATCAGAGATAGAAGAGACGTCACGCTGCAAAGTCTGCAAACGCAGAGCAACTTTAGGCTCTTCGACTTGGTGACTAAAAAAGATCAAAAGACGGCTAATTCCCTCCAAACTCTCACGTGTTTTGGTGCTCAAGTCCCCCTTTTTCCCGATATGTGTTAACACCTCTTTGAGTTCACGTTGATTGTTAGTCCCTCCACCTTGTGATTTGAAAATCTCCGTTGAGATGCCGTCGATTTCTCCGCCTATCATCTCCAAAATATCAGCAATACGATCGACGATTGCTTCCAAGATGTTTAAGAAAATCAACTCTGAATTCACTCCTCCTTTCAGATTTTTTTCTAATTTTTTGGCAAAAATCTGAAACGGTTTGGGATCGGCATGCCGAAGCGTAATCAAACGGTGTTCGTTTAAAATAAATGTAACCGGAGAGAGAAAAGGGTGCTCGCTCTCCGCTTCAGTGAGCACATTCAATGTCATAAAAAGCATGTCGTTTTCGACATAAAGACGACTGGAGGCCTCAATTTCTCGCATCTCCTCTTGAGAGGGAATGTTCAATTGAAACGTCTCTTCTACAATTTGAATCTCCTCCGCTTTGGGCTCAAAAAGGTCATACCAAACGGCTTCCGAATCAAGAGAAAGGCCACTTTTATAGGGGAGAATTTCCCGTTCCTTTGCATACTGTAGCATAGTCTTAAGCCTACCTAAAATCGAGAATCTCTTCCACTTTTTCTACATGCTGGATATAGTGGGAGCCTATGCAACTCATCTTAGGCTCTCAATCCGCCAGACGGCACGAAATCCTCAGCTTCTTTGCCTACCCCTTTAGGCAAGTCTCTCCCCCATTCGATGAAGCCACTGTACCTTTTGAAAATGATCCCGTTGCCTATACGGAGACCCTTGCACGAGGAAAAGCACTTTCGCTTGCCGACCGCTATCCTCATGAAGTGATTTTAACCGCTGATACCTGCGTGCTCAAAGAGGGCAAGCTATTTGAAAAACCGGCAGATGAAAAAGAGGCTTTAGAGATGCTCCACGAACTCAATGGAGCACGGCATACCGTTTATACCGCTGTCACTGCAAAGCGAGGAGAGCAAGAAAAGACTCTCTGCCAAGAGACGCAGATTCAGTTTCACCACCTCTCTTCCGAGCAGTTGACGCTTTATCACCGGGCCTTTATCGGAACGGATATGGCCGGTGGCTACGGAATCCAAAAAAGCGGGAGCATTATCGTCAAATGGATGGAGGGTTGTTTTTATAATGTCATGGGGCTTCCGATCGCTGCCACCTGCGAGGTCCTAGGCGCAACGGGGATTGATTTATGGCACTATCTCGCTTAATTACCTCTTTTCTTTTTCTGTCCGCCTCTGCACACGCAGCCTTTCCTGTGGAAGTGGGCGGCCAGATGCGCTTTTTATTACATAAGGGAGAGGTAAAACAGGCCTTTGACATTTACTCCACATACTCTCGAGAGCATCAAGAACATGATTTTGCTCTTTTGCAACAGGCAGGCATCCAGTTGCTAGAACGCGGGATTGCAAGTGATGACGCCGACACACAGCTCATGTGTATGTTTGGAGCCGGTGTTGCCAACTCACCCAGACTACTTCCTGTTCTCGAAAAAGGCGTGCACACCAAAGATCAACGGATTCAACTCATTGCTTTAAACTACCTGAGTCGGCAGCGCGATGATCAAGCCGACCAGCTGATCTTGGAGGCGCTCTCTTCCCCTTTTCTTCTCACTAGACTTGAGGGGTGCTACCAACTAGCTCAAAGAAACCACCCTGATGTGCTGACCCATCTTCAATCGCTTGTAGTTAAAGTACCCGATCTTGTACGCGCCCTTTTTCCTCAGATTGTCGTTTTGTTGGATGGAAAAAGCGCCCACAACTACCTGCGTCAGCTGTTAACAGATACGGACATCCATGTACGCACAGAAGCGATTCTTGCTATTGCCAAGCAGGGGCGTGACGATTTTCTTCCCCAAATCAGAACCTTGGCTACACAGGTACACCATGCACAACAAGAGTGCTGCGCTCTGGCCCTGGGTGAGCTCAAAGACACCATGTCGCTTCCTCGTCTTCAAGAGCTTGCAAAAAGCCCACGCCCTGAAGTGAGACTCTCTGCAGCCATTGCACTTTATGAGTTAGGCGAGGAGGAATCGCTGAAACTCATCAAAACAAATGCGGAGAGCGGAGACCTTTTTGCTATCAGTGCTCTTGGCAAACTGCGCGAGGGAAAAGAAATTTTACACCAGCTTAGCCGCCACAACGATCGTGATGTGCGACTCAATGCCACTCTTGCCCTTCTTCAACAAGGAGAGATCGGGCAAATTGAGGAGATTTTGCTTCCGGGAAAAAGCGATCTAGGATTTATGCAAGTTGCCTCTGCCGGACACTGTTTAAAAGCTTGGAAAACCATTCCCTCTCACCATCACCACAAAAAAGGGTACCAAGGACTTGTCCAACAGACAATGGCCCTACGTGAAAAGGTGTTAACTGAGTGTATTGAGCTTCCTGAAGAGACCTTTTTGAAGATTGCACGCACGCTAATGACAGAAAAACAGACCGAATTGATGCCTCTTTTGGTTACACTGTTAGAAAATCAACGAAGCGAGGGCTCACTTGCCCTTCTTAAAGAGGGCTATCAAAAAGCGGGCGAGCCACTCATCCGCAACTACTGCACCCTTGCCCTCTACCGCCTCCGCGAAGAGGGGCCCTATGAGGAAAAGCTCATCCACTGGGCTCGAGAAGCTGCCGACCGAGAGATGATCCAATTCAGAGAAGAAGATCAGACAAACTCTCTTTCCAATCGACATGAACTCACCCCGGAAGAAACCTCCCGCTTTTTAATCGAAACCTTTGAAACGTTGGCCCAGGCGCAAAATCAAGCCGGTGTCGAGACCTTGGTACACGCAATAGCTTACGGAAATGAGAAAAACAGGTATGCTCTTGCTGGACTGTTGATCAGAACAACTGAATGATACGCTATTTACTCCTCTTCCTGCTTGCCTCTCCTCTTATCGCTGAAGAGCTCTTCACCGACCCTCCCCGCATTTGGAAAACCGAATGTTACCGGTGCCGCCCCCTCGAAGAGCCGCTCCGCGAAATTGAAGAGAACGTCATTGTTGACCTACGCAATCCCCTTTATGAGGAAGGAGTTCTCTCCACTGATGAGGGAGGTATCCTAACCGCCCCCCACTTTCGCGTGCAGGCCCAAAAACTCGTCTACACCCGCAACCTTGAGTGCGATCCCCCTGTTTTCACCGTTCAGTGTGAGGGAAATCTGCTGATCGATTACCGTCAATGGGTTTTAGTTGGAGACTATCTCTACTATGATTTCATTACCCACACCGGCTTTTTGATCAACGGAAAGACCGCCCAGCCCCCTTGGTATGTCGGTGGAGATGAAATTTTACTACTGGATTCAGGAAATCTGACAGCTTTGGGAGGTTACTTAACGACCTCAGAAGGCGGGCGGCCCGATGTTGTCATCCGCTCTCCAACCATTACCTTAACCCCCAACAAAGTAGTCACAGCCGATAACATCAACGTTTGGGCCTCTAAAGTTCCTCTTTTTTGGTTTCCCAAAGTCAAACTCGACCTGGACAATCGTGGACGCTCTCCCTTCGCCGTCAAATTTGGCTGGGGAGGTTTTTTAGGCTCCCACCTCAGTTTGCTCTACCGCTTTTTATCATGGGGAGACTTAAAAGGAGTGGCCCGCCTCGACGGCTTTTTCGGACACGGCTTAGGTGGTGGAATCGAGACCCGCTACAATCCCAAACATAGGCCCACCGAGTTTTATACCCGCAGTTATTATGCTCACGATATCGCCATCGACGATCCCAACGACCGGGATCGTTATCGGCTACAGGGAACCTTTTACGACTGTATTTACGGTACTAGTATTGAAGGGATGTATGATTACGTCAGCGACGCTGAGATGGCAGCCGATTTCTATATTCAAGATTTTGACTTACCGACAGCCGGCCGCACGCAAATTGCCTTTAGGCGGCAAGAAACCTCCTGGATCGCCAATCTATTCTCTCGTGTGCGTGTCAACCAGTTCCAATCTGTAAACCAAGAGCTGCCTACCCTCGTTTTTAACCTTCATCCCTTTGAGATCCCCTATACGGGCATTCTATTTGAAAATACCACCAGGGCCGGTTACCTCAATTATACATTTAGCGAAGACATTAATCGAGACGACTTTCATGCCGGGCGCATTTTCACCTATCCGCATTTTTACCGCCCCTTTTTCTTTGGCCCTTTCACAGCTACGCCTGAAGCCGGTTTTATCGGTATTGCCTATAGCAATAGTCCAGGCGGTGCTTCTGCCGGCCAAGCTATTGGTGAGCTCGGGTTTCGATTCGACACCGCTCTATCAAGATGTGGAGCCAACTATAAACATGTCATTGAGCCTTATCTCCATTACCGTTATCTCACACAGCCACGCGTTGCCGATGACCACCACTTTATTTTTACCCTTGACGACGGGTATGATAGGCTCAACCTCATGCGCTTTGGTGTGGCCAACAGCTTCTTTGTTAAGGCGCCGTGTGGCATTGCCCGTCCCCTTTGGATCAATCTTTGGACCAATGCTTTCTTTAATGAGAAAACCATTCCTCAAGCCATTCCCAAAGCCTATCTGGATATTGAGTGGCAGCCGTATCAACGGATGTTTATCGGTGTGGATACAGCTTGGAACTTCCGTAACAAGCTTGTGGACTACTACAATGCACGTATTGACTGGACACTTAGCACCCATCTAGCCTTCAGCGTCGAGTATCGACATCGCAGTCAATATGATTGGCGCAAAGCTGACTTTTATAACTTCATCCTTGAAACGGTCCGGACAGAACAAGAGCTCGAAGATTCTGTCCTCTCAGACCGTCGGGACACTTTCTTATTTCGGACATTTATCCGCTTTACCCCCGATTGGACCGGAAAGTTTGATATGCGTCACGGTTGGAATAGAGAGAGGCAAGATCCTTACTTAGAGTTTCAAGCGGAGCTCGGAACAGTTTTGTACAAGCATTGGCACTTTAAGTTTATCTATGAAAAGCGTGAGGCCGACGACAACCGGTTTTCAGTCTCTCTAAAGCTCGAACCGGGTCCTCCTCCAAGGAAAAAATGCTAACGCGTTTTTACCCGGTTTACCTAAAATAGATGAAAGCTCTAGCATTTTCCTAGTTTATCGGTAAAGTATGTCAACGCCCTCTCAACATCTCGGTGGTGCAGCACCTGTTTTAGTGACCAGTGCTCTACTACAATTGTCTGAACAAGAAATCTCTGTCGATCGCATCAAAAGTAAAGAACTCGAGCCTATCAAACAAATTGCTCAACACTGGGATGTGGACGCGAAAAGCCGTGCGAAAAAACTAGCAGGCAGCTTGCATGAGGATCTGCAAGCGTGTAGTAGAATTTCGAAATTAGTTGGTAGATTTATTGAAGCAAAACAAGCCTCCTCCAATCAAGGCAGCGAAGACTACTGGAAGGACTATGAGATTGTAGCTGCGAAGGCAAACGGTGTCGTCCAGGCACTGGCGATTGTGTGTTGGGAGCATCCAATTGAGTTAAGTAACTCTAAGCTAAATACGTGTTATATCTATTACTTGGTCACGTCACCCAAAAATGTGGATCGAAGTGAGGGAAATGCAGAGCGCACTGCTGGATCTGCAAGAGCACTTGTCAACAAGATATTGCATGACAGTCAGTACCCTGTTTATGTCGAAGTCAATAAAGAGGCAGAAGGCTTTTATCAGAAGTTGGGTTTTAAGGTGATCAACGTTGACCCTTTTGAATTAGGTGCCACTCCAATGCTTCTATCAAAACTAGCTTCTCCACGAGTTGAGTGTGACGCAGAGACTGCTGAGCAGCATAGCTGAAACAGCAAACAGAGGCGTCAAATAACCTAAAAGCGCTAGTCCAATCCCCACTCCATTGTAAAAAAAGGCCCAGAAAAGATTCTGTTTGATGATGCGCCTTCCCTTCTTGGCAAGCACAACTAGTTCCGGGAGGACAGAGAGACGTGTTTTAGTGAGCAAAATATCCGAAACCTCAATGGAAAGATCGGTCGCGGAAACCACGGAAATTCCGACATCTGCCGCACTCAATGCCGGTGCATCATTCACACCATCACCCACCATCACAACGGGCCGTTCCATCTTTTCGATTTCCGCTCTTTTTTGTAAGGGATCACAGCCTCCTTTGCCCCATTGAAAACCGCACTGCTTAGCAATCGCAGAAACCAGTTCAGGAGCGTCTCCTGATAGGATTACGCCGTCTACTTGTGGAATATCTTCTCTTAGTGGATCACCTAGTTGAATGGTGGCCAAAAGAGCATTCTCTTCTGCAAAATAGACTGTTGTCGTTTGAGCAGAAGGCACTGAAATTCCTCTCTCTTTGAAAAAAGTTGAAGAACCAATTTGATAGCGCTTACCCGCATACTCCCCATCCATTCCTCTCCCCACATACTCCTGAACATGATCGAGCTTAACAGATTCAAAGAGAGCTTCCCCAACTGCTAACACCACAGGATGGGTTGTGTAGTTTGAAAACCCTTTCAAAATCGCTTTGTGAGTGGGATCTAGCTGCTCAAGCCCGCTGAGAACCTGAAACTTTCCTTCGGTTAATGTTCCTGTTTTGTCAAAAACAAAAAGAGGATCTTGAGCCAAAATAGCAAGTGCTTCTCGATTACGTACTAAAGCCCCCTCTTCGGCAAAGCGATAGAGCAGACGTGCTTCAGCAAGGGGCGTGGCAATCCCAATCGCGCACGGACAGGATATCAATAAAACCGAAAGAGAGCGCAGAAATCCGCTGAAAGGGTAAGCAAAACAAGCAAGAAGAAGCACAAGGGGCACGAAATAGGGAATCAAACGGTCCACCAAGCGACCACCCGCCCTTTTTTTCCCAAGGTCTTGCTCGATAATTTTAAAAATACGGGTGAGAATAGACGCTTCCATATCTGCTAAAACTTGAATGTGCAGCACGCCCTGCTTAAGAAGGCTTCCTCCCACAAGCGAAGCGCCGGGTTGTACGCGCAGTGGCATTGACTCGCCTGTCATGACAGAGGCATCGACAAGCCCCTCCCCTTTGAGTACAACGCCATCTAAAACCACTTTCTCTCCCGTGCGCACAAGCAGAGTATCACCTTTTTTAATATCTTTAAGGGGCACAGACATATACTCTCCTGAAGGGAGCTGCTTCATTCCTTTTTTAGGCAGAGTGCGCGTGATGCGAAATAGGCTCTCTTTGGCAGAAAACTTAGCCCGCTTCTCCAGGATTTTTCCCAAAAGAACAAAGGTGAGAAGCATCCCCATCGAATCGTAATACAAATGAGGAGGATCGTAGAAAAAGAGCTGGTAGGTGGAGTAGCTAAAAGCAGCCCCTGCTCCCATCAAAACTAAGGTTTCCATACCAAACTGCCTTGTCCGTAAAGAGAGAAGAAAACGGCGCCAGAGAGGCCAGGCACCATAGGTAATCAAGGGAAGAGCCAAAGCAAAAGAGAGCCATCCCGTTGCACTCCCATACCCATCTGTGGTGTAGGAAGTATAGAGTGGAAGGGCGATCATCATTAAGTTGAGGGCACAAAAGGCGCTGATGGCAAAACGGATCCAAGAAAAGCGAGCCGGCTTACGTTCAGAAGATAACAGTGGCTGAGGAAGATACCCTAAACGTCTGATAAAAGCGAAGAGCTCTTCCTTTGAAAAGTGACGGGGGGAAAACTCGATCAAAGCGCAATCGGTTGCGTAATCAACTACACATCGCTTAATTCCAGCCTGCCGCATTAAAATGAGCCGGATTGCCTCCGCACAACTCGGACACCACATCTCCCCAATCTCGAGGTGAAGGGTCATCATCTCACCTTCTACCTCTTTGGCCGCCATCTCCTCATAAAGCTCAGGATTAGAAAGAATCCCGCTATCGAGTGCCTGCTGAAAAAGAGGATGGGTGTGGACATCTCCCTGAAACTTTTGAGTGCGCAAGATCTGAAATACAGTCAAACACCCTCGACAGCAGAAGCGATTTTCGCCCTCCTCGATAGGATTGCGCGGACAGGAAAGTGAACAGAGAGCACATTTAGTCGACATCGAGCTGCTCGGGCATTAGATACCGCTCAGCATACGGAAGGTAGACTTTTTTCTTCAGAAAAATTTCAACGAGCTTAGGATCGAGATGTCCTTCATCTACCATCTCTTGCATGATCTTAAATACGTTTGATAAAGGAGCCGGTTTTCGATAGGAGCGGTCGGGTGAAGAGAGTGCCTCGAAGACATCCGCAATGGCTAAAATCCGCGCTTGAATCGACATCTCGTCCCCTTTAAGTCCGCGTGGATACCCTTTGCCGTCCATCCGCTCGTGATGTGAGGCGGCAATTTCAGGAACAGATTGAAGCTCGCTTGGAAAGGGAAGTTGTGAGAGCATGCGGTAGCTCATCACCACATGCTGACGCATGATCTCGATCTCTTTAGGAGTTAGATTCCCGTTCACAATCAGAAGATTTTCCAACTCATCTGGGGTCAACAAGTGCGCTGAGGCGATCTGTTGCAATTTCTCTGCAGCTTCTTGTGTGATCGGCTCTGTTCCTTGGTTACACCGCTGAATGAAAGAGAGATCATCCGCATGCGCTTTCTCTTTTGAAGCAAAAGTCTTTTCCAGCTCTTGATACACTTCAGGATAGTGTGTTTGTATCCACTGGTTTTTTTCTTGCTCAATACATGCAGAAAAGCGCGCTTTGATCAGATGCATGCGATCAAAAAGTGTTTCTAACTTCGTCTTTTTCTCGACAATATAGTCAGGCGTGGTGATCTTGCCACAATCATGCAACAATGAAGCAATACGTAGTTCATACAGTTCAGCTTCAGTGAAAGGCACATCGAGTGCACGTGCAAGTAGCTCCGCAATAATAGGCACGCGTTTGCTGTGATGACCGGTAGAGGGTGATTTGGCATCAATGGCTTCTGTGATCACGCGAATCAGTGACTCAAAAAGCGTGCGTAAACTCAAAATGAGAAGCTGCTTGTTGAGCGCGATTCCTGCTTGAGATGCGAGCGACTCGGCCAATTGGATATCTGGCTCCAAAAATTCTCCCTCAAGCGGGTTGATCAGCTGCAAAACAGCGATTACCTTCCCTTCATGATCTTGCATTGGAATGGTCAGCACCGCTCGCGTGCGGTATCCGGTACGCTGATCAAAATTTCTTGTACCTGAAAAATCAAATCCAGCCTCTTGGTAGGCATCCTTCACTTGGACGGTCTTCTTGTGGTGGACCGCATAGGCAACCATCAAGGTCTCATTGGGACGTCCATCTTCTAAAAACAGTGGGAGATCAGGAAAAGGGGTGGGACTAAAAGAATCAGAAAGCACAATTTCAAAACGGAGCCACTTCTCATCCACAACTGAATACAGAGTTCCCCCATCTGCATGTGTCAGCTCCTTTGCCCTCTGCAAAATCTGCTTGTGCAGCACAGGAATCGACTGCTCTTTTGAAAGTGCTATTCCTATTTCATTGAGCTGTTGTAAAATGGCGGCATTACACTCCATAACACTTATTTTAATGTTTTTGCCTCCTAATCTCCAGCACTCGATTGACCAACTAACTAAACGTATTCAATCGCAAGATCTTATAGAATATTCATCTGCCATCACACACCTCTATAGAGAAGGTGGGTCTCTCACTCATCCAAACTCTCTTCTTACATATCTAACTGTTCGTTTTCCAGCTACTTATGCCTCTATTTTTACTGTTTTATCCCAGACTCCTTTCCTTCCCTCCTCTTTACTAGACATGGGATCGGGTCCGGGAACAGCTTGGTTTGCAGCTAATCAGCTATGGGGAGAGATGCGCGCCACGTGCATTGAGCGTGAGCCCACTTTTATAGACTTAGGAAAACAGTTAGGATGTTCTGCCTACACGCTAGGAGATATGGAAAAGATTCCCTCCTACTCAGCCCATGATCTAGCCGTTTTCGGATACAGTTATGGAGAGCTTTCCCATTTTGACTTCGGACCCCTATGGGCTGCTGTGAAAGGCATCGTCATTATCGAGCCGGGCACGCCGCATGGCTTTCAGAATGTATTGAAGGCACGGGATCAGCTGATTGCTCTTGGTGGGCATGTAGCGGCGCCTTGCCCACACTCACTGCGCTGTCCTCATCCCGCCTGGTGCCATTTCTCTGTACGTGTCAATCGCTCTGAGATGCATCGGCACGCAAAAGAAGCCTCTTTGCCTTACGAGGATGAAAAGTATAGCTACGTGATTGTGACCAAAGAGCCTTTAAACCCTGAGAAGCCACGCCTGATCTCTACTCCTCAAAAGAGGTCGGGGCATGTCAACATGGAGCTATGCACGTTAACCGGTATTGAGAAGCGAACGGTCTCTAAGCGGCAGAAAGAGCTCTATAAAGTGGCCCGCAAAGCCAAGTGGGGCGACTCTTTCCCATGAAAAATGGGAGGACGCCTCCCATTTTTCATGGGAAACCTTATACAATGAATCTATTAGCGTGGACTGGAGAAAGGCCTCTAATTGAAAACTATCTTTCTGAATCAGAATGGTAAAGACCAACAAACAGATGTTACTTTTTAAAGTAATACTGCTTGATGCGGCGCAGCTCGGGCTCTAACTGTGTGCGGCGCTTGCCTTTGATCCGATCGACAAACAGAACGCCATTAAGATGATCATTTTCATGCATCATATTGCGGGCTAAATACCCCTCGCACACTCTTTTGAAAACGTTGCCCTCAAGGTCTTGTGCCTCTACCTCAATAGAATGGGGACGCACAACCGGTGCGTGCAGCTGGGGAATTGAAAGACACCCCTCGCTCCGCTCATCGAGGAAGTCACTGGGATTGGAAAGCACAGGATTGATATAGACAAGAGGCTCACAAAGGTGGAGCTCGCCATCCTCATCCTCGTAGTCAACATTGGAAACATAAAGACGAACCATCCGCCCCACTTGCGGGGCAGCCAGACCAATCCCATTGAGCGCGAGCATGGTTTCAATCATATCGTGGGCAAGCTGACGGATCTCATCGGTGATCTCCTCAATCGGCTCTGCTTTCTGGCGTAGAACAGGATCACCATAATAGCGCAGAGGGAGCTTCACTTCTCAATGATCTCCGTTGTGACTCCCTGCTTGGATTTTGCCCGTCCCATTGCTCCTGTCCAAAGAGAAAGAATCACACATCCCCCCAAAAAAATCACGGCCAACCAGGCTGTGATCTTTTTGAGTACTTCAGGAGTAGAGGTTCCAAAAAGAGAATCCCCGGAGTCTCCCCCGAAAGAGGCACCAAGCCCTGAACTCTTACTCTCTTGAATCAGAATAACGAAACAGAGAACGACTGAAACAAAAAGAAATAGAAAAAGAAACAAATAATAGACAGCTGTCATGTTAGTGAACCATTGATTATATTACTAAAACTCTCAGCAGAAAGAGAGGCTCCTCCCACTAATAGACCATCGACATTGGACTGAGCAAGCAGCTCAGAAGCATTTTCCGGTTTGACCGATCCTCCATACTGAATAACGAGCTGCTCGGCTCTCTCTTTGCCCCAGTTTTCCGCAACAACACCACGTATGAACGCATGTGCACTCTCAGCATCCTTAGGACGGGCCACTTTCCCTGTTCCAATTGCCCAAATCGGCTCATAGGCCACAATCAGTCGGGAAAGATCCTCAGCAGATACTCCCTCTAGGGAGGATAAAAGCTGCTCCTTTAATACAGTCTCTGTCTCTCCCTCCTCCCGTTGATGGAGGGTTTCGCCGATACATACAATGGGTTGAATCCCCTCTTGAAGCGCTCTTTTTACTTTTTTATTGATAAAGGGACTCGACTCATGAAAAAGTTGACGCCGCTCCGAATGACCAAGAATCACAAAGCGGGCACCCGCATCGATAAGCATCCGGGCTGCAATTTCACCGGTAAAAGCCCCTTCAGAGGCATCGTTCATATTTTGCGCGCCAATCAAAAGAGGCGCTTCCCGTTTTTTCACCAATTGAGCGGTGGGCGCAAGGGCTGTAAACGGCACCGCTAGATAAACGGTCGCTTGACTCTTGCCGATCAGGGGTGCTAAGCTCTCAACAAAGGTTTTCGCCTCATCAATTGTTTTATACATTTTCCAATTGCCGGCGATCACAGTAGGGCGAGAAGATTTTTTCGACTTGCGAGGCATAACTGTTTTTCTTTTAAACGATCCACATTGATACCATAGCTATGAGCACAACGTCAACTGTTATCACTGTTTCTCAACTGACAGCAGCGATCAAAAACCAACTTGAATCGCGCTTTGCCAAACTCACGGTTGAAGGGGAAATCACCAACTGCAAGCTCCACTCAAGTGGGCATCTCTACTTTGATCTAAAAGATGCAGGAGCCAAAATTCCAGCTGTTTTTTTCTATGTCAAAAAAGTGTTATCTCGTCTACCTAAAGAAGGCGATCGAGTGGTGATTAAAGGAGCCATTTCTGTTTATCCCCCTCACGGAAAATACCAGATTATTGCCCGTTCTCTGGAATACCAGGGTGTGGGCGAACTTTTGGTACGCCTGGAGCAACTCAAAAAAAAGCTGGAGCTGCGCGGTTGGTTCGATCGTGATAAAAAAAAAGCTTTGCCCCCGTTTCCTCAAAAAATTGGTGTTGTGACCAGCCCCACTGGTGCCGTAATCCGCGATATCATCCATGTTCTTTCTCGACGATACGCCGGTTTTCAACTTGTACTCAACCCCGTGCGGGTTCAAGGAAGTGAGGCTGCCTACGAGATCGCCGAGGCAATTGACCAAATGAACGCTTACAACCTATGCGATGTACTCATCGTCGGAAGGGGCGGAGGTAGCTTGGAGGATCTTTGGCCCTTTAACGAAGAGATCGTGGCAAAAGCCATTTTTGAAAGTCGCATTCCCATTGTGTCAGCCGTTGGGCACGAAACAGATGTGACCCTTGCCGATTTTGTCGCCGATGTGAGAGCCCCCACACCCTCTGCTGCCGCTGAAATCGTCACAGCCGAAAAGCAAGAGCGACTGGCCTATTTGGCTAAAATGCGACAGCACTTAAGCTCTACTCTCCTCCATCAGGTGAAACAAAGGCGGATTCAGCTCAATGGTTATGCCCGCCATCCTCTGTTTGCCTCCTCATATGCCCTTATTAGTGGCCCCCTGCAACGTCTAGATGAGATTAAAACACGGATGGATACCCTCGTGCAGCAACAAGTGGCAAAGAGACGCTATCTTCTAGCAGGAAGAGAAAAAGAAGCCCGTGCGCTTAAACCCACCAATCAGTTAAATGCATTTCGGCAAAAACTCGACCAACAAAAGAAGCGACTTGATCAATCGATACAAAATACGCTTGTTATGAACAAACGACAACTAAAAGAGATAATCCAACAACTAAAAGCATTGGATCCCAAAAACGTATTAAAAAGAGGCTATTCCATCCTCTTTGCCTTAAATGAGAGTTCCGTTATAGTATCAGCTCAAGAATTGACTCCAGGAAAAAAAATTGAGGCGCTGCTCAGCGACGGCAAAGCAACTTTGAGGGTAGAAGATGGCAACTGACATCAATTTTGAACAGGCATTTGCCCGCTTAGAGGCAATTTTAGAGCGGATGAATTCGGGAAATGTTTCTTTGGATGATTCCTTGAAACTCTATGAAGAGGCCGATCAATTGATTGGTCGATGTGGCGCCCGTTTGACTGCAGTGGAGCAGAAAATTGAAGCTCTGATAAAAAAGAGAGATGGTTCTCTTGAGTTAGATGAAAACGCACAACCGAAAACAGCTCCCTTTGAACCGCATGAGGACTCGTGACCCATCTCGACAAAATCCAGTCGCCGGCCGACTTAAAACGCCTCTCCATCCCCGATTTAAAAGAGCTTGCTCAAGAAATTCGCGACCGCATCGTGCGCGTTCTTTCCGTCAATGGGGGCCATCTGGCCTCTAATATGGGAAGTGTGGAGCTCTCTTTAGCCCTTCACTATGTTTTTCACTCGCCTGATGACGCCTTTATTTTTGATGTGAGTCACCAAACGTATACACACAAGCTCCTCACCGGAAGAAATGACGACCGGTTTGACAAGATTCGAAAAGGAGGCGGACTAAGCGGTTTTGCTCACCCCAAAGAGTCGGAACACGACCACTTTTACGCCGGTCATGCCGGTACAGCGCTTTCTTTAGGTCTGGGAATGGCCCAAGCGCGCGATCTGGCCCAAAAAGAGCGCCATATTATTCCCGTTATCGGCGATGCCACTCTCACTTGTGGGCTCTCATTGGAGGCCCTCAACAATATCCCCCGCGATTTGAGTCGCTTTGTGATGATTCTCAACGACAACGAGATGTCTATCTCCAAAAATGTCGGAGGTATCACAAACATTCTCAGCCGCTTACTGAGTAATCCCACAACTAGTCGCTGGAAACGGGAACTTGAAACGCTTGTTTCCAAAATCCCCATTTGCGGCACCTCGCTTGCTAAGCAAGGAGTGAAATTGACCGAATCGGTAAAAAATCTCGTCAGTTCTGCTCCTTTTTTTGAGCAATTTGGTCTTTCCTATATTGGACCTATTGATGGACATGACATCAAGAAGCTGCTCGCTGTTTTTCAAGCCGTTAAAGATCTCTCTATGCCCATTATTGTGCACGTCTTTACTAAAAAGGGACAAGGAGTTGAGAGGGCCGAGCAGGATCCTACTGCCTATCATGGAGCTAAGCCCTTTGATCCTAAAACGTGTGAGTTCCACCCCACTACGTCTAAAAAGCCCACGTTTCCCAAAATTTTTGGCAAACAGATGGTCGAGATGGGTAAAAAAGACCCCCGCCTAACGGTTGTCACACCGGCGATGTCACTCGGTTCTTGCCTCGATCCTTTTTACGACCATTTCCCCGATCGTTTTTTTGATGTGGGCATCGCAGAAGGTCATGCCGTTACCTTTGCAGGCGGGCTGGGCAAAACAGGCGATTTAAACGTTGTCTGTTCCATTTATGCTACCTTTTTTCAACGCGCTTTGGACAATCTTTTCCAAGACGTCTGTCTACAAGAAATCCCCGTCGTCTTTGCTGTTGATAGAGGAGGACTTTCTGCTGCCGATGGCTCGACTCACCACGGTATTTATGAGATCAGTTTCCTCCGCGCCATGCCCGGTATGGTGATTTGCCAACCGCGCAACGGTCAACTGCTCAAAGAGCTTTTAGAATCGGCTTTCAGTTGGAAAAAACCGACTGCGATCCGCTATCCCAATCTCCCTACTGATGTTTCAGAAACCCCTTTACGCCCCCGCCCCCTTGGAAAAGGAGAGGTGCTAGCCCAAGGAGATGACCTCTTGATTGTAGCGCTTGGACATCATTGTGAAACAGCTCTGAACGTCCGTGCCCAGCTGGAGCAAAGAGGAATTCATGCAACAGTTGTCGATCCGATCTTTGTAAAACCCTTGGATACCGACCTTTTTAGCAAACTTTTACTGACCCATAACCGCATCATTACGATTGAAGAGCACTCCTTAAAAGGGGGGCTTGGCTCAGAGATCAATGAATTTTTGATGCGGCATAATTTTGGTCAGGTGGAAACACTGAATTTTGGCATTCCTGAAACTTTTGTTGAACAAGGGGGGTATAAAGAGTTATTACAAGAAGTAGGGCTCACTCCTGAGAAAATTTTGCAGCAGGTAATGGCCCACTTTACTTTTCACAAGTATGCGGAGAAAACATAAGTGATTGTCGCCCTCTTTGCGAACATGAACAAAAGAGAGTCGTTCGGGATTTCCAAAAAGGTGGCGCACTACCTGGTAGAAAAAGGCGTACAGGTCGTTGCACGTGATGATGAAGCTGCTGATCTCGGGGTGCCTCCTCTCTCCTCTGTAGCTCCTGATGCAATTGAATTCATCATTTCCCTCGGGGGCGATGGCACCATCCTACGGATCATCCATCACTACCCTACTTTAGACGCGCCTATTCTAGGTGTAAATCTCGGGCATCTTGGCTTTATGGCTGACGTTCCTCTTTCCGACCTCTATCCTAGTTTAGATGAGCTGATAAGCGGAAACTTCATGATCGAAAACCGGGTGATGATGGAGGGGATCCCTCCCTCTCAAGAGCGCTGCCTGGCCGTCAACGAGATGGTTGTACACCGTTCGCGTAACCCTTGCCTGATAGACCTATCGATTCACGTGGATGGAAAATACCTCAACACCTTTTCGGCCGATGGTGTCATCATTTCGACCCCCAACGGCTCAACAGCCTACTCGCTTGCAGCCGGAGGGCCTATTCTCACTCCCGAACTCAAAGCTTTTGTGATCACACCGATCAGTCCGCATACCATCTCAAATCGCCCGATTGTGTTGATGCCTCAAGAGAAAATTGAGGTACAGTACTTGAGTGATTACGAGCCTGTGGAGATCACCTATGATGGATTTTCCCGCCATTCGCTTACGACCAATGAAATCTTTAGCATTTTGCCTGCAAAGCGCACATTTAAGATGGTCAATTTATCCCGATCTGATTATTTTTCCACTCTGCGCACCAAGCTCAACTGGACGGGGCAGCTGCGTTACGGCGAGTTGAACCACCGCACCGAAGACCGCGACTAAGAAGCTGTTTAACATCTATTGAGCTGCCTCTAGGGCATCGATATCGAGATGGCAGAGCAGTTTGATATTGCGGTTGATTTTCTCAATCTCCCAGTCCCACCAGGCAATTTTAAGCAGACGCTCGATCGAGGTCTCGTCGAAGCGCATTTTGACCACGCGCCCGGGATTCCCCGCTACGACGGCATAAGGAGGGACATCTTTGGCTACCACCGCTCCTGCGCCAATGATTGCTCCATGCCCAATGGTTCTCCCTGGAAGAATCAGCGAGTTATAGCCAAACCAAACGTCATGCCCCACTAGGATATCGCCTTTCATAGGGAAATCATCCACATTAAACGCTCTCTCCCAACCCTGTCCAAAAATAGGAAAGGGATAAGTGCTAATCGCATCGAGCTTGTGATCGCCGGTCATGATAAAACGTGTCTCTGCTGCAATGGCACAGAATTTACCCATGACCAACTTCACCTTATCGTGGTGATAGTTATAGAGCACGTTGTACTCTTCGAACTTCTCAGGACCATAGCGCTTGTCATCAAAGTAGGTGTAGTCTCCAATATGGAGGTTGGGTGCTTGAACAAAGTTATTCAAGAATAGGAGCTTGTCGTATCCCTCTATAGGGTAGAGATTGCGTGGATCGGGGCCATCTTGATGCATAAGGGGAAAATCCTGAAAAAAGGCTCAGCAGCTGAGGCCACTGAGCCCACATAAAGTACGATTAATCCGCCGAAGCGTTTGGGTCAAATATGTTAGATCCTATCAGTTGTGTATCCGTAAAGAAGTTATCCACTGTTTCTTGCATCATTGGAAGATTTCCGATTGTAACTCCCTGCCCTAATTCTGCACCAGAGACAAATCGAGTCGATAGAACATCTCCCGACTCGCCAAAAACACTAATCACTGCGGAACTGATTTCATTTATTAGATCAGGAGCATCCCCACTATCAAGGGTGTTAGCCAAACTAATGCGACTGTCACCAGATGAATTCGATTCCAACACAAAAGGACCATCGGCTTGCGCAACTTGGTGCTTACAGGAGGGCACCAGGGGAACAAGCAGACACAAACATATAACCGACAAAATATTTCTTTTAACCATCATATTACATCCTTAAAATATCATTTTTAAATATAAGCTCATTAGGTTCGTGCTAATGTCTGAGCCATTCTGTTTATGCAGATAGGTTGCTCCAAAAACAAGCGGCATAGTCGTTGGAGAGTAGCGCACTCCGACTCCCAAATTCCACGTAAACCGACTAGGATCAGATGGAATGGGAAAATCGGGTGTCACAACAATTCTGTCTGGAGAATGAATGTTCTGCGGAAAAAAGGCGGCGATTCCCCCCACTATATAGGGCCGAAAAGAAGGGCAGAAACAGGCATAGTAAACCCTTCCCCAAAGCTCTCCAATTCCAACGCTTGCTGACTGATCATCAAAGTCACGCCCAGTTGAGTCTGTATAGTCATCGATGTGTGAGTAGAGATAAATGTAATCGGCTCTCGCATCAAAGGAGAAAGCTCCGCAGCTAGGACCGAACCAGTTCAAGCCAATCATCCCCTGCGCCCGGTATCCATCCGTTCTTTGATCCTCAAAGCGGACGACAGCTTGTGGGCCAAAGTCATTGATAATCCCAACATCCAGATGTACATAACTCAGGGTTAGATCTGAGCTAAAACATTGATTCCAGGTGTAGTAGAGATAACCACCTCCACCCCAACCTTCTAAGTTTCCTTTACTCTTCTCCCCAAAAATAACTCCCGGGCCAGAAAGAGAGTCGCTGTTTTCATAACTTCCAAAAACACCTAAAAGAACTTTCCGGTTAAAGGCATGCTCATAACCAAAAAGAGCACTGTTACCGGTAATTTGTTGTCCAACACCTCTTTTGTCTTTTGTATAAAAGTGGTTATAGCTTGCCCATACGCCATTTCTGGGTATTGGAGGACAATCAGGAATCGTAAAGCACGCTCGCTTACACTCCCCACACTCCTGATAATCAATTGTGATATAGCGGGGTTGCTCATCACAACAAAACAAATCTAAAGGCCTACAGCAAGGATCTCCACATTCGTCATAGCCACAGTTCCCATAGGCTAGCAGAGGAGAAACCAAGCAGAGCATCAAAAAAGCACGTTTCATTCAACCTTCTCCTGGTCAGTTTTAAACTCAACCTAATGTAACCATTTTTTTATGACAAGTAAGAAAAAAGAGCCAAGTAGGCATCCAAAGAAAGCTCTTCAGGACGCGCCTTAGGATTGATTCCAGCATGCTTCAAAGCAGTTTCTACCAAGTCTTTCTCATATAAAGATGTTAAGGTATTCTTGAGCATTTTTCGCCTTTGTTGAAATGCGGTGCGCACAAAAAGAAAAAAAGGGTCTGGGTGGACAGGGGGCGGCTCACGTAAAACAAGATGCACAACTGCGGAATCCACTTTGGGTGCCGGGTAAAAGCAGTGGCGGCTGATCCGGAAGGCATAGTCTACTTCTGCATAAAACTGCAAAAAAAGGGTCAACGAGCTGTAATCAGACGTTTTAGGCTGGGCGACCATCCGACGTGCGACCTCCTCTTGCACAACAAGAGTCAACGTTGAAAAGAGGTCTCTGCGAGGAAGCAAACGCCCTAAAATCGGGGCGGTGATGTGGTAGGGAAGATTGGCCACTACTTTTGCTCGTCTTTCTAAACTATCTAAAGAAAAGACCAGAATATCCTCAGCATAAATGGTAATAGGAAACCGTTTGAGCGCTTCAGCAAATGCAGTGTCTAGCTCAACTGCCACAACATCTGCTTCACGCTTCACCAATATCTCTGTTATTGCGCCGGGACCGGCGCCTATCTCTAAAACGTAGTCACCTTTTTTAACAGAGGCATAGTTGAGTAATTTGGTGATGATGTTGTGATCGACAAGAAAATTTTGAGAGAGCCCTTTTTTGGGACGGGCTCCCAAAGCGGTGAGAAAGGCCTTAAGCTCTTTTAAATGCATCTACCGAAGGGCAAACGGCTGAAAATTCTCTGGCATCATCTGCTTGAGGTAATGGTCTGTGATCCCATAGTGCTTGCGTAACTTGAGTCTATAGGCTTCATTGTGCCTCTCTGCTATTTCCTGGGTCAACTCCTGCTTGAGGTTATCGGCAATAGCGTTGAAGGGCGTCGGCGCACCACTTTTATACTCTTCAAGAAAAAAGATGCGGCTCACCGATTCCTTACAAATCGGTGCGCTGAACGCACCGGCAGAAAGGGTCTGCAAGATAGCCTTGTGAGCCAAAGAGAGTGTCCCTTCCTCTCTCTCATAATCTTCAGAAAGGCCGATCTCAACTTCGGGTGTGGAAAGGGTTGCCACTACCTCTTCAAACGGAAGCTTCTGCTCATTGAGTAGCTTAAAGGCCTCTTTGGCGACTCTTTCGTGCTCCTGTCCACGGACAGAAAGAACGCGATAAACCCAACGATCTTCAGGGGGATTGTCTTTGATCATCTTCTCGTA
Organism: uncultured bacterium; assembly: GCA_964350245.1. GTDB lineage: Bacteria > Chlamydiota > Chlamydiia > Chlamydiales > JAAKFR01 > JAJACP01. The sequence continues at coordinate 4,093 of CAYGJC010000009.1, read as the reverse complement.
GCGCTGGCGTACTTCTTTAGGATGCGCTTCCGCAATCGCTTTAGAGCGGACCATCATCATATTCATCCGCTGAACAGTCAGCTCCATTTTGAGCTGTTCTACTGCTTCATCAAGAGTCAATCCAAGCTTATCGATATTAAAAACGACATCGGGTCCAAAGAGGCTTTCCAACTCTTCACGTATTTCTCCCTCAGAAATCGTGATCCCCTTTTCTTCTGCATCGGCCATGATCAAATGATCATCAATTAGTGCGGTCAACATCGGCTCCCAAGCAGAGGAATAAAACTGATAACGGGCGGTCGCTGATGAGGCGAGCTCAGGGTACTGTCTGTAGAAAATCATGTCCATTTTACGGGCAACATCCAAAACGGTGATGGGCTTTCCGTTAACCTTTAGCAGGACGCGATTATTGATCTCCAGGTTTTGGTTCTCTTCAAAGAGCGGCTGATTAGGAAGGGCTGCTGAAAGAGAGAAAGCTGACAAACAGAACAGTAAAAGATTTTTTTTCACGCGATCACCTATTTGTGAGGTTCCAAGGCAATAGCATACAAAATGAACGGGTAAAAATCACAGCCTTTCGATCGCTTTCCACATTTTTGTGATGTCTGTGATGGGCTCATCACATCGATCCCGGTAGCAAATGTAAAGAGTTGTTTGATCTTGGAGTGGAGGCTTATTCCGGCTAGTGGGGACCAGATCTCTGAGCTCCTCATCCGACTCGCGCCGCCAGATCACCGCTTTATGCGGAATGTAGTGGCCGGCTAACATCTTAGCAATCTCGTCCCGATAGGCTTCCTCTTGATTCAAAGAGATGACAAGCGTGGGCGCATTTTCGTCAAAAAAGCGCTCTAGAGCCATCAAATGATAACAGGCTCCGGGCGGATAGAGATCGATGTGCTCTTTGGCAGCCTTTAAGACCTCGCCAGCCTCCACAAGGTAACTCTCCACGCCCGTAATCTGGTAAAGCCGCAGTAGATTTTCCGTATGAACGGCATTTCCGGAAGGTTCAGCACCATCATAAAATTCACAACGGCGTAAAATCAGATTCGGATCCCGGCCATTTGTCAGGTAGAAAGCCCCTTGCTCTGCCTTAAATTCACTTTGCAGCTCATGCGTCAAGGTGAGGGCAAACTCCAACCATCCACTCCCTCGATCGGCTTCAAACAGACTCAACAGCCCTTGAATCAAAAATGCATGATCATCCAAACAACCATCAAAACGGGCCTCTCCATCCCGCCACCGTCGCAATAAAGTTCCCTTCTGCCACAAATTGTCGCGAATAAAGCGGGCGGCCTTTTCAGCAACATCGAGATGTGCGGGTTGACCAAGAGCACGCCCAGCCTCTGCAAAGGCATAGATCATAAGGCCGTTCCATGCCGTAATCACTTTGTCATCTTTGGAAGGATGCTCTCGTTTTTCTCGCACTTCAAACAGCTTCTGACGCAGTTCTTTCAGTTTGTCTTTTAACGTTGCGGGCTCCATATGAAGCTTCGCTGCATACTCCTCAAGACTACCGCGCATATGAAGAATCGTGCGCCCTTCAAAGTTGCCTCCTGGAGTCACACCATACACTTCACAAAAAAGAGGTGCTTGCTCCCCCAAAATCGACTGGATTTGATCCCATGTCCAGGTGTAAAAAAATCCCTCATGCCCTTCTGAATCAGCATCTTCAGCTGAATAAAATCCCCCTTTCTCATCAGTCATCACACGCTTTACATAGGAAAGAATCTCTTCTACCACCGCCCGGTAAAATCCGTGGCGCGTATACTCCCACGCCTCCAGATAGGCTCGGGTCAAAATGGCATTATCATAGAGCATCTTTTCAAAGTGGGGCACAAGCCACTGCTCATCGACCGTGTAGCGAGAAAAACCACCCCCAATGTGATCGTAAATCCCTCCTCGATACATCATCTCCAGCGTGCGCTCTACATAAAATAGGGCGCGGCTATCACCTGAAGATTTCACTAGGCGCAGTAAAAAGGAGGCTTGAATCCCTATGGGAAACTTAGGAGAACCTTTGGTCCCTCCATAGACGGGATCGGCAGATTTGTATAAAAGATCGGCAGCCTCTTTGATCTGAGCTCTATCGGGAAGCTCCTCTCCCTCCGCGTGAATATGCGTGGCAAACACATCGACAATTTTGCCCGCTTGTGAGATCACTTTTTCCCGCTCCTCAGGATCTTCCCAAATCTGCCGAATGCGCGAGGCAAGCTGCTTTACCCCCAGAAAACCCCGATTAGAATCGGCAGGAAGATAGGTCGCAGCAAAAAAGGGCATTAAGTCGGGTGTCAATACAACATTGAGTGGCCATCCGGCTCCCCCTGACATCATCGCTTGAGCGAACTCCATATAGAGGCTATCGACCTCCGGTTTCTCTTCACGATCGATTTTAATGTTAACAAAAGTCTCGTTCATGGAATGCGCAACATCTACATTCTCAAATGATTCTTTCTCCATCACATGGCACCAGTGACAGGTAGCGTAGCCAATAGATAGGAAAATGGGGCGATCTTCTTCTTTTGCTAGCTTGAACGCCTCTTCACCCCAAGGATACCAATCAACAGGGTTATGCGCGTGCTGCAAAAGATAGGGAGACTTCTCGTTTACTAAACGATTAGAAAAAATAGGCTGGGACATATCTTTAATTAATATATGAATTCGTATTTATTTTATCGTAAATAAAGCGTGTAGTCAAATTCTTCGGAGAGCACCTTTACTCTTCATTCTCACTTCCAGAAAGATAACCAGGAAAAAACCGATCAGGCCAAATAACAGAGCCAAAATCCAACCTTCTTTGTGAAAAGGCCAAATCGCCCGCACGCCTCCCAACATAAACCCAACGAGCACTGCATAGGTCCAAGTAGTTAAGTAGGTGATTAGCCAGCTAGCCACTCGAGAAAAAAGAATCAAGCCGAGAGCCGCTCCCAACGCAATGGAAAAGAGCAATTTAAAGGATCCCGGCGCTGTAGGCGCATTTAAAGAGGCTAGCATAAGCGGATAAATTCCAAAAAGTTGCAAAAGATAGCTTCCGGAAATCCCGGGTAAAAGCATCGCGCATGCAGCAATGGCTCCCGCTAGGGTCAGTCCAACAAAAGAGAGTCCAAAAAGATGAGACTCCCCCATTCCGGTAATAAAAAAGGCGATTCCGGCTCCAATCAGCAGAGCGATCCAGTGTTTCCCCTGATGGAGAGCGGCTTTTCGGCTACAAAAGAAAGAGGAGGCGATCACCATGCCAAAGAAAAAGGCGAAAAGGGGATTAGGGAAGTGAAGCATCCAGTAGTAGAAAAGGCGCGAAATGAAAAAAACGGAGCTTAGAATACCCAAACCGAGAGGCAGGAGAAAAGGCCAGGCGATTTTTTTCAGTGAGTAAAACTGAAGTGTTTTAATACTCTCAAGCAGTGGCTCGTAGATTCCACAGATGAATGCGATGGTCCCACCTGAAACGCCGGGAATCAAATCAGCAATCCCCATGGCTACACCAATTAAGAAGAGGCGCATTTAAAAGAATCCGAAATAGCGCGCGATAAACCAGGCAGCCAGAATTCCAACAGCTGAGAGACCAACCCACATCAGATTAGGGAGCCACTTCACCTCACCTCCCGGTGAACCGCGCGTTTCAAGAGAGCCGATTCCATAGGCAAAATCTTCACTCTGTGGAGTCTTGTCCGATAAAATTTTAAGAACTGAGGGGTGTTCTCGGATCAGCTCTTCAGGGTCCATTTCGAGAAAGGTGGCATATTTGCTGATAAATCCATGGGCATAGATGGGAGAGATCAACTTGCCCAGATGTCCATCTTCGATGGCTTGTAGATAACCAAGACGGATGGAGGTTCCATTTTCGACCTCTTTAAGAGAGAGCCTCTTTTCCTCGCGGCGGGCTTTAAACGTTTCACCGAGGTGAACAAATTCAGTTTGCATGGTGTGATGTCTCCTATTGCCCTCATTATTGATAAGGCAGGCAATGTTGTAAATAGGAAGAGTAATCACCTTATGTTGAGACTGATACGTCATTGCTCATTTTCTATCAAGCTGTTAGCGTTTATGATGTCATCAATGAGTGGGTTAATTGTAGCCAACTCCTCCATCTGTTGGG
>CAYGJC010000008.1:0-82659 GCA_964350245.1 uncultured bacterium | reverse complement strand
GCGGATAAAAAATGAGGAATGGAAGTGAATTTACAGAAAAATCGTTGCTTTATCCAAAAAAACCGTACTACCGTAGGTCATTCGACTTATATCGCGCCCTTATTCATCTCTACGAAAACTATAGCCTCCTGTTAGCAAAACAGATTGAAAGAGAACATACTACCACCAATTTGATTCTACGAGGAGAGCTTCCGTTTGCTCCTAAAAATGAGAAGTCCACTCAGAAAATCTGGGACCCTGCTGCTCAAGATCTTGTACACTTTAAAAAACAGATGGCTGAATTAAAACGCATCATCCGGATTCCTCAACAAATGCTTGGAGAGGAGGATCTAAGAGTACGAGGGGCTGTTATGCTCGCAACAGGCATGTTTGAGAATACAATTGACTCTGTTGTAGCCACAGCTCAGCAACAACTTAACTCAATCAAGCAACTTTCAACCATTCACGATGTGGAAGATCTCCAAGAGATTTTGTTTGAGGCGCATGCCACATGGGTTCACCTTCAAATGAAAATTGCAGTGATCCGCCATGTTTATAAGGAGATAGCTAAAATATTTACTAATTACTACACACTGCAAGGGGCAGCTAGTCAATTGGAAAGACTAATGGCACAAAGCAATACGTGTATGGAAAAAGATGATTGTCCCCTTTTACAAGAGGCTCTTCCTGAGCCCAAAACCCTTTTATCCGAACTGCCAGAAAGAACAAAAGAAAGAAAGCGGTTCCAGCCTGAAAGAGCCTTTCCTTAAGGCGGAGTACATGCCGTAACGATCTGTTGGATCTCTGGATGATCAGGACAATGGTGCAGCGCTTGGAGGAGTGTCTGATGCCCCCTCTCAGCCTCATCACGATTCAACTGAGTCAAAGCTAAATTCACTAAAAGACCAGGATGTTCATCCAAATGGTGTTTTTTGAGCAACTCAATCCCCTCTCCCTTCTGAAACTGACGTGTCAACCGTATCCACAAGGGAGGGAAAAAAACAGGACGAAAACCCCCTTTGATGAGCAGAGTGGTTAATCGACATCCAAAAAGAAAAAGATGAACAAAAATCAAGGACATGAAAACGCGGCTGCTTATAAAAACAACCGCATTGGAAAAAAATAGGCTAGAAACAAGAATGAGCACTAACCAAAAAAATACCCACAGCAGATGACTCCCTAACTTCTCACAAAGAGGTACAGCCTGCCCATAAAGGGAGTCTCCTTCTTTGGTCAAAAGAGTGAATACTCCCCTATCAGTAAAGCCGTAATCATAACGGCCGTCGTTACTAAATGGGTATCTCTTCGTCATCTTCGACAGCTTGAGGTGCAGGAGCCTCAGGACTTGGGGCGGAAGAGTCTTCCGACGGCTCTTCGGAAAACTCCTGCTCCTTTTTTGGAGAGGCTTCCTCCTCCGGAGTTTCGTGAATGACAATATCTTTGTAACGGCTAATTGTCTCAGAAATCAGAGTGGATGGAGGCGGGATAAGCGAAGCCTTCTCTACAGGCTTTCCCTCTTCTTGAGAAGTTACTTGTTCCGATTGGTCCTCTTCTTCTTCTTGGCCACGACGCTTACGTGACCGACGACGCTCTCTGCGCTTCTCTACTTTTTGTTCTTCAACAACCGCTGACTCCACTTCTTTAATTGAAGCGGGCTCTGCATTCTCTTCTCGTACAGCTTTCTTAGTGGTTTCACGTCCTCCACCAATTTTTATGCCGCGATCGACTGAAGAGGATTTTAACACCATTCTCGCTTCACGCACTTCCAAAACTTCGTAGTCACTAACAGGAACCAAAAAACTCTTTGGCTTTTCTAGCGAGCGATAAAAACAGTTGCTACCAAAAGAAATGACTTCAACTGCGTCGACAAAAAACTCTTCCTGGCCGCCACCTTTACTATTGCGCAAAGCAAGCTTGTAGCCTTCTTTGGAAGAGATGACAGTTTCTATTATGGGTTCTCGAGTAAAATTCACGTTGATACCTTATGTTCTTGAAGGGCCATGTAATGGACGAGATCCAAAACGCGCGCTGCGTAACCAATCTCGTTATCGTACCAGGCCACTAACTTGAAAAATTGAGGGTTTAAAGCAATGCCGGCCCCTGCATCGAAAATCGAAGAGGCCGTTGAGCCAATAAAATCAGTCGACACAAGTTGTTCATCGCAATACTCTAAAATCCCTTTCATCGATCCGGAGGCTGCCTCACGCATTTTTGCGCAAATCTCCTCATAAGAGGTCGGCTTGCTCACTCGAACCGTTAAGTCAACCACAGAGACATCAGCAACCGGGACGCGGAAAGCCATGCCTGTTAACTTTCCCTTCACCTCCGGAATACAAAGACCCACTGCCTTAGCAGCACCCGTCGAGGAAGGGATAATATTCTGATGCGCACCGCGTCCACCTCGCCAATCCTTTTTAGAAGGACCATCCACAACCGGTTGTGTGGCTGTCATGGCGTGTACGGTTGTCATGAGCCCTTCTTCGATACCAAAGTTGTCTAAAAGAACTTTGGTAATGGGCGCCAAACAGTTTGTGGTACATGAGGCATTAGAAACAATTTTGTCTGTGATTGGATTATAGTGGGTATGATTCACACCCATCACAAAAGTGGGGATCTCTCCCTTAGCCGGCGCCGTTATTAAAACACGTCTCGCTCCAGCTTGAAGATGCTTACCCGCGCCCTCTGGCGTTGTAAAAAGACCGGATGACTCGATCACATAATCTATATCCAACTCTTTCCAAGGCAGCTTGGAAGGATCTTTTTCACAGAAAACACGAATCACGTGTCCATCTACATCAAGAGAACCTTCCTGAGACTCTATCTTTGCCTCGAAACGTCCATGTGTAGAATCGTGCTTAAGTAGATAGGCCAAATTATCCGGCGGAACGATGTCGTTTACAGCAACAACATTGATTCCAGATCTCTTAAGAGCGTAACGCAAAACGTGTCTGCCAATACGCCCTAAACCATTGATTGCGACTCTCACTTCCACTGTTGCTTCCTCCTAATCAATCATTCCAATGAGACGTAAAGTAATCTCTTGAAGTGAAAAAAGCAACTTATCCGTTATTCACTTAGGTATTCTAGCACACATGTTTGTGCGTTGTCACCGACACGGTTGCCACCACGTATAATGCGCGTGTAACCACCACTTCGATTGTCAAAGCGAGGTCCTAATGTATCAAACAACTTACTGACAACACGGCGATCTGTGTTGTAGACTGAGGTGTTCCCCTCTTTTGCTTGCCTTTGCTCTTTGCTCGTTAATGGATTATAACGAACCATTAACTTTCCTGTCACATCACGCCTGCTAGCCAATGTATTTTTCTTCGCAAGTGTAATCATGCGCTCGGCATGACGTCGTAGTTCTTTTGCTTTTGCAACAGTTGTAACAATGCGCTCTTCTTCAATTAGCGATTTCAGCATATTTGCAAGCATGCAGCGATTATGAGAGGTAGTGCGTCCTAACTTCAAAGACCTCTTGCGATGTCTCATAGTGTTGCCCCTTTATGTTCGTCTAAATATTCTTGGATCTTATCTTTGACATTGTCCTGGGTAATTCCAAACCGAGTCAAGTCCATTCCCAAACCTAATCCCATTTCTGTGAGCTTAGCTTTGATCTCATTTAAGGATTTTTTCCCGAAGTTACGAAACTGAAGCAACTTAGGCTCAGGCATTACAACTAACTCACCAATAGTCTCAATACTTGCTCCATTTAAACAGTTGGTGGAACGGACAGAAAGCTCAATTTCATTGATACCCAAAACAAGCTTGGCCATTAGATCATCTAAGTCACTATCCGTTGTAGTCTTAGCCTCTTCAAAGGAAATTTCTCTCTCATCAATTGTTTGGAAACTCCCTAAATGATTCACTAAGATTTTGGAAGCAAAAGCAAGAGCCTCTTGTGGAGTGATCCGCCCATCTGTACGCACTTCTAAAATCAGCCTGTCAAAATCCGTATCTTGTCCGACACGCGTATCTTCTACAAAGTAGTTCACCAAACGCACAGGAGAAAATGTAGAATCGGTTACAATCTCATTCACAACATGGTTAGTGATCTCATGTCGTTCAGAAGGAACATAACCACGCCCTATGGAAACTTTTAATTCAACGCGACGTGTCATGGGCTTTGTAACAGTAAAAATAGGCAGCTCTGGATTCACTACATCGTAGTCGCCTGAAGTGAAAAGCTCTCCTAACTTGACAACATGCTGTCCTGTAGCCGCTAATTGCTCTTGTGTCACCTCAAGCATCTTAGTAATGACTTTTTGTTCCCGTGCGTTAGGCATATCATCCAGGGGAAGTCTTCTCAAAAGTGCACCCTTAAGGTTGAGCACGATGTTTGTGACATCCTCTACAATTCCCTCAACGGCCATGTACTCATGCTGCACTCCCTCCATAAAGAAGGAGATAATTGCAGGAGCCTCAATAGAAGTAAGGAGCATGCGGCGTAACGCATTTCCTATCGTGTGACCAAAGCCTCTTTCAAAGGGCTCTGCAATGAAACGGCAGTATGTATTCGAAGCCGACTCCTCATCAACTTTGATCATCTCAGGCATTTCAAACTTATTATATAGAACTGATGGCATGCTTAGGTTCTCCTTATACTCTACGTCGCTTACGTGGCCGACATCCGTTATGGGGTACTGGTGTTTTATCGCGGATAACAGAAACCATCAGGCCTGTACTAATTAAACCCCGAACTGCAGACTCTCGGCCCGCTCCGGGACCCTTCAAGTTTACCTCAACTTCTTTCATTCCCATCGTCATCGCGAGCTTCGCCGCGTCTTGTGCGGCTACGGTTGCAGCAAATGCAGAAGATTTTCGTGAACCGGAATAGCCAACTTTACCTGCAGAAGCCCAAGAGACAACATTACCAGCAGGGTCTGTAATCGCAATAATGGTGTTGTTAAAAGTAGCTTTAACATGAACAACGCCTGCTGGGACGTTACGCACGACTTTTTTCCGGGTTCTACTACCCTTTTTTGCTTGTGCTTGTTTTGCCAAGAGAGACTCTCCTCAATTAAAAATTATTTCTTTTTACCGGCGACTGTTTTTTTCTTACCTTTTCGAGTCCGTGCGTTCTTCTGTGTACCTTGTCCTCGAACTGGAAGACCGGCTTTGTGTCGTAGTCCTCTATAAGAATGGATGTTAATCAGCCGCTTAATGTTGCTCTGAACTTGACGACGTAAATCCCCTTCAACAACGTAATCTGACTGAAGCATCCCAGTGATACGGACGATTTCTTCACCCGAGAGATTGTCAGCTCGCATGTTTGGATCTAGGCCCAGTTTTTCTACAATCTCTTCAGAACGTGTTCTGCCTACCCCATAGATGTATGTAAGGCTGATTACAAGTCTTTTCTTCCCAGGAATGTCTACTCCGATTAACCGTGGCATAAACTTTTTCTCATTTAATAATTATTACGTTTGAATGTCCAAAAATCCTATCAAATAGGAGATAAAAAATCAAGTTTAAGAATCTCCTAAACTACCTTCCCTTTCCTCTTTTCATAAAGCCTTCATAGCGCTTCATGATGAGATGAGATTCCACCTGTTTCATTGTATCAAGAACAACACCTACCAGAATCAAAAGGGCTGTTCCCCCAAAGAAATAACTAATGCTCGGATCGATATGTAATATTTTACCGATAATTGAGGGAAGGATGGCAATGATCGCAAGAAATATAGCCCCTATTAGGGTGATGCGGTTCATTGTTGACTCTAAAAAATCTTGTGTTGGCTTTCCTTGGCGTATGCCTGGTATAAAAGCACCATTTTTCTTCATGTCAGACGCAATCTGCTCAGGGTGAAACTGTGTTGCCGTCCAAAAGTAGGTAAAAAACAAAATGAGCAAAACATACACTGACATGTAGACAATGCTGCCCGGACTCATCGCTGTTGCGATGGCGCCGAAAAAGCCTTCACGCCCTAAAAACTGGGCTAAGGTCCCAGGAAACATCAAAAGGGAAGAGGCAAAAATCACAGGAATCACACCTGCATAATTAATTTTTAGTGGGACATAAGAACCTCCACCCTGGGTCTCCCGTCGACCCACAACTCGTCTGGCATACTGAACAGGTATTTTCCGTACACCCTGAATGATCAAAATGGTCGCAATAATCACAAAGACAAATACGGCAAAGAGAACGAGTAGTGAGGAAAAAGTGAGCTGTCCGGGTTCCTGGGAGTCCAAGTTAAGTTGCTTGATAACAGATCCCATTGTGCTAGGAAGCGAAGAAATGATGCCAAGCGTAATGATGAGACTCATCCCATTGCCAATTCCCTTCTCAGTAATCTGCTCACCAATCCACATCAGAAAGACTGTTCCCGTCGTCATTGTTAAAATGGTCACTAAAAAGAAAATCCAGGGCATTCCAAACATCTGAGCACGCAACATCTCGGGCAAAATAATGCCTGGATTAGAGAGATTCATCCCAATGGCGTAGCGCGCAAAGAGCGTGGACTGGACAATCGCAAGAAAAACGGTAAGAACACGTGTATACTTGTTGACTTTACGCCGTCCCGCATCAGGATTTTCTCTTACCTCTCGCTGCAGATTGGGCATCAGAGCCATTAGGAGCTGCATGATGATGGAAGCTGAAATATACGGGACCACACCGAGCGCGATGACGGTCATCTGAGCAAATGCCCCACCAGAAAAAATGTCCACCAGCTGAAAGAGGTTTTGTCCCCCCCCTGTGGCTTGCTTAAAGTAAGCTAACGCTAACTCTCCGTTAATTCCGGGAACAGGGATAAAAACGCCAATCCTACAAACGACCAGCATCAACAATGTAAAAACAATCTTGCTTTTCAGTTCCGGTATACTCGCTATGCGCCTGAATGTGTCGAACATAATTAAGTGGAAATCCCAGCTTCTTTTAGTTTGTCAAGTGCGCCCTTTGAGAAAGCCTCAACTTGAAAAGTTACTTTTTTGGACAGTTTGCCATTAGCTAATACTTTAATGCCATTGGATTGTCCACTAAGGAACCCTTTGTCTTTTAAACTCTCTAAGCTCACTACCTCACCTTCTTGGTAGATCGCTTCGATCTGATCAAGGTTGATCACATCCAGCCTGCGAGCAAAGCGTGCATTTGAAAAGCCCCGAGTCGGAACACGTTTGTGTAGAGGGACTCCTCCCCCAACATAACCCCGCCTCGTTTTATAACCAGAGCGAGCTCCCATACCCTTATGTCCGCGTCCACATGTTTTACCACGCTTAGAACCGGTTCCTCGTCCTAGTAATTTTCGCTTTTTTGTTCCTCTAGAACAATTCGATAATGATTCCAGCTTTACTGTCATACTTGCCCCCTAATAGCCAGAGCAGCCTCTCGGCTACGTAACTGTAGTAATGCTTTAAATGTAGCCTTTACCTGATTAATTGGGTTGTTAGAGCCTATACTCTTAGCCACTACATCACGCAATCCAGCAAACTCTAGAATGGAACGGATACGTGATCCTGCGACAACTCCAGACCCTTCAGGCGCTGGCTTTAGAAGTAGCTTAGCACCATCATAGTCTACGAGCACCTCGTGAGGAATCGTAGTGCCATTCATCTCAAAAGAGATCATATTCTTACGGGCTGCCTCTCCACCTTTACGGATCGCATCAGTCAATTCATTTGCCTTAGCAAAACCAAATCCCACGCGGCCATTATGATCCCCAACTAAAATTAGGGCTGAGAAGCTGAATTTACGGCCCCCTTTGACCACTTTAGAGCAGCGGTTGACAAAGAGAACTTTCTCTTCTAGATTATCGTCGTTTTTTCCTGCCATGTTGAGTATCTCCTAAAACTCCAGTCCACCTTCTCGGGCACCATCCGCAATAGCTGCCAAGACACCGTGGTATTTCGCTCCACTGCGATCAAAGACTACTTTTGAGACTGACTTCTGCTTCGCCAGATCAGCAATTTTCAAACCGAGCTGTTTTGCAGATGTTTGGTTCCGCTTGTTAAATTCTGTGGTGCGAAAATCTTTTGATAATGTTGAAGCACTCGCTAGTGTCAAAGATTTTTCATCATCAATAAGCTGCACATAAATATTTGTGTTTGTCTTGATTACGCAAAGACGGGGCCTCTCTTCACAACCACGCACTCGCTTACGTGTTCGTAACACCCTCTTTCTACGTTTTCTCGTGGTATTTTTTTGGTTACTTTCCATTATTTAGCCTATTTTTTACCCGCTTTTCCTGCTTTACGGCGTACAAACTCGCCCAAATAGCGAATCCCTTTACCTTTATAAGGCTCTGGGGGACGTTTCGATCGGATATCAGCAGAAAACTGCCCTACTAATTGCTTGTCGATTCCTTTCACAGAAATCTGCGTATTTTTTTCTACGCTTACCTCGATTCCCTGGGGAATCGAAATCTTCACCGGGTGCGAAACACCGATTTGCAAATCAAGCAAGTTTCCCTGCACAGCCGCGCGGTAACCGACCCCGATCATTTCAAGGCGCTTTTCAAAACCCTGAGCAACTCCGATTGCCATATTGGTAATCAAAGACCAATAGAGCCCCAAGAAATTTGTTGCATGACTCATGTTTGGAGCTAAGGTCACGGTAATCTGACCACTCTCAATAGAGACCTCAATTCCATCCATCAACTCGCGCGTTAAAGTTCCCTTTGGCCCTTTCACGGTGAGAGTTTTTCCACTTAACTGTGCTTCTACCCCTTGTGCTAGAATGACAGGGACTTGCGCTTTACGAGACATATAATCGTCACTCCTACTTCGTTACCAAGCTAGGCAGAGAAGCTCTCCGCCAATATTCAGCTCTCTAGCTGTTTTTCCATCCACCACACCTTTCGATGTGGAAACTATTGAAATTCCCATTCCACCCAATACTGTAGGGATCTTTTGGGAAGGAATGTATTTGCGTAGCGAGGGTTTAGAGACACGCTTTAAGCCATGAATCACTCCCTCTCGGTCTGAGGTATACTTGAGGAAGACTCTCATGGTTTTACGCTTATTCTCTTCCTTAACAAGATAATGGGCAATAAACCCATTCTCTTTGAGAATCTTGACAATCGCCTCACGCATTTTGCTCCAACTCACATCGAGGTAACGATGTTTCGCTGAAGAGGCATTACGAATTCTTGTTAATAAATCAGCAATTGGGTCACTCCCCATGAATGCATCTCCTTCTAAATTATGCTTCCTTGAAGGGTAGGCCAAGTCCTGTTAACAACTCGACACACTCTTCATCTGTTTGGGCACTGGTGACAAAGGTAATATTCATTCCCTGTGTACGCTTAACTAAATCAAGATTGATCTCAGGGAAAATCTGTTGATCATCAATCCCGAGAGAATAGCACCCTCTACCATCACATTTTCTGGCAAAGCCTCTGAAGTCACGGATGCGAGGAGACACAATGTTAAAAAAGCGGTCCATAAAATCATACATCCGTGCACCACGCAAGGTTACCTTAGCTCCAACTGTTTGTCCTTCACGCAATTTAAAACCGGCTATCGACGTGCGTGCTTTCGTCAGCTGAGGCTTCTGCCCTGTAAGCATAGAAAGCTCATTCAATGCATCTTGTAGTGCGTTTTTATCCTTGGCACCCTCAGCAAGACCCATGTTAACGACAATCTTCTTAACACCAGGAATCTGCATGCAATTAGCATAAGCAAACTTCTCCTGAAGCTTAGGCTTCACCTCTTCGAGATATTTCTTTTTCAATCTGGACATGTTAACTCTTCTGTTTTTTTGCCGGGCGATAGAGCATCTCTTTTTGACCGTCTAAGTAGTAAAGCTCTTTTTCACCCTTCTTATTAAAACGTGCACGAAGCTTAACGCCCTTCCCATCAACAGAGGGCTTGATATTGGAAATGTGAACACCACATTCAATGTCAATAATCTGCCCTTTCTGGTTCTGTTGGGTTGGCTTCATATGCTTTTTACGCACATTCACTCCTTCAACTACAACTCGATCTCCCTGCTTAGAGAGAACCTTGCCGGTTCTACCCTTATCATTTCCCGCGATGACTGTGACCTCATCACCTTTGCGCAAGTATGTTTTTCCCACTGTTTTCCTCTTAAAATTAAATCACTTCAGGAGCCAATGAGCTAATCTTGATATAGCCACGATCTCTAACTTCACGTGCAATTGGTCCAAAAATACGGGTTCCTTTCGGATTCCCTTTGTCATCAATAATTACACAGCTGTTACTATCAAAGCGTAACCACGACCCATCTGTTCTCTTGATGTAACGGCGTGTACGCACAATCACTGCCTTCACGACATCACCCTTTTTGACAGAAGCCTCTGGTTCAGCCTCTCTAACCGAGCAAATAATAATATCGCCAACCTTCGCATAGCGCCTCTTCGAGCCGCCGATTACTTTGAAGCATTTGACTTTTTTTGCCCCGGTATTGTCAGCAACTTTAAGTTGCGATTCCTGTTGAAGCATAGTTCTATTCCACTTTTATTATGATTCTCTAACCACACGCCAACGCTTCAGCTTTGAAATCGGACGCGATTCCACAATCGTGACGACATCACCTTCTTTCAGCGTATTCGCTTGCTCATCATGTGCATGATAGTTCTTTGAGCTGCGCACTACTTTGCCATAAAGCGGGTGACGAAAGGTTCTTTCAACACGTACAACAGCTGTTTTTGCTGCCTTTGTCGAGACAACAACACCAGTCTTAACTTTACGACTTCCTCTTTGAGCTTGATCCATTATGCCCTCTTTAATTCTCTTTCCCGTCTGATTGTCAAAATGCGCGCAACATCCTTGCGCTTCTCTTTAATCAAATGGGTTTTTTGAGTCTTGCTATCTAACCGCTCGCTCCGAAGCTCGAAAAGCTCCTTATGAAGCGTATCTAGCTTCAAATCAAGCTCTTCATCACTTTCGTTTCTCAATTCACTAGCTTTGTTCATAGCGTTTTCCTTCACTTACACTCTTTCTACTCGCTCAACAAAACGCGTTTTCAAACCAAGCTTAGCAGCAGCTCGGCGTAAGGCGTTTTGAGCTTCATCACGTGTGACGTTTCCAACTTCAAAAAGCACACGTCCTGGCTTTACAACAGCAACCCAACTATCGGGAGCTCCTTTACCTTTACCCATACGGGTCTCAGCAGGCTTCTTACTTACAGGCTTATCAGGAAAAATACGAATCCAAACCTTTCCACGCCTTTTGAAGTAACGATTGATCGCAACACGGCAGGATTCAATTTGCTGACCCGTAATGCGGCCTCTATCTAAAACCTGCATTCCAAAATCACCGAACTCTATAAAGTTGCCGGCTTTACTCAGGCCTGTATGATTCCCTTTCTGCTGCTTACGAAACTTAGTTCGCTTTGGTATGAACGACATAATCGTAGCTCCTTAAACTCTCTATTACTTTGGCGCCTGTACTTCTTCGCCATGGTTAATCCAAACTTTAACCCCGATACAACCATAGGTCGTCTCCGCACGCGCCGTTGCATAATCAATATTTGCACGTAAAGTATGCAGGGGAATCCTTCCCTCCTTGTACCACTCGGAGCGGGCAATCTCCGCACCACCAAGACGTCCTGAAACTTGAATTTTAACACCGAGACACCCAGCATCCATACAAGATTGCAACGACTTTTTCATTACGCGGCGAAAGGCCACTCGTCTTTTCAATTGATGGGCAATATTATCGGCAACCAACTGAGCCTCAAGATCAGGTCGCTTGATTTCTTCGACTTCAATCCAAACTTCTTTACCGGTCAGGCGCCTGAGTTCAAACTTGAGCTGATCAATTTCTGCTCCCTTTTTCCCAATAACTAAGCCGGGTCTTGATGTATGAATGGTCACCTCGATCTTTCCACTCATACGACGAATGGTATAACGAGAGGCACCCTGACAACATGACTTTTTCTTCAAATAATCACGGATTCTAAAGTCTTCAATCAAATGAGTTCCAAACTCTTGCTTATTTCCGTACCAAAGCGAACGCCACTTTTTTGTGACGCTTGTACGGAGACCAACTGGACAGACCTTTTGTCCCATTCTATTGCTCCTTAGCTGCTTTTTCGCAGACAACCACAGTAAAGTGGCTCGTCCTTTTTAATACTGGCGCACGCCCACCACGAGATTTCGATTTAGCGCGCTTATGTCGAGGTCCTTCATCTACACGCACTTCTGTCACTATTAGTTGATCACGGCGCGCATCCCACTGCATTTCAGCATTTGCAACCGCACTATCAAGCGTCTTTTTAAGCAGACGGCCTGCTTTCAAATTACAAAAGCCAAGCTGGATGCCTGCCTCTTCTACTGTGCGTCCTCGGATTAGATTAGCCGCCAAACGCGCTTTGCGAGGGGGTATCCGAATAAATTTAGTGGTCGCTCTAGAGTCTTGCATGGTTTAACCTATCCTACTTCTTCACTGGATGTGTCTTAAATAGTCGAGTAGGTGAAAACTCACCAAGCTTATGCCCGACCATTGTTTCGGAAACAAATACTGTCAAAAACTTACGTCCATTATGCACTTCAAATGTGTGCCCCACCATTTCAGGTATGATCATCGAACGCCTGGACCATGTCTTAATTGGCGTCTTTTTATCTTCTGCGTTTATCTTTCTCACCTTGTTAAGAAGGTGATGGTCGACAAACGGTCCTTTTCTTAGTGATCTTCCCATAGATTATTTCCTGCGATCCTTGACAATCCATTTATTTGTTTTACTCTTCTTGCGTGTACGCAAACCTTTGGTCTGCTTAGCCCAAGGTGTTTGCGGAATATAGCCGTTATGACGTCCTTCACCTCCACCATGTGGATGGTCAACTGGGTTCATCGCCGTTCCGCGCACTGTGGGGCGAATCCCCTTCCAACGCGTGCGACCCGCTTTTCCCTCCACGCGCAAACTGTGCTCTGCATTAGAAACCTCACCAAAAGTGGCGCGACATGTCTCTTTTACAAGGCGGAATTCTCCCGAAGGCATCTTTATGGTAGCATATCCATTACTACGAGCCATCAACTGCGCTGAAAGACCGGCTGAACGCACCATTTGACCGCCACGTCCTGGCTTCATCTCAATATTGTGAATGGTCGATCCGAGAGGCATGAACTTCAAGCTCATCGTACAGCCTACACGGAAGGGACTCTTATCACCTGAAAGTACCTGATCACCCATACTGATTCCCTTGGGAGCCAGAATATAGCGCTTTTCTCCATCGATGTAGTGAAGCAACGCAATGTGGGCAGAGCGATTGGGATCGTACTCGACAGAGGCCACTTTAGCGGGAATGTCATCTTTATCTCTACGAAAATCGATCATGCGGTAGTGACGTTTGTGACCTCCACCTCGATGACGACACGTAATGTGACCATTATTATTTCGCCCATTTGTGCGCCTCTTAGGAAGCATCAAGTCTTTGCACGGCTTCACTTTCGATCTTGCCTTAGAGCCTTTGAGGTCCCCTTGACGGGTTAACTCGTCAAAGCTAGGCAATACTAGCTGCCGAAGGGAAGGGGTCGTTGGTTTAAATTTCTTAGGCATCTTGACTCCTCAATTACACCACATCAATGGTGTCGCCAGGTTCCATTGTAACAATCGCTTTCTTATAAGAAGGAGTTAACCCCTTCTTTCCACGGCCCCTACGCTTCGCTTTGCGCTTGGTATGCAGCGTGTTCACTTTTGTCACTTTCACATTTTTTTCTTTATAAATTGCCTCAAGCGCATGCGCTATTTCATGCTTATTCGCATGTCGATCGACAATAAAAACATATTTCGGTGCCTTACACCGCTCTACGCTTTGATTACTCTCAGCTGTATGCAGTTGCTCCAGCACTGTCGCTTTTTCTGTAACGTAGCGTGATTGAATCACTTCGTAAGGATCTTTCATTTTCTTCCCTTACACTAATAAACTTTTTAATTCTTCAAAGGCAGACTCACTAAACACGATCCCGTAGGAAGCAGCAAGATCATACCCATTTACATTTTGTGCTATCGCGAACGCTGTTTTCGGAAGGTTACGGACACTCTTCTTAAAAGCTTCATGTTTCTTGGAGGCGACTGAAACTTTTCTCTTGCAACCTTCAACTTCTACTTCGTGGTACTCACCTTCTCCAACAAATAACACACGTCTTCCAAGTAAATTGTGTTTTTTCAAAAAAGACGCAACCGTCTTCGTGCTAGGCTTTTCAAAGCTAGCAAAAGCCTTATCTTCAAGCACGTACACCCGAGAATCTTGGATTTTCTCTGCAAGAAGTTGGTGAGAGGCAAGATGGCGCTCTTTTTGATTAATACGGATGTGCTGGTTAAATTTTGGCTTGGGACCAAAAACAATTCCACCCCCACGAAATTGAGGCGACGCTAGACTACCCTGACGCGCATTACCGGTTCCTTTCTGACGAAAAGGTTTCTTCTTAGAATGGCTGACCTCGGAGCGTCCTTTCGTGTTAGCTGACCACTGACGAATGTTCGCTCTTAGAGCAACGATATAGTCCTTGATCATCTGACGGCTGGCATCCACATCCAGAAAAGGGGCATCAAGAGCCACTTCACCGATCTCCTCACCACTCAGATTGTATTTCTTGAGAGTACTCACCGTTTTTCCTCAATTAAGATTTTTTCTTTTGCTTCTTTTTTGTAGCCGGAGCCACAGAAACCAGCCCACCACGTGGCCCTGGAATCGCCCCCTCTACGATCAGAAGATTCCGTGCTTCATCAATCCCAACAACGCGGAGATTTTGCACTGTGACACTCTCATTCCCCATCTGGCCCGCCTTTTTCTGGCCAGGAAGTGTACGCCCAGGTGTAGAACGCATCCCGGTTGATCCACCGTGACGATGGAATCCAGAGCCGTGAGCTGCAGGACCACCGGCAAAATTGTGCCGCTTAATCACACCTTGGAAGCCCTTTCCTTTTGAAACACCACTGACATCGACGTAAGTGGTCTCAGAAAAAAGTGTCACTCCTACCTCTTGCCCGATCGTATAGTCATCCACATTACCGATGCGTGATTCAGCTAGATGCCGACGCGGTTCAATGCTATTTTTTTTGTAGTGACCGAGAAGCTGCTTGCTGACCCGTTTTTCAACAGTGCGGGGATCTTTAGTGACAATTTTCCCATAACCAAGCTGAAGCGCGTCGTAGCCATCCGACTCTTTCCTCTTGATCTGGGTGATGATATTGGGCTCAGCATGAATCACCGTACAAACGACGACGTTGCCCGTCTGATCGAATCGCTGCGTCATGCCGCGCTTTTTACCCATTAATTTTAGTGCCATAGGACGTTTCCTTTCACTTAGCAGTAATTTGATCTGCTTACATTTCCTTACCTAGCCAGGTTGCAACTTAGCAGTAATGAAAACTTTCGCTTCGATTACCGAGAGTTTAAGCTGCTCTCATCCTGAAAGGGCACCTGCTGCCCCCGCTCGGAAATAGAAAGGGAGAGCTTATCAGAGGTGAGGGATTTACGACAAGGAGAAATATAGACAAAAAAAAGAAGGGCCCAAAGGGCCCTTCAAAAAGCATCTATTTGAATCGTTCTAAGAACTAGGTCGTTTTTGTCGTTTTTATGCAGACGACAATAAAGCCTAGTCCAGAGATACCCAGTCCAAGCGGAAGCCGAAGCCAAGCGGGACCGGTCAAACGGAGAAAACCCAATGAGTCTTTTACAATCTCAAGACTCTTCATTGCCAATTTCATGGTTGAGATTGTCAGGGCTTTTTCAAAATCTTCGTCTACCTTTTTACTCCATTCCCCGTCTCTACAAGCTCGATCGTAGGCTTGAAATTGGTAGGCGATCTCGAAAGACTCTCCAGCCACACACGCAACGTGGTTAACGCACATGATGTATGGGAAGGCGTCTGCCACCTTATTTCCTGCCGGAGAGAGCTGGGCGCCAAAGTGCTTTCTAACGTTGGCAACAGGGCGCGAAATCCCAAAGGCCGTGGCAAACGCTGCAGAGCCTATCCAGTTAAACGACAGTGCACCCAGTTTCAGCCACTTCTCTTTACGCCCTTGAGCGTAGCTGTTGTGAGAAACGCTAGGAGAGGAAAGACTGCATTCAATGTGCTCTACGGGTATACTTACAGAAACTCCATCCTGGTATGTAACACTTGCCTCCCGTGGCCGATCAACCGTAGCAGTAATTTTCGTGACCGTATCTTTTCCATGAACCCATGTAACACGATCACCAGCACCTAGGGTAAGTTGATCAATACTTGTAATCTCACGAGAACTCCCCTGTACGGGCTTATCAAAGTAAATACGCTCATTCTCATCGCCACGGTAGATACCCGCCCCCATAGAGCCGATTGTTTTTGCACCGACGTACAACCCCGGAATCACACCCCGAAAAACATTCAGAAAGCCTGTTACATCCCGAGTCAATTTAACTGCATCATGCACCTTTCCAATGGTTCCCATGGCCTCATCTGAAGCTCCTGAAGCCGATGCAATCTCAGATGCAAGGGGAATAAGACCCTCGGCACACAACTTCAAAAATTTATCCTGTCCTTCGGCGGATTGAAGGACAAGCGCAGCACGATTTTTCGGGTTTGTACACACCGAAGTTGGAAAAAAATGGGCGGGAGTTAAAGAAGTGCAGGATGGCATAAAAAGATCCTTGTTAGTCTTGAAAGGGGGTAGTTTACCACAATTGTGTGATGAAAGTAAAGAAAGAAGAGCGTGGAAATTATTGTAAATTAAAATTTTAGATGATCAAGACTCAAGCCACGAAGAAATACATCCGCCGAAAGTGCTTTTTTTCCTTCTAGCTGCACCTCAAGTAGCTCAAGGGCTCCTTCTGTGCAACACACAATCAGCTGAGAGGGGGCCGCTATAACCGCGCCCGGCTGACCCTTCACCTCGGGTCGAGGGCGTGTTTTGAGCAGTTTAAGCCTTTTTTGAACGCCTCTCACTTGCACAAAACACCACGCCCCGGGATTGGGAGTGAGGCCACGGATCCGATTATGGATATCCTGAGCGCGTCCCGTCCACACAACCTGAGCCTCTTCAGGCTTCACTTTTTTGGTAAAGGTTGCTTTAGAGTGGTCCTGAGGAGTGGCTTGAGCCTTACCTTGCTCTACTTGCTGCATCACTTCCCAAAGAGCCTGCGCCCCTTTCTCTGCCATGATCTCAAAAAGCTCTCCCGCTGTCATCTCTGGTGCAATGGGGATCTTTGCCGTAGAGTAAACATCCCCTGCATCCATTTCGAGGACCATTTTCATAATGGAAACACCGGTCTCTGTTTCCCCCGCCATAAGGGCGCGCTGCACAGGCGCTGCACCTCTATACTTCGGCAAAAGACTCCCATGCACATTAATACAACCCAAGGGAGGAATTTCTAAAATATTTTCTCTTAGAATCTCAGCATAGGCGGCCACTATAAATAGGTCGGCCTGAAAGGTCTTGAGCAGCTCGGCAAACTCTGGATCTGAGGCTTTTTTAGGTTGATAAACGGGAAGATGGTGCGCCTCGGCTACTCTCTTTACGGCAGTCGGCTGAGGAGTTTTGGAGCGCCTTTGAGGTTTATCAGGGCGAGAAACCACAGCCACGATTTCAACGGGCTGCTGGATCAAATAGGTTAAAATGGAGGCGGCAAAGTCGGGAGTTCCAAAAAAAACAACCCGCATCGCCTACATTCCCATTTCTACAAGAAGATCTTCGCTCGAATCTAAAGACTCTCCTTCGCCGGAAATCCCTGCCCGTTTAGAGGTAATCTTCTGGTGCCCTTTTTGCATACCGATGAGTCCGCGCTTTGTCGCCCGGCAGAAGCTCACAAAGTGCTCCACTTCGGGACAGGGCTCTATCTCCGATTCAATCTGATCTAAAGCTTCAGTCAGATGAAGGCCGGAGCGATAGACCAGGCGATAAGCCGCAGCCAGAGCTTTGCGCGTTTCAAACGGGAAGTTACGGCGTTTTAATCCAATGCGGTTAATCCCCCCCATCGCATAAGGAATGCCCCCACCCACTGTGTAGGGAGGTACATCATTTGTGACTCGACTCATCCCTCCCACCATGGCATGACAACCAATGCGAGCAAATTGATGGACAGGGGTCATCCCTCCGATGATAGCAAAATCTTCCACAATCACATGACCTGCCAAAAGAGAGTTGTTGCTCATGATCACATCGTTTCCAACGCTGCAGTTGTGGGCGATGTGACAGTAGGCCATGATGAGACAGCGATCGCCCACCTCAACGGTTGTTCCTTCAAAAGTAGAGCTGTTGATGGTGGTAAATTCACGAATCTCACAGTTTTTTCCGATTGTTACGTACGTTTTTTCGCCACGATACTTTAAATCTTGTGTCTTCGTTCCAATGCTGGCAGAGGGCCAAATTGTGGTTCCACTCCCGATGCGGGTATATCCATCGATATAGACATGAGATTTGATCGTTACATGATCTTCGAGTGTCACGTGCGCTTTGATAATGGCGTAAGGCTCAACAGTGACGTTCTCCCCGATTATCGCTCCCTCTTCAATGATCGCTGTCGGGTGGATATTTGATTTGGTCATAGTTCTCCGGCTATTAGATTTGTTCCTTATTCACAAGCGCAAAACCCATCTCGGCTTCGACAGCTACTTTTGAGCCAACCATTGCCTTTGTCTTGACTCGACCGCCTTTACTACTGAATACAGTTCCCTCGCAATAGAGAAAGAGGACATCTCCGGGCTTTACAGGATTGCGAAATTTTACATGATTTACGGTCAAAAATAGAGCGATTTTATCTTTAAATCCTTTCTGATGAATGAGAACGCCTCCAGTCTGTGCAAGGGCCTCTAGAATCAACACACCTGGCATGATGGGTGCGCCGGGAAAGTGTCCCTGAAAAAAGGACTCATTCATTGTGATATTTTTTTGCCCTAAAATCGAGGGCTTCTCCAAATCGATTTCAATAATCTTGTCGACAAGAAGAAAAGGGTAACGGTGAGGTAAAATCTCAAGAATCTTTTTTGTGTCGAAGAGCACGGGCGTTTCGACTGCATACTTCTCCATTAAACTCTCCTAACAGCAAAATGCTTAATAAATTCTTTTCCTAGCTCAACATTAGCTCGATGTCCAGAGCGCACCGCAATCACATGAGCCTGAAAAGGAAACCCTACAAGGGATAAATCCCCAATTAAATCGAGCGTTTTATGACGCACCATCTCATCGGGGAATCTTAAGCCTTCCTTACTAAAAACGACGTCATCTTTAATCACAACGGCATTTTCTAAGCTCCCTCCACGGATGAGTCCTCGCTCCATCAGAGCCGTGATTTCCTCGTAAAGAGCAAAGGTACGGCAACCAGCGACCTCTGTTTTAAAACTTTCCTCATTCACAATGCAAGAAAAATACTGCGAGCGAATGACCGACGTGTTGGGATAGTGCAGCGTGTAACTAATGCGGTATTCATCTGCAGGCAGAGCCACTAAGTGGGTATCGCCATGAGAATAGTAGAGGGGCTCTTTTAGAGGATGGATGGTTTTGGTAGCAGATTGCTGAGCGATTCCTGCTTCCTCAATTAAATGCACAAAGGGCAACGAGCTCCCATCTCCTACAGGCGGCTCTCCTTCACTCACTTGAACACATAAATTATCAATTTGAAAAGCGTAGAGAGCTGCTAAAACGTGCTCAACAGTCTGCACCGAAGCAGATCCCACTCCAATCCGCGTACTTCTCGATGTATCTTGGACATACTCAATCGCAGCAGGAATGGTGGGTTGACCCGGAAGATCAATACGCTGAAAAACAATACCGCTATCGACAGGGGCCGGACAAAACCGGATCGTCACTTCTTTCCCCGTGTGGATGCCTACTCCAGAAAATGAAACGTGCTTTTGCAGGGTCCTCTGGGGACGCGATTTCATGATGATACCAACAAAAAATGAAGGGGGGACTTTAACTAAACTTCAGTTTTTACGCAAGAGGGAAACACCTAAAACTTTTAAAGAGAATGACTTTCTTTTAGAAAACCTTCCGAGACCAAGCAAACCTAAACAGAAGGCCGAAAGGGCAAGGATCGGCATGTTACCGAAGCGTGTATAAAAAGTGGGATATTGATAGAGCGGCACTGAAAGAGCAAGCGTTTCTGCCGGAGCATAGGCCCGAGCACTCTCGAAAGGAAGCATACCTAGCACCCTGCCGATACTATCGACCCCGCATGTGACTCCTGTGTTGCACGAGCGCAGCAGTGGAATGCCTGCCTCCACAGCGCGTAATCTACCGTGCGCAAAATGCACCATGGGGAGACGAGATTTCGGGTACCAAACATCATTGGAGAGGTTAATCAAAAGCCCTCCTCCCAAGAGACGATTCTCGCGCATCAAGTGGCCAAATGTCTCTTCGTAACAGATGGAAAGACTCAAAGGGACTTTTTTGGAGTGCAAAAGCTTCGCTTCGCTTCCTGGAGTATAGGAATCCTGAATGCCATATTTAGCAAGAAACTGGCGACACCAGTTGAAAGGGATGTACTCACCCATCGGCAGCAAAACGCGCTTTTCGTATCTCTGGATCTGGTCCGAATGGGGAGAAAAGAGAAAAGCGGCATTGTACGCGCGTCCCTCCTCGCCAACAAAGTCCTCTAAACCCATGACAACATCCGCTCCATACTGATCAGCAAGTGCTTTACCCCAAAAGGCATTAGTCACGTAGGCTTCTTCCTCGATCGGATAGGATTTAGAACCCGCAAATAGAGCTTGAAAAGAAGCCTCCACATCATTTTGGGAGTAAATGCGCTGATGTGCTCCGTAGGGGACAGCCCCTTCTGAGACGACGATAAGATCGGGCTGAGACGCTGAATAGGGTAAAAGAAGAGCCAGTATGCGCTCCCACTGCTGGTGGGGTGAGAGAGGCTCAGAACCGTTGAAGGGAAGCTTGTATTCCGGATAAATCGAGGTCTGTACAAGAAGAGCATTGAGCTGCTCAGAACTTGCAGCCATTTGCTTATCATGGAAAGTGACATGCATCCAGCCAAAAAGATAAGGAGTGAAAGCAGCGAGCGCCCAAAAAGTGACTCGTTGCCACGTAAAAGAGGTGAACCACCTTAGGGCTAAAAGATTCGTGAAAAAGATCCAAAAGCTCATCCCGAAGACGCCGATGACCGAAGCGAGTTGCATCCCATAAAGGGTGCCGCTGAGAGCCATCCCTGCGGGATTCCAGGTGTAGCCGGAAAAAAAGTAGAGCCGCATCCACTCGCAAAGAGCCCATCCCCCACTGATGGCCAGAATGCGTATGATAGAAAGGTCTTTTTCTTTGATCAGCAAACAGAGCAGACCAAACTGCGCGCCAATGGCTAAAACAAGGAAGGCAAAAAAGCCATAAATAAAGGAGCCAACATACCGATCTGTGGCAAACCAGCTCAACTGAACCGCCTGGACTGCAGCAAACCAGACAATGCCTGAAAGTAGCCGTTTTTTTTGCCCTTGAACCCGCAACACCCCTTTCCAAAAAAGGGCATAGCCAAATGCGGAAGCGGCTAAGCACGCAAGCACACTCCAGTCGGGCTGCGCGGAGGCAACTAAGAGAAAAGAGGCGAAAAAATAGAGAAGTTGCACCCGTTTCATTTCTCTTTTTTACAAACCCTACATGCGTCCACACTCCACCGACCCGGTCCGTAGCTGTAAAAAGCCAGAAGGCCTCCGTAAATGGTCAGATTTTTTAAGAAAATCGAGAGCTGAAGCGCCATCTCCGCTCCCGTATAGCTCCAAAATCCATGAAAAATCAATGTAGTGGGAAATAAGAAAATCATTAAAATAATGATTCCAAGTCGGGTGTGCCATCCTAGAAGGAGGAGGAGTCCCCCAATTAACTCCATTAAAAGACCAACAAAGACAAAAACGGAGGCTCCCCGGATGCCCACACTTTGTAGCGCATCAACTGCACCCGGGAAATCCACAATTTTACCTAAACCAGCTAAAATAAAAATAAGACTAATCAGCAGACGTCCAAAAAATGGAGCCGCTCCATGAGAGCCCCCCTTGTGGCTACAACAACTCCCTTCCATGCAAAAATTCCTCCACAGTTGCATCGTTTGGTAAAATTGAGTATCATCTTTATCAATTAAAATGAAACTATCTTTCCCTGAATACCATTTATTTCAACTGCTTCGCCGGTTTGAGAACCAGCATCTCCCGCTTGATCTGTTTCTAAGCCAGTATTTTCGAGCGCATAAACAGCTCGGTTCTCATGACAGGCGTACGATCTCACAAGCCGTCTATGGGATGTGCCGCTGGCAGTCGCTTCTCGATCATCTAGTTGAGGGCCAACCCTCTTGGGAGAAACGGTACGCGCTTTTTCGCTACTTCCAGCCTGACCAGTATCTCTATGTCAATACCATCCCACTTCACGTCCGGGTCAGCTTTCCCAAAGAGCTTTTTGCTCTGCTCGTCCAAGACTATGGTGAAGAAAAAGCCGTCCGCCTCTGCCAAATCAGCAATACGGAAGCGCCTATTACAGTCCGAGCCAATCCTCTTAAAGTCGAACGGGCGCAACTGCTTGAGAAATGGAAAGAGCTTGATGTTACACCCTGTGCCCACTCCCCTCTTGGTATCCAATTCAAAAACCGCCTCCCCCTTGTCTCTTTCCCCGAGTTCAAAGAGGGACTTTTTGAAATCCAAGATGAGGCGAGTCAATGTGCAGCGAGACTGGTCAATGTACAGCCGGGAGATCAAGTGCTTGACTACTGTGCGGGTGCCGGAGGCAAAACTCTCGCTTTTGCCCATCAAATGAATAATCAAGGGCAGATCTACCTCCATGATATCCGCGGGTATATTCTTGAGCAGGCGAAAAAGCGGCTCAAGCGAGCCGGGATCCAAAATGTACAATTTTTTCACCCGGAACATCCCCACTTAGAAACACTGAAGAAAAAAATGGATTGGGTTTTGGCCGATGTCCCTTGTACCGGCACAGGCACACTGAGACGTAATCCCGATCAGAAATGGAAATTTTCTCTTGCTTTACTGAATAGGTTAGTCGGGCAACAGCGGATGATCTTTGAGCGTGCTTTGAGCTTTGTCAAACCAGGTGGCCATATTGTCTATGCGACTTGCTCGCTTTTACATGCGGAAAACGAACGGCAAATCGAACACTTCTTAGAAACCTATCCAATAAAAACCGTAGGAGATCCATTTGTTTCTCTACCTAGCTACGGTGGAATGGACGGTTTTTTTGCTGTTTGTTTTAAAATGGATGACGCTTAAACTTCTGCTTTCTTCTCCATCTCCAAAAGAAAAGACAAAGAAAACCGACTCCTCCTCCCCAGAAAAGAGTCTTGCCCTTCTTACGCTCTGAAAATAGGGAGGTAAGGTTGTGCCAAACAGTAGGCTTTAAGGGCATTAATGCCTTCAACTCTCTCTCTTGAATGATATTTCCCCAAGCATCCACTACAGATAGCGTTCCCACAAGATCTCCTTTACTAATGGGCAACGGTGGCAGATCCCAGTGCACTTGCGCCTTCACCGCACACTCCTCAGATGGATAATAATCATACGTAAGATCTTGAGAAAGTGATGTTTTTAGTTTTCCACGTCCGCCTGCTACTTTTGTAGAGAGATCAGTCGCGCCCGCTCTTAGCAGGACGCGACGCATTTTCTGCTCATCAAAGGCCGTTTCAAAGAGCCTAATTGCATCACGATATAGATCCTCTCGAGCGCCTCTATAACCTAGTAAGACGGCAATTAGACAGCGCCCCTCCTCCTCTGCCGCTGCCACTAAATTCTTCCCGGCAGCCTGCGTGGTTCCGGTTTTTACCCCAATTGCTTTTGCATAGCCGCATGGACCGCTACGTAATAACTTATTGGTTTGCACAAATGTTCGCTCATATTCCAAATTAGTCTGGGGACATGTGTAGCGTTTGGTTGAAACAATTTTTCTGAAAATCGGATTTTTCAGCCCTACCTGAGTCATTAAAGCCAGGTCATAGGGGGTGGTCACATGGTTTGGGTGATGAAGCCCATGAGGATTATTAAACGAGGTGCTCTTGCATCCGATTCGCTTTAAATAATGGTTCAGCTCGGTCATGAAATGGGGAATGGAGCCCCCAACATGATGCGCGATTACATTCGAAGCGTCATTAGCTGAGCCAATGAGCATCGCCGACAGTAGGTCATAAAATCTAAGCTCTTCGCCTGATTTAATTCCAATATGCGAGCCATCTGTTTCCAACCAATGGGGCGGGCTGCGGTAATTGGACTGCTTTTTTGCCTGAGGAGTGATCGAAGCAACACACTCACGTGTAGCCACTACCTTATCTCCCAGCCGCATGCCGCGGCGGTCTAGCGCATAAAGAGCTGTAGCTATTTTGGTTGTACTTGCAGGAAAGGTCTGAGCATATGCATTTTTTTCGTAGAGAATGGCTCCTGTATGCGCATTAATCAAGATCGCCCCTTCCGCATCCAACTTGAGATCAAGTTGCTGGGCATAAATTGAATTAAGAAAGAGTAAGAGGGATAAAAGTCGTTTCATCTAACACGCAACTATAACAGCTCGCACCCTTACCCACAATTTCGAAAAAATATTTGACAGAACCTCCTAAAACACCCTAAAATAGTACTGGGGGTAGGAAAAACATGGAACCAGTAGATCTCGAAAATGCCTTTAAGCACTATATGGATGATTTGCCAAAGCACGTTCCTGACGGAATTGTAGAGGTTGATCTTTCTCTGCTTCAAGAACTTGGATTATTGTCAGCGGAAGAGGTCGGGGAGGACGAGTCTGACTCTTTAACCCACAACTTCTACGTGATAGAGTCTACAGAGAAACTCACTCTCTTTAACGATAAGTTCTCTGTCTGGATTGTGCCTAAAGTGATCCAAGAAACACCTACAACATTGACTCTTATAGCTTTGAATAACCAATATACTCCGCATCTAGAGATGGCCTTTGCTACAACCGGGGTCTATAACCACTCTAGCCTTGTTTTAAGAATACTTGAAAAGTTTCTCGAACAGATTGAGGAGAATGAAGAAGAGATTTGCCGCTTTAGGGAAGGTTAAAGGCTAAGCGGAGCACATTTTCTTTTCCTACCCTTTGATAACTGACATCATCGATCACTTTTCGAATCAGAAAGATACCCATCCCGCCTACTTTGCGCTGCAGAACAGGCGTACCAAACTGGGGGTTGATTTCTACATCAATGGGGTTAAAAGCAACACCTTGATCGCACAGAGTGATCTCGAAGCGTTTTCCTTTTTTCTCGCATGTAACAGAGATCACTCCCGGCTTTTTCTTGTAAGCATAGGAGATAATATTTACGATCGCCTCTTCACAAGCCAGCTCCATTTTTTGAATCAAGACATGCTCGATCCCATTGGTTTCAGCTTGGTTACGTATGAATTCCATCACACTGGAAAGAGAGTCTACAGACGCCTTAAACTCCATATTGCAAATAGTAAGATATAGAGGAAATTATTACACCTACCAACTATGGTTGATGTAATCGACGATTTTGTTAGACAGAAGCGTGTAAAGAGGTGGCGTAGCCCCATCCACGGCCAAGTTGTGCATCACAAGCTGACCTAAAGAGAAATCCTGCACATCAGCCTTACCCAAATCAGGCTCAAAATCGTACGTCAATGATGCGGTGACCTCGCAAGGCCCCAAAACAAGGCACCCTGTCCGTCTGTCAACCAAACGGATCACAGCCGTCATAGTCAGACGCGCCTCGTTAGAAACCACAATTTTGGAAAACTCATTATCGCCGGGATCACGCGGCGCATACGCAAATCCAATATTGGTATCTTCCGGTTCCATGAGACAGACTTTAAGTTGAAGATCAGCGCCATAAGAGCGGTAGGCAAGCCCCCCACTTGTGGTCATCGACCGAATGAGCGCCGCTGTTAAAAGTCCCTCTACATCTCCCTCTACATAGGGAATGCAAACCGAGCAGTATTGCTCAAGAACTTCGCCTCGGCCAAAACGGTAGCCACAGGAAGAGGTTAATAAAACAATGAGGACTAAAAAGCATCTCATGTCACACGATCAAGACGTGTTTGACATTTCATTGCCGCCTCAGTTCCAGGATACTTTTGAATGGCGTCCCGATAGTAAATTGCTGAGGCGTTGGGCTTCTTTTTTCTTTCATAAAAGCGGCCCGTTTCATAGAGACTGATGGCATAAACTTCCTGCATAGAGAGCAGATTAGCTTCGGCAATCTGGAGACGCTCATCACCCGGAAAGCTTTTGCTAAACCGGTTTAAATTCACTTTAGCCAAGGAGATTAAGTCAGGGTTTTGAGCCTCTTTTTGGCTCTGTTCGTAATAAATTCTGGAGATTTCTACGTAGCCATCCGCAGAGAGTGAATGCTTAGGAAAACGGCGGGCTAGCGTTTGCAGGCAGTCAATGCTTTCCCGGTACTCTTTATTTTGCCGCAGAATTTCGCTTTTAGCAAAAAGCGCCTTAGCTGCAATCTCTTTTCCAGGAAGCGCTGCAATAATCTCTTCTAAAATCTCAATGGCATCTGCCTTTCCGGATGTAAGTTTAGGAAGAGAGGAGACACCAAATAAGTGCTTCCGCCGCCCATTTTGGTAGTAATCAGCGATGTAGTACTTAAAATCAAAAACTTTTTCAAAATGCTTCAACTTACCCGAAGAAGAGAGATAGAGGTCAAATTGCTTATTTGCCAAATCAAAATCGGCCTTAAAGTAGTGACAAATCCCTGAGTAAAAAAGCGAGTCCCCATAAAAAGGAGTGTCGTCGTAGTGATAGATCACCACCATAAAGTTTGTGAGCGCTTCATCCCAGCGATTCTCGTACAAAGCTTGATATCCCTGATCGTAATGCTCCTGTACGGAGACTGTCGGGATGTATTTATCCGGAGACCACTTCCCACTGACTTGGCTGACACCCCCAAACAAGGCGACCGGAAGAAAAAGGAGAAAGATACAGATGGTACGCTTCACAAAAAAAACTCTCTAAAAAATCATGTGTTGGATCATACTGAGAGTCACTACTTCCTGTCAATTGTAGGAGAATTTTTCGCCTTGTCAAAATATTTAGTCACCGGTGGCTGCGGCTTTATTGGATCACATCTTGCAGACGCGTTGATTGCCTCAGGGTGTGGTGTGCGCATTTTAGACGATCTTTCAACAGGAAAAAGGCAGAATGCCCCTGATGAGGCTGAGCTGATTGTGGGCTCTATTACGGATCAAGCGCTTTTAGAAGGGTGCGTAGAGGGGGTCGATGGTGTCTTTCATCTGGCAGCTGTTGCGTCAGTTCAAAAATCGCTAGATCAGTGGGCTGAGGTCCATCACGTCAATAGTGGAGGAACGGTGAGGCTCTTTGAGGCCCTTTCTCGCTTGAAGCACAAAATTCCTTTAGTTTATGCCTCCTCATCTTGCGTCTATGGGGAGGCAGCTGAGACACCTATCAGTGAGAAAAGTATTCCCCACCCTCTCTCCCCTTATGGGATCGAGAAGCTCGAGGGTGAGTGGGAGGCTCAAATTTTATGGAATATTTTTAAAGTCCCCTCAACAACATTTCGTTTTTTTAATGTCTTTGGCCCTCGACAAGATCCCTCCTCCCCCTACTCAGGGGTGATTTCTGTTTTTTTTGACCGTCTTTCAAATGGAAAAAAGCTGACAATTTTTGGAAACGGTGATCAAATGCGTGATTTTATTTATGTAAAAGATGTGGTACGTATGCTTCTGGAGGCAATGCAACGGCCTATGCAGGGAGCATCTGTTTTCAATCTCTGCACAGGAGTGGGCACGTCGATCAATCAGCTCGCTACACTCATGGCTCCTGAAAGCGAAAAAGAGCACGTGCCCGCAAGAGAAGGTGAAGTGCGGGTTTCGATTGGAGACCCCTCAAAAATACAACAGGCCCTTCAGCTCAAATCGAGCTACACACTAGAAGAGGGGCTAAAGGATATGATGATATGCGTTTAATTTTTTCATTACTCACGCTTGCAGGTTTAGGTTCAGGTGGTTGGTATGTATGGGAAAATGTCCCTGCTGTCCGAGAAGTGGTGCTAGAAAAGTTTCAAAAAGACCCCTTTCAAACGCTTGAAATCCGCTACACAGCCGAAGAGATCATGCGCCGTAACCAAGAAGAGCTACTAAAAAATAGTGATTACACGTTTTTAGAGCCCCAGCTTCTCTATTATCCCTATCTGTTGATGGATGTTAAATACTCCAAAAACCGTACTTCCACAGCAGAAGGAATCCTACTCTGGGGGCTCAATGATGGAGAGATGATCATTGATACTAACACCTGGGAAAAGACACACGGGTATGAGGATTGTCTTCTTTCGCGCGCAAACAAAAATGATTTTAAAATTCTCAAAGCCCTGGTTGAAAGTGGAGGCGGCATCGATCGAGAGAAGCTCTACCAACGGTTTAAAGTAGATCAAGACATTCTGGATGACTGGATTGATAGCTGTCGGGAGAAAAAGTTGATTGTGATCAGTGGCAATACCTTTCGTCTCCATTTCGAAAATCCGCGCCTAGAGATTGAGCCCATCACTCACCTTGCACAATCCATCGTCTCTCAACCTCCTAAGTACTCCTCCAAAGTGAAAAAGCAGTATGCTCCTACTGAAATCAAGAGGCTAGCTCAGACGATTTTTGGAGGTGATTTTGCCATCCGTAAAGCGGAAGAAATTTTTCTTCCCGTCTATTGTATCGCCGTCCAGAATCCCGACGGCTCAACACGCACTCTGTATTTCAATGCGTTGAATGGCAAAGCACTTATTTGACAGAACAGCCTAAAGTGTAAGAGCTTTTCTTGAGATCAGATTCTAATCCCGGACTAATCAAGACACCGTGGTCAAGGTGAAGTTCTCCTAATTTCTTCTGCTCATGATAAAAGAAAATCTCTACTTTGGAGGGCCCCGGATGGCCACGCAATAGCTCTTTCAACTGAAGCACATGCGAAAGGCGCATCTGCGCCGCATCTAATTTAAGGGAAAGGGATTTTGGTTTTTCACTCATCTTGGGCTCTTTTTTCTTTTTAGATGTGTTCCCCGTGAAACGGGCAGCTTGCAGCTTAGCCAGGTCAAAAGCTTGGTCGCATGCTTCGACCATTTTTTCATCGACT
Source organism: uncultured bacterium (assembly GCA_964350245.1). Classification (GTDB taxonomy): domain Bacteria; phylum Chlamydiota; class Chlamydiia; order Chlamydiales; family JAAKFR01; genus JAJACP01. The sequence goes on along the minus strand of CAYGJC010000008.1, from coordinate 53,747 downwards.
TGTGCCAGATTATCTAGCCAACGACACGACAAACGCAAGCTCTCTTCGCGGCGATCAGCTTGGAAAACTGCATAAAGAAGCTGGTTCTCCTCCAAAAGCTCCCCTTTCTCTTCAAAAAGCTCGGGCCAAATGGGCAGCTCATAGGTTTCCATCCCATCACTAATCTGTAAAATGGCAAATTTCTTCTGAGTACGTTGTGAAATCTTGACTTGAACAGTCTCTACAATAAAAGCTGTGCGGACGACTTGATTATGTTCTAAATCTTCTAACTCACAGAGAGGTATGCAAGAGAGACGCTTCAATATCGATTGAAAGGCGTCCATGGGGTGACCGGTTAAGAAAAAGCCAAGCAGCTCTTTTTCTTTTTTGAGAATATCTGTCTTTGAGGAAGGCTGATGTACCTCCGGAGGATTCAGAAAACGATTTTTTGACTCATCTCCCATGAGGGAAAAAAAGGTGAGCACTCCGGAAGCTGCCTCTTTTTGCTCTGTAGAAGCAACATCATACATCTCTTCAATGCTCATACGGAGCGCATCGCGTGACCACCCCGTAAAATCAAACGAGCCGGCGTCAACCAAACATTCAATTGCCTTCTTTCCTACTCTCTTTAAATCGATTCTCTTGAAAAAGTCGTAGAAGTCAGTAAAAGGGCCACGAGCCTTCCGCTCTTCTTGAATCACCTCCACAACTCCTTCCCCAACACCCTTAATCCCACTCATAGCAAACCGAATTCCCTTATCTGTCGCCACAAATTCTTTCCCTGATTCATTGACATCAGGAGGGAGGATTTCGATGTTGAGTGATTGGCATTCACGGATGAACTTGGCTACTTTGGAAATATCATCCCGATCACAAGTCATGAGAGCTGCCATCCAAACGGCTGGGTAGTTTCCTTTTAGATAAGCAGTTACGTAAGTGAGAAAGCCGTAAGCAGCCGCGTGGGATTTATTGAAACCGTACGAAGCAAATTTTTCCATCTTATCAAAGATTGCCATCGCATTGGCATCAGTCAGTCCATTTTCTACGGCTCCCTTGCGAAATTTTTCTCGCTCTTTTTCCATTTGAGCGCGGTCTTTTTTTCCCATCGCTCGACGAAGCACATCCCCTTCTCCAAGAGAGTACTGGGCTAGGTTTTGCGCGATCTGCATCACCTGTTCCTGATAAACCATGATGCCATAGGTCTCTTTCAAAATGGGCTCAAGCCAAGGATGATCATACTCAATGGGCTCCCTGCCATGCTTCCGATTGATAAAGGTCGGAATCATATCCATAGGACCAGGACGATAGAGGGCGCCAATCGCAATGATCTCTTCAAACTTATCAGGCAACAGCTGGCGCGCTAAGTCTTGCATCCCTCCCGACTCCATCTGAAAGACACCCAATGTTTTTCCTTGCTGAAGTAAGCGAAAGGCGACGGGGTCATCCAGAGGAAGGTTCACCCAGTCGATTTGATTGCCTGTCTGGGCATGAATCGCCTCACAGGCGACTCGAATGCTCGTCAACGTCTTGAGTCCTAGAAAGTCGATCTTGAGCATGCCCACAGCTTCCACTGGCTTCATCGAGTACTGTGTGGCCGCCATCTCGGAGTCTTTGGCTAAACAGACAGGAATATGGTCGGTCAACGGCTCTCCACAAATAATCATTCCTGCTGCATGAATGCCTGTGTTCCGGATGGATCCCTCAAGCTTTCGTCCCAAATCTATGATCTTTTTGGCATCGCTATCTTGGACATACATCGCATTGAGGTCAGGGTCGACCTCGAGAGCCTTTTCCAAAGTCATGTTCAGATCATCAGGCACATACTTGGCGATCTGATTCACTTTAGAAAGCGGCACAGATAAAACACGTCCGACATCGCGAATCACCATTTTGGCTTTCATTGTTCCAAATGTGATGATCTGAGCCACATTCTCTTTGCCGTACTTAGCTAGAGTATAGTCAATGACGTCCCCTCTCCGATCCATGCAAATGTCCACATCGATATCGGGATAGGAGATACGCTCGGGATTGATAAAGCGCTCAAAAAAGAGATCGAAACGCAAGGGCTCGATATCAGTGACCCCAATAAGGTAGAGAATGATCGAGCCTGCCCCCGATCCTCTACCAGGTCCTACGGGAATCCCGTGCCGTTTGGCCCAACTGATGAAATCCCACACAATCAGGAGATAGTCGCTCATCTCTTTGGAAGTGATAATTTCTAACTCCAAATCAAGTCTGTCACGCACCACTTGAGAGGGATCTTTACCAGGATATTTTTCAGCAACTTTCTCTAATCGCCGAGGTGTGTAGCGCTCCTTGATCCCCTCCTCGCATAAGTGGCGTAAATAGGAGGCCTGCGTAAACCCTTCCGGTGGAACAAATACCGGATAGTGCTTCGTCTCAAAATCGAGCTCTAGTTGACACTTTTCTGCCACCTTAACTGTATTTTCAATTGCCTCGGGCAGGTCACTGAAAAGAGCCGACATGGTCTCTGGCGATTTAAAGTAGAGCTCGTGGCTGGAATAGACACGTCTCTTGGGATTCGGGACGCGAAAGGTCGGGTTACCGAAACTATCTTTTTCCCAAATCTCAACGGGCTCACCAGACTGAATGTTGAGCAGAATTTCGTGCGCTTTCCAGTCGTCGGGCTCGAGATAGTGCGTATCGTTTGTGGCAACAAGGGGAATCCCAAAGCGACGGCTTGCCTCAATTAGCTTCTCATTCACCCTTTTCTGTTTGTCGACAAAATCCTGATACTGTTGCTCCAGCCACGTCTCTGTCAAAGCGGCGATTTGGTCGCTTTGCATGTGGTGACGCTGCAACTCAAGGTAAAAATCTTCACCAAACAGATCGAGATGCCATTGAATCTGCTCGTTCAGCTCCTCTTCAGTTCCATTGAGAGCCGCATCTGAGATTTGACTTGAAAGGCAGCCAGATAAGCAGATCAGCCCTTCCGAAAATTCCTGGAGCAGCTCACGATCGATACGAGGATTATAGTAAAATCCCTCTAGATAGCCCCGAGAAGAGAGACGGCATAGGTTGTGGTACCCAACTGTATTTTTCGCAAGAAGAGTGAGATGGTAGGCTGTTTTGCGCGCGACTTTTTTCTTTTCAAAGCGAGAGGTAGGGGCCACATAGACCTCACAACCAATGATCGGTTTCACGCCTCGTTTCTTACACGCCTTATAGAAATCGACTGCACCATGCATGTTGCCATGATCAGTGAGAGCCACAGCGGGCATCCCCATTTCAGCCGCTTTGCGCGCAATGCCATCCACCGGACACGAGGCGTCTAAAATCGAGTACTGAGAGTGTTGATGAAGGGGGACCCACATGGGCCCGGATTATAGACAAATTCAGGTTTAAACCCAAATCAAGTAGCAGGCTCGGCTTCTTCTTCTGGTTCGATTACAGACTCTTCAACAGACGCCTCCTCCAATTTTTGACGCGCATGCGCATTCCACATGGGAAGAAACAGAAGAATCGTGATTGCACAACAGGCTACTAGAATCACAAAGTAACCCCACCAGCCAAACTCTTGAGCTATCTTACCAAGAGGATAACCCGCTCCTGCTGCACCAAAATAGGCAAACCAGCCGGCAAAACCGCTGGCTGTTCCCGCCGCTTTTTTGTGTGAAAGTTCTGCTGCAGCCAACCCAATCAGCATTTGAGGGCCAAACAAGAAAAAGCCAATCATGAAAAGCGCTCCGGAGTCCACCCAAGCGCTGGCTTCCGGGAAGAGCCAAAGGGCCAGAACAGAGACAAGCATCCCTAAGGAGAATAAGACATTCATCGGTCCCCGCCGGCCATCGCACAATTTATCCGAAAGCCAACCGGCAGCTAGCATCCCTAAAAGCCCACCCACCTCGAATAAAGAGACGCAGGCATTGGCTTTGATCATCGAGTAATTCTTTGTCTCAATCAGATAGAGTGCGCTCCAGTCGTTGATTGCCATGCGAACAATGTAGACAAAAAACGAGGCCATGGCCAGCATCCACACCCACTTATTTTTCAATACGTGATCGAAGAGAATCTCTTTAGTAGTCAACTCCTTCTCCGTCGTGTCCTCCTTGCTCGCCTGCTTAGGATCGGGGTAATCTTCCCGAAACTTTTCTATTGGCGGCAAACCAAGTGACTGAGGTGTATCACGAAGACGGTTGATCAAGAAAAATCCCGTGAGAATACAGACTGCCCCAGGAATAAACATCGCATAGCGCCACCCAAAATACTGGGCACACGCCCCCGCTACAATCGGGATAAGAAACCCACCGACATTATGCGAGGTACTCCACACGCTCCACCACGTCCCTCGTTCTGACTGTGAGTACCAGTGGGTAAGAAGGCGAGCACAAGGGGGCCACCCCCATCCTTGAAACCAACCATTGATCCCCCAAAAAATGGCAAAGAGAATGAGGGAAGAGGAAAATCCAAATAAAATATTGGCCACCCCGGTGATGATCAAGCCAATGGCCATAAAATAGCGCGGATTAGACTGATCCGACATCACCCCGCTGGCAAACTTGCTCAACCCGTAGACAATATAAAGCACGCTGCCCAAAATACCCAGCTGCGCCTTATCCAAACCTAAATCTGCCATCAGAGCAGGCATTGCAAAAGTAAAGCTCTTGCGGGTGAAGTAGTAGAAGATATACCCAACAAACATCCCGTAAAAAATCCGAGCCCGCCAGTAGCGATATTCTTTTTTTACCGTTTTGGCATCTTCAATCTCTTTGATGTGCTCTGCAGGCTTCAAGAAATTTAGGATAAAACTCACACGTTGCTCCTTGCAGATTTAAGGGTTTTAGCTGAGCCAAGACCTCTACCATCCCCCCATGATAACAAAAAATGGAGTAGATGTCACACTTTTTGGACCAAAATAGAGCGTTCATAAGCTATATCTCGTTGTTTGTCAATCACATTTTTGACGGTTGTAAAAAATTGTTTTACTAGACTAGGAATTGCAGGTACTTCTATGATAAAAAAAATTGAATGAGTGAACAAATGACAACTGCTAATAAACAGGAATTAGCTGACGAGCACTTGGATGCTCTTCTAGAGGCTTGCCATTTGGCTCCGTCTTCACCATCTGATGTAACACAAGATTTTAATTTAGAGAGTCTTGTTGAAGAGATCATGGAGCTCACCGCTCCACCATTGGCTCCTCCCGCCTCACCCTCACTCCCTAACCTGCCTGTTGAAGAGAAAGGAAAAAAGCGTTCTCTTTTTACTACTTGGACCATCACTGCTCTTGTATTTGGTCTACTCATTGGAGGAGCTGTAGGCGTTTTTTTGGGAAAAAATCAGAACATTTTGGATACACCCCTCTCAGAGCCCCAACAGGAAATTTCCGGTCAGATTTCCCACTGGATTGAGCAACTACAAACGCTCTATAACACTTTGGAGCCGCCCCCTTCTTCTGAGATCATTGAACCAGTGGAGCCTCTAACCGAAATGGAAGTGATCGCCCCGGTCGAAATGACTTGAAGCTATCTCAGTCATTAATTATATTGCCCACTATTTATTATGAAATACCAAATCGCTAAAGGGGTTTTTGATATTCTGCCAAAAGATGCTGAAGCGTGGCGTATGTCACATCTTTGGCAATTTTTGGAAGCGCAAGTCCGCACACTTTGCGCAACGTTTGGCTATCAGGAAATCCGCACCCCTCTTTTTGAAACAACCGAGCTTTTTACCCGCAGCATCGGCACCACAACCGATATCGTCAAAAAAGAGATGTACACCTTTCAAGACAAAGCGGGCCGCTCCCTCACCCTGCGCCCCGAAGGAACAGCTCCGGTTATGCGCGCTTTTATCGAGAAGAATCTCGATCAAAAAGGACCCATACACAAGTTTTTCTACCTCTACCCCATGTTTCGCTATGAAAGGCAGCAAGCGGGGCGCTACCGCCAGCATCACCAGTTTGGGGTAGAGGCAATCGGCGCTGCAACCCCTTATCAAGATGTGGAAGTGATCCATCTCCTCTGGTCCTTTTACGCCCGGCTAGGACTTAAGGGGCTCACACTCCATCTCAATTCAATTGGGGATGCGGAGGCACGCAAACACTTCCGGCACGCTTTGAAAATGTATCTGCGCCCTCATTTAAACGCCCTATCTGATGAGAGCCGGGAACGGTATGAAACAAACCCTTTGCGCATTTTAGACTCAAAAAATCCACAAGACCAAAAACTGCTTGTTAACGCTCCTTCCCTTCTAGACTCCCTGAGTACCGAATCGCGCGCCCATCTCGACCAAGTGTGCGCTCTTCTTGAGGCCGAAAAGATCCCTTTTAATTTGAACCCCAAACTTGTGCGCGGCCTCGATTACTACAACTCAACCGTTTTTGAAATCACCTCAAATGAGCTAGGCGCGCAGAATAGTCTAGGCGGCGGTGGACGTTACGACGGACTCATTGGCCAACTTGGTGGTCCCGATCTCCCTGCTTTTGGATTTGGTGCCGGTTTGGAGCGCATTATTCAAACGATGCTAGCCCAAAAAGTGAGGCTTCCCTCGTCTCCTTCCCCCCTTCTTTTTATTATTCCCTTGGGAGAAGAAGCAGAAAGACACTGTTTCAAGCTCCTCAACCAAATCAGAGCGCATGATCTCCCTGCCGAAATGGACCTGACAGGCAAAAAACTCAAACAGGCCATGCGTTACGCGGATGCGAGCGGCGCCCGTTTTGTTACCGTAATTGGTGAAAATGAACTTAAGTCTCAAACCATTGAACTCAAAGAGATGAGTTCAGGAACACAACAATCTATCCCCCTTAATAGGCTAATCGATGAGTTACAAAAGAACGCATGACTGCGGCACCTTAACTGCAGACACAATAGGTGAAAGGGTTTTCTTAGCCGGCTGGGTCCATAGAAGACGGGATCACGGCGGCCTAATTTTCATCGATCTGCGCGATCGATTTGGGATCACTCAAGTCGTTTTTCACCCAGAACCTGACGCTGAAATGCACGCAGCGGCTGGCCATTTGCGTGCCGAATGGGTCATTGCCGTGGAGGGCAAGGTGATTGCTCGCGCTGAGGGAATGCAAAACCCTAAACTCAAAACGGGTGCCATCGAAGTCGAGGTTGAAAAGCTAGTGGTTTTATCCAAAGCCAAAACCCCTCCTTTTTCTATCTGCGATGAAAAGTTGAATGTGCACGAAGAGCTGAGACTGAAGTATCGATACCTTGATATGCGCCGAGGGGATATTGCGGCAAGGCTCGAGATGCGTCATCAGGTCATGATGGCGGCTCGCAATTTTCTCGATCAGGAACATTTTTTAGAAATCACCACTCCCGTTTTAGGGAAATCCACACCAGAGGGAGCCCGTGATTATCTCGTTCCTTCACGTGTGTATCCAGGAACTTTTTTCGCCCTTCCTCAATCTCCCCAAATTTTTAAACAGATTCTCATGATCGGCGGAATGGATCGCTACTTTCAAATTGCCACCTGCTTTCGCGACGAAGATCTCCGTTCTGATAGGCAGCCCGAATTTGCACAGATCGACATGGAGATGAGCTTTGGAACCGAAGAAGAACTCTTTCCCCTGATTGAACGGCTCATACAAGCGATCTTCAAAAGGTGTAAGGGAATCGATTTGCAGACTCCCTTTAGGCGACTCTCATACGCGGAGGCAATAGAGAAGTATGGAACAGACAAGCCTGATCTCCGCTTTGGCATGGAGCTCATCCGACTCGACTCAATTGTAGAAAACTCCTCCTTTTCTGTTTTCAAGGAACAGCTCCAAGGAGGAGGCATGGTGAAAGGGCTCTGTGTAAAGGGAGGAGCTGAGCTTTCGCGCCGCACCATCGATGAATACACAAGCTTTGTCAGCCACTTTGGAGCAAAGGGGCTTGCCTGGATGAAATTACAACCCGAGGGACTTACATCTAGCATCGTGAAATTCTTTGATGCACCTACTCAAGAAGCATTGATAGAAACGATGCATGCTGAAGTAGGAGACCTTCTTCTTTTTATTGCCTCAGATACAAAAACCACACATATGGCCCTTGACCACTTGCGCCGCCATATTGCCAAAGAACGCAATCTGATCGATGAAAACAGATATGAATTTGCCTGGATCAACGAATTCCCTCTTTTTCAGTGGGACACAGAAACGCAAAACTATGCATGCGAACACCATCCCTTTACCTCACCTCATTTAGAAGATATTTCTCTTCTAGAAAGCGAACCCCTGAAAGTACGCTCTTCAAGCTATGATCTTGTTCTCAATGGTTTTGAATTGGGTTCAGGATCGCAGCGTATTCACAGTGGTGAGCTGCAGGAGAAAATCTTTCGGCTGCTCAAGCTTTCAGAGGAGAATATAAAAAAACGTTTTGGCTTTTTTATCGAAGCTCTGCAATATGGGACTCCGCCTCATTTAGGAATCGCACTTGGGCTCGATCGGATTGTGATGCTTTTAACAGGGGCAGAGAGCCTTCGCGATGTGATTGCTTTCCCCAAAACGCAACGGGCAACTGATTTAATGACAGAGGCCCCATCTGAGGTGTTGAAAGAACAGCTAACCGAATTAAAAATTCACGTGGAGCCACCAGAATGATGAAAACAAAACACCTACTTCTGCTTCTTTTGATCTTATGCTTTCCCGTTTGTGCAGAAGAGATCGACCACGATCAGCTCTCTGAAACACTGGGCCATTTACTTGTACGCCATCTTGTTCAGCCCGGTTTTGAGTGCAATTTTGACAAAGTCGTCCAAGGAATCGCCGATGCACGGGAAGGAAAACCCTCTCCTTTAAGCGAGGAGGCCTATGAGCAGGCCATCTGCTCTATTCAAGAAAATCTCTTTATGCAGGCGGCAGAAAAAAACTTGGCCGAGGCAGATGCCTTTCTAGAAAAGAATCGCACTGAGAGCGGTGTGAAAGAGGTGGATTCCCAACTTCAGTTCCGCGTCGCACAAACAGGTGAAGGAGAAGAAGTGAATCTCGACTCCATCCCACTTATCCATTATAAAGGCACGCTTATTGACGGGACTGTTTTTGCCCAATCTGACGACCCCCTCCCTCTTCCCATCAAGCAATCAATCCCCGGTTTTGCCCGCGGTTTAGTGGGGATGAAAGAGGGTGAGAAGCGCACGCTTTACATCCATCCAGAGCTGGCTTATGGCATTTCAGGAAACCTTCCCCCCAATTCACTGCTGATTTTTGAAGTGGAAATCGTCAAAGCCCATTCAGATCCCTTTGAAGATTTAGCCCAGACTAAATAGGTGGAAGTCGTCCTCTTTCAACCTGAGATTCCACAAAATGCGGGCAACATCGCCCGTACATGTGCGGTGACGGGAGCCTCTCTCACCTTTGTACGCCCCTTGGGCTTTAATTTCAGTTCGCGGCAGCTTAAACGAGCCGGGCTCGATTACTGGGATGCGCTCGACTTCCGTGTCGTAGACACCTTCGAGCCCGGAAATTCTTTTTATTTTTTTTCGACTAAGGGAAAACGTCCGTATACGGAGATCTGTTTTAAAGAGAACACACAGCTCATCTTTGGATCTGAATCGGCTGGACTTCCGGTTGAGATGCACGAGAAATGGAGCGAGTACTTTTATACCATTCCGATGCGCCCGGAAGCCCGCTCTCTAAACTTGGCTAATTCTGTGGCCATCGTCCTTTATGAAGCCCTGCGGCAGCAGAATTTTAAAGGACTTCGTTAACCATAGTGCGCAGCGCATCAAGGTCTTTAAGCCCGACAACACGCTTCACGATTTGCCCATCTTTGAAAAGAATCAAGGTAGGGATAGAGGTGACCTCAAACTTTGCAGCGACATTTACAGACTGGTCCGTGTCCACTTTTGCCACCGTCATCTTTCCCGTCATTTCTTGAGCAAGCTCTTCTACAACAGGTGTTAGCATACGGCAAGGGCCGCACCAGTCAGCATAAAAATCGACCAAAACCACTCCTTGAGAAATACCTTCCTCAAAGTTGTCATCAGATAGGGGTTTAATAAAATCGGATGCAGCCATTATTTTCTCTCCTCAAAAAGGGTGTTAAAAAGGTAGAGTTTAGTCTCTCTCGTGAAATAATTCAATCTCTCATGATCGTAATTGTTGCCAACGGCCAGCCTCCCTCCCCTGCTTTTCTCCAAAAGCTCGTACAAAAGAGCCAAAAACTGATCGCTGTTGATGGAGGCCTACAAACCTGTGAGTCGGCAAGTCTAACTCCTGACCTCATCATCGGTGACTTTGATTCCGTCTCTCCGGAACTTCTTAAAAAATACAACCACGTTCAGCAGATTCATACACCAGATCAAAATAAAAACGATTTGGAAAAAACTCTCGACTATCTTGCTCCTTTCCAATCTGTCTCCGTTTGCGGCGCAGTAGGGAAGCGGCTTGATCATACCCTTTCTAACCTCTACCTGCTTTGCCGCTATCCGGGAAAAATGGTGTTTGAATCCGAAAACGAGCGCTGCTTTGCTTTGGAAAAATCGACGCGATTAACATGCCGAATGGGCCAGATCCTCTCTCTTTTTCCCCTTGGAGAACCGGCTACCGGAGTCACCACAAAGGGGCTCCAATGGGAGCTGGCAGGCGTCACTTTAGACAGGCATTTTGTGAGCATTTCAAACAAATGTGAAGGGAATGAAATTTTTATCACCTATACAAAGGGTGAGCTTTTGGCTGTGATGCCGCATTGACAGCCAAAATATTTATAGATACAAAGGAGAGTCATGAAACAAAAAGGTAGCCTACTCTCAGCCGCTCTACTCTTGGCCGGCTACTGCATTGGAACAGGCTACTACTCTCTTCCCTCCGCCACAGGACCTGCAGGCTTCTTCCCTGCCGTTGGGATGTTACTCATCGTTTGGGTCTACCTTGTAGCCTCCGGTCTGCTTTATTTAGAGGCCACACTCGCCAATCCCGATGGAGCAAATGTCATCACCATTTGTCGTAACCTGATTGGCCAGACGGGTATGGTGATTGCCACCATCGCATTTGTGATCATCAACTACACCTTTCTTGTTCACATTTTTTTACTTACCAGTGATTTTATATCTTACTTCTTAAATTTCTGGCTTCACCTTCAGCTCCATATTAACTGGATCTATTGGGGAATGGCTCTTTTTTTTGGCAGCGTTGTTTTTTGGGGAACCTACGTAGCAGACCGAGTCAATTTCGTGCTTTTTGCGGGGCTTGCTCTCGCGTTTGCAGGAGTTCTCATTACCGGATCCAAAGGAGTCCATCTCGAACACCTACTCTCACAAAGGTGGTACCTTGTGGTCTTCACTGTCCCTGTTTTGGTGACCGCTATCGATTTTCAAGGTCTGATCCCAACCCTGGCCACTTACCTAAAACGGGACAAAAAAAAGCTGATCAAGATGGTCATCCTTGCCATGCTTTTTCCACTTGTGATGTACATCCTTTGGCTTTGGCTTGCAATCGGCTCCTCTACACGAGCTGCTTTATGGGAGTCGTTTGAGCAGGGGCAGCCTGTCTATAAAGATTATATGATTCAAACGCTCAAGGTTCCGTTTCACCACTTCCTCCGTTTCACCGCTTTTTTTGCAGGAGCAACCTCAGTGCTCACGTGCGGTCTTGTGATGCAAGATTTTGTAAGCGACGCTTTTCACATATCGGTTGAAAAGCGCATAGGAAAAAAGCGCCTTGCCGTCTGCGGAGCCATTTTTGTCCCCATCTTGGCCATCAGCTGCTTGATTCCCACGCTAACTCTGAGCTTTCTTGAGTATGTTTTTTTAGAGTATCTCGTTGGCTGGGCAGAGGTGATTTTCAATGCGGCCATTCCCATCTGGTTGATTGTACGGGCTCGCTACATCCTCAAACTCCGAACAGAGCGGTGCCTGCCGGGCGGCAAAGGAGCCATTATCGCTCTTTTTGTTGCTATGTTTTTCCTTATCTACTTAGAAGGTGTCCACATCTTGGGGAAATGACCCCCTTTCAATCTTTATCAAATTTTTTTTAGGATCTTGAGGAATATGCTCTTTTATAGTAGACTTCTTTCTTTTTAATGATTTCTTTGAGGACAACAATGGCCATCTCTGCCGATGTAAAAAAAGGGCTGCTCTCTTTCCTGGAGGAAAGACGCTCTCCTGAACTGTTAGCCGCCTATCTCTACTACCTTGAGCATAAGTTTCATCTCAGCCCTGTTGTCTTTGTCAGAGATAAAATGATTTATCAGAGCACAGATGAGGCGATCAAAAAACTGGAGAGTGAAGGTAAGGTATGGCGGGAAACTGAGATCAAAATTGGATACGGCCCTCCTACAGTCAATGAACAGACCAAAAAGATCTACATCTGTCCTTTTACAGGCAAAGTCTTCGCTGATAATACCCATCCCAATCCACAAGATGCAATCTATGACTGGGTTTCAAAGTGTCCTGAAAACAAAGAGCGAATCGGTGGTGTTCCCGCCAAACGGTTTTTTGTCTCTGAGGATCCTGAAGTAATCAAAAATTATATCAAACCGCGTAAAGAACCCATATCGAAAACAGTCTACTCATCAGCGGTGACGGGTAAGCTTTATAACAGCAAAGAAGCCGTTGTACGCGACTTTAAAGAGAGCTATCTCAAACCTCTAACGCTTGTTGAAGTGCAGAACCAAAATCGATTCCAACTCGAAGACTCCTTTCTCGCTTTCATCCAGAATCACCTACAAGAAGAAAAAATTGCGACCTTTGTTGAAACCTTGGCTGAAGATGAAACGTTTCATCCCTACGTGACACAGTGGGTCGAAACCGAAGAATCATAACCCATTCAGCTCAAGAGACAATTGCTTTTGCAGCTGAATTTGCAAAGACCCTTAAACCGAGTGCTGTGCTCTGCTTGTTTGGAGAATTGGGAGCGGGAAAGACGACGTTTGTAAAAGGGATTGTAGAAGGAAAGATAGGGCTGGCTCCTGAAAATGTTGTGAGCCCCACTTTTGTCTACCTCAACGTTTACCAGACTGTCTATCACTTCGATCTCTACCGCCTCCACAATTGTGATGAGTTTTTAAGCCTTGGGTTTGAAGAGTACTTTGATGTGGGGGGCATCTGCTGCATCGAGTGGAGTGAACGGATTGTCCCCCTATTACCCGAGAGGGCGATTTACGTTACCCTCTCTCATTTAAGAGAAGAAACACGTGAAATTCAAATTTCAGAACGCCACATTTTTGACAACAGCGGTTAAACCAGGGCAGTTCCCCTCTTTTGGCACGCAGCCCGAAATTGCTGTTGTGGGGCGCTCCAATGTGGGAAAATCCACTCTGCTCAACCACCTTTTTCGTTCTAAAAACCTCGTTAAAACCTCCTCAACACCCGGAAAAACCCAAGCCGTCAATTTTTTCCATCTAGATGAGTCACTTGTTTTTGCTGATCTCCCCGGTTATGGGTACGCCCAAGTCCCCGCTCACGAACGGAAAAAATGGGCGCCGCTCATCGAAAGCTATCTAGCGGAGCGTCCCTCCATGATCCTCTTTCTTCTCGATATTCGACGCACGCCCAATGCAGATGATCTGCAGATGCTCAGCTGGATCGAGGCCAGCGGCATTCCAACAATCGTCGTTTTAACAAAAGTCGACAAGGTGAAACGCTCGGAGCGGGCTCGGCAAACTAAGCAGATTCTCAGTAGGATAAATAACATACCCCATGTACACTACTCAGCAGTGAAAAACGAAGGAAGAAACCAACTGATGCACAAAATCTGTGAGGTATTAGAGTGACACTCCTAAACAAGGCCCGCTTTGTCTGTCTTGACTGCGAATTTACCGGCCTTGATCTCGACAAAGACCGCATCATCGAAATCGCTGCTGTCCGCTTCACCTTTTCAGAAATGGTAGATGAGTATGATGAGCTGGTCAAGCCCGACTGCCCCATCTCTGATGAAGCGCTTGCCATCCACCACATTTCTGCAAAAATGGTTGCCGACAAACCTTCTATAGACAAGCTACTCCCTGACTTTCTCTCCTTTATTGGGAAAGATTTGATCGTCGGTCATGCCGTCGGGTCAGACATTGAGATGCTCTCCCGAGCAGCTGAGCGAGCCAATATTCCTTGCAACTTGAAAACAAGGCCTTTCATCGATACGCTGCGGCTAGCCAGACTCTACGGGGATAGCCCTAACAACTCCTTGGGAAAATTAGCCACCCATTTCAACATTGCCGCAGACCCCGCTCACAGAGCGCTCAACGATGTTAAGATGAACATCGAGGTCTTTAAACATCTCGTTCAGCGGTTCAAAACAGTTGAGCAGATCCAAGAAATACTATCTAAACCAATTAAAATGAAATACATGCCTCTTGGCAAACATAAAGGACGTCTTTTTTCGGAAATTCCTCTTCAGTATCTTTTATGGGCAGCGCACGCTGATTTCGATCAAGACCTCCTCTATACGATCCGGCTTGAAATTAAAAAACGCAAAAAAGGGACAGGGTTTAGAGATGCCGTCAATCCTTTTTCAGATTTGTAGGAGCTTATGAAAAACGAACGTGAACTAAAAGTAGGTCTTGCTGAAATGCTCAAAGGGGGGGTGATTATGGACGTCGTCACTCCAACCCAAGCAAAAATTGCAGAAGAGGCAGGCGCGGTTGCCGTCATGGCTTTGGAACGCATCCCAGCTGACATCCGCGCTGAGGGAGGCATCTCCCGCATGTCGCGTCCCGATTTGATCCGCTCCATCCAAGAGGCCGTTTCGATTCCCGTCATGGCCAAATGCCGCATTGGCCATTTTGTTGAAGCCCAAATCTTAGAGGCTCTCGAGGTTGATTTCATCGACGAGAGTGAAGTCCTCACACCTGCGGATGAAGAGCATCACATTGACAAGCACCCTTTTAAAATTCCTTTTGTCTGCGGCGCACGTGATTTAGGTGAAGCCCTCAGACGGATCGGAGAGGGCGCCGCAATGATGCGTACAAAAGGAGAACCGGGCACAGGCAACATTGTGGAGGCCGTACGCCATATGCGCGCCATTCAGAGTGGCATCCGCCGTCTAACGACTCTTGATTCAGCTGAACTGATGAGCGAGGCAAAGCAATTAGGAGCCCCCTACCACCTTGTTTGTCAAGTAGCAAAAGAGGGAAAGCTCCCCGTCCCCAATTTCTCTGCAGGGGGAATTGCCACACCGGCAGACGCCGCTTTGATGATGCAACTGGGCGCTGAAGCTGTTTTTGTCGGTTCAGGTATTTTTAAATCAGAAGATCCGGAAAAACGCGCCCGCGCCATTGTTATAGCCACCACCCATTTTCAAGATCCTTCCATGCTTGCCAAAGCTTCGGAAGGCCTTCTGGAGGGCATGGAGGGGTTGGATATTCGACAACTGGCAAAAGAGGAGCTCATGGCCCACCGTGGTTGGTAAAATTGGAGTCTTAGCTTTGCAAGGGGCGTTTGCTAAGCATCGCGAAATGCTTCAGCAGATAGGGGTTGCCTCACTTGAAGTGCGCACACCAGGCGATTTAGAGGCGTGCGACGGACTCATTCTTCCAGGAGGTGAGTCGACTGTTATGCATAGCCTCAACACCCTTCCTCTGGCCACTTTTGCAAAACCCATTTTTGGCACCTGCGCCGGCATGATCCTGATGGCTCACCTCGGACTTTTGGAGATCACAGTGGAGCGAAACGCCTATGGAAGGCAGGCCCACTCCTTTTCAAAAGATCTCACCGTTTACCTCGAAAGAGCGCATACAGTGCACGCTATTTTCATACGCGCTCCACGCATTACGTCCATTCTGTCGCCCGACGTGCAGGTTTTAGCCGACACCCCCGTCATTGTGCGACAGGGAAATTATTTAGCGACCACCTTTCATCCGGAGTTGACAAATGACCCCTGTATCCATCACTATTTTGTAGAGATATGCAAGGAAAAACAGTCGCTTCCACAGCCGTTGAAAACCACACCCACAAAGTCTTTCCAAATGACTTAAACACAAATGGAACGCTTTTTGGGGGGCTGGTAATGAGCATGCTCGACAGAGTGGCTCTTGTCGTTGCCGAGAGGCACGGGGAGCACATTTGCGCCACCGTTTCTGTGGATGCTCTGCATTTTTTGTCTCCTGCCTACGTCGGTGAAATCTTAATTTTCAAAGCCTCCATCAACCGCGCCTGGACCAGTTCGATGGAAGTGGGCATTCGTGTTGTTGCAGAGAATTTTTCCACGCGCGAGCACCGTCATATCGTTTCTGCCTACTTCACTTTTGTGGCTCTCGATGAGAACAACTGTCCGACCCCTGTCCCCCCTGTGATTCCCGAAACAGAGGCAGAAAAACATCGCTACGAAGAGGCCGATTTGCGCCGTCGCAACCGGATCCGGCACGCTCAAGAGAGAAAAGAGAGACGCCAATCAGGGGGATAAACGTGTGAGAATCCACTCTCTGTTCGTTTTGACATAGAGAAAACGGTCGTGCAGCCGATTTTGTCGTCCTTGCCAAAACTCAATCCGCTCAGGCATCAGTCGATACCCTCCCCATCCTTTGGGACACGGAATCGGTTGACCGCGGTACTTCTTTTTCGCTTGTGCAAAAGCCACTTCCAGTTCAGCACGTGTAGCTAAGGGTGCACTTTGCTGGGAGATCAGCGCGCCTAGCTGCGCTCCTTTTGGCCTTTTGGAAAAATAGGCCTCTGAATCTTTGCGACTGATCTTTTTCACTCTCCCCTCCATACTGACCTGACGGAAGATCTCTTTCCACCAAAACGTCACCGACACAAAGGGATGATGGGCAATCTGTTCTCCTTTTCGGCTCATGTAGTGTGTAAAGAATGTCAGTCCTTGTTCATCCACACCTTTCAAAAGCACCGTGCGTGACGAGGGGCGCCCCAGTGGCGAAACGGTTGCCAAAACCATTCCATTGGGTTCTATCACCTCCGCTTGTTGCGCCTCTTTAAACCACTTGAGAAAATGGTCAAGAGGATCCAAGGCCATCTCTTTTTCACAAAGAGGGTGGTTCCCATACTCGAGACGCAATTTCTCAATAGATCCTTTCATCACACTTTGCTATACCAGAAGATATGGAAAAACTCTCTATAGAAAATCTGGAACTCACCGGAAAAAAGGTGTTGATGCGTGTCGATTTGAATGTTCCTCTCGATAGTGACAACACTGTAGCTGACACGACCCGCATAGAAGCAGCCCTCCCCTCTATCCAGCACGTTCTTGATCAGGGCGGCACGCTGATCTTGATGAGTCACCTTGGGCGTCCCCAAAACGCTCCTGACCCTGAACTTTCGCTTACTCCGGTCGCCAAGGTGCTTACCGCTCTTCTCAACAGGCCCGTTCAAATGGCACCCGACTGCATCGGCGAAAAGGTCGAAGAACTTGTGGACAACCTCACTACCGGAGATGTCCTCCTGTTAGAAAACCTCCGCTTTCATCGAGCCGAAACACATCCCGAAGAGGACCCCACCTTTGCCAAAGAGCTTGCCCGTTACGGTGATGTGTATATCAACGATGCTTTTGGAACAGCGCATCGGAAACACAGCTCCACCTATACGATCGCACGCTATTTTCCCGGCAAAGCCGCAGCCGGTTTTCTTTTGAAAAAAGAGATGCACTTTTTGGGAGACATGCTGATCCATCCCAGTCGCCCCTTTTATGCTCTTTTGGGTGGCGCCAAAATTTCCACCAAGATCGGCGTCGTTAAGAGCCTCCTTCAAAAGGCAGACCGCCTTTTGATCGGAGGTGGGATGTCCTACACGTTTCTCAAAGCCAAAGGACACGCCGTTGGGAATTCACTTGTTGAAGACGAGCTCATCCCTTTGGCCAAAGAACTTCTAGAAACGGCCGGAGAGAAAATTGTGCTCCCTGTTGATGTATTAGTCGCCAAAGAATGTAGTGAAGCGGCCCCCCTTAAGCTCGTTGATCTGCGGCAAAAAGGCATTCCTGATGGGTATGAAGGCTTAGATATGGGACCTCAAACCCTAGAGCTCTTCAGTGAAGTACTCGGTGAGGCTAAAACGATTTTGTGGAATGGCCCTGTTGGCGTATATGAGCTCGATCGTTTTGCCAAAGGAACGATTACCTTGGCGCGTAGGATTGGCGAGTTACCCGCGATCAGTGTCGTAGGTGGAGGCGATCTGATTGCAGCACTCAACCAAGCTGAAGTGAGTGATCAGATCACCCACGTTTCGACAGGAGGCGGAGCTGCGCTTGAATACCTCCAATACGGCACCCTCCCCGGTATTGAAGTTTTATCAGAGGCTTAATGCCTATTACTGTTTCTAATATGATGCACCAAAACGTCTCCAGTTATAGATGAAGGGATGGTCGTGACAAAAACTAAGGCCGTGACAAAGACACCGATTCCAAGGGCCGTAGCTGTGGTTAAAACGCCCGCAGCTCCTAAACCCCCCAGGATAAGCGTAGTCAGAACAGTCAAACCGCCGAAAATCAACTGGCAATTGCGCTTTTTAAACTGTCCATTTCCGATTAATCCAATGCCCATGGCACCGGAAAAACCAACCGTCATCCAGCTCGCTGTGCTAAGAGGGAGCCCTCCCTGCATGGCATAGCAACCAATGATCAGCAGAGCCAGACAAGCCACAAGAGAAACGCACTGCCCGGCAGCGCAAGAAGGATCGGGACGACATCCAATAGCACCTAGACACTCTACACACATATTTATTCCTTATTTTTTATTTGAACATGCTCTTTATAGCAGCGCCAAGCGCAACAGTATAAAAGAGCCTCTCCAGCTAAAATACCCACCAGGCAATACCCCACTTGAGCGCCTGCAAGCATGCCCACACCACCCAGTGAACCAATCGTTACCAGGGCGGTGGCAAACAGCCCTCCTACAATGAGATCAGCCTTACGGTTCTGCAGATTACCTCCGGCAAGCTGCACCAGAAAAGCGGCTCCTCCAATCCCCACAGCTGTCCATCCTGCAGCTGCGGGAGAAAGCACCCCACCTGCGGCTACACAGCCGAATACAAACAGGGCCGTCAGCATCACCCTGATCAGTATATTTGTCTTCCCAGCACAGGTATACTTCCCATCATCATCTACGTAGCCCATGGATTGATTGTACACCCGAGCCGTATCACCACCCATTCGAAAAAAAACAGATGTCATCGACCCCCAGCACCCCTAGCATAAGCTGATGTAACAGCAGAGTCCGCAGAAGCACACGCAGAAACAATAGAAGAACCCGCACTACAACCTAGAGCAACGCCTCCCAAGATCAGGCCAATAGATATCCAAGCCATCGTAACCGGAGGGATAAACCCAGCAATCACCAAACCACCCAATATGGACTGTACAATGATAGAGATAACAGCCGTAGAGCACCCTAACCCAGTTGCCGCGGCATTGTCCGATCCCAAAGAAGTTAAAACAGTTGCAAGAGCTCCGGAAACACTGAGACCAATCATGCAGCTCCCAAAGGCAACACCGCTCATTGCACCTGATGCTGCAACGCACGTAATCACAAAAAGAGCAATCCCAATTGGAACTGAGCAACATAACCCCGAGCTAACTAGGGGAGCGCCCTCACCCTCTTTTTTATAAGATTGAGCTTGAAGAGCTCCCATTGTACTGAAACTGTCGGGTGGTGAAACTGATGACATATAAAACCTCTTATTGTTAAGAACTAAACAAGATTTTACCATGATCCAGAATATAAGTCAGGATTTAAATTTAAATTTACTTGCATGCATAAGCAGCAGAGGCTCCTGAACAACCAAGAGCTGTTGCGGTAAAAAAGATCCCTATGTTGACCCAAGCAAGAGGAACAGGAGTAATCGCCCCAGTAATCGCTAAAACCGCTAGCGTAGAATAAGCAAGAACGGCAATCGCAACCACACTCGCGACGCCAATCAATATACTGTTACTTTGTCTTGAGTTTTTTAAAAGAAATCCTACCAAACAGGCAGCACCACCTGCCAAAGGAAGACCTAGCCCTAACATAGAACCTCCGTAGGCCGCACCACTCATGCCTCCAAGCGCCGCAACACAGGTAACGACACCCAAAGCTACAGCTAGGACAGCAGCACTCCCCACACCAGAAATCAGAGCGCCACCCATTCTATCGTCTTTTTTGTACGCACTATTTGTAAGGGCTTGAACACTTGTTGTTAAACCAGAAGCTGACATATTACTCCTTAATTGTTAATTACAAGCACAGAGTTTATAGAATGTAGGCACTTCCTGTCTATCCTCTAATTTCAAATTTTTTCTGAGATTCAAAAGATAGCTTACCCCCTTGCGCTTTATCCTTTTTTCAGCTAAACTACTGCTTTAACGAACGATGACAACCATGTCTCTTCTATTGCCATGTTTCTTCTCTCTACATAACAATCAATTGGATGGCCATGTCTCAGGATAAAGGGAGTTTCTCTCGACTGCGGGCCTATTTGTGGCCGATCCATACCTTTGAGCTGCGTAAATTTCTTCCTCTTCTCATCATGGCGTTCTTCATCGGCTTTAACTACAACATTCTACGCAATATGAAGGATGCGCTGCTCATCACAGCCAAATCCTCTGGAGCTGAGGTGATTCCCTTTATTAAGGTGTGGGGGATCGTTCCTGGAGCGCTGATCATGACCTTTGTCTATAGCCGCCTGACCAACCGTCTCCAGCGGGATCGGGTCTTCTATGCGATGATCACCATCTTCCTTCTCTTTTTTGCCTTTTTTACCTTCGTGATCTATCCGATCCGCGATCATCTTCATCCGCATCAAACGGCTGACTTTCTTCAAAACTACCTGCCCCCCGGCTTCAAGGGGCTCATTGCGATGTTCCGCTACTGGACTTTCAGCAGCTTTTATATCATGTCTGAGCTCTGGAGCTCAGCCATTCTCTCCATGCTCTTCTGGGGATTTGCCAATGAGATCACCCGCCTAGGGGAAGCTAAACGATTCTACGGACTGATTGCGATTGGCCTTAACCTAGCCGCTATCAGCTCCGGTCAAGTTTCGGTCTTTTTAACCGGCGACTTTCTACGCGCTCACATCTCGATCACACAAAACCCTTGGCACCAGTCTATTATTTTCTTGACAGCCGTCGTTCTCTTATCTGGGTGCGCCATTATGGGAATCTACCGCTACTTGACCAAAGATGTGCTTCCTCATGACAACTCAGGAGAACCTCTTGAGCAACGTCCCAAAAAGATGAAAATGTCGATGCGGGAGAATTTTGCCCTTCTGGGTAAATCCAAATATCTTTTATACGTAGCGATCATTGTTCTTGCCTACAACCTTGTGATTAATCTAGTTGAGGTTATTTGGAAGGACCAAGTCAAGGGCCTATATCCGAATCCAAACGATTTTAACTGCTATATGAGCCAAATTACGTCGATTACGGGGGTCATTTCTTTCTTTACCTCTCTGTTGATCTCTGGACAGCTCATTAGACGCTTTGGATGGACCTCAGCCGCCCTGATCACTCCTATTATTTTGCTTGTGACTAGCATTGGGTTTTTCTTCTTCTTTTTTGGAAAAGATACGCTTGTGGGAACACTGGCGATGTTTGGCACTTCGCCTTTGGCCCTTGTAGTCTTATGTGGCTCGATGCAAAACTGTTTGTCACGCGCTTCCAAGTTTACTCTCTTCGATGCGACCAAAGAGATGGCCTTTATTCCCCTGAGCATGGCCGACAAGTTGAGAGGAAAAGCAGCCATTGATGGTGTGGGCTCTCGTCTGGGTAAATCGGGAGGTTCCATCATTCACCAAGGCTTGCTGCTTGTTTTTTCTACGATCGCTGCCAGTGCGCACATCGTGGCGGGCATTCTTTTCCTAGTGATTCTACTCTGGATTGGTGCTGCGCTCTCCTTAGGAAAGCAATTCAATGCTTTAACGGCACCCAAGCCGGAAGTGGCGCCTCCACCGATGCAAGCGGAAGAAGCCGTCGAACTCGTCTAAGCGAGATTTGAAACCAGACAACACCCTTGCCAGAACACTCTAAAGAAACAAAAAAATGGGACCAGAAACCAGCTTCACTGACGTTGGGAGCGCGTGTAGCGAACCAATAGCTCAACAAAGGCAAAAGCGGCCATCAAAACAAAGATCAAATAGACCCAGTAGGGAAAGACAAAGTTGACCGTAAGTCCTATTAGCAAAACAAATTGCGCCACTGTTGTGATCTTACCCCACCAGATTGCCTTCACCTCATACCCTTTCCAGCCCCGAACAATTCCCAAAAAGATTCCAAACAGACACAGGGAAATATCGCGCGATAAAAGGGCGATCAACCCCAGTACAGTCAACTTATCCTCTACAAAGAAAATTCCTGCCGCAAAGATGACAAAAAATTTGTCCATTAATGGATCTAGAATGGCTCCCAACTGAGTTGTAGTACGCTGACGCCTAGCTAAATAGCCATCGAGAAAGTCTGTCAGCATCGCGAGCCCTATGGCCAGCAAACGAATCCACTGGTTTTCCTGGAGAAAAGCCAGAGCAAAACCCGCCCGCGAAAGAGATAGGACATTAGAAAAAGTGAGCATCAATTAATCAGTTACAGACTTCTTTTTAGCCTTCTTATACCAAACAAAGGCGATTAGAGCGACAATAAATATTGCGAAAATGGCCACGTGGACGTAGCGGACGAAATACGAGCAGTTTTTACCGCAAAAGTAAGCAAGGGTGAAAAGAGTTGCATTTGAAAGCAAACAAGCGATTCCATCCCCAATCAAAAACTTTCTAAAGCGCATCTTACCCATTCCGGCAGTAGCAAAAAGACAATTGCGCACACCAAAAGGAATGAAGCGGCCCACCAAAAGAGTGAGTAGGCCATACTTTTCATAGTACTGTCTGATTTGTTCTAAACGCTTGGGCTTAAACATACGAGCAAACCATCCAATGCGCCACAGATGCGCTCCCCAAAGACGCCCAATCCAATAGACCACCCAATCCGATAGATAGGCTCCCAAAAACACGGCTGCAAACAGCTTCCATGTATTTTCTGGAACAAACGTGCTCGCCAACACTCCACTGACCACAATGAGTAGATCTTCGCTAACCGGAATATTGAGACCCGCTAACATCAAAAGCCCAAAAATAAACCAGTGGGCATGTGGCGCGTGGTCCTGGATAAAAATGAGAATCGATTCCATAGATTGTTCTATAATAAAACAAATTCCAAAAACAATAAACGTAAATCTTTCTCCATCAATTCTAAAAACTAAGGTGTGTGTACACTCTTTAATATAAATTGTTTTTTTGAGATAATTAACATTATGTGGTCAAAATATATTTTGCCGGTATTATCTGCTGTTGGTTTAGTTTTAGGAATAATTGCCGTTATTCTAGATCAACGCACACCTCCAACACCTCCTATTCCCTTTGCACCTCCCACGCCTTCGTTTAAATATTTCGTTGCAGGTGAAGGATCTGTGGAGGCTGCTTCGGAAGATATTTGGATGGGCACTCCGTTTACAGAAATTGTAGAAAAAGTCTTTGTTGAAGCGGGAGATCTAGTTGAAAAAGGAGCGCCGCTTTTTAAACTCAATACGGAGAGCTTAGAAGCCCGTTTGGCCGAATCGAATGCAGCGCTCGCCTTAGCTGAGTCTGAATACAAAAAACAACTCGATCTTCCTCGCGCAGAAGATGTTCCTCCCTATGAAGCACGGGTCAAAGAGGCACAAAGCCACTTTCTGGATAAGTGGAACCAGTATCAAATCATCGATAAAGTCGAAAATCCTAAAGCGGTGAGCCGCGATGAGTATTATCAGAGGAAGTATGGAGCTTTAGCTGCAAAATATGCCCTAGAAGAGGCCGAAGAGGAGCTCAATCGCGTACTTGCCGGCGCTTGGGCGCGTGATTTAGAGATCTCCCGTGCTCAGGTGAAGGAAGCTAAAGCCCGTGTGGAAACAGTGGAAGTGGAAATCGAACGCTCGACTGTGCGCGCTCCTATCGATGGGTGTGTCTTTCGGGTGAACGTTCGGCAAGGAGAGCTGGCTCCTGCAGCTGAGCTGATCGATCCCCTCCTTCTTTTCGGCTCAATCGATCCACTCCATATACGTGTCGATATCGACGAAGAGGATGCATGGCGCGTGATCCGCGGGGCTCCCGGTGTTGCCTATGTTCGAGGCAACAGTAAACTACATGTTCCTTTAGAGTTTGTCCGCTTAGAGCCTTATCTGGTCCCCAAAAGAGCATTAACGGGGGCAACAACAGAACAAGTAGATACGCGCGTGCTTCAACTCATCTATCGCTTTCAAAGAAATGAACTTCCGATCTATCCGGGCATGTTGATGGATGTCTATTTGGAAGCAGAGCCCAGTGGTGTGAATACAGGTGAGGCAACCCGATGAAAGCAAGAGGGTATCTAATTACGCTTGCCCTCATAGTTGCAAGCTGCCGCCCCTGCTCGCAACCCGAGCTCTGTCTACCTACCTCCTATATGAGCACAGAGTGTGTAGAGACTTGTATGCGTGATCTACCCGAGGCGAACTTGGCCAACTGGTGGAGACAATTCGATGATCCCCTTCTCATCTCTCTAATTGAGCGTGGGATTGGGTGCAACTACGATCTGCGCATCGCGCGCGAGAAGATCTGTGAAGCCAGAGCTGTTTTTGGGATCGACTTTTCCAGGCTTCTCCCTCACGTAGACGCCTTTCTACTTTTTAACCGACTCCGAAACAGTCAAACCCTTGCTCAATCGGATTTTACGGGAGGAGACTTCATCAATTTCTATCAAGCCGGATTTGACTCCATCTGGGAAATCGACCTGTTTGGAAAAAATCTCGACAGAGCAAAGGCAGCCTGCTTTGATGTCGCTGCCACACAAGCAGAAGTGCGCGACGTACATGTTTCAGTAACCAGTGAAATTGCCACCAATTATTTCCTGATTCGCACCCTTCAAGAGCGGATGCGGATCACCGAAACACACATTAAAGCAGAAGCTGAGCTTCTTGAGCTTGTCAAAGAGCGTTATGAAGCAGGACTCATCTCCCAGCTCGACATCTATCTGACAAAAGCCCTGTTAAAAGGGCGTGAGTCCATTCTTCCCCAGCTCCAAATCGAATTTTACCAAGCCATTTATGCACTCGCTGTCATGATTGATGAGCTTCCGGAGACTCTTGTCAACTGCTTCTGCGACGAACGGCCTCTTCCCTGCATCGAAGCCAAATTCCCCCTAGGGCTCCCCACAGAACTTCTTTGCAGGCGAGGAGATGTGCGTAATGCGGAGTTTAAAATGCTGGCTGCAGGCGCACGTGTGCTGGCTGCACGTAAAGAGTTTTTTCCCACCATCTCTTTAGATTCTATCTTTTCTTACGCTACAGGTTTTTTTACCTCATGGTTTAAGTCCGAAAGCCGTGACTGGAATCTAACTCCCTCTCTTTTCCTTCCTATTTTTCATGGAGGCAAAATTCTCTCCCATATCGCTTTTGAAACCTCGATCCAAAAACAGTCGGTTCTTGATTATGAACGTTCTGTTCTAGAGGCTGTTGCTGAAGTGGAGAGCGCTCTTACAGCTTATTTTAATGAAGGGACGCGTATTCAAGCGCTTTCAGAAGAAGTGAACGCATACAAAGAGGCTCGTGAACTGGCCTTGACCCTTTATAGCAGCGGAATGGTTGACTTTCTTTATGTAATTGACACAGAAAGAGATTTGTTTATTACAGAAATGGTCAAAGCGGAAAGTAAAGAGGAGTTAATGGCCTATTTGGTCGGAGTGTACAAAGCGCTCGGAGGAGGTTGGGAGTGCTGCGACTAGCCATTAAAATGATGGTAGGTGACCGCGCTAAATTTATCGGTATCATCATCGGCCTTACCTTTGCCACCTTCATTATCACCCAGCAAGCAGGGATTTTTATCGGATTGATGGCCCGTACCTACGGGTTTGTGACCGATACTTCTCAACCCAATATTTGGGTCATGGACCCGGAAGTACAGTATATTGACGACCTCAAAACCATTAAACAGAGCCGCTTGTTTCAAGTGCGTAGCGTCGAGGGAATCAAATGGGCCGTGCCGATGTACAAGGGCATCTTAAAAGCGCGTCTCCAATCGGGACTTTTCCAAAACTGCAACGTCATTGGAATCGATGATGCCACCCTAATCGGCGGTCCCCCAAAAATGATTCAGGGCAGCATCATCGATCTGCGTGGTCCTAGTAGTGTGGTCATCGACCAGGTAGGGGCCAAGGAAAAACTCAATCCCATTCATCTAGGAGAAGTGTTTGAGATCAACGACAGGCGCGCACGGGTAATGGGCTTTTGCCGTGTCGGCCGCACCTTTTTATCCCAACCTGTTGTCTACACGACTTTTAGCAACGCCCTACAGTTCGCTCCTTCGGAAAGAAATCTGCTCACCTTTGTGCTTGCAAAAGCTGAGGAGGGCGCCGATCTCGATCAAGTCTGCGCCCGTATCCGCGCACAAACAGGGCTAGCCGCCTACACCAGCAAAGGATTCAAGAATTTAACCATTCGCTACTACATGCTCAACACGGGAATACCCGTTAATTTTGGTGTGGCTGTTTTGCTTGGAGTGATCATCGGCATCGCCATCTCAGGTCAAACCTTCTACAACTTTGCCCACGACAACCGTCACTATTTTGCCACACTGAAGGCAATGGGAATCACCAATCAGAAACTGGCCAAAATGGTCATCGTGCAAGCCCTTTTCACAGCTATTTTAAGTTGGGGAATAGGGTTGGGCATTGCCACACTTTTTGGTTTGATCGCAGCGGGAACAGAACTCTCTTTTCGACTTCCCTGGTGGCTACTCATTGGCAGTGGCCTTTCAATGGTATGCATCACGCTCTTATCAGCTCTTATCGGCTTAAGAAAAATCATCCGTTTAGAACCCGGAATTGTGTTTCAGTCATGAAAAATGCTGTCCAATGCACACAGGTACGTAAAACATATGGAGAAGAAGGCTCGCTTGTTGAGGCGTTACGTGGCGTTGATCTAGAAGCGCATACCAACGAGTTGTTAATGTTGGTAGGGCCATCGGGTTCCGGTAAAACCACTCTTCTTTCCGTAATTAGCGGCATTCTTTCCTTAGATGCAGGAAGCTGCATCGTATTTGGTGAGGAAATTGGCACAATGAGTGAAATCGAAAAAGCGGCTTTCCGCAAAGCCAACATCGGCTTCATCTTTCAAGCGCTTCACTTGATCCCCACCTGGACAGCTCTGGAAAACATCGCCATTCCTCTTCTACTCAATGGCACAGATGAGCAAGAGGCATTCAGAAGGGCTAAGAAGATGTTGGGACGTGTGGGGCTAGAGCACCGATTCAACGCCCTTCCCTCACATCTTTCAGGCGGTGAGCAGCAGCGGATTGCAATCTGCCGCGGCTGCGTGCATGAACCTAGGCTCATCATTTGTGACGAGCCAACAAGCACCCTTGATCACCAAACGGGGGTTCAAGTGGTACAGCTTATCCGCGAGGTGGCCGTCAAGGAGGACAAAGCGGTCATCTTAGTGACGCATGATGCGCGCATTTTTGAATTTGCCGATCGCATTCTTGAAATGAACGATGGCTCTATTGTTGTTTAAAAAAGAGCGCTTCATTAGTATGACTGGCTATGAAAGTGATACACGAGTCAGTTTTTATGGGTTCTCTGCGTGCTTTTTTTGTCGCTCTTTTCGGTGTGTTGGGCGCGGTTGTGGCCCTGGTCGCCATTTTTTTCCTTTTGTACGGCATTTTTTCCACAGCCGAAGAGCAAACCTTCTCTTCTGACGTCAAAATCCTCCCTGATGCGAAGGGTAACCGCAAAAAACTCGGCTCCAGTAAACCCATTCTGCTCCAAATCACTTTAGATGGCCAAATCGGTTCTGATAAGCTAACCGGGAAAAATATCGAAGAGATTCTCCTTGACTCAAGAGAAGACGCTTTTGAAACCGACCGTGTGAAAGGAATCCTTCTTGTGATCAACTCACCAGGGGGCGGCGTTAACGATTCCGACATCATCTACCGCCATCTAAAAGCCTATAAGGCACGCTACAATGTGCCCATTTACACCTACGTAGATGGCCTGTGCGCTTCAGGTGGTTATTATATTGCCTGCGCGAGTGATCAAATCTTTGCCAGTGACGTCAGCT
Source organism: uncultured bacterium (assembly GCA_964350245.1). GTDB lineage: Bacteria > Chlamydiota > Chlamydiia > Chlamydiales > JAAKFR01 > JAJACP01. Next base: position 25,854 of record CAYGJC010000008.1, on the reverse strand, counting down.
TAGTCGGCTCTATTGGTGTGCTTTCATGGCCTCCCTTTATGAATGTCGTCGACGCTTTGGAAAAAATTGGAGTGAATGCCGTCACCGTTACCGCTGGCAAAGGAAAAGATGAGATGAATCCCTTCCGTCCCTGGAAAGAAGGAGAACAAGACCACTATCAAACGCTCATGAATTACTACTACAAGCAGTTTGTTGGGATTGTGACCGAAAACAGACCCGTTGATCAAGATAACCTTGAGCAGACCCTCGGCGCTAAAGTCTTTCCTGCTCCTATTGCCCTAGAAAATGGCCTCATTGATGTCAGTAATGCCAGTCGCAGCGATGCTCTTGCTGCCCTTGCTGAGGCAGCCGGAATTGAGGGAAGCTATCAAGTTGTGGGCTTTGAGAGCAAGTCTTGGTGGAAAAAGATGCTCAAAGAAGAATCAAATTCTCCCTTAATTACGGGGAAAATTAAACATGAATGCGCCCTCCCCTTCCAGACGGGCAATCCCTTTTGTTTTCGATGAAAAAACTCTTTATCCTTGATGTTTCAGGATACATTTTCAGAGCCTATTTTGCCCTCCCCTCCATGACCAGTCCGGAGGGCGAGTCAACAAATGGTCTATACGGATTCATCCGCTCACTTCTTAAGCTCTACAAAGAATTTGGGCCCGATCATATTGTTGCCGTCTTTGATGGACCCGACAACAAAAAACAGCGCACCGAGATCTACGAAAAGTATAAAGCCAACCGCACACGCCTCCACGAAGATCTCCCCGAACAGATCACCCGCGCCAAAGAGTTTTGTGAACTGATCGGCATTCCTCACCTTGAAGAACCAGGAGTGGAGGCAGATGACACCATGGGCAGTGTTGCTCTCTGGGCTGCCAAGCAGGGCGCCGAGGTCTATCTTTGTACCAGTGATAAAGACCTCTGCCAGCTGGTTGGAAACAACATTTTTATTCTGAACACCTGGAAAGACAACCTCATCGTCGACCGCGCTAAAGTGGAGGAACTCTATGGCGTTCCCCCTGAACAGATCGTGGACCTTTTAGCGATTATGGGCGATTCTTCCGATAATATCCCCGGCCTAAAAGGATTTGGCCCCAAAACAACCGTTCCTCTTCTCAAAGAGTTTGGCTCTCTAGAAAATCTACTCAACAATCCTGATCAGGTCAAGGGAGCCAAAAAGCAGCAAACTATCCGCGAGGAGGCCGATATTGCCAGACTCAGTAAGCGTTTGGCCACCATTCACACCGATGTCCCATTTGAAAAAAACAAAGCCTTTTTTGCCAAATCTCCCCCTGATCTCCCAGCCTTAAAAGCTTTCTACCTTCAAATGGGCTTTAACACTCTTGTCAAAGAATTAGAGGCTAACATCTCTTCAAACGAGCCGGAAGAAAAGACAAGCTACACCTTAATTGAGACGCGCGAGGAGCTCGAAAAACTGATCTCCTATCTCAAAAAATACGCAGAGATCTCCTTTGACACTGAAACAACGCACATCCGCCCTCTCTTGGCCGATCCTGTTGGCATCGGTTTTAGTGTCAAAGCAAAAGAGGCCTTTTACGTCCCGCTCAACGGAAAACTGAGCCGTTCAGAGGTCATTGAAACACTCACTCCTCTTTTCCAAGATCCCAAACTTGGATTTTATGCACATAACGCCAAATATGACCTCCACATTTTAGCTAATATCGGAGTGCACGTCACCACGCTCTGTTTTGACACCATTTTAGCTTCCTACTTACTCAACTCAGCTAGTAGGCGCCACTCCCTTGATGCTCTTTCTCTTCAATATTTTGGAAAAGTCAAGACTGCCATTAAAGAGCTGATCGGTAGTGGCAAAAAAGAGATCTCGATGGATCTGGTTCCGATTCCAAAAGTGGCCGACTACTGCTGCGAGGATGTTGACTACACCCTGCGTATCAAGCAGCTGCTTGCCAAACAGATTGAGGAGAGAAAACTAGAAAAGCTTCTCTTTGACTTAGAGCTTCCTCTCACCCGCGTTCTGGCCAAGATGGAACGCGCGGGCATGTATCTTGATCAAGAGAAGCTCGCTACCTTCTCTAAAGAGCTTGTCCAAGAAATTGCTCTGACCGAGCAAGCTATCTATGATCTTGCAGGAGAGATGTTTAACATTAGCTCTCCTAAGCAACTATCTGTTATTCTTTTTGACAAAATGGGAATCAAGCCCGTTAAAAAAACAGCGACAGGTCTCTCAACCCGTGCCGAGGTCCTTGAAACGCTCGCTCCTGAGCATCCAATTGCAGAGAAAATTCTTGCCTTCCGTACGTTAGAAAAGCTCCGCTCCACCTACGCCGATACATTACCTCATGAGGTAAACCCTCAAACCGAACGCATCCACCCCACTTTTAACCAATTTGTTGCGGCTACCGGGCGGCTCGCCTGTCAAGATCCCAACCTACAAAATATTCCTGTTCGCACCAAGCTTGGTAGACGGATCCGGGAGGCCTTTAAACCCCAGAAAAAGGGATGGAGTTATCTTTCTGCCGACTACTCCCAAATTGAGCTCCGCCTCCTTGCGCATCTCAGCGAGGATCCCCACTTGATCCAAGCTTTCGAGCGCGGAGAAGACATTCACTCCTATACAGCCTCTCTTGTTCTGGGGATTCCCCTAGCAGAGGTCACTTCTACACAACGCCATCAGGCTAAAGCGATCAACTTCGGCATTATCTACGGACAGCAAGCATATGGCCTTGCCCGTGAGCTAGGAATCGAAGTAAAAGCAGCAGCAGAGTTTATCAAAGCCTATTTCGAGCGTTATCCGCACGTGATGGAGTTTATGAATCACTGCATTGAACAAGCTCGCAAAACAGGAAAATCCGTCACCATGATTGGGCGGGAGCGAGAGATTCCTGATATTCACAGCAATAACGCCATGATCCGTCAGGCAGCTGAGAGATTGGCTATCAATACACCTCTACAAGGGAGCGCCGCCGACTTGATTAAGCTTGCCATGCTTGAGGTTGATCGACTCCTTGAAGAAGCTTCCTTAGAAAGCTACATGGTCTTGCAGGTGCATGATGAGTTAATTTTTGAAGCTCCTGACCACGAACTTCCTCGTCTTGAAGAATGCGTCCGAGAAGCAATGGAACAAGTTTTTTCTTTAAAAGTTCCCTTGGTTGTCGACGTAGCCATTGGCAAAAATTGGGCGGGGTGTTAAAATTGAAGAAGGTCGCCGTCACGGGCTCCCTGGCTTCCGGTAAGACAACAGTCTGCCGTCTTTTTGAAGAGTTAGGAGCCTACGTTGTCAGCGCGGATGCCATCGTTCATCAGCTCCTCACTCCTACAACACCTGTTGGTCAGAAGTTAATCGGCTTGCTTGGAAATGAGATTATTGTGGAGGGTGAGTTAAGTCGAGAGGAGATCGCGAAGCGAATTTTCCGTGACCCCTCTCTTTTAGAAACCGTAGAAAAGCAGATACATCCAGAAGTTCAAAAGGTAATAGAAACCCACTATCAAGAAGCCTCCCAGAACACATTTCCTCTCTTTGTTGCCGAGATTCCTCTTCTTTTTGAAAGTAAACTCGACACCTTCTATGACACTGTCATTGTGATCTCCGCCGACAAAGAGAAAAGAAAGAACCGCTTCTTAAAGACAACCTCTTATGATGCAACCGAATTTGAAAGAAGAGAGAGACGCCAGATGCCTATAGAAGAGAAGCAAAAGCGCTCTGACTACATTTTTGAAAATAACGGGACCCTTACCCAACTAAATCATTTTGTACAAAAAACCTTTAACCTTTTGAAAGGCTAAACCTTATGGATCAAGATCAACCCACTGTAGAAAGTAAACGTTCCCCTTTAACCCCTCCTGATAAAATGGTTTCTGAAGAGACTCCCCCTTCAACACCTCAAGCTCCACCTGCTCCACCGACCGTCACCAAAATCGCTGATTTGCAGCAGATGGACATCGAAGAGCTCAACCATCAAGCCCGCCATTACGGAATTAAGAACATCGCCTCGCTTACAAAATCTCAGATGGTTTTTGAGATTGTCAAGATCAAGTCAGAGCGTCCCGACGAAACGTTAATTGGGGAAGGTGTTTTAGAAGTTTTACCCGACGGTTTTGGTTTCCTACGTTCTCCTACCTACAATTACTGCCCTTCAGCTGAAGATATTTATGTCTCTCCCGCTCAGATTCGCCGTTTTGACCTCAAAAAGGGAGACACCGTTAGCGGAACCCTCCGCTCCCCTAAAGAAAAAGAGAAATACTTCGCCCTTCTGAAAGTTGACAAGGTCAACGGCTCTACTCCCGACAAAGCGAAAGAGCGTGTCCTATTCGAAAACCTCACCCCTCTCTATCCTCAAGAGCGCCTTGTCATGGAGACCACCAAAGAGCGTCTGTCTGAGCGTGTTCTCGATTTAACCGCCCCGATTGGTAAGGGGCAGCGCGGCTTGATTGTAGCGCCTCCCCGGACCGGTAAAACCGTCATTCTTCAAAGCATTGCCCACTCCATTGCCACCAATCATCCTGAGGTTACTCTTCTTGTCTTGCTCATCGATGAGCGCCCTGAAGAGGTCACCGACATGAGCCGAGTGGTGAAAGGAGAAGTGGTCGCCTCTACCTTTGATGAGCAGCCTGAGCGCCACGTACAAGTCGCTGAGATGGTCATCGAAAAGGCACGCCGCTTGGTTGAGCACGGCCACGACGTTGTGATCCTCCTTGACTCGATTACCCGTCTTGCCCGCGCTTATAATACCGTTCAGCCTCATTCTGGTAAGATTTTAACAGGTGGTGTCGATGCTAGCGCCCTACATAAACCCAAGCGCTTTTTCGGTGCAGCGCGTAACATTGAGCACGGCGGCTCGCTGACTATCTTGGCCACTGCACTTGTTGATACGGGATCGCGTATGGACGAGGTCATTTTCGAAGAGTTTAAAGGAACCGGTAACATGGAGCTGGTTCTCGACAGACGCCTTTCAGACCGCCGTGTTTACCCAGCGATCGACCAGATTAAGAGCGGCACACGTAAAGAAGAGCTTCTCTATCATCCAACAGAGCTGGAAAAAATCTACGTCTTGCGTGGAGCCGTTGCCGATTTGAGTCCGATCGATGCCATGAACCTGCTCTTAGGTCGGTTAAAGAAGACCAACAGTAATGCAGAGTTCTTGCTTTCCCTAAAGGATTAGAGACGAAGCTTTTTTGTAATTCAGAACATTGATCAACCCAATGCGTTGCTCGTGATCCCCTGAGTAAATGAGATACCCTTTAGGGGCGCGTTCCCCTACAAGGTTTTGAAAGAACTGCACGTTTTTCAAAAAATCTGAGTGGAAGGTACGGGACGCTTTAATTTCGATGGGGATTAAATCATGGCCGTCTTGATAGATTATATCTACTTCATGACCATGAGCATCACGGAAAAAATATAAATGCGGCTCCAAGCCTCTGTTTAGGCGACTTTTCATCAACTCAAGAATCATCAAATTTTCGATGAGATGTCCCCGCAACGGATCCCGTTTTAGTTGACTTAAGGTTTTAATACCCAATAGATAACATGCCTATCCTACGTCAGCAAAAAAAGCTTAGGTGATTTTACAACCCTTTTGCCAAAGTTCTCGTAGTAAGGCTGCAGACGTATGATGATAAAAAAGGCCTCCAAGATCGAAAGCCACTCTTTTGCCGTTTTGGAAGAGACACCAATGTCATTGCACAATGATTCCACATTGAGAAGCTGACCGATTCTGCCCACAGATGCACGAATGAACCTCTGGAACTGGACCAAATCCTTAACCTGAATCAATTGTCTTAGATCCCGCTCAACATAGGTCTGGATATAGTTTCCGTGCGCTTTTACCGGATCAAGTTGATCATCATAAATCCTCCAAACAGAAGCGCTTCATCAAGAGATAGGGGTATTTTTGCTGTTTCTAACTCTCTTAAACTCATAGGAAGCAACGTCAGAAGAGCTGTGCGTTCTGCCAACGACTGGGTAATCGCTTGGTGTAATTCGAGCTGATGACTTCCAGTAAGGATGAACATTCCTTTCTTTTTTTCTTCATCCACAATCACTTGAATGTAAGAAAGTAAAGTAGGAACCCGTTGAATCTCATCTAGGATAGCACCATCAGGATACTGTTCTAAAAAGCCTCTTGGATCGGCGCTCGCGCTTTCTCTGATATCAAGAGCCTCCAAATTTACATAGGGCATTTGGGGAAACACACTACGCACTATGGTTGTTTTACCTGATTGGCGCGGCCCAACTACAGTTACAATGGGATACTGTTTGGCTAAAGCACTTAATTCTTTTTTGAGTTCTCTTTGAAACATCGAAAAATCCGGCTAATTTGGACTTCAACTCCAGATTAGCCGGATTTTCCATTTTTTTAAGACCCCATCCCCTAAAATTACCCATTTGGTAGATGTTAGTAGCAAATTTGTATCAAACTGAAGCTTAGGTTATTAGGTCGTATAAAAGACTACAAAGGCCTTTTGAAATCTGTCTCGAAAGTATCTACGGATAATCTCGTGGCGTGAGCCTAGATATTTTTTTAGCGCTGTCATGAGCTGAAATCGAAGAAGGAACAGTGCAAGTTCGCACGGACTCCCGAAAGATCGCCCCTTGCAGGGCGTTAAAAACGGAAAGAGAGGGATTCGAACCCTCGATACTCGTGAGAGTATGCGTCCTTAGCAGGGACGTGCTTTCGGCCACTCAGCCATCTTTCCAGGAGGGGGAATCATAGATTTCTGGCGCTTTTATCTCAATAAGCGATTTTTTTGGCATTTGGGGAATCAAATTCCCTATTTGCCTAAGTTTTTGCACTAAAATGCAGACAAATGGGGAATTTAATTCCCTAATTGTCTATACTCAGGTTATGTATAAGAGGAAATTGGAGAGACGGACGAAGGAGTTGGCGGGCCAGTTCCCGGTAGTGGCTATTTTGGGGCCACGCCAGAGCGGGAAGACGACGTTGGCAAAACTTTGTTTTCCTGATTACCATTATGTGAATTTGGAAAACCCTAGCCTCCGCAGTTTTGCTATTGAGGATCCTGAGGGATTTTTGCAGACGCATGGACGGATTGAGGGTGTGATTTTTGATGAAGCTCAGAGAGTTCCTGACTTATTTTCTTATATACAGGTCCTTGTAGACGAAAAAAGAAGAGCGGGTCAGTTTATTCTGACGGGATCTCAAAATTTTCACTTAAATGAGCAGATTACTCAGAGCTTGGCGGGAAGGGTGGCGTTACTTCAGCTGCTTCCTTTTTCTATTGGCGAGCTTGAGCAGAGTGGGGTCTCATTTTCTCATTATGCGGAAGCTTTGTTTAAGGGTGGCTACCCTTCAGTGCATACGCAGGGAATCTCTCCTATCGATTGGTACCCTAACTATATCCAAACGTATATTGAGCGAGATGTCAGACAATTGAAGAATGTATTCGATCTTAATCTTTTCCAAAGGTTTATTCGTCTTTGTGCTGGAAGGATTGGACAGGTGATCAACTGGACAGACTTGGGACGTGATTGCGGGATTGATCACAAGACAGCGCGTGTATGGGCATCTGTGTTGGAAGCCAGTTACGTGATTTATCTACTCCCCCCCTATTATCGCAATTTTTCTAAACGTCTTGTAAAATCCCCAAAACTCTATTTTTATGACACGGGCATCGCATGCTCTTTGCTAGGTATCTCCTCCCCTGATGATCTTCAGTCTCACTACTTAAAGGGAGGACTATTCGAATCGTTTGTGATCTCGGAGTTGATAAAGGAAGCCAGCCTTCATCGAGGGGTCTCTCCTTTTTATTTTTGGAGAGACCATACTGGGAATGAAATTGATTTGATTTTTGAAACACACTCTCAGCCTAAGGCCCTTGAAATCAAATCTTCCCAAACAATCTCCTCTGACTACTTTAAAACATTAGAGCAGTGGCAGAGTATTTCAAATAGCGCCCCCGATCAGTGTTATCTCATCTATGGCGGTAACGAAGACGAAAAGCGCTCTTTAGCGCAGGTGCGCAGCTGGCAAAAGACCTCTACTGTTTTTGAAGCTTGAAACAGGAGGCGGCTTCCAGTATTCTGCTTGGCTTATGGCAGAAAAGAGGAAAGTGCGCATTGCGCCGCACTCAAAAGAGTCAGAGATGATGGTGTTGGGCTGTATGCTGACAAGCTTTAATAGCTTGAATATTGCCGCCGACTCTCTTGATGAAGCAGATTTTTATTTCACCGAGCACCAACTGGTCTTTTCAGTCCTTAAAAGCGCATATAAGCAAGATAAACCTGCTGACGTCCACCTAGTCTGTGAAGAGCTCAAGCGGATGGAAAAGCTAGATGCTATTGGTGGCGCAGGTTATGTTACAACGCTTGCCCAATATGCGGGAACCTCGGCATATATCGAAGAGTATGTGGACATCGTCAAATCTAAGGCGATGCTGCGTCGCATGATTGAAGCGGCTCAGGTGGTAGAAAAATCGGCTCTGGATGAACCACAAGATGTGCACGCCGCACTGGATGAAGCACAAGCGCTTTTCTTCAAAATCAGTCAGACAGCGAACAGCGGCGCGGGCGTTTTGGTCTCTGATTTGATTAATGGAGTCAAAGCCTCATCTCAAACTTCTTTTCTCAAAGAGCTCCAGCAGCGGCAAGAGGATTTCCGCGCCCGTGGTCCTGACGAACCTAAGGTAACCGGTATTCCCACCCACTTTCTCGATCTCGATACGATGATCAATGGATTTAATAATTCCAACCTGATGATTTTGGCGGGACGCCCTGCAATGGGTAAAACGGCGCTGGCGCTCAATATCGCCGAAAACATCTGCTTCCAAAATGGCATGCCCGTTGGCATCTTTTCCCTAGAGATGACAGCCGAACAGCTGCTCCATCGGATGATTTGCTCCCAAGCTGAGGTAGAATCGGATAAGATCCGCACGGGCGGTTTAAGCGGTGCAGAGTTTCAACGCATTGTCGCCGCCGCAGGTGTGATGCAAAACCACACCATGGTCATTGACGACCAACCAGGACTAAAAATTACCGACCTGCGCGCGCGCGCGCGCCGCATGAAGGAAAGCTATGGCATCCGCCTGCTTGCCATTGACTATCTCCAGCTGGTTGCCGGCTCGGGATCGTCGCGCACAATGGAAAATAGACAGATTGAGATCTCAGAAATCTCACGCATGCTCAAAACACTTGCCCGTGAGCTTGACATCCCCATCCTCTGCATGTCTCAGCTTTCACGAAGAGTGGAAGAGCGCGCCGGCCACCGCCCGATGATGAGCGACCTTCGGGAGAGTGGATCGTTAGAGCAGGATGCCGATATTGTCATGCTGATGCTCCGTAGGGATTATTATGATGCCAATGACAAGCCGGGAATGGCCGAGCTGATTGTGGCTAAAAACCGGCATGGTGGAGTGGGAACGGTCAATCTCTCCTTTGTCAAAGAAATTGGACAATTTCGCAATTACACCCCGATTCAAGCCAGCGCCCCAGACGATTCTTTCGCTAGTATTTAGTTATCCCCTCGGACCCATTTTTGAATGGTCAAATCATTGGGATCATGCGACACTTTCCCTTGATTGGCCAGTTAGCAATGTTTCGCTTTAAAAGATTGTTTGGGGATAACTTAAGCTGCAGAAAGCTGTGTTATCAGAAGGCAGAAGTGTATGCTAAATGCTTGGTGATTAACAGAATAAACAATCTTGGAATGCCTAGAGGAAGATGGGTATCATCATAAAGTTATGGTCCAGCAAGACCGATATTTTCATCCTTCATCCCTCCCTGGATGGAATTACGCAACAAGGCCGGCAAAGAAAGGTCTTCATCCGTGACTATTTACGCAACAAGACCATTTAAAAGCCAAGATGAGGCATTTGTGGCAATTGGAGACTTTCTAGATGTGTATCATAGAGAGCGACCACACTCGGCTCTTGGATACCTAACTCCCGAAGAATTTCGATTGAGTCAAAGTCAAGCTGCATAAGAAATTTTTCTGTCCAAAAAATAGGGGAACACTACAAAACTCTCTCCGAAAACGCAAAATGCCAATCAATTATTTTACTTTTGTCTTAATATATATTTAATAAATCTTTTGTACAATGGCGCTAAAACTAAATAGAGGTAACCAAAAATGGCCAGTTCAGCAGCTGCTCCCGCAGAAACGACTCGAGCAACCCCCAATGATCGGCATTCAAGTCATTCCCCCTCAAAATTGAGAACTTACGGGTGTGCGATTTTGATCATTGTAGGAATAGGTAGCTTAGTTGCAGCCGGAGTCGGGATAGGAGCTTTGGGCGCTCAACAAGGGTGGTGGGCAGCAGGATCTCTTAGTCATCTCAATCAAGTTCATGCAATTATCCTGATGTCCGCAGGAGGCGGAGGAGGAATTGCTTTTCTTATTATTGGCATAGTTGTTTCTGTAAAGCGCAAGAGCCAGGCAAGTAATCATGCACCAGATAACCAAGGACTTAGCAGCTTATTGACTCAAGAAAACACCAGCCGTGAGGCATTAGAATTCGCTCGTACAACTCTTGCTGATCATCCTGAAGTAACCCGTTTTTCTTGGGGATGTTTTGAAGCGTCTAATCAGCATCCTTCAAACCCCGAAATTGCGCGACTTAGTTTTATTTTTCTTGAGACTTGGCTTCCAAAACTTCTCAAAATTGTAAATCCTCCTAGAAGGCTCGTCGGATTCCAAGAGACTGACGATCGGGGTAACCCCTTAAAACTTCAACCGGCAATTTATAAACAAGATCGGCTAGAGGACCCGTGGGCTGACAACGAAAAAGCTACAATCGCTGATACATGCTTGAAACTCAGTTACGCTCTTGTTTGCCTTACTTGTGATGACATGCCTCATATGCAACGCAAATTGCCTAAATGTTTTGCTGAGTCTTTTGATTTTGGATGTCAGCATTCTTACCAGTATAGATGGGTTGTGCTTCATACACGAGTTTATCAAATGGTTCGAAACTGCTCTGATAATAAACAGCATTCGCAGTGTTTTTACCAGGAAGGAACTATCCAATCCGGGTGGAGAAATTTATTTAATAACCATTGTGACTATGTGAAGCAATGTGGGTGGAGCTTGGGTGATCAGCGATACTTCCCTTGGTTTGAAAAGGATGAGCCTGAAAAACCACTTGCAATTTTGAATAAACTCTCCCTGCCTACTTGATCAAATAATCTTGAGGCAGTTTCCCAATCGGGCTGCCTCATTAAAGCACATTTGTCTGGACTAGTACTGAGAAATCCAGTAACATCTCCGACGCTAACATATAATTTCTTGGGTTCACGATGTCCTCTGTAAAGAAAAAAAGAAAATACAAAATCGCCAAGCACAAAAGAAAGAAAAGACGCCGTCGCGATCGCCATAAAAATAAATAATTTTTATGCACTATCCAGATGAGTTTGATGTCATTGTCGTGGGTGCCGGCCATGCAGGTTGCGAAGCGGCTTTTGCCTCGGCTCGGAGGGGCGCTTCTACTCTTCTTTTGACAATGAATCTCGATACCATTGCCAAAATGAGCTGCAACCCTGCCATCGGTGGGGTCGGTAAAGGGCACATGGTACGCGAAATTGACGCTCTGGGCGGTGAAATGGGCAAGGTGATTGACCGCACAGGCATTCAATTCCGCATGCTTAACGCCACCAAGGGTCCGGCTGTCTGGGCCCCACGCGCACAAGCAGACAAGGCCGCCTATGCCCTTGAGATGAAATCTCGCCTCGAAAAAGAGCCCAACCTCCACATCTTCCAAGCCACCATCGAATCTTTCTCTGTTGAAGAGGGGCGCATCACCGGCGTTCTGACGCAAGAAGGAATCCATTTTGATGGAAAAGCGGTGATCCTCTCTTCAGGGACCTTTATGCGGGGCTTACTCCATATCGGTGAAAAAAACTACTCGGGCGGCAGGGCAGGAGACAAGCCCTCTGTTGGCCTTTCTGCTTGCTTGAAGGAGCACGGCTTTCACCTCGGTAGACTGAAAACAGGCACCCCTCCCCGCGTCAACAAACGGACCATCGATTTTTCCAAAACCGAAGAACAGCCACCCGAAAAGGACATCCGCTTTTCCTACGATCAAGAATCCTTTGAAAGACCCGAGCAAATTTCGTGCTGGATCACCTACACCTCGCCCCAAACAAAAGAGATCATCGAAGCTAACCTCCATAGATCCCCTCTTTATGCAGGCAAAATTGAAGGAGTAGGTCCACGCTATTGTCCTTCTATCGAGGATAAAGTGGTCCGCTTTGCCGACAAAGAGCGACACCAAATCTTCCTGGAACCGGAAGGACTTCATACAGAAGAGGTCTATGTCAACGGAATCTCCTCTTCGCTTCCCTTCGATGTGCAAATCGATATGATCCAATCGATTGCAGGCCTTGAAAAAGCGCAGATCATGCGACCTGCTTATGCGATTGAATATGACTATGCGGTTAGTGGGCAGATTGGCCCGACATTAGAGACAAAATCGATCGAAGGACTCTATTTTGCCGGTCAGATCAATGGCACCACCGGCTATGAAGAGGCAGCCGCTCAAGGGCTCATTGCGGGAGTCAATGCTGCAGGAAAAGTGCTGGGCAAAGAGCCCTTTGTTCTGCAGCGGCACGAGGCCTATATTGGGGTGATGATCGACGATCTGATCACCAAAACTCTCGATGAGCCGTACCGAATGTTCACCTCACGCGCCGAGCACCGCCTACTTCTTAGACAAGATAACGCCGATCAACGCCTCCGTCACCACGGCTACGCGCTCGGACTTGTGGATGAGACGTGTTACCAAAAAACAGTAGCCAAACAAGCGCTGATCGAAACGGAAACAGAAAGGCTCAAAAAGGTTTTTAAACAGGTACGGGGTAAAGGAGCTTCACTGGCCCAGCTACTCTGCAGGCCTGAAAATACCTACGCCTCATTGATGGCTGAGTACCCAGAAGTCGAAGATCACGGCGCAGAAATCAATTTTCAAATTGAGCTAAACTTAAAGTATGCCGGCTATATTGAGAGACAGAATCAAGATATCTCCCGGTCAATCCATACAGAAAAGCTGACCATCCCCCCTCATCTCGATTTTACTCAAATTGTGGGCCTGCGCAACGAAGCCAAGGAAAAACTGGCCCATTTTACCCCACAGACAATCGGGCAAGCTTCCCGCATCTCGGGCGTCTCTCCTGCCGATATCCAAGTTTTAATGATTGCGCTGAAAAATCATGCAGCTACTTAATTTAACACATGTGCCGATCCTAGAGCAGCTCCGTATTGAGGAGGCGCTTTTGCGCGCTGATACAGGCAATTGGTGTCTGCTCAACACTGAAGCGCCTCCGGCTATTGTGATGGGTATCTCAGGAAAAGCTCCCGAACTCCTCGATCTCAAAAAGGTGGAGCGCGATCACATTCCTGTGATCAAACGGTTTAGTGGAGGTGGGACAGTCTACATCGATCCCAAAACCGTGTTTGTGACGTTTATCTGCAACAGCGCTGATATGGGAGTGGCCCCGCAGCCTAGACCGATTCTTGAGTGGTCAGAAAAGCTCTACAGCCCCCTTTTCAAAGGGTTTCAAGCGCGCGAAAATGATTATGTATTTGGTAAAAAGAAATTTGGTGGCAACGCTCAGTATATCCAGAAAGGGCGGTGGCTCCACCACACCTCCTTTTTATGGGATTATGATCCGGCTAAAATGGAGTATCTACTTTTACCAAAAAGACGCCCTGAATACCGCCAGAGCCGTCCGCACCACGATTTTCTTTGTACGCTCCGTCCTCTTTTTCCTAAAAAAGAGAGCCTCCTAAACGCACTTTGCACACATCTGATGGCACATTTTGATGCTGAAATCGCCTCTGAAGGGGATGTACACGAGATTTTAGCCCGCCCTCACCGCAAAGCTAGTACACTTCTGGATCTGCAGGAGCGCCCCCTAGATACCCCTCACACTTGAAAATCAGCGCCTCTTTGACAGGCTTCCCGTCAACAAAGTAGAGAGGGTACGCTCCCACAAACGAAACCGACTCAAAATAGGGAGCCAGCCGCTCGGTGTAGTGACTCTCATACCACTGATGCGCTTCAAGTTTTGCCTTCTCAATCACGACAAAATACCCACTTTTTCCAATCTCGCTCTCTTCCATTTGAGGCCAAAAGGAAAACTGATTTTTACGTGTACCCCCAACGTTGAAAAAATAGGCCCGCTTTTGCTCAGGAGAATAAAAACTCAGTAGACTCGCCGCTTGATACTTCTCTCCCATTAAAAAATCGGTTTGTGGGTCATAGCCGGCCTGCTCAAGGGCAGGCGCAAGTCGATCCCATCCCAAAGAATGTCTAAACGCGATCCATGGCACAAAAAAAGCGGCGCAAACAGTCGCTATGGACACCCACACACCAATATGGAGCCAAAGACGATGACGTGCATACGCGGCCCATGCAATGAGCACCATGGCGGGAGGCATGAGATAAGCGGCCCAGTTAGGTTGGATTTTATTAAAAAGAGCGGCTCCCAAATAGAAAAGAATAGCAAACGGGAAAGCGGCGCAAAAAAGTAGCGAGCGTTCCCGACTTTTGACTAAACGAACGTAAGCAAGAAGGAGAAGCACAAAGAAAATGGGCGACAGAAGGCCGATCTGTGCTCCTAAAAAGTCAAAAAAGTTGGCACGAGGAGCGGTTCCTAAAGCGCCTGCTACATGCTTAAAAGTGACCCAATCATGGGCTAGATTCCAATAAACCGGAGGAAGTAGGGCAACTAAAGAGATTAAAATGCCCCAGATGATGCTCCACCTGCGCATGGAAGGAAAAAAGAGAAGGAAAACCAAGGTGAAGGGCCAGAGTGCAAAAGCGGTCCATTTATAGAGCGCTCCAAAGAGGATCCATACGCCGGCCATTGGGTAGTTACATCGGACGGCTGCGGCAATCCCGAGAACAAGAAAGAGAATCGCCCCTCCATCGGTTGTAGCGGCCAGAGAGAGATACACGCCTAGGGGAGAGAAAGCCATGGCTACGCCCGCCCAAAACGCCGTTTTTTCATTTAAATTCACCTGACGGGCTAGATAGTACACAGCAAGAGCAAGAAAAAAGGCGATCACAAGCGCTCCAAAACGGACTCCGAGCACAGTGTTACCAAGAAGTGCAGAGCTCGCTCCAATCTGCCACGCAATACCGGGTGGCTTTGAATAATACCCCCAATCCAGAGCTTGGGACCAAGTCCAATACTGCGCCTCATCTGGAGAGAGACCAGCTGGATAAAAAGCGATGACACACCCTAAAACAAGGGCTTTAAGGAGGAGAAGTCCAATCAGAAAATGAAATGGTTTCATGATTCTCGATCTTGAAAGCTAAATAGGTCGCGAAAGGCTTGCAGCGTGACATCACGGCCGATCACCGCAATACTATCGGTCAAAGGGATATTTTTTGGACAGACCTCGACACAGTTTTGTGCATTTCCACAAGCGCTGATCCCCTCCTCTTCCATCATGGGGCGGAGCCTTTCATGTCGTTGTAGCTTGCCTGAAGGGTGGGCGTTGAAGAGGCGCACTTGAGACACCGCTGCGGGCCCCATGAATTTCGACCGTTCATTCACCTGAGGGCACCCCTCTAAACAACACCCACATGTCATACAGGTGGAAAGAGCGTACATCACCTCTTGTTTGGCCTGCGAGACAAGTGGTCCATATCCGGTTTCACGAGAACCTTCTGTGTCAATCCACCCATGCACCTGCTTGAGGTTTTCAAACATACGGGTTCTATCCACAATGAGATCCCGTACCAAAGGAAATTTAGTGAATGGAGCCAATTTGATCACGTTGGATTTTGTCTCACGTAGGTAATTCTCAATTAATGCCGTGCACGCTTGCCGCGGGTAGCCGTTGATGAGCATCGAGCATGAGCCGCACACCTCTTCTAAACACCCTTGCTCCCAAACAACCGGCTCAACTTTCTCCCCTTTGCGGTTTACGGGATTTTTCTGAATCTCCATTAGAGCGCTAATCACATTTTCGCGTGGCCGCAAGGGAAGCTCAAACTCCTCCCAATACTGCTTTTCAGGTGTACCGCGATAAATTTTTAAGAGATATGTTTTCATAAGGGCAACGTAATATGAGGGGGAATGTTGGTTAATTCTGGAATGGTTTTTTTTGCCACCGTGTAGTCTCGCGTGACAGGTTCCAAGTGGCGCGTATCAACCGGCTCATAGGTGATCTCAGGCTCATCCGGAGCGTAGGTCGCAATGGTTGTCTTCAACCAGTTGACATCATCCCGCTCAGGAAATTCGGGCTTGAAATGGGAACCACGAAACTCATCGCGTAAAAGGGCTCCTTTTGTGATCACAAGAGCGAGCTCAAGCATTGACTGGAACTGATGCGCAAACTGGTAGGTTTGGTTGGCAAACCGACTCCGATCATCGAGAGAAATCCGTTGATAACGCTCCCTGAGCTCTTTAATCTTATTCATTGTCTCAGCAAGATCTTTGTTGGAGCGTTTCACTGTTACGTTGCGCACCATAACATCGGCGAGCTCTTCATGCAGCTTGTGGACATTTTCGGGGCCCTCTCTCTTAAGGAGATCGGCCTTGAAGGCCTCTTCTATCTTGACTGCATCTGTGAAAATCGAATCCTTTCCTTCTCCGGATAGCCCTTCTAAATAGCGCGGCACTTCATCACCTGTAACAAGGCCGCTATACATGCAAGAGAGTAGCGAGTTGGCTCCTAGACGATTGGCCCCATGATATTGATAATCCGATTCGCCGCAGTTAAAACATCCCTTTAGATTGGTCATTTGGCGGAAACGACTCTCACGATCAACCGCATCCGCAGCCGGCCAATCCACCCATGCCCCTCCCATCGAGTAGTGGACAGCCGGAAAGATTTTCATGGGTGTGACACGGGGATCTTCTCCTGTGAATTTTTGATAGATGTCTAAAACGGCTTCGAGTTTGTGTTTTGTCTCTTCGGGAAGATGGGTGATATCGAGATAGACTTGCCTTTGTCCGTCTACACCCAATCCCATTTCACACACTCTCAAAACCTCACGCGCGCCGACGTCCCGACTCACCAGATTGCCATATCCAGGATACATCTCTTCTAAAAAGTACCACGGCTTTCCCGTCTCGCCACATGGAATCGTCTCGCCGTTTGGAGCCACAATCGTTTTGGAAGCATCGCCCGGCACCCAGATCCGTCCACCCTCGCCCCGCACCGACTCAGAAATCAGACGGAGCTTGTCATGCCCGGGAATCGCTGAGGGATGAATCTGAATGAACTCTCCGTTGGCATACCGCATCCCTTGCATATACAGGCGCCCGTTGGCCGCACCTGTACAAAAGGTAGAGTTGGTTGACATCTTGAAAATCAACCCGGGGCCTCCTGTAGCAAATACGACAGCATCTGCTTGAAGCCTCTCAATTTTTTGATTGAACAGATTCATCAACACAATGCCGCGCGTCTGCTGCTTTTCATCCAGCACAATGCGCAAAAACTCATGATTTTCAAATTTTTCGACACGTCCCTTCGCTTCCCACCTGCGCACCTGTTCATCGAGTGTATACATCAACTGTTGCCCTGTGGAGGCACCGCAAAAGACAGTCCGGTTATAAAGCGTACCCCCAAAACGGCGGGCATCGAGATGTCCTGTTGGAGTGCGGTTGAAGGGACAGCCAAAGCGGTCCATCATCTGGATGATTTTAGGAGCAGCCATGCACATCTCTACAATCGGGGGCTGGTTGGCGAGAAAATCCCCTCCTTTAATCGTGTCATAGGCGTGGATTAAAGGAGAGTCGTCCTCCCCCTTCAGATTGAGTGCAGCATTAATGCCCCCCTGCGCGCACACCGAATGCGACCGCTTCACCTTTGTGACAGAAATGAGTTTGACACGGCACCCATTTTCAGCCAGACGCATCGCAGCCGCTAGCCCCGCTAATCCTCCTCCCACCACAATCACATCTTGTTTACGCTCTTTCATTTTTGAAATAGAGTTGTCCAGTAAGTTCCCCAAGCTGCCATGAGTCCAAAGAGCATCACAAGAGCCATGAGTGTTGTGGTTAACAGGCGCATCGCCCGTTGCGATCTGCGCGTTAGGGTAATTCCCCACGTAATCATAAACGTCCAGAGACCGTTAAACGCGTGGTAAGTCGCCGCCACCACCAGAATCGAGTAGAGAATCACCATGAGCGGATGGGTAAACGTCTCACGCACGATGAGAAAAAAGGCGGCCCCGGCGCTTGGCGCCACCGCTAGAACCTCCCCCTTTGCACTCTCACTGAGACTGACAGAAAGTTTTTGTGCAACCTCTGGCAACCCCGGATCATAGGGCAAGTGAAATGCATACTCCTTTTGATCACCTTGATAAGTGACAGTTGGGTATTCGATAAAGCGCATGTGGACTACATGCGCTACAATTCCTACAATCAGCAGCCACGAGGTGATCCTCTGCCACGAAAAGGCGCGATTCCGTTTAAATTGTGGAAGTCCTGGCGTTTTACCTTCAGTGCGGTGCGCATTTAATTTGGCCTGCCGTGCGTAAGTGATCCCCCAAGCGCCGTGAATTAGAAACGGCAACCCTAAAAAAATGATCTCGATTGCTTTGAGAAAGGGAAGCGCATGGATTTTATTGACCATGTTCACAAAGCTTGAGCCATTGTTTTGAAAGTAAAGGGCCATCTGGGCATTAACAAGTAGATGTTCGAACAAATAGACGACAAGCCACAAACCCAAAAGTGAATGCAGACGACGTAAGATAAAGGGGCGCGGAAGCTTAATCTTCTCATCGACCGGGAACTCTTTTTCGTGAAGAGGCGTTGTCATTTCGAGCTGAACGTACCACTCTGGGCCGTCTATGACAATTAAAAATTTACAGAACCAGCCAGATATGGGCTTTTTGACCCATATCTGGCTGAAATATGCATCGCTAAAAAAGCCAGATATGACATAAAATAGGCTTATCTGGCTGAATTTCTACAGGAGAAATCGATGCAACCCCTTGATATTCAAGAAATGAAAAATTTTGTAGGCCGCAGCCAAGAGCTTAAAAAACTCCATACGATTGGCAAGAGTAACGAACCCAGCATCATCGTCATGTACGGAAGGCGACGCGTAGGAAAAACAGAACTCCTAGAACAAGCATTTCGGCGCCGCAATATCCTAAAGTTCGAAGGGATTGAAGGGTTATCAGAGACAGAGCAGTTTGCAAATGTGATGAAACAACTTACTGGCTACGTCCAAGACCCCCTACTCAACAAGGTTCAGATAAAAAGCTGGAGCGAGTTTTTTGAAATTCTAGCGCATTACACTAAAGAAGGAAGGTGGACGCTATACCTAGAAGAGCTTCAGTGGCTGGCTAACTACAGCTCCAAGCTTGTATCAGAACTGAAGTATGCGTGGGACAATCAACTTCGCCGTAACCCTGAGCTTGTTTTGGTTCTTTGTGGCTCTGCTTCTTCATTTATGCTCGACAAGGTTGTTCAATCAAAGGCGCTTTATAACCGCTCTCAGCACGAAATTCACCTCCAAGAGCTCAATATTGCCGAAACAAAAACGTTCCTAAAAAAGCGCAGCGAGCGTGAAGTTTTTAACGCTTATCTAACAGTAGGTGGAATTCCTGAGTACCTCAAATGGATCAACAAAGAGTCTTCTATTTTTCTGGGTTTATGCACCCATGCTTTCACTTCTGGAAGCTTTTTCTCAAGAGAATATGAAAAAATTTTTACAAGCAGCTTGGCCCACAACAAACATTACCAAGAGATTATATCCCTGCTAGGCCAACACAGATTTCTGAGCAGAGAACAGCTCACAGCTAAACTTAAAATCTCATCAGGAGGGACACTCAGCGCGCTTCTTACTGATCTTGAAAAATGTGGCTTTATCTCTAAATACCATCCTTTTAACTTGCACAACCGAACCAATATCATCCGTTACGCAATTGCGGATAACTACCTCTATTTTTACTTCAACTTCATTCGGCCTATTCAAACTAGGATTGCCGATGGGGATTATAATGAAACCCCTCAATCAGCTATCAAAATGGACTCCTATGCAAAATGGCTTGGATTTGCTTTTGAGCGTTGGTGTCGCCGTTACAATCGCGTGATTGCTAAAATCCTCGGTTTTTCCGGCGTTCAATATAAAGCGGGGCCCTATTTTAGTCGTGGTACGATCAAAGAGGATCCAGGCTACCAGATAGATCTAGTTTTTGACCGAGCTGACAATGTGTATACCATTTGTGAAATCAAATACCTGCAGTCTCCAGCAGGAATAAAAGTGATCGGCGATATGGAAAAAAAGCTCGCCCTGTTTCCCAACAAAGGGAATAAAACAATCCATAAAGTGTTGATTTGCAATGAAGGGGCCGACTCGTCGGTCTTGGAGCGCGCCTACTTTGACAGGATCATCACCTACAAAGACCTTCTACAGTTTAGCTAAAGACTAGGGGAATGAATGGGCGTAGGCGAGAGCAAAAGCCGGACTTCGTCCAAAGGGGCTTCAGGAAACTTTTCAAGAACAACCGCTGTCAGCTCATCTACAGTTTGATCTCGACAGATTTGATTCACTGTGTCAAGGAAGTACGGATACTGCGTCATCCTATTAGCCGTGGCCAAGGCAACTGATACATTGTCTATCTGCTTGAGCGCAATGGCGCTGATTGCATAATCCCGTTGGACACAAGTAGGCGGCATCCGTTCTACCAAGGCTAAGGCTTGATCTAAGGGAGGAGGTGTGCGCAAAAGAAGTGCTTGAATGGCATTATTCATCATCTCTTGGCCCAAATCAGCCTCCGGATGGGTATAACCTTGCTCAAAATAGGCCATAGGATCGTGAATATTGATCGGAGCCACTAAACTCATGTTAACCTAAATAAGTTGTATGCATTCTGCCGTGTGGCCTCAGCAAATTCTTTTAATGTTAATCCGCGCGCTTCAGCTAAACACTGTGCCGTTTCAACCAAATACGCCGGCTCATTCCGTTTGCCACGGCGATGGCTAGGAGCCAAATAAGGCGAATCGGTTTCAATTAATAACCGATTGAGCGGAACACGGCGTGCCACCTCTCTCAGCTCTTCACTCTTTTTAAACGTCGCAATCCCGCTAAGAGAGAGGTACCAATCTCGCGCAATCACCTCTTCAGCCTCTTGTAGCGTCCCCGTAAAGCAGTGAAGCACTCCAGGCACCGGTTTTTCGTCATCTAAAATGCGGAAAAAATCGGCAAAGGCATCACGACAATGGATCACAACAGGAAGGGCACACTCATGCGCCAACCGAAGATACGCGCGTAAAAAGTGCTGCTGACGCTTGGCGGAATCTTTCCAGTAATAGTAATCTAAACCCGTCTCCCCAACAGCCACAAGATCGCCGGCACGCGCATGTGCCGCAAAAGTCTCAAAGTGCAGCTCACCCTCTTTTTCCGCATCATGGGGAGTAGTGGAGCCGACGTTGTAAATCCAAGGGCGCTCTTCAGACAGGGCCAACCCCAGCTTGAGCTCATCGGGATTGGTAGCAATGTTAACAATCGCCTCAATTCCTGCAGCCTGCGCTCGATCTAAAATCTCTTCTCGATCTGCTTCGAGCGCAGAGCTACATAAATGGGCGTGTGAATCAATCAGCATAAACCGTTGTCTTAGGCGTATCCAGCTTATCCAAGTACTCGCGCACCACTTTACTACTCAATGTCTGAGGCAAAATAGAAGGCGCATCGTGCGGCGATCCCGGATAAAGCACATAAACCGGCACTCCGGTCCGCCCTAACTTTTCGAGCTGCTCGGTGATCACCGGATCTTTTTTAGTCCAGTCACCAAACATAGTCACAACTCCCTTTTCTTTAAAGGCTTTTGTGATCTCAGCTGAACGAAGTGTCACTTTATTGGCCTGGCAAATCAAACACCACTTGGCAGTAAAGTCGACAAAAACAGGGACTCCTTGCGCTCTTAATTCCTGAACACGGTCGGGATCATACACCTCCCACCCATTTTCTGAGACAAGCTGCGCTCCGCTACCGGAAGCGGCGGACCCAAAATCACGGTATTGCTTGGCAGTTAGGATGGTCGCCCCACTTCCCACAAGCAGTAGACAAGCGGCCATTACAGTTGCTACCATTCGGGTTGTTTTCCGACGCGTCGGCGCCCCCCAACGACCGAAAATCCACGCTCCCACTGCCAAAATCAAGAACGAGGCCAAAAGAACAAAGATGGCCATGTTATCGGTTTGCGCGCCAAAAACCCAAACGAGCCACACAACCGTTGCCATCATCACAAAGCCCATTAAATGCTTAAAGGTGATCATCCAGTTACCCGGCTTAGGTAAAAAGCGTACCAGCTTAGGAAAGGCAGAGAAAAGCAGATAAGGGAACGCCATTCCCATTCCCATCATGGTGAATACGAGAAGCGCCTGCACCGCAGGAAGTGTCATTGCAAAACCCAGGGCGGGCCCCAGCATCGGTCCTGTACATGGCGTGGCGACAAGCGTAGCAAGTACACCACTCATAAACGAACTTTTCAGCGGCGACGATCCTTCTGAAGGTGCCGCCTTGCTGCCTAGTGAAATCATCGATGTTCCCAGCTCAAACAGGCCAAAGAGACTTAATCCAAGTAGGAAAAGGATACCAGCTAAAATCGCCACAAAAACGGGCTCTTGCAGCTGAAAACCCCAACCGATTCCTTCCCCGTAGGCGCGGAGCGCTAAAAGCGCTCCGGATAAGAGCCAGAACGACACAAGAACACCCAGACCAAAAACACCACCGTGTTTCAGAATGACAGAGCGGCGCTCATGGGCCATTTTCACAAATCCAAAAATCTTCAAGGCAATCACAGGAAGCACACAAGGCATCACATTGAGGATCAAACCTCCTAAAAAGGCGAAGGCAAGGGCCATTCCCAAACTCGACACACCACCATGGCCTGCACTGGTAGAGGAGCCTGATGTAGAGGCTGAATCGACTTGAATCGCCCGCTTCACCGCACTTCCTTTCTCTGAAACGAGCAAAACTCCTTTAAAGGGCTGCGACTCACTTCCCGGAACGGCTTTTTTTACATTTAACGTAAAGCCCTCTTTTCCGACTTGGAAGGGCTGCGGGGCTGCGTAATCAATCACCTCCCCTTGCTCAGGGATAAATTGCATCTGCTCAATTTCACCAAACGTCCCCGGCTGAGGCTGAAAATTCATCACAATCTCATCAGCCAAAGCCTGAACAGTCAGATCTCCCTCTCCTACTTGCTGCGGCAATGCACTGCGCGCTTCGGCAAATAGAGCAGTTGCCTGTCCATCTGCAACCGGAAGCGCATCACTTACTGGCAGCGACAAAGAGAGATGTGCACTACCCGGCACACACGCATCTTTACAGGCGAGCCAGTTGACATCCGCCTCAAGGGTAATGGGCTGATCGGCAGGTAAATTTTTAGGAGGAGTGATTTCAGATAAGAGAAGGACTTTATCGGTATAGCCAAAAGCAACGAGCGAGTCGGCCGTAAAAGTTTCCGGGTAGGGCCACTCAATGGGACCTGCCGTAAAGCCTTCAGGCAGCTGCCAATTCACTTGCGTCGGAAAACCCGAATCACCTGGATTCATCCAATAGGTATCCCAACCATCCTCCATTTTCAGCTCCACACCTACCCAAAAAGGGCGGCCCGGCTGAACCGATTGTTCTTCCGCAACCAGCTCTGCTTGAACAGGCTCAGAAGCTTGGAGTGTCTCGGATTGCGCGGACAGTGGTTGAAATAAGAGGAGATAGCAGAGTGGAAAAACCCACTTGATTGAAGAAAACATTTTCATACACCCCCCAGTGTAGCGAAACTATTTTTGTTGAGTAAAAAATTATACATCATCATGATACCCAAAGTAAACGTTTAAAAAACTATATAGTTAATTGTCATGCACATACTACTTACAAATCCCCTTATTGACGCCTACCGGGGGTCCGATTTTTTCGGAAAGGCGATCTTCATTTCGCTCGGCGTTCTCTCCATCATCACATGGATCATTTTTTTACAAAAATTCTTTTTACAAAGAAACGCCAAACAGTTTGGAGAGAGGCTTCAAAACCACTTTCAAAAAAAACGTTTAAATCCTCTTTCCCTCGAAGCCAGCGGCACCCATCCTTTTGCTACTCTCTACCAAACGCTCAAGCAGCACACGCTTGAGCTACTCGGCAAAAATAAAACGGTTGTCGACACACAAACCGTCACTCTTTCCACCTCAGACATCGATCTCATTGAGGCCCATTTGATGAGCGCAATCTCATCTCAAACCAAAACAATGGAGCGCAATCTATTTATATTGTCGACCGTTGTAAGTTTAGCTCCCTTTTTAGGCCTACTCGGAACTGTTTGGGGAATCCTGCTCACCTTTAATGAGCTGCAAACGGGAGCCTCCATCAATGCCAATGCCACCATTATGGGGGGGCTGGCCATGGCTCTCGGAACCACAGTGGCCGGTCTACTGGTTGCGATTCCGGCATTGATAGGCTACAACTACTTGCGCGCTTCCATTGCGCAGTTTTCCGGAGAGATGGAAGATTTTTCACATCTTTTGCTCGCCTCTGTCGAGCTACAATATAGACAAGTGGAGATCAAATGAGGCGGAGAGGGCAAAAGGCTTTAGAAGAGGCTCCGATCAATCTCACCCCTCTGATCGACGTTGTGTTTGTGATCTTAATTATGTTTATCGTCATTGCGCCGCTGCTCGAAGTAGACCAGATCAACCTAGCTTCCGGCCCTCCCCTTAAACAACCTGCCAAACAAGAGCAAAGTGTGATGATCCATGTATTTGCAGACAATTCCATCCGGTTGAACAAACAGCCTGTCACCTTGCAGCAGCTCGAGAGTTTACTGATCCAAGCAAAAGCGCGGCATCCAACGAGTCACCCTCAACTTTTTCATGATCGCGAGGCTACTTTTGGAACCTATCAGTCGGTAAAAAATGCCGTAGAGGCGGCGGGTTTTTCGGAGTTAGATGTGCTTTTAAAACCCCAATGAATTAACACAATCGGACATATTATATTATGACAAAAACTCCCGTCAAAAATAATATAAACCCATCAATCCGGGATTATAAAGAGCTTTTTAAAGAAATCAAAAACAAGATCAAATCTTCGCAGCTAAAGGCTGTTGTCAAGGTGAACAAAGAGTTAATTCAGCTTTACTGGGAAATTGGATGCTCCATTCAGATCAAGCAAGAAGAAGAGGGTTGGGGAGCAAGTGTCATAGAACGACTTGCAAAAGACCTACAAAATGCGTTCCCAGGGATCGAAGGATTTTCTAGAGCAAATATTTTCAGGATGAAAGCATTTTTCTCTGCCTATGCAAATGTCGCACAGGCTGTGCGACAAATTGACTCTCTTCCCATATTTGGGATCCCCTGGGGCCATAATGTCATCATTATTCAAAAAATTAAAAATGATAAAGAAAGGATTTGGTACGCCTCAAAAACCATAGAGCATGGTTGGAGCCGGGCTGTACTGGACAAATGGATAAAGTCGGATCTCTATAGAAGAGAGGGGAAGGCTTTTACCAATTTTCAAAACACGCTTTCCCCTTCGCAATCGTGTTTGGCCCAGCAAACAATCAAAGACCCCTACGTTTTTGACTTTCTAACACTGCATAACGATCATGTAGAAAAAGACTTGGAAGACGGCTTAGTCAGTCACATTCAAAGATTTTTACTGGAGTTAGGCCAGGGATTTGCCTTCATGGGACATCAGTATCCTGTCGAAGTTGATGGGGATACCTCATATATTGATTTACTGTTCTACCACACTAAGCTTAGGTGCTATGTTATCACTGAACTAAAAGCAAGAGCATTTAAGCCTGAAGATGCCGGTCAACTGAACTATTATCTCTCAGCTGTATATGATACTTTAAAGAACCAAGAAGATAATCCGACCATTGGTATTCTCTTATGCAAATCTAAAAACAAAATAAAAGCCGAATACGCTTTTAGGCATATTAACAGGCCAATGGGTGTAGTGGAATATG
>CAYGJC010000007.1:86746-92856 GCA_964350245.1 uncultured bacterium | reverse complement strand
GATCT
The DNA here is from genome assembly GCA_964350245.1 of uncultured bacterium. GTDB lineage: Bacteria > Chlamydiota > Chlamydiia > Chlamydiales > JAAKFR01 > JAJACP01. The sequence goes on along the minus strand of CAYGJC010000007.1, from coordinate 92,851 downwards.
ACACGAATGCCGGTTATATTGCCGTCAATTTTTGGGATCGCTTTGACGTTTTCACAACGCTTGGTGGTACCGACCTGTGTATCGATACGAATGCCAGCGCCTTCCGACTTACCAATGGCAATCGGCTTGAGCTTGAAACAGACACCAACTTTTCTTGGAGTATTGGCGCGCGCGGCACCATTTGGGAGTGTGGCTGCACAGCTCTTGGTGCTGAAGCTCAATACTTCCACACAAAGCCTGACTTAAGTCGGCTAACCATTGGTTCCTCAACCAGTAGCTACCCGAATGGCGTAGAGACTAAGTACCAGGAGTGGCAAATTGGTATCGGTATTTCGCACCGAATCAATATGTTGGTTCCTTATTTGGCAGTTAAGTATAGCAATGCAAAACTCGACTTATCTCACGTCTCTTTTCAAGGACAACAATTTCCAAAACTTGAATCTAAGCGACACTGGGGCTACGCAGTCGGTGTCTCTTTAGTCGATTGTGAAAAAGCGAGCATAACAGTAGAAGGACGTTTTGGAGATGAGAAAGCCGTTTACGTAAATGGCCAAATCCGTCTTTAAATCAGTCTGTATTTGATTTCTTACGCGGGACGCTACTAAAACGGCGTCCCGTTTTTTTTTGTATTGATTCTTTCTATTTGAAGCAGGTACAAACGTAGCGGTTCAAGTTACAGAGGTCATTCATGAAAAAATTCCCCCTTGCACTCGCTCTGCTTACAAGCGCAACCCTCCATGCTCTGCCCATCGGGAATCCATCAGCTGCTACGCTCCTCACCAACGGTCTGATTTGGGAAGGGCACTGTGCCGATCCATTTGGCACCGATCACAATTGGTGCAATGCTTACAGCGTGCGCATAGGTTTTTATGGAGACTATGTCTTCAACAGGCACTTGGCCGTTGCTGAAGTACATCACGACAAAGATATCGAGCAGGCAGAGATCTTTACAAATGCTGGATTTCTTGCGTTGAATTTCTGGGATCGTATGGACCTTTTTACGACTTTTGGAGCCACAAACTTACGCATTAACACTAACAACAAAACCTTTGACTTAGGAGGAACTGGGCGCCTGGCACTTGTCACCGAAACCGACTTCTCATGGGGTGTGGGAGTCCGCGGAACGATTTGGGAGTGTGGATGTACCCAATTGGGAGGTGAGATGCAGTATGTACGCACAAGTCCAAATGTCGACAGGCTAACCTTGAATGGCATGACTTCCATTTACCCTCACCATCATCTACAGACAACCTACCAAGAGTGGCAACTGGGAGTCGCGCTTTCACACCGTATCAATCAGTTTTATCCCTATGTCGGAGTGAAGTGGAGTCATTGCGAACTTAAAATGGATGATGCCATTGTGAACTTTGGAACCCCGGCAGTTCCTGTAAATGCAAAACTGTTTGATCTCGAATGCAAAAAGGACTGGGGATTTGCAGTTGGCGTCACTTTTGTGAAATGCAAGACAGCGAGTTGCACCGTCGAGGGACGCTTTGGAGATGAAAAAGCGCTCTACGTGAATGCACAGATACGTCTGTAATCTTCTTTTCGTTTTTGCTTGCTTTCCTTTCACAGTTCAGCTAAAAGTTTAGGTAATTTCTAATTTTCAAAACCAAACGCTTTTGAGGTATTCATTATGAAAAAGCTAGTCGCGACAGCTCTCACGATTCTTTCGTGTGGAGCGGCCTATGCACTTCCCCTTGGTAACCCATCTGAAGCAAGCTTACTTTGTGACGGGCTTTTTATTGAGGGACCTTATTATGACTGTTGTCAACAGGACATCAACTGGTGTGATGCATTTAGCATCCGCTTAGGATACTATGGAGATTTTGTCTTCAACCGCCATCTTGAGGTTGACTCCTCAAACAATGGCGATGACATCGAAGAAACCGAGATCTTCACTAACGCAGCTTATGTAGCATTGAATTTTGGCGATCGCTACGACCTATTTGCGACTTTTGGTGGCACGAATCTGTCTCTTAGTACCAATGCACAAACATTTATTGGTACTGCCGTTAATGGACCCTTCGAAATTGAAACCGAAACTGATTTTTCTTGGAGCATCGGAGCCCGGGCTACTTTATTCCAGTGTGGATGTACTTCTTTTGGGCTTGAAGGGCAATATTTTTATACCAAGCCTGATGTCAAGCGGATCACATTGGGTGACACCCTTTCTTTTTACCCAAATCATACGATCAAAGCTAAGTATCAGGAGTGGCAGGTTGGAGTGGGTGTTTCCCACCGCATTTGGAACTTTGTACCCTATTTAGGGGCAAAGCTTTCAGGAGCCTCTTTAGAATTAGGCAAAGCCGTTCTTAATATCCAAGACTTCTCACAGCTATTTGACCTAGAAAACCGGTTTAATGGAGGTTTTGTACTTGGGGTTTCCTTTGTCGATTGCGAGAGAATGGCTCTGACTGCAGAGTTTCGCTTCCCTGATGAAAAAGCTCTTTATGTAAATGGACAAGTGCGCTTCTAAGCCGCTTATTTAGCAAAAAACGTTGAGGCGTATGACTTCGGTTATACGCCTTTTTTTATGATAAAATGATCAACAAAACGCTGAAGCCGTTAAAAGAGGCGTGAAGGGCAATCGGTGCCCAAAGAGAGCGCTCTCTTTCATAAATAAAACCTAAGAAAAGCGAGAGCGTAAAAAGAGAGGCAATCAACTGAAGATTGCCGTTACCTTGACTCGGGGCAAAGTGAACAAGCGCGAAAATAAAGGCGGTGACACAGACCCCCCAAAAACGCCCTAGATACCGTTTCAACAGATTATGTAAAAAACCCCGAAAAAGGAGCTCCTCCATAAAAGGGACTAAAACCACAATCACAACCACCATTAGACTAAAAAGGGCCGGGTAACCCATCGTCATCTTCAGCTGCTTGACTGCCACCTGCTCAACCTTCGCCTCCCCCCATATTCCTAGGGAGACTAAGCTCATTAAAATTCCTGTTAGAAAGACAAAAGGATAACTGACTGCTAAACTCACCAATCCCATCAGAAGCGCTTTGCCGGCTTTTTTTAGGCTCGCTTTCTGACCATCCCAAAAAATAGAAGAACGGACCGGTTGTGGCATCAAAAAAAAGTACGTCAGCAGGCACAGAAATACAAAGAAAAGGGAGCTCACTTGCGCCCATCCAATCCAGTGAGATGAGGGAACAAGCTGGTTGGAAAGACGCAAGATAACTAGGGTCGCAAATGGCAGAACTAGAAAAGCAAGAAAAAGGTAAGTAAGAAAAATACCCGCTGTCTGCAAAAGGGTGATAGAACAGAAGTCCGAAGAAGCAGAGAGCTTAAAGTATCCGTAGCGACGCGCAACAAAAAAAACAAGTAGGACAAGCAGCAGCGCAAAGAAAAGGCTCACTACCGCTTGTCCAGCGTTAACGATCTCCATGACTAGCGAGTCGCATCAATATAGTTCTCGACCCGAGAGACCACCTCTCTGACGATTTTGTTGTGCGTCAGACCCATGGGTGTGCGTGTAAAGGCCTCTGTTCCCCAAGGTGTTTTTGTATAGTCACTACTCATATAAGAAGGTACAATAATATGTTCTTGATTTACAACTTCTTGAAGCACGACTTTTGGCCGGCCGTGGCGAATATCAATGACGCGAACGCGCATATCAACCGAGAGTACAGAACTCGCCTCACCCTTAAAAGGATATTTTTCGGGCGTTTTTTTCGCCGTGTAAGGAATCTCTTTTTGGTCAATCAACTCGGCGACAACGACAAATTCGGCAGCACCCAAATTTTGAATCTCCACTTCTGAGATGTGAGCCGGATTGGGAGTATTGAGCTTCTCTGCCAACGCCTGGCTCCCATGATCGCGTAGCAAATAAACCTTCGTTGAATCATAGACCCGGTTGCGGATCTCATCGGTAAACTCCCTGGATAGATTCCACGAAACATCTCCACATCCAGAGTGGTCGATTACAGGAAGAACGGCAACAATCGCCTTCTGCTTTCCTGAGCTTTGATACAAAGTCGTATCTCTACAACATGGGGCACAGCTTGCAGTTAGGGCTGCAAGAAGGCCAAAATACATAAAAACCCGTCCCATCCTTGTCTTTCTCCGGTTGTTGTTAATTAGAATCGGCATTATAAGACGGGAATCTATTCATATCAAGCTACCATGTCTCGTATAGCCGGTATTATTTATCCAAGCGCCTTCCAAATCACGGAGATGATCCAAGAGATGCGCGCCGCTTTTCCTGCCGACTCCCCTGGGGAGTATTTTCACCATAAAAACTTAGAATTGGGTGCCTGGGAAACAAAAATTGCGACAAACCCAGCAAAAAACATCTGGGCTCTAATTGATAGTGAGATCTACAACAAAAAAGAACTTCTTTCAGAGTTGAAAGAGAAACTTGGAATCAATTTATCCGAAGCCAGCACAAGCGAGCTGATTGTTCACGCCTATGATGCATGGAAAGAGGATTTTATCCATCGCTTAAACGGTCCCTTCGCCCTTGCTGTTTTTGACGAAGAGAAAGAAATGCTCCTGATCGCGCGCGACCGGTTTGGACAAAAACCCCTCTACTGGACCGTGCAGGGTGAATACTGGCTTTTTTCCACAGATATTAAGGGGCTACTCGCAACAGGAGCGGTTCCCCAAACCCCCTCCCCTGCAGCTCTGGCTTCCTACCTCTACTTTGGCTTTATTCCCCAAGATCTTTCTGCAATCCAAGGCGTGAATAAGCTTCTGCCTGGCCACTACCTCAAAGTGAACCTCCATCGGCAATCTACAATAGACCAGTACTGGTCGTATAGTGATCATCTCCAAACTCAAGCCTCCCTCTCAAAAGAAGCGATTGATGAGCAGCTGGGTGAGCGGATTGAAAAGGCCATCAAAGTCTCTATTCCCGAAGAAGGGACCATTGGAGCTTCCATGGAGGGTGATCTAGGATCTTCTGCTATGGCCTGGTTTTTAAGCCACCTAGCTCCTCGAAGCCGCATCCAAACCTACTCTTGCTCGTATAAGGATCCGCAAAACGCCTCTACTATTGCCCAAACGCTTTCTCTTGCACATACAACCAAAATCATTCAACCCGAGGAGGTCCTTCAAGACCTGCCAAAGATCGTCTGGCATCTCGATGAGCCCATTGCCGATCCCCTAGTCGCACAGACCTGGCAATTGGGTGCGCTCGCTTCAGGCCACTGCCACTCCTTATTTACCGATTTGGGATGGGAAGAGATGTTTGGTGGAAATGCGTATTCCAATAGAAATGAAGAACAAAGAGTACCCCTTGCTTATTTTTTGGCCCACCTCCCCTCCAAGGTGCGGGACATGTTCTTGCTTCCTCTTTTAAAAAAATTCGGTTCATCGTATCTCTATCGGATCTTGCGGAACATTGACATTAACCGCACTCAAGTGGCTCATCTCATGCAATCAGCCCTATTTAGAGGCCGAAGCCGCAAAAAAGTCTCTCCCCTTCTCTTTTCAGCCTTTGATCCTGAGGTTTTCACGCAACGCTTCCATCGGCTAAACGCACTCCCCGGGGCTTTAAATCCCTCTCTTTACTATGCAGCAAAAACCCTGCTACCTGATAGTTTGCTCTTTCAGTACGAGAAACTTTTAACACCCCACAATATACAATTGATCTGTCCCTATTTAGATTCTCGTTTGGTTGAGTTTTTGGCTAAGATTCCGGAAGATTTAAAATTTGACATACAATTACCCGGCTCCCTTTTGCATCGATTAATGGAGCGGTTATGTCATGCGTGCCCTCCTTTTCCGGCAGAATCCGATGCATTTATTGATGTTTGGCGAGAGCATCCTCATTTCCGTGAGGTCTTTGGTTTGTTATTGAAAGGTCGGCTGGTGGACGAGGGGATTATTTCAGCTCGCTGGATCAAACAGCAACTTGGCTATCCACATTTAAACAAGTTGATGTTTAGGCAATTGTGGTCGCTTTTGGTTTTAGAGATTTGGTTTCAGCAGTATATTGGGCGGCCGATTGACATAGATAATAGCGCCCTTTCCATCAAAATATTGCTTAGTTAGCTAGAACTATTGTCGAGCCTTTTTGGTTACACTGCCTCCGCTCAACATTAACTGGCTGAAGCAAAAAGGCTCAAAAAATGTTTTTATTCCTATTGTCAAAACGC
>CAYGJC010000007.1:64974-86646 GCA_964350245.1 uncultured bacterium | reverse complement strand
CAAAACGCTCAAGATGCCAAAAACTTCCCAAAAAAAGAAAGCCGGAGAGTGTCTCAAGGCAAGCTGTGAATCCTTAAGGCTGCTATCTTCCGATCCTGACCTAGTTCGGATCTTAACCTTCCACGAGGTCCCCGGCGCGCACTAGTATACATTATTCGGTCGGGAGATGCAATGACTTCCTGCGACAAAGAACGGCAATATGGGTGAGCGCACCTTCGCCAAAAAACAGTTGTGAAAGACGTTCGAGCAAAAGAAGGAGAGAGCGAGTTTGCAGCTTGTTTTTTAGGGGTTTGAGAGGAAGCCAGAGGTAGCAAATAGGGCGAATTGAGTTAAGGTAGAACCAGAGACGCAAAAAGTAGGCGCGCTTATTTAGTTGCTGAAGACGGTACGCCGGCTCTTTTCCAGCGCGGATAAAACGAGCGGGCGCATCAAGCCCTCTTCTTAAGTAGAAGTAGAGGCGGTGATAGCTTTTTTGACTTTTCACAACCTCAAACTCGGTGCTGAGGAGATCTAAAAAAACGGGCAGGGCGTCTTCTGAGTGCAAATCAAGCTCGGTTGAACAGAGAAAAAAACCCTCGCACTTGAGTAACGCAGAGGCTTCTGAAAGCATCAAGCGGTAAAGATGGGGTTCTAGATCAGCAATGACATCGGTGAACAGCACCCCATCAAAACTCTCCTCAGGAAGGCGACAATAGGGAAGCGTACCACAAACGCGCTTAGCTGATGCAGGAGCGCGGGCCAGAGCATTCTGAGCCACATCCACAACAGTGAGGCGTGCTTCATTGAGATAAGAAGCAAAGGGTGCTGCTCCGCAGCCTAGATCCACAATCGACTTGCCTTTTAGAGAGTCCGGCAAAAGCAGAGCTGTACGGCGAATTCTCTCCCTTCCCAATATGCTTTGAGAGGGATCGTATTTTTCACTCTTTTTAGACCAAGCCTCTTCCCAAAAGGAGCGTGTTTTTTCTTTAAACTGCTCCTTTTTAGAAAGCACACGCTCTTCAATGATCGGTAGCCCTTTCCCACTCACGAAACGCCTTCTCCCGGTTGAGCATCTCTTTCCTTAATGCCGTTTCAGGATTGATTTCCTGTTGACGCGCCTGCCGCACTATGAGCCAGAGCAATTTCCCTAAATCCTCCTCGGACTCAAAAAGTTCATCTTCCACATAAAAGTCGTAGTCAGCCCGTTCCATTTTTCCGGCAATCTTATAGGCCCGTGCCAAAGCGGGCATCCCCTTGGGAATCCCATCCATGAGGCTTTCTCGCTCGGTTTTTTCTTCTTTTTTTAATCTCTCCCACTGCTCGACAACCGCTTCCATACTTCCCAATTTTGTATCGGAAAACACATGAGGGTGACGACTGATTAATTTTTCACATATGGATCGCACTGGATCCTCGGTCTTAAAGCGCGCTTCTTTTTCAGCCAGCTTACAGAAAAAAATAACGTTATAAAGCAGGTCGCCCAATTCTTCAATCAGATCGGCGTCATTCCCCTCATCTATGGCTTCAATCACTTCACAAGCTTCCTCTAAAACCGATTCACGCATCGAAACGACGGTCTGCTCACGATCCCATGGACACCCTTCGGGTCCAAGCAATGTGTCGGCGACATCCAACAGCTTTTTGAATTCCTCTTGAGCGCTTTTATTACTCATTCTCTTAAATTGATTTGATTGGTGGAGTTTGCCATAATGCGGCTGCTAAAATTAAAAAGAAAGTGAATTATATGGCTAGTGGGGCTACATGGAAGGATAACTGGATCCCTTTCTACACTCTCTATAGCAATGCAACCCAAGCAGCGCAAAGAGCCAACCACACTTTGGCTAATCCCTCACAGTTTACCGCACAGGCTGTAGGAGGCGCTGTTGCCGGCTACGCCTCTGCCAGCACAGCAACTCCAACGGGCGGAAGCTCCGCAACTGGAACCCCCGCAGCAGCGCAGGGTAATGCTCTTCTTTCCGGTGTCACTGCCTTGGCCGCCGGAACGATCACCGATGCCTCGGCCTACGTGCTAGAAAAACTCCTTGAAAATGCAGAAATCATCGATCCTCTTCCCTCAGACTGTGCGCCTAGTACCGCGACAACAACGACAACGACAACGGCATTACCCACAACTCCTACAAGAGGTCAATTAGCCGTTACAAGTCAACTTAAGGAGAAATGCTTACATATTTTGAAGCAGGCGCGTGAAACAAACGGCTCTCTTTCTGATGCTGCAAGACGTGTATGGAGCATGCTAGACTCCTACCATATTTTGGCGGCAGGAGGAATCAACATTAATGCAAAAACGTCTGCTTCACCAGCTCTAAAAGCCCAACGCTTTGGCAACAATTACCATGAAGCCGCCCAAAACGATGGATCGAATCCCATTTCCGACCTAGTCACCTGCCAGGACCACATCAATAGAATCAGGGCCCGCTTTGGTTTACAACCTCTAGTGCAGAGCCAATCCGCTCCCTCACCTGCGCAGCCTGTTTCTCTAGATACCACGGCCCCATTATCACCTCAAGAACTCCAGACACTTCAAGATGAGACGGACGCTGTCATTGCGCGTTTTTGTGAAAAGACTCTGCATTTGAGCACGATGTATGCTATGACTACTCTTTTTAATCATGAAATCGATCCCATAGAAATACTCTCCCGAGCCAATGATGAGATCAGCTACCAAGAATGCTATCTCAGTGCTGTTGGAGGAGGTCGAGTTAGGCAGTTTATCTACAAACATCTCTATCGCCTGATCTTAGCTTTTATCACTCCCATGATTGAAGAGACGATTAGTGAAGTGATGATTCATTTAAGAGATTTTCTCAATGACAATGTGTCGCTTTTAGGATTCACCGAACTGAAAATCAATCAATTAGCTGATTACTATGCACGCATCGAAAGGGGCCGACAGGAATACGTACGCGGACAACGCTTTGGTGAGCCAGGCTACCAAGCTGGATCTTTTGATACCTTTCTTGAACACACCATAACCCGCTATGGACGCAATGAACTCACCCGTGAGGAAGTGATCACAAAAGTTGGGGATTATATTATTGAAAACTTCACTCCAAAACCGACAATTACTATACGCGGTTACCACGTTCCGCTGATTTCGCGCTTCTTAGAGTGGGTCATTCATTCATGCCGAAAGCTATTAATCCGAGCTCTTCTTCATCGCACTGACATGATACAAAATGCACTGTCTCAAGGGACTGGCTCTTCCTCAATCCATCATGCCCAACTCGGCTTGAAGCAAATGCTGATAAAGAAGCTCACTCAGATCAAAACGAATTTAGAGCGAGCCCGTTATCAAAGCACTGCAGATAACAACAGTGCAGACGAGCGGCTGATTTTTGAAGCAAAAAAAGCGCGTATCATCACCCTGCGCCTCCATCAAGCCATTGCTCATCACAGCACGACTCTGCATCGCTTCATTGAAATTGAAGCATGCAATCAAAATCCATCCGAACTCGGCAGCCTCGACAACCGCATCATTGGGGTGACCCAAGAATTAATAGAAGCTTTTAAAAAATACACGGAAATCGATGTATTTTCGCGCCAAGAAGTTTTAGAGGATGCCACAACAAACTTGCTAGAAACGGCACTGGTCTCACTATTATCTGACGATAAAGAAAGACAAATTGAAGAACAGATGCGTGGTTTGATCGAGATATTTGAAAGAGCCTACACTTATACCCCTCCGGGTGAACGAGAAAGATTAGAAGCACAATATCGTGCCGATTGTGCTCAGGCCGATCATGATATCAATAGCTTACTAGAACAACTTTCTCAAGTCGCGATTAAGGGAGCGATTCAAGATCACCTGAAAAATGCAAGTGCAGAAAAACATGAGCGGATCAAGATCTTTGTTGAGAAGCGGAAACAGGAGATCCGCCAATGTGCAGCAGATGTGGCAGCCATTGAGGCCGGCTTTAGCAAACAGAAGAGTGCACCCCAGCTGAAAAATGAACTGAATCAGGCGCTTTCTACACTTGAGGCACACCTTCGAAAAATCTCTACCCTTATGCGTAGTCCTGAACTCTCAACCGATTGTTACGCCGACACGCGGGGTGATTTGTACAATGCGTATGCCACCTTGATCAAACACGTGGATCATGTTGCAAGAAATGTAATTGAGCCTGCACTTGTAGTTGTGGAAGAAATGAACTCTGTAGAGAAAAGAGAGGCGCAGCTTGTAGAGATTGATCGAGTCATTCAAAGCCTAGATGTCGATAACCTTCCTGTAAATCAGTCACTTAGTCAAATCGATTCCCTCGCTCAGACTCAATCTTTAGCAAATATTCGGGCTCAGTGGGTTCGATTGGGTGAGTTGGAAATAGAGCGAGATTGGGCCAAGCTCGTTCGAGAGAAAGAGCAGCAAGATGTGACAGTTAGACTGCTACAAGAGCTCTCTACAAAGTTACGCGCATGGAGTGATTTACGTGGACCAAATCACACCTACACAACTCAATTAGCGGTTACCATACGAAGAGACGAGCTCAATACTGACATACAGGCTCTTCGAGATCAGCTGTTGGCCATTGATAATACTGAACTACAACACAATGTTCTGGGCGTGTTGCAAAATCAAGATGCCGCTGGACTACAACGTATCCTTAACCCTTCGTGGAATTTTGGACGTAGAGCTACCATCTTTACAAACCTCGATGCGCATTATGCATATCTGGAAGAGATGCCACCCACCCCTCATATTAGGGATTTACCCACCGTGAATGCAGAAATAAACCTGACATGTGGGCAAATCGAAGGTGCCTGTGCAGCTGTTCGCGAAACCATAGCAGCTGAAATGGATTGCTTGAGAACAACAGCGATTCCTCAAAAACACGCGCGCTTGCAAGAAATCAAAAGAGGATTAGAGGGTGTGGGGCCCACGATTGAGGCTCTGGTGGATGAGCTCGACGTGAAGGGATGTATTGTTTTTGGTCACCTCAAAATCACGCAAAATCTAGACAGAATTGTGGCCCTGATCACTCCTCAGATTCTACGTACAGTCGGAACACTCATTGCTTCTCTTGGAAAATCCTTCCATTATGAGCAGCTTGCCGTTAGGCTGATTCTTCTTGACCTAGCCGAGAGAAGTGAACGATGATACGTGAATCAACAGCTACCATCTACATTTTAGAAGATCAGCAGGTTTTATTGATCTATCATAAAAAGCTACAAAAGTGGCTCCCACCTGGAGGGCATCTAGAGCCCAATGAGCTTCCACCTGAAGGCGCGATTCGAGAAGCAAAAGAAGAGACAGGCCTTGAGGTCGCACTCACGTATCAAGAAAATATCTGGATCAAGCCGAGGTGGAATGGAAAAAGCTTCGCCAGACCCTACATGTGTCTGCTGGAGCACATCCCCGAACACAACGGATGCCCTGCCCATGAACATATCGACTTTATCTATGTCGGCTATCCTACGGGAGGAACTCTGATTCACAATAAGAGTGAAACCGATGGTATACGTTGGTTTTCTCTTGCTGAGATTGAGGCGCTAGAAAAGGATGTGGACATTTTTGAAGAGACGTACCTGGTGATCTCTCAGCTTATAGAGCATAAATCGCTTCCATCTGGTCTAGTGTGTGATCCAGTGTAAAGTTCTGCTTCACCAGCTCTTTAGCTCGCTCTCCAAACTCTTTTCTAAGCGCAGCATCTTGTGAGAGACGCCTCACAGCCTGAGCAACTGCTTCGGGAGTGCGCTTGGGCACTTGAAAACCGGTTTTTCCCTCCAAGCACACTTCCCCCAGTCCCCCAACGGTTGTCGTGACGAGTGGTTTTTCCAGCCACGCTGCTTGCAAACTCGCCTGACTCACGCCTTCATTGGCCCAGCTCAAAAGTAAGAAAATATCCATCGCAGCCAAGGCAACGCAGGGAGGAGAGAGGTGCCCGGTAAAAAAGACTTTTTCAGCGAGTCCTAATTCTTTGTGTTCACGACGAAAATGATTCTCACTTGCACCAGAACCTACAACCACCCACTTTAAGTTCGGCTCCCCTTCGAGTAATTTTGCAGCTTGCAATAGATCCGAGACACCTTTCCACCCCCTTAAAACACAAAGTGTTCCTACAAGGCAGTCTTCCGGTTTTACGCCCAAACTCTCCCGAAAAGCACGCACCTCATCGGGATTGCAGATCAGCTTTTCGGGATTGACACCGGTTGGAATGCTTCGACATCGATGGAGAGGAAGGCGCGCCTGCTCTTGAATCACCTCGACCACTGATTGACAAGTTGTCACAACATAATCAGCCAGCCAGTTATAAAGAAGGCGGCTATTCATCCCTTTACGAATCGGCGTGGAGAGGTGGCGTGTCCGAATCACCCGACACCCACTGATCTTTCCGGCAATCCCCCCTACCCACGCGTCTAGAGAAGAGTGGGTATTGACAATCTCAATGCCGTGCTTTCGGATGATCCGCAGTAGCTGATAAAATGCTTGAAAGAGGCGCGTCTTTTGGAAAGAGATCTCATAAACCAAAAACCCAGCCTTGCGCGCCGGTTGCACCAGTCCACCCCCCTCTTGAACAACCAAAATGACCTGATGGCCGCGTGCGCGCATCCCTTCCGCTTCAGATAAAATGCGTAACTCTTGTCCTCCCCAGCCGGGAGAAGCTTCTGTGTGTAAAATCTTCATTTATTCAACATCAATTGCTTTAAAACTCTTTTGTGCCCGGATGAAAAAGGGAGTGTGGAGAGCTCTTTTTGTTCTCTCCACTCATACCGGTCATCCACCGCCTTTGCACGCAGACGGTGAGGAAAAAGGCGCACACGAAAGCGGGTAAAACTGTGTTGCTGCTCCGGCAGAGCGTGCAGATACTCTAGCTGTAATCCCAAAGCCTCTTCCAGCAATGCAGTGGCCTCCCCTTTTTTCTCAACATAAGGGAATTGATACAAATCGGCCATCACCTTTCCTTTTTCCCCTTTTTGAACGAGCACTTTTTGATCACATTCAATCACACCCACAATCCGATTGAGTAGAATTACCTCTTGACGAGGTTTACGCTTAGGAAGTTCTGTTGTCCTTTGATGACGATAAGCCAAACATTCTTTTTTGAGGGGGCACTTGAAACACTCCGGCACTTTTTTACAAACCGTTGCACCCAACTCAATCAACCCTTCACTGACAAGCCACGGCTCTTCATCGGGCAAAGTGGACTCAACTAGTTCGGTTATTTTTTTGCGTGTCTGGGGCAAGTCGATCGAATCCTCTAGCGCATAATAGCGACTCACCACACGTAACACATTTCCATCTACCGCGGCCGCTTTTTGCCGAAAAGCAAAACTACGTAACGCGCCGACTGTATAAGGTCCCAAGCCTTTGATTTGTGCTAACTGCTCTACGCCAGACGGAAGCTCACCTCCAAACTCCTTGACAACCGACTGCGCTGCTTGATGTAAATGACGCGCGCGGGAGTAATAACCTAGCCCCTCCCAGATCTTTAACACCTTTTCCAAGGGAGCTTGTGCAAGCGTCTCAATTGTTGGAAATGCCTCCATCCAGCGGGTAAAGTAGGGAATCACGACAGCTACTTGTGTCTGCTGCAGCATCACCTCTGAGATCCAAACGCGATAGGGAGTCGGCTCTTCCCGCCAAGGTAAAGAACGACGGTGCGACAAAAACCATGTTTTTATGTTATCACTATCCACAGACGAAACAGACTACCTTTTTTCCCATGTCAAGAAAAGCAATTTTTGTCGCAGCAACCGGTCAAAATGTAGGAAAGACTACTATTTGCCTCGGGATGATTGCTGCTTTGAAAAAAAAATTCCCAAAGCTTGGTTTCATGAAGCCTGTAGGGCAGCAGCACGTTCGTGTGGGCTCTTCTCTTCTTGTGGACAAAGATGTCGTCTTGTTCAAAGAGTACTTCAATCTACCCGACCGCTACGAAGACATGAGTCCTGTGATCTTCCCTCGAGGATTTACAAGAGAGTATCTTGATGGCAAAGTCGATCCCTCTCTACTCAAAGACAAAATCACCTCTTCCTTTACTCATATCCATGAAGCTAATGATTTTACCATTGTTGAAGGTACGGGGCATGTTGGGGTGGGTTCCATTGTAACCCTCAACAATGCCACAGTCGCGGCTCAATTAGGACTCGATGTCGTAATCATTGCAAAGGGGGGGCTGGGGAGCGCTTTTGACGAGTTGGCTCTCAATAAAACGCTCTGCGATCAGCTCGGTGTCAAAATTGCCGGTGTGATCCTTAATCGGGTGATTCCAGAAAAAAATGAGATGATCCTCACCTATATCACCAAAGCACTTAAACGGTGGAATATCCCCCTGATTGGCTCTATTCCCTATAATCAATTTTTGAGCACTCCTTCCATGGAGGATTTTGAAAATCTTTTCAAAACACGGTTGATTTCAGGGGAGAGCTACCACTATAGCCACTTTGAAACCATGCGACTCATTGCGACCTCGGTGGAGACGTTCAAAGAAAGACTTTTTTCCAACCAATTGATCGTTACCCCCGCCACCCGAGAGGATATTATCCGCTGCCTGATCGAAACAAGGCAACATGCTCACAATGGGCCCGAACACGGCCTGATCCTCACCGGGCAACACCCTCCCCACCCCAACCTTGTAGAACAACTTAAACAAGCCGATATCCCCAGCCTCTATGCAGCCTACACAAGCTTCGATGCTATGAAGATGATCACCTCCTTTATTGCTAAAATACGTAAAGAAGATAGTTCAAAAGTGAAAAAAGCGATTGAACTGGTTGAATCCCATTTAGATCTTTCAAAAATTCTCTGATCTTTTTATTTAATACTTAATATGTTACAGTTGTAGTACTTAAGAAGAGGTGTACTATGATTGTGAACGCAAAAACAGTCAGTTCTCACTGGGAAGCCTTTGCTCCTCAAGCCAAAACTGATTTGATTATCAAAAAAATGGCTGTGGCTACTATTGCTTTGTTAAATGCAGGTGTTTTAGGGGCCGTTTTCTACTATCTTGTGTCTTACTGCCCTTTGGCCTCAACTCCCTATCTTGTTTCTCCCTACGTCGGAGCCGTGATTGGTGCACTTGCCTCTTTAAAATACCCGACATTTGGCATCACTTCCAGCAACTACTCCAAATACACAAACCCGGTTGCTCTTCTAGGGCAAGGTCTCGCTTATCTCTTTTTTGGCCCGTACAAATATGCAGTGAGACAGTGTGACTGGACACCCTACCACGACCCACATGTAGCCAATACATTGGCCCACGACATTAAACGTTTATCCTTTAAGCAATTGGCAGAAAAACAGGGAAAGCATTTTTCTAACTTGTGCAAATATGGAATCATTCCCGATCAATTTAAAAAAGAACTAAACTCTCTTTATCAAGACAATAAGCCTGTTCAAAAGGGTCTGGCTTACTATGAAGGAAAAGAGCTCGAATGGCATGATGAAGTGCAAAAACTGAAAGAGAAAGAAGCCGAAATCGAGGCAAGATGGAATGCTTTACGAGCACGTATCATCCCCTACCTCCACTTCCCTGAGCTTCCTGCCCGTGATTTTGGAGGAAGAGTGCCCGAAGCAAAACGCCGATTGGAGGACCTCCTCTGGCACAGACAACCCTTTTATACACTCTCCAGTGGGGCAACTTCTTAACCGAGGACATCGCTTTTCGAAGGAGATCCCATAAGGGCATTGACCTTGTATAACCCTATGGGCTGCACCTGGGGGCCCATATTTTTTTGCCGAAGAGGGACCAAAAAAACTCAAGGTAGGGGTTTTGGTTGTGGCAGCAAGATGCAAAGGAAGTGAGTCCATTGCGATCACTAACTGACACCGCGCCATTACATGCTGTAAAACCGGCAAAGAGCACCGTTCCAAAACAACACTTGTTGGAAAATGTGAAGCCAGTTCAAGAGATGTTATGCGCTCCTTTTCGTTTCCCCAAGCAAAAAGATAGGTCTCGTGATCGAGCTGCTTTAAAAGGGCAAGCAGCTGTTCATTGGAGAGCTGCTTATTTTCCCAAGCTGAGCCACAGCAGACAAGAGTTGCGTCTGATAAAACTTTTTCCACCTGCTCGTATTCATCTGCACGCAAACGTAGCGTGACAGGTTGAAAAGAATAAGGTTTCGTGTCGCCAAAAAACTGCTGTACGATTGATAAGTAGTCCTCTCGAATATTTTTTCCCGCAGGCGGATTCAATTTTTGATTGGTAAAAAGAGCATTGGGCCACTCAGCGACCGTTTTCCACCCAAATCCAACTTTCTTTTTTGCTCGGGTTTGCATCAACACCACGCTCGATTTGATATTCCCCTGCAGATCAAAAGCGACATCATAATAAGTCTCGCGCATGAGGCGAAGCTCTTTGCGGCTGCGCCACGGGTTTTTCCTCCATTTTTTACTATTAATAGTGAAGACTCGGTCGACATGGGGATGCGCCTGGATAAGAGCGGCAAAACGCGCCTCCACTACCCAATCGATTTGCGCTTCAGGATAGTTCTCTCTTAAATAGCCCACAGCCTGAAAAACATGAATGAGATCGCCTAAAGCAGATGTTTTAATCATTAATATCTTCATACTTTGGCAAGAATAGTATATAATGTTTCCATTATTATGAAGTTATCCGTTTCCTCTCCAAGTCGTCTTCTCTCTTTTGTGAAAAATCATCTCGATTTTTCTACCAAAGATCTCCGCTGGTCTATTGAAAATGGGCGGTGTTTTGTGAATGGCAGAATTGAGCGCTTTTGCTCCACTCGGGTTCATACAGAGGATACGGTGCAGATTTGGCCCTTAACAAGGCCTCAATTCATCCGTGAGGAGAAACGCGTCCTCCATGAAGAAGAGGATTTTTTGGTCTACGACAAACCACCTTATATCCCCTCCTCGGATCTAGCCAAAATCCTCAACATGACATTGGTCCACCGCCTCGACCGTGACACCTCAGGTGTCATTCTCTTTGCAAAAAAGAATCCCGAACGGTTTGAAGAGCTTTTTCGAGAGCGAAAAATCCGTAAAACCTATCACGCTATTGTAGAGGGAGCCCCCAAAAAAACCGGCTCTTTTTCGGCTCCTATGCAAGAGATCAAACGGTGGGAAGGAGCTGTGATGTGGGGAATCTCCTCAAAAGGTGTGTGGTCCGAAACCGAGTGGGAATGCGAAAAATACGGTCCCAAAACCACCCTCATTCGTTGCCACCCCCTCACGGGTCGCACCCATCAGATTCGGGTACATATGCAGGCAATCGGGCATCCCATCGTCGGAGACTGCATCTATGGAAACCGAAAAGGGGCTCCAGGGGTGTTTCGTCCCCTTCTTCACGCCTCAGTGCTCGAATTTGAAGAATTTTGTTTCCACTCTCCCCTTCCTGCGGATATCCGAAATCCTTCTTGAAAATTGCGCCTTTTTGGCCTAAAGTAGTTCCTTCAAATAGAAAAAGAGGTGTCTATCATGTTGAAAATTGACCTGAAAGGAAAAAGAGCTTTTGTAGCAGGGATCGGCGACGATCAAGGATTTGGATGGGCGATTGCCAAAGCTCTGGCCGAAGCGGGCGCTGAGATCATCGTCGGAACGTGGACTCCCATCCTGAAGATCTTCACGACCTCCTTAGAAGCAGGTAAATTTGACGCCTCACGGACCTTAAGCGATGGCTCTTTGATGCAGTTTGCCAAAATCTACCCTCTTGATGCGGCTTATGACAACCAAGAAGCTGTTCCTGAAGAAGTGAAAGAGAACAAGCGCTACAAAAATGTAGGCGGCTACACCATTTCCGAGGTTGCAGAAGCTGTTAAAAAGGACTTTGGAGAAATTGATTATCTGATCCACTCACTTGCCAATGCGCCTGAAGTTAAAAAACCCCTTCTAGAAACGAGTCGCGCCGGATATCTCGCTGCCATGAGCTCGTCTTCTTACTCATTTGTGAGTCTGCTCGCCCACTTTGGTCCGCTAATGCGCTCAGGAGGCGCTACGCTCTCTCTCACCTATATGGCCTCTGAACGGGCTGTTCCGGGATATGGCGGCGGTATGAGCTCTGCTAAAGCAGCTCTTGAAAGCGACACCCGCACATTGGCTTTTGAAGCAGGGCGGAAATGGAATGTCCGCGTAAATGTAATCTCAGCGGGTGCGCTCCCGAGCAGAGCCGCGCGTGCAATTGGATTTATTGACCGGATGATTCGGTATGCAGAAAAAGGAGCTCCGCTTTGTAAGCCTCTTGATGCTAGCGAAGTGGGAAACAGTGCCGCTTTTCTACTATCGGACCTTGCTTCAGCTATTACAGGTGCCACGCTTTATGTCGATAATGGGATGCATGCAATGGGTGTCGGTCCTGAAATCTTAGCAGACGATCAAAGTGCATAGCCACCAGCCACGTCTAGGTTTTGGCCAGTGATGTAGCGACTACTGTCAGCAAAGAAAAAAACCACCGCAGAAGCCGCCTCCTGCAAGGTAGCCTTCCTCTCCATAGGGATCTGGTCCGAGTCGACTGAAGTCTCTAAAATCCCAGGTGAGACCATGTTCACTCGCACATGACTGGATGCCAGCTCTTTCGCTAAACAACGTGTATAGAATAAGAGGCACGACTTAGTGGCCGCATAGGCAGAAGCCTGCATTAAAGGACGCTGCGTGGAAAGACCACAGGTCCCAATGTTGACAATGGTTCCCTTTGCCTCTTTGAGCATAGGAAGTAGCGCCTGTGAGAGGGAAAGTGGCGCAAAAAAGTTTGTCTCAAATAAAGCGCGCCATTCACTCACTTCTGTCTTGGAAGGAGGCGCAATCAGGTAATTGCCTACATTGTTCACAAGCCCTTTTGTCTGCGAAAAACGCGCTCGATAGGCATCAATAAAGGGCTCTATCGAGTGAAAATCTCCTTGAATGACCTCAGCTTTTACTCCGAGTTTTTGACACTCTTGCGCAACCTGTGCCGCTGGATCTGCACTGTTTCTATAGTGAACCACCACATCGTGGCCAGCTGTTGCTAGCTGCCTACAGATTTCCGCTCCGAACCCTTGCCCGCCACCGGTCACTAAAATCGGGTTCATTTCTCTTTCTCAAACTCGATAACGGCACACTTGGCAGTCGGGAGTGCCTGCGGTTTGCGCACCCGAATTTTTGCCCATGTGACAGGAAATGTATCTAAAACGGCGTGCAGCGCCTCATAGGCAAAGGTCTCAATCAAGTGATACCTGCGGGTCTCAGCTAACTCTTGGCAGACTTTGCAGACAGCTGCGTAATCCACTGTATCCACAATCGAATCGGTTTGAACCGGTTCGGCAAAATTGAATCTCATCTCCACATCGACAAAAAGCTTCTGCTCTTGCCCCCGCTCATGCGCATGGACACCCACCACGCATGAAATGCCCAACTCTTCTATTTTAATGAATCCGTCCACAGCGTCTGATCGCCTCCTTCAATGCTTCTACAATCCCATGTTCCTGTGCCGGCCGTGCGACAAGGTCGCCAAGCGCATGCATCTTTTCGGGAGCGTTTTGCATGACTATTTTAAATGTGCTTTTTTCTAACATTTCTACATCATTAAAGTCATTACCTGCTCCAATTACCGGTAGCCCAGGAGCATATCTCTTCCGAAACGCTTCCAAAATATGCCCTTTTGAGGCTTCTTTCTGGTTAATATGTGCAAGAAAATGCCCGGGGCGAAAAGGATCTCGAATCACAATCACCTTGACCGGAGCTAGTTGAGTCAATTTGTCTGCTAACACATAAGCACGCTCTTCCGATGCAAAGTATTTGCCCACGGCAAACTCGGTGAGCTGAAGATCCTCGAATGATTCAAGCGCCACCCACTTTTCCGGTGAAAGACGAATCCGCTGCTTAAGATAAGCTTGCTCTTGCTCGGAGTGTGCATGAAGGCAAAAATAGCATACATCGTTCTGCTCTTTCCCCGACTCGACGAGCATCCCGCCCGGTTCATGCGCAAAAGGGGCGCTGAGCTCAGGCAAAAGAGCTGTAGAAAGATAGTGCTTTTGAACCAGGCGCTCTTCGGGCATCTCAAACAGAGCTGCTCCATTTTGAACGGCAAAGAAAAAGCGCCCCTTTATTTTTGAAAGAATCGGCTGGGCAAAGGAAAAAGTGCGCCCCGTGAGGAAGATCAGCTCCCACCCATCTGCGATGAGACCATTTAGATAGGCATGCACCTTAGGATCGAGGTGGTGCTTCTCAATGGTAATCGTTCCATCTATATCGAGTGCGATAATTCCTTTCATCTTATATGATCAGGCAAAAATGGAGTTGATGATGTTTTTTCTAGCTGAAGAGAGCGCGCTTGCCGAATTTGCCTCACCGGAAGCGATTGGACAAAGCTACAATTACTGGGGTCAGTTTGTCAATATGCTCCTTACTTTGGGGTTTATCTTAGTCTTAATTTTTCTCAGTGTCTATTTATTAAAGCGACTCATGCGCTCTCGTATCCACCACCTCAACCGCTCAACGGGAATTCGTATCCTGGAGAGACGGGCGCTCAATTCAAAGGCCTCTCTCTATATCGTCGATATTTTAGGTAAAGGAGTGGTTCTCTCCGAGTCCGCTTCGGGGATTCAAGTGGTGACAGAATTTCCTGAGGGTGCCAAGGTAGAAGAAATGCTCGATCAGATTCAAGAAGAGCCAACGGCGATTCAAGAATCTTTCACGAAAAAATTAAAGAGATTAGCCTCAAAAAATGCTTGAGCTGCCTTTTATCAGCTCCACTATCTTCCTTGCCCTGATTCCCTTTGTCTTTGTCTTAATGACATCGTTTACGCGCATCTCTATTGTGTTGACGTTTTTAAGACAGGCTCTTAGCACTTCCGTCCCCTCGGCCCAAATCATTATCGGACTCTCACTCATTTTAACCGGCTATATTATGCACCCCGTGCTTACTGAAATTTATGAGGATGCTCTTCTCCCCTTTATGAAAGAGGAGACCAAAAAACCTGAAGTGCTTCTTGAAAAAGCGTGGCCCCCTCTGCGCCATTTTATGCTCTACCACACACGTGAAAAAGATATGCAGCTCTTCCTGGATCTGGGACGCGTTCAACTCACAGAAAATCAAATTGAAGAAATCCCCTGGTATTGCGTGGTTCCCGCTTTTGTTTTATCCGAGCTGCGCACGGCCTTTATGCTCGGCTTTCTTCTCTTTCTCCCCTTTTTGGTGATTGATATGGTGGTCACCTCTCTGCTTATGTCGATGGGAATGGTCCTCCTTCCTCCGGTGATGATCTCCTTTCCCTTCAAAATCCTGCTCTTTGTCGTTGTCGATGGATGGCGTCTTGTTGTACAACAAATTGTAGGAGGGTACCAATGACGCCGGAACAGATCGCCCATATTATGCGGCAGACACTCTATACGGCACTTGAGATCGCCGCCCCTTTCCTCTTGCTTGCGCTCATTGTCGGGCTCACCATCTCTTTGATCCAATCTCTCACTCAATTGCAGGAGATGACCCTTGCTTTTGTCCCTAAAATGCTCGCTCTGGCTGTCGCGCTGGCCATTTTTTTCCCTTGGATGTTAAAAATCCTCACAAAATTTACTAACACCCTACTGATTCACCAGTGGGATAAAGTGACCTCGCTTGTGAACTATGTCCAGTGAGCTCTACTTATGCGCCGCTCTGTTTTCTAGGCTTGTTGGCTTTTTTCTTCTCTCTCCCCTGTTTTCACAAAGAGGGATCCCACTTTGGGTACGGCTCGGGGCAGCTCTTAGTTGTACACTGCTGCTCACACCTCCTTTGATCCAGCAAGCCATCTCCATTGCACATCCGCTCTTATTTGCAGCAGGACTTCTGAAAGAACTTGCTATCGGTTATCTTCTCGGTTTTCTTTTCTCTCTACTCTTTGAGGCCGCCGCTTTTGCCGGGCAAATGGTCGGGACACTGACCGGATTTTCCGCTACAGAGCTACTCGATCCACTCTCAAACGCGCGCCACCCGCTAATGGCACGCCTTTTCTCCTTAACACTGTTTGCTCTCTTTTTAGCCCTCGATCTCCACCACCCCCTTCTGAGAGTCCTCTACGACAGCTTTGCGACTCTCTCTCCTAATCTTTCGCTTAACGTTATCGAGGCCACAACCCGTCTTTTCCACCACGCTTTAGCCTACGCCTTTTTTCCTCTTTCCGTGCTGCTGAGTCTGTTTCTCTGCTTTGCCATCCTTTCTCGTTTTTTCCCCAATCTTCAGATTTTTTGGACCGGTTTTCCGATTCAAATCTTGCTGGGTTTTGGAACTATCGCCTTCACTATTGGATTCTTCGGACAAATTCTCCAGGCTGCCTTTCACGAATTGTGGTCAATCGCATTGAAAATTCTTTTTCCATTGTAATTATCTATTCGTTAGGCTATCTTGGCTCTTTCAAACACTAGAGGTTTTGCGTGAAATTCGGACTTTTTGCTATCGCTCTCATCGTAACGCTAACCGGTTGTCTCTATAAAATGCCCAACGACGACTGTATTTCGACCCTTCCCAATACGAATAATCCTCATATCACACGCGAAAAAGCCTCCTCACTGATTCCGGGCAGAGGATAGAAACCAACATGCTAGTTTTAACCAGAAAAGCCGAGCAAAAAATACGTATCGGCAACAATATTGTGATTACAGTGCTGAAGGTGCAAGGAGACCAGGTCTCGATTGGCATTGAAGCCCCAAAAGAACTGCAAATTGTTCGTGAAGAGCTGCTTTTCGACAAGGCTGAAAAGGTTCTTTGCGCTAAAAACAACGACTCATGTCCAAAAGACTGATCTACTACGATACCGAAACAACCGGTGTGCGTCCGGAAAAAGACCGGATTATCGAAATCGCAGCCTACGACCCCGAGCAAAAACGCGAGTTTGAGATGTTGATTAATCCCGGCATCCCCATTCCTAAAGAAGCCTCGGCAATTCACGGGATTTCTGATGAAATGGTGGCTGCCGCGCCCTCTTTTGCCGAAGTGGGTGCTCAGTTTCTCGCTTTTTGCGAAGGAGATGTTGTTCTTGTTGCCCACAACAATGACAACTTTGACAAGCATTTTCTTGCCCAAGAGTGTCAGCGACACACCCTCGAATTGCCCGCTTTTCCCATGATCGACACACTTAAATGGGCCCGCAAATACCGCCCGGACCTTCCTCGCCACAGCTTACAATTCTTGCGTGGCATTTATGGCATCGAGGCCAATAATGCCCACCGTGCTCTTGATGATGTCGTGGTACTTCACCAAGTCTTTAGCGCCATGATCGACGATTTAAGTGTCGAAACCGTTTTAGAGCTACTAGCCAAAACAGAAACCGACGTGATGCCTTTTGGCAAACACCAAGGAAAGCCCTTAAGTGAAGTACCCTCTTCCTATCTCTCTTGGCTTAAAAAAGAGGGCTTTTTTGAAAAGCCCGAAAACGGCTCTTTGAAGGCCGCTCTTGAGAAAATCGGCAAACTATGAAAATCGCCTTCTCGCCTTGTCCCAATGATACCTACCTCTTTCATGCGTGGGTGATGGGACTTGTTGGCGTACCACCAAAAGAGGTGCTCTTCGCTGATATTGAAAAGCTCAACACTTTAGCACACCAAGGAACCTACCCTCTCATCAAACTCTCGTTTCCCTGTTTTGCTGCTGTTTCGGACACCTATCAACTCCTGCCTATAGGCTCCGCTCTTGGCTTTCATTGCGGTCCCAAAATCATCTCTAAAATCCCCTTCTCTCTTGAGGAACTTTCAGACAAACGCATTGCCATCCCCGGCAAAGAGACCACTGCCCACTTTCTTCTCAATCAGCTCGCCCCTTCTCCACGGGAGAAGCATTTTTGTCTCTACCATGAAGTGCTTGATTTGATAGAAAGCGGTGAGGTTGACTGTGGGGTGATCATTCATGAGACAAGGTTCACCTTCGCTCAAAAAGGGTTCTCCGAGGTCATCGATTTAGGCGAAGAGTGGCACCGCCGCTTTGAGCTCCCTCTTCCACTTGGAGGCTTAGCCGTAAGACGGGATTATCCGTATAAAAATCAGCTTCTCAAGAAATTGCGTGCCTCACTTGCCTTTGCCCATTCCTCTCCAGATGCCAGTCGCACCTTTATCTTGCAGCACAGCCAGGAAAAAGATCCCAAAGTAGTACAACAGCATATCTCGACCTACGTCAATACAGAAACAGAATACCTCTCCCCGATTGGGATAAAAGCCATTGAAACCCTCACAGGACTATGTCTAAAAGACTCATTGTATTTGCCCAAAGAGCAGAAGCTGCCGCCACTCTCGACACCTTAAAAGCAGAGCCGGTTCCGGAGAGCACACGCGCAATCTGGTCAGAAGGGACCATCCCCTCCTGCTACCGTTTTGCAGGGGGTTGGATTGTTTTGAGCAGCGTGGGGATCCAAGCCGCTCAGATGGCTGTGGCCACGTATGCTCCACACGTTGATGAAGTGTGGAATCTTGGCATGGCCGGCGCCCTTCGAGACCAGCTCCCAATTGGTGAGACCGTGATGATCAATCACATTGGAAAGTATGTTCCCTCCGGTTTACTCGATGCTTACTCACAAGAGTGTGTCGACACCACCCTGCCTCACCTGTCTATCGATTATGGCACCCACAAACTCATTTCCTCTGATTTTCCGATCCACGATCTTAACCATCGTCAACACCTCTCGCAGAAGTGGGATTTAGTCGATATGGAGGGGTATGGTGTGGCCTATGCAGCGCATCATCTTGGCAAAAAATGTCGGATGTGGAAAATCATCTCAGACTTTGCCTCACCAGGTGGGCGTGCGCTCATCCGGAAAAACAAAGCCCAATTATCCGAACACCTAGCTAAGATTGTTTATGAAAGCTGCGCTCATCCATAGTTTCGGAGGCATTGAAAAGATCTCTATCGAAGAGGTCTCCGTTGCCTCCCCAGGACCACATGAAGTCCAAATCGCGGTTAAATATGCCGGTGTGAATCCTGTCGATTGGAAAATTGCGGAAGGGATGCTTAAAACCCGTATGGACTATCAATTCCCGCTTATTTTAGGTTGGGATGCTGCCGGTGAAATCTCTGCTGTTGGCAGCGAAGTGACCGCTTTTAAAGTAGGCGATCCCGTTTTTGCCTACTGCCGAAAAGGGATTATGCGCGATGGCTCGTTTGCTGAATTTATCTGTCTACCTACCGAAAATGTCGCTCTTAAACCACCCTCCCTCTCTTTTGCAGAAGCCTCCGTGATTCCACTCAGCAGTCTAACCGCTTGGCAGTCGCTCTTTGAAGCGGCGCACCTCCAGTCAAAGGAAACCATTCTAATCCACGCAGGAGCTGGTGGCGTAGGAAGTTTTGCGATTCAATTGGCCAAGTTCTCCGGCGCCTATGTCATTACGACCGCTAGCCCCAAAAATCGCGACTACGTCAAACTCCTGGGCGCCGATGAGGTGATCGACTACACCAAAGAGTCCTTTCTCAAGCAGCTTCAAATCAAGCATCCCCATGGCGTCGATGTCGTCTACGATACAGTGGGAGAGGAGACGTTAAAAATGAGCTACGCAGCGACCAAAGAGGGAGGCAGGCTTGTCACCATCGCCGGTTCCATCGACCCCGTTTTGGTCGCAGAACGGCAGCTGCAAGCCGAGTTTGTGTTTGTCCGCCCCAACCAAAAGCAGCTCGAAAAAATTGCCGATTTAATCGAGTCGGGAACAATCACCATCCCGCGTATTCAAGAATTTCCTTTTCAGGAGGTTGAAGCGGCCCTGCGCAAGAGCCGTTCCGGTCACGTTCAGGGAAAAATCGCTCTTCAGATCCAATAAACTTTTGGGTTGTTTGAATAACGCAGGCTCATATACCGTATTCTTTTTAAATCTTGGAAATTGTTTTGACAACAGCAACACAGAACCTCGGACTTCCGGTCTTTCCACCGCCTCGTGCTCGGCTGGCCGATCAGGTCAAAGAAGTGACTCTGCTCACCACACTGGCTGTCGGTCTGATTCTGGCACTTGGCGCTGTTCTTGGCATTTCCATGGGCGGCACTAATGCGTATGCGGGCTTAGGGCTACTCGTTACTGCGCCTTTGCTCATTGGAGATATTTTCTTGGCTCGCTCCCTCATTAAGAGTCGTTCTGAATGCGCTAGAAATCGGCAATGCCAATCCGTTCTCGATCAACTAATAACGGATCATCAAACACATATTTTTGATAAAGCGAGTCAACTGGCTCCTGGCCAATGTTATTGGCCGCCCTACTCTAAGGGCTATACGATTGTCAAACACGACAACGGATCGGTCGGCATTTATGCATTTGTAGATTACCCAGATAGAAAAATACTCAATGCACACTATGAGAATAAAGAACATATAGACAAAGTGAAGGCAGCCCACCCGCCTCACACTCTTTCCCTACCTCCTAACTCCTATCAAATCCTTCCCAATCTGCCTGGATGTGATCTATCTAATCTGTGCGTACGCATTGGTGATGGTCCGATTGCATATAAATGTTTTTTTCGCACAGATGATCGTTCTCAATTTACTTGTGAATGGGGACTTAGGAGTTTCGAGAACACTAATTCTACTTAGAGCGCCTCTCTAAATTCAATAAATTTCTTACGCTGCCTTATTAATACAAACTTGATACAATGGCTCTTTTTTGGACTGAGGGGGTTTTTTATGTCTTCTTCCACGATCGAACACCAATCTGCCGTTCGTATCTTACCCATACGTAGAAGCGACCAAATCAAAGAGGCAACTCTGCTCACCACACTGGCTGTCGGTCTGATTCTGGCACTTGGCGCTGTTCTTGGCATTTCCATGGGTGGCGTTAATGCCTATGCGGGCTTTGGGCTACTCATCGCTGCTCCTTTGCTCATTGGAGATATTTTCCTAACTCGCTCACTCCTGCATAGCTACGGTAACAGGCAGCTCTCTCAACAAGAAGTTGATCGGCTCAACATTGACCCTTCTATTATCAATAAGCTTGAACCAGGTCAGTATTGGGAAGAGGATCAGGTACTTGTGATCAAAAACAATGAGGGATCGACCGGAGCTTACGCCTTCCGCCAGCAAGAAGATAAGGACGCAATAAAAGCGCACTATTCCAATGGAAAATCGGCTTTCGAAGAGGCCATTACTTATACCCAAAGATATGCCGAATCAGTTATCGGAACCGAGTTTGCCTCACAAACAGTCAAACATAATGAATACCGTAAACAAGACTTTCCTGAGCGCATGATTTACGCCCTTCGTCTAAAAGACCAGGTTTACTACTTCAAGTGCCCGTATCGTCGGCAGATTGAGATTGGAGAGCGAGTCGATCGAGATAAAATAGACGCTGCTTTGAGCCTGAAAGCCGCACGAGAGTTTTGTTACATGCCTACAGTGCCCTCATACTGGAGCTTTGAGAGCCCCGTTCAGGCTGAGGGACTCACTCTCTATGTGGTCTGTCTCAAACACAGTACTCGGGTTGTCGAACACGCCTATTTTTCCGATGAACAAAGCCGAGATACATTTTTAGAGACTCTGACCAGTTATGACGATGCAAAAGCCTATTGGAACCAAGATCTTGACCGCTATCCATCGGATTGGGCTGCTCAACACGTTCCGGACTCGCTCTTGCAGAAAACGATTGTAGAGGGCGTGTACTACTTAGGTGAATGTACCGATACGAGCGCCTGTTTTGAAATTTATGCTCTCTGCACTGCAGCTGGCTCGCATTACTTTAGATCTTTAGAGGCGCGCCAGGCTTATATTACCCAACACCATCCAAATGAGATCTCCTGCTTAGCGGACGGTAGCTGCTCCCCTGAATGGATAGCAAGGAACGTCAGCACTCACTCACCCGCACAATTA
>CAYGJC010000007.1:46434-64874 GCA_964350245.1 uncultured bacterium | reverse complement strand
CTGCTCCCCTGAATGGATAGCAAGGAACGTCAGCACTCACTCACCCGCACAATTACATGATGATCAGCACAGAACAGGCACTCTACAAGTGAACAGCCTGCCTGTTTTCTGGGTGACCTACAAACAAACAGATAAAGAGCAAACCACTCTTTACTTCCCCGACGTGAGGGATCGAGCTCAATTTATGCGGGCGCACCTTCTCAAATCAGTTGATCTAGATCAGCTGGATTGCCTGGTGTTTCCGGGCATCCCTTTATCCGATGGGCAGATTAGGTATGGCACTCTTCCTACAATTGGAAAAAGACAGGTCTACTTTTGGTATGCATGGAAAACGCCAGACAAGCCTATTCAAACAAGCATAGTCAGCCCCCACCCAACTTCTCGTCCGGCCTATTATCTTCCACATGTTAATTACTGGAATTTAGCCCCTCTGGACCGCGAGCTCAATGCATTTAGAAAAAGAGAACAGTTAGACCAAAAACTCACAGCAAAAAATCAGTGTTGGCCCGCCACAATAAACGGGACTCCCCTTCTATTTGTGCATAACGGAAAGAAGATTGTGGTTAAGAAAGGTCACAACACAGACGGTCTTGAAAATGTAAAACCCTCAACGCCTCCTCCATCAACTTGAGGAGACGATTGATGATAGCAGCCATGTAACCACCGGTAAGGCTCCACTATGTGAACTGGACTCTGATACAATCCACTATCAGCTCTTTACCTGCCAGGGGACCGTGAACTCTTTGTTCAATCTTGGACTCAAAAGCATGCATACCAACAAAGGTCTAGTCCCTCCCCTATCCTAGCACAGCTTTTTGAATGAGGTGCACCCTCGGGTTTTTCTGGGAAACTCGCTGAAAAGTACCATTATATAGATAATTTTAATACTTTTTCTTATTGAAATTTTTAACTACCTCTCAGTACTATATTCCCAAAAACAAAGAGAGTTCTATGTCTTCTATTACCGAATCTGCCCCAAATATTTGCTTTACCATCCGCCATTCCGAAACGTTTGGATCATTCAAAAAGGGAGTGCTTCTCACCACTTTGGCGCTAGCCATTATCACCACCGTTGGTGCTGTTTTAGGTGTTCTTGCACTTCAAGGATTTAACTTAGGCGGTATCAATGCCCTCACTAACCTCATTGGGTATAAAGGTGTCTATCTCGCTCTACTCACCGGGTGCAGCGCTCTTCTCATTGATTCAGTTCTTATCGCTTCTCTTTTACGCAGCGGCTCCACCAAACAACTCTCTCAACGCGAAGTTGATGCACTAGAACTTGGCGATTGGCTAGCACGTGATCGCATTGAGGAGATTCTTGAACCAGGTCAGTACTGGAACTTTCCGGATGTGTATCGATCCCCAGTTAACCCTACAGAGGAGCATCCTGGCGAGGAAGCTGTATTTGGCATTGTAGTTAAAAATTGGGATGGCTCCATCGGCACGTATGCCTATCGGTCTGCTGAGGATTGTCTCGCAAAGAAAGTGGAACTGAAAGGGATTGGTTTTAAAAATGGAGAGATAGAAGCTTATCCGATTGAAGATGTGGATACCCGGCAACTTCAATTTCCTACATTAGCCGTTGGTCAGTGTGCAACTGCAGAGCTTGCGCATCCTAGTGGATTCACTGTTTTTGCTATTAAGCGAAAGCTAGAAGATCAACAGGAAACAGAACAACTTGTACTGTGTAAAAGTGAACGTGTACGCGCAGACATGGCAAAAGGCTTGTTTTACAAAGATGAGCATATTGATGCACTCATTCGAGCAACGCTTCCAGATTATGCCTCTAATGTTCCTGCAGACCGTCTTTGGCAACTTCCAGCTTTAGACTATCAGGGCCGTATGTGCTATCCGTTCTGCTACAAAGAAGCAGGCACTTTGAAGTTTGCCTACTGTTCGTCACTAGAGGGCGATTCAGGATTACTTTCTGATGGAACTCCTATCTATCACCTCGACGTTGATGACGGCTCTCACGTGGATTGTTTACACTTTCAAAGTGAAGAGGCTCGTGACGAGTTCTCAGAAACATGGCGATCTACTCCTTCAGACGCCTTTTCACTTGAATACGTAGCGGGTCAAATCCCGGATGACCTTGTTGAATACCCATTGGAAGACTCTCAATTTATAGCCTATGAGTTTGCTCTGCGTAATGGCACAGAGATATTTTACCTTAAGGGAAAATATAGAAATCAAGAAGCTCAAGTCTTTTTTAAAAGTGAAGAAGACCGCCTTAAATTTATCAATGACAATCTCAACGGCTTTATCAACATTGGACTGGTAAATGATGCCATCCACGCTATTGCAAAAAGTGAAAACCTGAAAGCTAAACTGACAGACGATCACGTTTTTTGGCGCGGACAAATCACAGATAGAGGGCAAACATTCTATATTCTCATTTTTAAGAAATCCTTCCAGTTTTTTAAAAGTGTTTTAGAAGGGCAAGAGTGGCTTCAAAAGCATCCGCAGTATCGAAGTTTAAATGGCTAAAAATTATTTTAATACATGATTTTTTAACAAAAAATCTGTATAACTCTTTCATCACTATCCGTGGAGAGTTTTATGGCCACAGCTTCGCATCCTATTTCCCCTAGTTGCTGCTTTGCTCTCAGACATTCTGAGGCCTGCCGACAGATCAAGCAGAACACTGCTTTGATTATGCTGGCGGTTGCCATCATTGGCACCGTCGGAGCGGTTTTGGGAGTGTTGGCTCTTCAAGGCTTTAATCTCGGTGGGATCAACGCTCTCATCATGCTTGCCGGCGAGCACTCGGTCTATCTAACTCTGATAGGCAGCGCTAGCCTCCTTTTGATCACCATCACTCTTGTCGCCTCGATCGCACGCAGCTCTGGAAGTAAGCAGCTCACGCAAAGAGAAGTCGATCGCTTAAATCTACAGGGCTGGCTTGAGGAAGAGATGATTGTCGATAAGCTCCAGCCAGGACAGTTTTGGGACTTTCCTGAGCAGTATCGCTACCCTGAGGGCAATCGCCCCGCCGTGTTTGGGATGGTCGTAAAAAACAGGGAGGGCACAGTTGGCGTTTATGCCTTCAAAACGGCCGATGCTGCAGCAGCCAAAAAGCTAGAATTGAGAGACGGTCAAGAGGCCTTTTCTACCTCTGAAACATATCCCAGAAGCTATATCAGCAAAGTAGTCGTCAATCAGAATCAACTGCAGGCACTTGAAGAACGTCCTTTAAAAGAAGGAGAATACCTCAGCCAAACATTTGATAAGATTTATGCCGCTAGACGTGTCGAGAATGGAGAAGACCTGCTGCGCTTTTTTAAGCAAGAAAGCACGCGTGCCCGCTTTATTCATGGATTTGATAATCGTGATCGAGTAGAAGAGCAGCTGCGCAGGAAGATGGGCAAAGAGATCACACACCTACCTCCAAATACCTTTTGGTGCCTCCAAAATGGGGGCAAAAAGCATGCTGTTTGTTGGAATGATGGAAAAAAACTACAAAGTCTCTACTACAATGATGAAACAGAGCGAGACGCAATGGCACAAGCTTTAAGACAAGAGGGCTACACTAGTGCACGAGCTCAGAAGCATGCATCATCTCATACATCCGGCGGAAGTTGGGACAGCTCTCGAGTAGTCTTTCTTTAGGCCCCTCTGCAACCTTGGTGCCATTTTCAAGATAAATAATTCTATCGGCATGCTCAATCGTAGAGAAGCGATGCGCAATGATCACTTGCGTCAGCTTCCCGTGCAGCTCACAGATCGCATCGCGAATCATGCCTTCACTCACGGCATCTAAAGATGAGGTTGCCTCGTCCATCACCAAAATGGGCGCTCCTTTGACCAAGGCCCGGGCGATAGCTAACCGTTGCTGCTGACCTCCGGAGAGATTTTTACCTGCCTCTTCCAACTTAAAGTCATAGCTGTTTGGGAGGCGAACGATAAACTCTTCGGCGTGTGCCGATCTGGCAGCTGACTGGATTTGCTGATCGGTGAACTTTCGACCAAAAGAGATGTTCTCTCGAATGGTGTCAAAGAAGAGGAAGGGTTTTTGCGGCACAAATGCAATCCGCTCGCGTATAGAACGTTGGGTGTACTCTCTCAACGACTTTCCATCGATTAAGATATCTCCCTGCTGTGTATCGTAAAGGCGAGGCAATAGCTTAGCAATAGTCGATTTACCCGCACCTGTTGGCCCCACAAGAGCAACTGTCTCCCCTTTTTTGACGCTAAAGCTCAGGTTTTTCAAGATCCACTCATCTCGGTAGCGAAAAGAGACATCTCTAAACTCAATCCCCTGTTGAAATTCGGTTAACTCAATGGCATCCGGCGCATCTTGAATGGTCGATTCAATATCCAAAACTTCATACATGCGCTCAGCTGCGGCCACACCACGAAAGATGTTATTGTTCTCTTCTGCAAACTTTTTGACAGGCTCGTAAAAAACATACAGAAGACCGCAAAAAACCAGGAGCTCAGCAGGTCCAAGGCGAAAAAGGTAGAGTCCACACAAGATAACGGCAGCAAAAAATAGAGAGGAAACGCTATGCAAAATGGGACGGGCAGCAGTTCCAAAACGGGCACTTCGCTCCTCAAGCTTGGCCATGCGATCGTTTTGCTCACGATATTTTTTTAATGAAAAGGCCTCCATAGCAAAAACTTTGACAGTCATAATCCCACTCAAAAAATCAAGTAGAACCGCTGAAAATGTTTCGTGATTCCGCTGCATCTGCTTGGAAATGGCTTTGATTTTTCTCGCGATAAAAACAATTGGAAACACAATCAAAGGAAAACCGACAAAGATCACGAGCGAGAGTTTCCAGGAGATCAAAAAACAGGCCAAAAGAGTGGAGACGACGGCAAAAGGAGCCTGAATATAATTGAGTAAAAGAGAGTTGATGGCATTGGCTACAACGCCTGCATCTCCTGAGACGCGTGAGGAGAGACTACCAATATCATAGTCGTGATAAAAGCTCAGTGGGAGCGACTGAATGTGCTCAAAATATTGCTGCCGAAGGTCGCGGCTCACGCGAATGGCAACGATTTGGGTGAAGTAGCGATGTAAAAACAGAGCAATTGCTTTAAAAATCGCAACAAACACGAGAATAAAGGCCAGACGTGCCAGATTGGTGTGAATTGCAAAGTGAGAGTCAAGAAAGGCGGCTACTTTCTGTACAATGGAGATCCCTCCATGAGCGGACATGTAGGCATTGGCTTCATCGATGTTGATGGGGGCACCGGGAGCCCGGGCAATGGCATCCCACTTGGATGCCACATCACTAGGTGTTAGGCTTTGCGCCATTTGAAGCTTTCCTTCACTCTCCTTTCCGAATAGAGTGAAAAAATCGGGACCTGTTTTGGCAACGACACCGAGCGCAAACATCTCCATTTGCGATCCAATGGTGAGCAAAAACATGGCACAAACTGTGACAACAAGCAGGGCGTAGTGCTTACGATTGAGAAACGCCGCCTTCAGAAGTAGTTTCATCGGTAACCG
The DNA here is from genome assembly GCA_964350245.1 of uncultured bacterium. Lineage (GTDB taxonomy): Bacteria > Chlamydiota > Chlamydiia > Chlamydiales > JAAKFR01 > JAJACP01. The sequence continues at coordinate 59,416 of CAYGJC010000007.1, read as the reverse complement.
TGTCGAATTGTCCCATTTTACGGAACTTTTGATAGCGTCTTTCAAGTAGAACTTCAGGCGGATACGCCTTAAAGTGGTCCCACTGTTCAAGGATAAATGTCTTTACCTTGCGGTAGATCTCTTCGGGGTTGTGATGTGCGCCGCCAACCGGCTCGCTGATCACATGATCAACAATAGAAAAGGCCATCAAGTCTTCGGCCTGCATTTTCAAGGTCGCTGCCGCCTCACAGCTTTTGGAGGCATCTTTCCATAAAATAGAAGCGCATCCTTCGGGAGAGATCACCGAATAATAGGCATGCTCAAGCATGCCCACCGTGTCTCCAATTCCCATACCCAAGGCTCCTCCAGAACACCCCTCACCAATCACCAGAATGATAATGGGTGTAGCCAAACGAGCAAGCTCACGGAGATTGTAGGCAATAGCCCACCCCTGTCCCCGCTCTTCCGCAGTCAAACCGGGATAAGCCCCGGGCGTGTCGAGCAAAAAAATCACAGGAAGGTGAAACTTTTCGGCAAGTTCTGCTAAACGGAGCGCCTTACGAAACCCTTCCGGGTGGAGCATTCCAAAATTTCTGTGAAGACGACTCTCTGTATCGTTCCCTTTTTCTTGCCCAATGATCATAAATTTACGGCCATCAATTTTAGCAAGCCCCCCCACAACAGCATGGTCATCGCTGAAGTTTCGGTCTCCAAAAAGCTCTACAAACTCATCGCAAAGATGTTCAATGTAATCAATCGAGCGAGGACGGTTAGGATGGCGGCAGATCTGCACCCGCTCCCAGGGAGTGAGCGAGCCGTAAACTTGTTTTTTGAGCTTGTCGAGTTTTTTCTCTAATTTCTGTAGTTCATCGAGGGAAAATAAAGGATTTTTTTGGTTTTGCTCTCTGAACTCTTGAATAGTCTTCTCATACTCAACTATTTGTTTTTCATGAGGCAATACATCCATAAGATAAGCCTTTTCAACAATTTAAAGGGAAATCATATCCAAACGAAGATTAAAATTCAACTTTTCTCCTTCCCGGGGATTTTTGCCTCAGTAAAGTCTTTGGCAATGTGGATAAAAGAGGGGCGAGACACGATCAATGCAAATAATTCTTCGACATCTTCGGTTTGAAGGCGAATGCACCCATTGCTCTCATACTGCCCAATACACGCGCGGTGCTCCACTAGCTCTCCCGTCGCTGGGTCCTTTTTAAAAGGAATCCCATGAATGCCAAGCCCCTTACACGGACCGTCACAGTAGGCAATTTCCCTATCAAGCGGAATCCAACGTGTGCCAAATATCCCTATCATCTCCTTAGGAGTATTTTTATACGTTCCGATCACACCAGGCTTGTAAACGGCAATCTCTTCACCGAGCGAGAACGTACCACAAGGAGTGAGAGAACCGGAGCGTCGATGCGCATTGAGCCGCCCGGCGCAGACGGGATACGATTTTAAAAGCGTTTTTTGATCCTCGTCCTTATCTAGAGCATAAACCCATAATTTGAGACGGGAAAGATCAAGCAGTAGATGAAATTCAATTTCTTTGTCGTTGCGCAGCACGTTAAAGCGATTCCCCTTAGCAACAACATCAGAAAGATAGCATCCCATTCCATGAAGACTGCGAGAAATAAAATGTTTCGATGTTTTGTAGTGAGAGGCGTAATCTCCTAGATATGCTGCCCGCCCGGTTACCCACGCAACACGCCCCGAATAGGTGATTGTCTCTACAAAGGGGAGCAAGGGTGGATAGGGATTGAAGATCTCTGCCATTCGGTCTACATCAGGTGGAAGCACAGAGTCGTCGGAAACAGGGAGAATGGGTGGAGCCGGAGCATGAGACTGAACAATGGGCTGTGGCGTCTCTACTACAAGTGCGACACTCTCTTCTACCGGAAGATCATCGATAACAATATCTTCAGGTGGGATGTGTTGTGAAGGCCATTTTACCACTAAAAAAGCGAGTAAAAGAAAAAGAGCACCGAAACCTAAAATCTTCAGTTTTGACATAATCACACATATAGTCGAGTTAACAAAATACTACAACAAGGTTGTTCCAAAGTGAGGGCTACCAAGAAATCAGCTCCCCAATACGCCCCATCGCCTGCCAGGGGAACCACTTCCATACTTTTGAATCCCCCCTCAGGACTGATAGCCACCTCCCCCAACCCAACCTGCTGAGGGGGGCCTTGGTAACGATCAAGTGAACGGGGATTTAATTTGTGCGATCCGGCTACAAAACAGGCCTTTGCCTTCACAAAAAAGGTGAAAAGAAAATCGGAAAGAGGCCGAAAACCTTCAAACGTGCTTTTGATACTAAGGCATCCTTCCACCTGTTTAGTGGTCGTTTCAATCCAGGTGCCACAATAACCCGAATCGCGCATCCATGGAATTCCAGTATCCCGATCATGCGGAGCCGCTAATCTACACTGATAGTGCATGGATGTCGCATCGATTTCAAGATGGCGCGCCCTACCGGCTAAGCCAAAGCCACTGCACTCGCCAAGGGGGCGCAGTTGCGGACCAAAGGTGAGCACGCCTCCCTCACCTACAAGATAGGCTCCCATCCCACTCTTACATCCTGAACCAAGAGAGAGAATGGTTTGTTCAGGGGTGCGATTGGATAAGATTCCCAGCTCTTCATTAATATATTGTGATTCTTTTTCGGGTTCACATCTAAGAGCTTCAAAGAAAAGTCGGTTGGCCTCTTCCAGCTCGGCATACCCGCGCCCCTTTTCCTGTCGAAAAAGAGAGTAGAGCGGCTTACCATGATGGTCTAAAGTCGCCTGCTGAAAGGGAATCAGCTCTTTGGCTTTTTCTAACTCGCCTTTTTGCACAAGCTCCACGCCTAAACGGGCATGCTCGTAGGGGTAAGGAAGACCACCCCAAGGAAAAAACTCATTTTCATACATAAAAAAACCCTCAGTTCAAGACTGAGGGTAACATAGTTCCGTGGAAAAAAACGTCTTTTTTTTCTTAAGACTTTGGTTTTTCGATCAGACGGCGCATTTTCTTTCCTGGCGTGAACTTAACTGCTCTGCGCGCTGGAATGTGGATTGGTACGGAAGCGTTTTTAGGATTACGTCCGATTTTGGGCTTTCTTTCTACTACCTGCAGAACGCCAAAGTCACGAAACTCAAGACGATCTCCTTTTGCTAATGCTTCTGTCATTTTATCTAAAAAATTCTGAATCACCGCACGCACATGATTGGGATGAATGCCTTCATCTTGTGAGATTGTCGTGATCAGTTTCTTCTTAGTCATCGTTGCCATAGTTAGTGCCTCCTAGTTTGATCTTTCCGGTTTCCCGAAGCTGAGAATGCCAAAATTCGGGCTTCCCAATCTTATTTTACTGATTTATAGCCGTATAATAGCCATCTACATTTTCGGTTCAAGGGAATTTTTACAAAAACGCATTTTTTTTCATTTGACGCGCACAACAAGCTTCTTTTTCTTGCCGATTCCAAGGAGAAGAAACTGACTTTCTATGAGATGTTTTTTGGAAACAACAAGTTGATCGTCCACAATTTTCTCATTGTTGAGGTATGTGCCTCCACCTGTAACCATACGACGAGCTTCCCCTTTACTTCCCAGCAGCCCGCATGCAACGATCAAATCGACTAGCTTTATGCCCACTACATCGGCTTGTGGAAGGGTTTGACTGGGAAGATCAGCAGCCAAAACACGCAACGTCTCTGCATCAAGCTGCGTGTGACTGCCCGGTTTCGCTGCTTCAGTGACACGAAGTGCCTCCTGAACACCCGCCTCACCATGCACGATGCGCGTCACCTCTTCTGCCAAGCGCTTTTGTGCCGTGTTAGCCACATAATCAGGCCTTTGCATCGACGCTTCGATCTCTCGTATTTCTTCAAGTTCCAAAAAAGTGAGCATCCGAAACAATTTAGGCAAATCGGCATCGGCCATTCGGAAAAGATGTTGGTAGAAATCATAGGCAGATAGACGATCGGAGTTAAGCCAAATCGCTCCCTCTTCAGTTTTTCCAAACTTCTTTCCATCGCTTCGGGTAAGAAGTGGAAAGGTAATGCCATGCACAGCTTCCCCTGTCTCTTTACGCACAAGCTCTGTTCCGGCGGTAATATTTCCCCACTGATCGCTCCCTCCCATTTGAACCGTCACCTGGTGTTCCCTATATAAATGGAGAAAATCGTAGGCCTGCACCAACTGATAACTAAACTCTGTGTAACTAATGCCCTCCTCAGAAGCAAGGCGCGTTTTGACGCTCTCCTTGGCCAGCATCGTTCCTAGGCGGAAGTGTTTTCCCACATCACGTAAAAAATCGATATACCCTACCCCTTTGAACCAATCATAATTATTCAGAATCGTCACTTCACTTTTAAGAACAGCCTCCAAAGAGCGGCGGATGCCCACCAAATTCGTTTCAATCGTATGTGGATCGAGTAAATTACGTTCTGCATGTCGACCTGAAGGATCCCCGATCATTCCCGTTGCCCCCCCGACAAGAGCGATGGGTTTGTGGCCAAATTTTTGGAACCAGGCAAGTCCCATAATCCCTACGAGGTTTCCTAAGTGTAGACTATCTGATGTCGGATCAAATCCGGCGTAGACTGTTAAGGGCCTCGCAGCAAGCTCGGTAAGTTCTTCACTTGTCATGGCCTCGATGAATCCCCGCTCCTGGAGGACAGTAATAAGAGTTTTCATTATTTCCCTATCTCTGCTATTTGTCAGAATAACGCTTTGTGCTATCATAATGATTCGCACGGTCAGATGTAAAGGAGCTTATCTATATGAACGTTGATGATCATCAAAATATTAAAGAATATCCAGAAAACTATGATGAGATGGTCACGAAGCTCAAAGAGCGAGAAGACGAGCAGCTCAAGAAAGTTCTGGCCAAACGGAAAGCAGAAACCGAAGAAGAGCTGAAAGAGATTGCAGGCAAGGCGATTGTCACACGGCAGTTGCGCACCGGCGAGCATAAATCGTTGAAAGATCTCACGGTGATTACTGAGCCTAAATCGCCCGAAGTTGCCGCGATGAGAAATCGTCTTGACAAAGAAACAACCGATTTGGCTCAGCAAGTGTTGAAACTAAAGCCTGAGCACCCCGGACTTGCAAGTAAATTGAAGGGGCGCGTCAAGCTCGACAACACACCGGACAGCGACTAGAACGGATTTTCCACATCAATAAAATGCGTTTCGAGACCCATTTCTTTTTGTAAATAGTGGGCAAGCGCTTTAGGTCCTACCTTTTCTGTTGCCGAATGCCCCAACGCTAAAAAGTGGATCTTCTCTTCAAAAGCCCATCCCCAGGCAGGTTCATCAAAGTTTCCTGTAATAAAACAGTCGACTCCCTCTTTAGCCGCCCTACTGATCTCTCTATAGGCCCCTCCTGAAATCAGAGCCGCTGAACTCACACTCTTCTCTCCACCTAGGGCTCTGGCCGCTTTGTGGCCATAGTACGTTTCAAGCTTTTCGAAAAAGGTCTTTATGGGCTGTTCTGGAAACTCTCCTTTCACGCCGATGCCGCCAAATGGCTCTAAATTCTCCCACTCCATATCGGAAGCCGCTTTCCAATTATTGCCCACCACTTGGTGCGCATCGAGCGGAAGATGATAGGCCAAAAGAGAGATCCCCTTTTCCATCAAAAGCTGAAGCTTCCTTTTTTTTGCTCCTACAATCGGATAGGTATCTCCCTTCCAAAAAAGGCCGTGGTGCACAATCAGCGCATCGACTCCCTCTTTTACCGCTGCTTCAATTGTCTGTATATTAGCTGAGACTGCTGTAGCTGCTTTTTTAACCTGGCTTTTCCCCTCGACCTGAAGACCGTTGGGGCAGTAATCCTCAAACAGATCTACGTTTAAGTAGGTATCGATCCAATCTGAAAGTTCCTTACGTAACATCGGTAAGCCTTTTTTTCTTTGACGTGAGTGCTGAACATAAAGTATACACGATTTTTATGAAACTCAATCAAGAAGCCCAGACCGCCCTAAAACAAGCTGTAGGACAGAAGTCGGCCTCATTGGTTGAAGAGGGTATGCTTGTCGGCTTAGGCACAGGGTCCACAGCCTCCTTTTTCATCAAAAGTTTGATTGAACGGTGTAAAGAAGGGCTCAACATCACAGCTGTCTCCTCCTCTGTCCGTTCACTTGAAATGGCACAAGCAGGCGGAATCCCCGTCCGCTCGATGGACGAGGTGACCAGCATTGATCTCACAATAGACGGCGCTGATGAGGTTGATGCCCAGTTTCGATTGATTAAAGGGGGAGGAGGCGCTCTTTTACGAGAGAAAATCATTGCGAGCACAAGCAAGCAGATGATTGTGATTGTGGATGAAGGAAAACTGGTGACGGTGTTGGGACAGTTTGGATTGCCGGTTGAAATCATTCCTTTTGGTTACTTGGCGACGATAACAAAAATCAATCGAGCCGGTTATGAGGGAAAACTGCGTACCCAAAAAGACGGCTCCTTATATATTACGGACAACGGCAATTACATTTATGATGTGCACTCACCACGCCACTTTACTGATCCAGAGAAAGCTCATGATTGCATCATCAATGTACCCGGTGTTGTAGAGACCGGCTTTTTTTTTAATCTTCCTCTGCGCGTTCTTGTAGGGCGCTCAGATGGAAGCGTCGATTTTTTGAATTGAGGATATATGCAAGAGATAGTGGAACTGGTTCCCATCAATTTCGAGAAGGTCATGCAATCGCGCGCCTATACATGTGTTGTTCTCGAAGCCGAAGAGAAGAAATTTGCCATCTACACTGATCCTGGTAGTGGAAAAGCAATGCAACTCTATCTCGCTTCTACGGAAAAAGAGCGCCCAAGCACTCATGATTTACTCAATCAAATCTTTAGAGGTCTTGAGGTCAAACTCAAACAAGTTGTTATCAATGATTTGCAAGATACCATCTATTTTGCCCGCCTCTTTTTGGAACAAAAAATGGGAGATATGTTGCAAATTGTTGAAATCGATGCCAGGCCCAGTGACTGCATCACTCTCGCCCTGCTGCACAAAGTACCTGTATATTGTACTAGAACTGTTTTAGAAAAAACGATTCCCTATGAAGAATAAAATTTTTATTGCTCCCATGACTCCTATTGTGTATGTTCACTGAACCTATGATTACAAAAGAGAAAGAAGAAACTAAATCCGAAGAAAACCAGGCCAAAGGTTTTTTCATTGTGATCAATGACAAAGGGTTACATACCCGTCCCTCCACTGAGCTGGTAAAATGTGCAACCTCATTTAAATCGCAAGTCAATTTGACCTATCAAGATCTCGTTGTTAATGCAAAGTCGCTGCTTGGGATTTTGACACTAGCAGCCGCACGTGGCTCCCGCATCACTGTCGAAGCTGAGGGAGAAGACGCTGTACAGGCGGTTGAAACGATCATTGAGCTTGCCCGCAACAAATTTTACATCCACTACTAATCAACACTATGTCTACAGCTGCAGAACACCTTAAAAAACGTGCCGAACTCCCCTCTGAAGATCAATGGAATGTTGAAGCACTTTACCCCTTTTTCGAAAATTGGGAAAAATCACTGAAAGCTGTTTGCGAGCAGACAGTGGCGCCCCATTGGCCGAGTTTAGCTGCCTTTCGAGGCAGATTGTCTGAGGGTCCGTCGGTAGTTAAGGAGGTATTTGATCGTTCCTGCGCCCTATCACGTGAATTGGAAAAGCTGCACACCTACGCCCATTTGCGTCACGATGAAGAAATCACGCACAATACGCACAAAAGCGCTTATCAACAAATTATGGCCCTCCTTTTTGACTTCCAACAAGAGAGCGCCTGGATCGAACCCGAACTTTTGGCCCTTCCTGCTGATGTGATCGATCGGTATCTCAAATCCCCCGAACTGGCAGAGTATCGCTTTCACATCGAAAAAATCGTCCGGATGCGACCACACACCCTAAGCGCCGATAAGGAAGAGCTCTTGGCCATGGCCGGGAAACCGATGCAGACATCTCCCAAGGCTTTTTCAGCCCTGAACAACGCTGATCTCCAGTTTGGAGCGATTCAAGGTTCTGATGGTCAAGAATATCCCCTGACACATGGATTATATCAGACCTATTTACGGTCACCTGACCGCACGCTACGAGAGAATGCCTTTAAAGGAATGCATCGCACCTTCCAAGGCTTCGAAAATACATTGGCAGAGCTCTTGCAAGGTGAGATACAAAGCCACGTATTCCAGGCTCAAGCCCGCCACTATTCCTCCTGTTTAGAAGCGGCACTGTTTCCTAAAAAGATCCCTCAATCGGTCTACCGCACCCTAATTCAGGCTGTTCGAGACGGTTTACCTGTTTTACACCGTTATATTAGCCTCCGCAAAAAAGTCATGAATCTTCCTGAGCTTCATCTTTATGATATGTATGCCCCTCTAGTCCGAGAGGTCGACATAAAGATGAACTACTCAGAGGCGGAAGCAGTCATCATTGAATCCGTTGCCCCGCTTGGTAGTAGCTACCAAGAGACCTTAAAAAAAGGACTCGAACAAGAGCGATGGGTCGATCGGTATGAGAATAAAAACAAACGCTCAGGAGCTTACTCTAGCGGTTGTTATGACAGCTATCCGTACATTTTGATGAACTTCCGCGGCATCCTGCGTGACACCTTTACCCTTGCGCACGAGGCGGGACACAGTATGCACTCCCATCTTAGCAAAACCCATCAACCCTACCACTACTCCCACTACCCTATTTTTGTGGCCGAAGTTGCCTCCACTTTTAATGAAGAACTGCTAATGCAGCTCTTGCTCAAGCAATTTACTAAAAAAGAGGAGCGCCTCTTTTTAGTAAACGAAAAGCTAGAAGACATCCGCGCCACCCTCTTTAGACAAACCATGTTTGCTGAATTTGAGCTAAAAATCCACGAACTGGTCGAAGCCGGTACTCCTCTGACTCCCTCCCTGCTTAAAGAGCTCTACTACCAGCTTAATGTTGATTACTTTGGACCAGATGCAGTCATTGATTCCGAAATTCAGATTGAATGGGCGCGCATCCCCCACTTCTACTACAATTTTTATGTCTTCCAATATGCCACAGGAATCAGTGCCGCCTTTAGCTTAGTTGAAAATGTGCTCGGCGGAGACGTTACGTCAAGAGACAACTACCTTGCTTTTCTCCAAGGAGGTTGCTCCCTATTCCCCATCGACCTGCTTAAACTCGCCGGCGTGGACATGACAACCCAAGCACCTGTGCAGGCAGCTATCCGAAAATTCGATTCTTTACTCACTGAAATCGAGTCACTTCTAACTTAAATTTTCTTTTTATTAGCACTTGATCCCATTTAGTGCTAATTTTTGTTGCTCGAAATGTGTCTTTTTTGCTATCTTTACCCTCTTCAAACAATTCACTCTTGAACAAGGAGACAATATGACAGAACAAGCCGTACAAACAAAACTCAAGCCGTTAGGTAACAGAGTACTAGTAAAGCGTTTAGAAGCTGAAGAAAAGGTCAAAGGAGGAATCATTCTTCCTGATACAGCCAAGAAGAAGCAAGAAACTGCCACTGTCGTGGCCATTGGAACGGGCAAGAAAGATAAGCAAGGCAACTTGATTCCATTCCCTGTCGCAGTGGGCGATAAAATTTTAATGGAAAAATACACAGGCCAAGAAGTCACCATTGATAGCGACGAGTATGTGATTCTTCGTTCTGACGACATCATTGCCATTGTTGAATAAAAACACGCACAAAAGGAGCTAAATCGCTATGACAGCCAAAGATATTAAGTACCAAGAAGAGGCAAGACAGAAAATCCTTAAAGGAGTGAAAACTCTTGCCAGCGCTGTAAAAGTCACACTGGGTCCTAAAGGGCGCAATGTTGTGATCGATAAATCGTATGGCGCACCTCAAGTTACAAAAGATGGTGTGACCGTTGCAAAGGAAGTAGAACTTGAAGATAAGCACGAGAACATGGGCGCCCAAATGGTTAAGGAAGTGGCCAGCAAGACCGCCGATAAGGCAGGTGATGGCACAACAACGGCGACTGTTCTTGCTGAAGCTATTTATGGAGAAGGTCTACGTAACGTGACAGCCGGCGCTAATCCGATGGATCTCAAGCGTGGGATCGAAAAAGGCGTTAAGGTCGTCGTCGAAGAGCTGAAAAAGATCAGTAAGCCTGTTCAGAACCAGAAAGAGATTGCTCAGGTAGCTACCATTTCCGCCAACAACGATGAAGAGATTGGGGAAATCATTGCCAAAGCGATGGAAAAAGTGGGTAAAACAGGCACCATCACCGTTGAAGAAGCTAAAGGCTTTGAAACCACTCTTGATGTCGTAGAGGGAATGAACTTTGATCGCGGCTATCTTTCTGCTTACTTCATGACGAATGCTGAGACACAAGAGGCTGTTTTAGAAGATGCTCTTGTTCTGATCTACGAGAAGAAAATTTCGGCCATGAAGGAATTTTTACCGATCCTTCAGGCCGCTGCCGAATCGGGTCGTCCAATCCTAATCATTGCAGAAGATGTCGAAGGCGAAGCTCTTGCTACGCTTGTTGTTAACCGTATGCGCGCTGGCCTAAAGGTGTGTGCAGTCAAAGCTCCCGGCTTTGGTGATCGTCGTAAAGCGATGCTTCAAGACATTGCTATTTTAACAGGCGGCACACTGATTAGTGAAGAGCTTGGCATGAAGCTCGAGAACACTACGATCGAGATGCTTGGAAAAGTGAAAAAAGCTGTTATCAAGAAAGAAGACACCACGCTTGTGGAAGGAGCAGGTTCTAAGGAGGAGATCAAAGCGCGTTGCGATCAGATCACCCGTCAGATCGAAGAGAGTACTTCAGACTACGATACAGAAAAGCTACAAGAGCGTCTGGCAAAGCTTTCAGGTGGCGTAGCTGTGATCAGAGTCGGAGCAGCGACAGAGGTCGAGATGAAAGAGAAAAAAGACCGCGTTGATGATGCTCAGCATGCGACTGCTGCTGCTGTAGAAGAGGGCATTCTGCCTGGTGGTGGAACAGCACTTATCCGCTGTATGCCCGCGGTAGAGAAGTTAGCAGCCTCCCTTCAAAATGATGAGCGCATTGGCGCTTCCATCATCGCCAAGTCACTTGCGGCTCCTCTCAAGCAGATTGCGGAGAATGCCGGCCAAGAAGGTTCGATTGTGTTCCAGAAAGTGGCCGGTCTATCTACATCTGAAGGGTATAATGCTTTAACAGATGAATATGTAGATATGCTCAAAAGCGGGATTTTGGACCCAACTAAGGTCACCCGTTTTGCACTAGAGAGTGCGGCTTCGATTGCGGCGATGTTGCTTACAACAGAGGCAATTATTGTTGATATTCCAGAAGAGAAGTCAGCAGCTTCTATGCCGGGCGGCATGGACTACTAAAAGAAAAAAGCCCCTCTAAGAAGAGGGGCTTTTTTTAGGCTTTATTCCAGTCTAGTTTTGTTAATAAAATCTGATCTTGTGTCAGAATATGACTCGCTGTAATCCCTCTTGTTCGACTTCCCATTGTTCCAATTACATTAAAGCTTGTTTCACTCACAGCTACAATTTTATTTAAATGGGCTGCAGGTAAAGTCACAAACCCGATTTTTTTTATTGCCGTGACTCCAGCTGTAATTTCCACTGCCGGTTTTGCATCTCCATTTGCAGCATGGATTCTCCCTGTCACCACTTTTTCTACTTTCACCTTTCCGCCCTTCATAGCTGCAGCCAAACCAGCATCGTGGTGCGACGGCTCTACCTCTTGAGCACTTTGATAGACAATTTTAAAAAACCCCTTATCATCCTTTTCATAACTCAACATCCCCTCTTTCGGAAGCTGGTTAGCAACAGGAACAAGGTCTACTCCTCCCGCCTCCATAAGGTCGGTAGTCAGTTGATTAAAAAGAGCGGCTGCTGTTTGCTCACTTTGAGCGCCACCACCGGTTGATATACTAGACATATTATATTACCACTATTAGTTGATTTAAAAAGATATCTTATTATAACATAATAATTTATATAATTCAATTAATTGTTTAACTTCTTGTTTGACTTATCCAGTCAGATCTGGCATGCTGCTAGATATGATACGTCTTATTTCTTTCTTAATTTTGGTAGCAACTATTGCTTTGGGCATCTATTTCTGGACGAACAGAGTTTCGACTTTGGAGAGCTTTCTCTCTAAACGCCTTAATTCCAAAGTCTCTCTGGATGAGGTTCGGCTTGGCTGGGGACGTTTAACCTTAAGAGGGCTTCAGATCGAAACCCCCTCTTCAAAGGCTTTCAGGAGCGACGAGATCGTCCTTGAGATGAGCCCCTTTGCGTTCTTTAAAAAAACTGTTTATGTAGAAAAGATTAAGATACAGAACCCTACCCTTAGCCTAGAGCTCTATAATAGCTCTGGTAGTGAGAACAACTGGGTTCGTCTTTTAAACGGCTTTCCTTCCGGTAGCGGCAAGAAATTTATCATCAGAAAGCTTGTGATCATCAATTTGCGCTTTGATGTAACCCGCTCGAACGGAAAACCCGTTTCGATCCCTCCTCTTCCCTACTTAGAGTTGCAGGGCCTAGGTGAGAAAGGAGCCTTAACCGTTTCGCAGTTGGGACAAGTGATTTTCCAAGCGCTTCTTCAAACAGTGGTAAGCCAGGGGCATTTGGGGGCACTTTTGGATAATGTTCGGCAGTTGCCTCAGGATGTGCTGGAGCATGTGCGCTCAACTTTGCCGATTGAGGAGGGCCGAGGGGTGATGCAGGAGGGTTTAGAGACCTTACGTCGGAAGTCGCATGAGGCTTCAGAATTTCTCCAGGACTTATTTTCTGGCAAATAATTAAGCGTTTTTCTACCATCTTGGCATCATTCCGGATTAGCTCAGCGGTAGAGCAGTGGACTGTTAATCCATTGGTCGCTGGTTCGAATCCAGCATCCGGAGTTCTCTCGAACAGAACCAGCGACCAATAGATTAACAGTCTCAAATCAAAATGAACCATTGGTCACTTCGTCCGCTCGCGTGCCACTGGCACCCGTGCTCCTCGTGATGGTTCGAATCCAGCATCCGGAGTTCTCTCGAACAGAACC
>CAYGJC010000007.1:0-46334 GCA_964350245.1 uncultured bacterium | reverse complement strand
CCGTGCTCCTCGTGATGGTTCGAATCCAGCATCCGGAGTTCTCTCGAACAGAACCAGCGACCAATAGATTAACAGTCTCAAATCAAAATGAACCATTGGTCACTTCGTCCGCTCGCGTGCCACTGGCACCCGTGCTCCTCGTGATGGTTCGAATCCAGCATCCGGAGTTCTCTCGAACAGAACCGCTGTATTATTCGTGGTTGTAAAAACAATGAGAGATTTATACACCTCCTACAGGGACAGTGAAAAATTGCAGACACTGTCTGCACAAATTAGCTGGTCCCATAATGTAGCTATTTTATCTAAGTGTAAGGACCCTATCGAAAGGGAATTTTACATGAAAATGTCCAAGAGAAACGGCTGGACCTATAGGGTGCTGATTCACCACATAGAAACAGGGACTTTTGAAAGGACAATGGTGGCTCAATCCAATTTCAAAGAGAAGCTCCCAACAAACCTCTATCCCGAAGCTATTCTGGTTGCAAAAGACGAATACGCCCTAGATTTCTTAGAACTTGCAGACAAGCACAGTGAGCAAGAACTGGAGACAGCCATCGTACGCAATATCGAGGGGTTTCTCCGCGAAGTCGGCACCTCTATTTCTTTCCTCGGTTCTCAATACCGCATTGAAATTGAAGGGCAAGAGTTTTTCATAGACCTCCTTTTTTATCATAGGCGTCTCAAATCTCTTATTGCCGTTGAGCTGAAAGTATCGGAATTCATCCCAGAACATATAGGGAAAATGCAATTTTACCTTGCTGTCTTGGATGACATGGTGCGACTCGAAGGAGAAAACCCGTCCATCGGAATTATTCTATGTAAAAGCAAAAAGAAAACTGTGGTCGAATATGCGCTTAAAGATGCTAACAAACCCATTAACGTCGCTTCTTATCATTTGGTCAAGAAATTGCCCAAAGAGCTAGCAAAAGAGCTTCCATCTCCAGAACAAATGGCAAAACTGCTGGAAAATATCAACTGAAGATTTTAAGAGTGTTATATGCGAAAAATTATGTACGAAATACTGCTTGTTCCCTTTCTTGCATTTTCATCAAGCGAAACAATAACACTATTCTCCATACTGGAGTGCCCCCCATTAAAATAGGACCACCTAGACAGCTCTAAGACAGTAGAAAAATTACAACACCAGACAGCTAGCTGCCGGAGAATCAAAATATTCCGGATGATCCCTGGATTCTTTTCTAATTAACTCTAACGCAAGATTCTGGCAAAGAATGGATTCTTGAATACTGCTTATTTTCTGTGCGTTTGTTAAAGCTGTAATCGCAAACACACCTTCGGATGTAAATTGCGCATATTTGTGATTCTTGATGATATCAAGAACTATAGAAATCAATTTAGTCACTTGCTTCCTTTCTATATCAGAAGCATCTAGAGGCGAAGGAAACTTTGTTTTAATTTTCTGATGATCAAAAACAAGAATTTGTTCAACAGGCCCATCAAAACTGGAGCCTTCAAAAACAGTATACTCCCGATCGGGCGAGAGCTGCTTTTTACTATTAAGTACCTCTCTGCAATCAGAAAGTTCCCAGGCAACGCGTTCTATGACACACACGGCCAGACTCTCCCACTTCTTTTCTAGCTGTTTTTTGGAAAGCTTTTGCGTGCTTGGAGAGCTGGTGACTCCACTAGCTGCAGCTGCTCCTCCTTGAGTCGGTGCTAAAGACATTTCTCTTCTCACGGGTTGGTTAACGACAGAAACGATAGCAAACAAAGGTCGATAAATCAACTATTTCTCCGCTATGTAAATGGCTACCAAGCGCGGCGCACTGAACTCTTAAGTCAACTCTCTTTTGGGTGTAAAATGGCTCCTTCTGGATTGGTTAAGAGCTTTTGTTGGCGAGCGTCTTTGTCGATTGTAAAGGGATGAAAGGTGCCCCACGACTTTTCTTGGTAAAGCTGATCCTCAAACTCCGGTTTCTCTCCACATGGCCATCCATAGCAATAGAAAAGTGTTTTGGTAGTAGGGTCCAAAATCTCGGCGCTCACTGTACCCCAGGGGAGCGGATGGGTGTTAGGATCATGACTCTTTCTGGTGCCGTGATTGCAAATCGAAAAACCCCAAGCCTCTAGCAAGGGATTTGTCAAAGGATCTCGCTCTCTGTTTGTATGGTCGGAGAGAATCTTTGCCAAAATCTCTACATCGATTTCACCCTTCCATTTTTCACACAGTTCTTTGCCTCGTTGTAGGCGCAGTCCATTATTATTGGTCGAATTGTCTGTCGGAGCCTGTGGATGATTAAACTGTTGTCTGCTTTCCGATTGATAGCAGTTCACGGCAAATAGAGCGCCGGGCTTTTCCTTACTATACTGCTGAACAACCTCAACACCAAAATCGCCTGCCTCAAGATGAGCGATTGCTCCTGAGCGATCAGCTAGAAGGAGTGAAAACGGAGGATGCACTGCCGGTGCTTGACCGATCAGAGCAATGGCCTCTTGCACAGTGTGACACTCCTCCATTATCTGTCTTGACAAGCGTGAAAAAGGGGCTGGATTGGGAATCTTCGGTTGGGTCTCATCTTCAAAAAGCAGAGCTGAGTTAAACGCTAAACCTGCGGCATTGACTCCTCTTGATGTCTCGCCCTCTTGGCAGAAAAATCCTCTTTCTTCAAACGAAGGAGGTCTTGTTGCCACAAGCTCGGTCCCGACATGGGCTAGAAGGCCTTGTGGATGCTCTGAGCGTACAAATGTACGCACGTCATAGGGATCATCACTCACACTGCCTAGCAGCGCTACGCCCTTTTTCGTGTAACCCTTTCCTGTGACTCCGATGAGGAAGCATCCCATGATTCGTGAACATAATGCATCTGGTTGGTGTTTACAATTGAAATAATACTACAAATTGTTTTACTCCTGATTTATGGACAAAGTTATAATCACAGATGATGAGGCAAAAAATAGCCCTCCTGAAAAGCTATTAGAGCTTTTAAAAACAGAAAAAGAGGGACTAACAACTGCTGAGGCAGAACAAAGATGCAAGGTATATGGACCCAATACTCTGGTAGAGAAAAAAGAAAGTCCTATCCTTAAGTTTTTCAGCTATTTTTGGGGGCCAATCCCATGGATGATCGAAGCCGCCGCTATTCTCTCGGGCATCGCCAAGCGCTGGGATGATTTTATCATCATTTTGGTGATGCTTGTTTTTAATGCTCTGATCGGGTTTTGGGAGGAACACAAAGCCGCAAACGCCCTCGCTGCATTGAAAAAGGGGCTGGCTCTTAAAGCCCGTTCTCTGCGTGACGGTAAGTGGGACACCATCGACGCTGCAGGCCTTGTCCCCGGTGATATCATCCGCATCCGCCTGGGAGATATCATTCCCGCTGATGTCAAGTTCTTGGAAGGAGAGTATGCCAGCGTTGACCAGTCTGCTCTCACAGGTGAGTCTCTGCCGGTCTCAAAAGCAGTGGGAGAGGTCGGCTATTCGGGCTCTATCGTACGGAAAGGAGAGATGATCGCTCTTGTCACATCCACCGGTTCGAATACATTCTTCGGTCGCACAGCAAAGTTAGTCTCGGAAGCCGGAGGAATCTCCCACTTCCAAAAGGCTGTGATGAAAATTGGAAACTTTCTCATCTTCACTGCGTTAGCATTAAGTATTCTGCTGATCATTGTCGAACTATACCGCGGTGAACCGTGGCTTGATCTGACGCAGTTTGTCCTGATTTTAGTCATCGCCTCGATTCCTGTGGCCATGCCAGCCGTTCTCTCTGTCACAATGGCTTTGGGTGCGCTGGCGCTATCAAAAAAGAAAGCGATTGTCTCCAGGCTGCAGGCAATCGAGGAGCTTGCAGGGGTCGATATTCTCTGTTCAGACAAAACCGGAACGCTCACAAAAAACCAACTGACGCTCGATCATCCCATCCTTTTTAAAGCGCAAGATGAGCAAAGTTGCATCCTTGCTGCCGCTCTTTCTTCGAGCAAAGAGGATGAGGATCCAATCGACCTGGCTGTCATCAGTGGATTGTCGGATCCTTCTGTCCTCTCGCAATATACACAAACGAAATTCATTCCTTTTGATCCTGTGAACAAACGCACTGAAAGCATTGTTCGGGATGCGTCCGGAAAAACAACAAGCTATACGAAGGGAGCGCCACAAGTGATCATGGATCTGTGCACGCTTTCTACAGAAGACCATGCGCGCGCGGAAAAAACGGTTAATGACCTGGCCTCTAAAGGATACCGCACTCTTGGCGTTGCCGTGAAAACCGCTGATACATGGGAATTTTTAGGACTCGTGCCTCTCTTTGATCCCCCGCGTGATGATTCTAAGCAAACCATTAAGGAGGCAAAAGAGCATTGCCTTTCTGTTAAAATGGTCACTGGAGATAACGTCGCCATCGCACGCCAGATCTCGGCTAAGCTGGGTCTGGGTACCCTTATCCGAAGAGCGAGTGAATTTTTCAAAAATGGGAGTGATGTCAAACACCTGGATCCACAAGTGGCCAAAGCGATCGAAAAGGCTGATGGTTTCGCAGAAGTGTATCCCGAACATAAATACGGCATTTTACGCGCCTTACAAAAGCTCGGCCATATGGTGATGATGACCGGAGATGGCGTGAATGACGCGCCGGCATTGAAACAAGCAGACACGGGTATCGCTGTTTCAGGGGCAACGGATGCTGCAAGAGCAGCGGCTGACCTGATCTTAACCGGATCAGGACTGTCTGTCATCATCCAAGCCATCAAAGAGGCGCGCCGCATCTTTGAGAGAATGGTCAGCTACACCATTTACCGTATTGCGATGACCTTTGACATTATGTTCTTTGTTGTATTGACTATGTTGCTCTTTCCTATGGTGAATGGAGTGTCCTACCGGCCACTGACACCGATCATGATCATCCTCCTTGCTCTGTTGGATGATATTCCCATCATGACCATTGCCTATGACAATACTCACATTCCAAAAGAACCGATCCGCTGGCAAATGGGACGCCTACTCTCGATTGCCTCCGTCTTTGGCGTCACCGCAGTTATACAGACTTTTGGACTGTTCCTGATTTGCATGGTATGGCTGAAAACCACAGCATGGCAGCAGTGGATGACTCTCGATGTTTCCCATCTTCAGACCATCATCTTCCTTCAGCTTGTAGCCGGGGGTCACCTGATGTTGTTTTTAACAAGAGCAAGAGGGTGCTTTTTTAAGCGACCACATCCTTCCTGGCAGCTGTTTACAGCTGTTGTGGGCACGCAAATCTTTGCGGCGCTCATCTGTGCATACGGCTGGTTTGTTCCTGCGATCCAGTGGAGTGTGATCGGGCTTGTATGGGCGTATAATATCATTTGGATGTTCATTCAGGATGGCGTGAAATTGCTCACCTACTCTCTTATCGATTATAAGGCGAGCCATCACAAAAAATACCTGAATCTGATGCATAAGAGATTCACGGAACATGGTGATCTTAATAGTTAGTAATTTTTGACCAAAGGGAAGGGGAAAATGGCAGATATCTTAACAAATGAACAACTAGATAAAATCCAAAGGTACTGGGAGGCGGCGAACTTTCTTTCAGTTGGACAGATCTACCTCAAAGAGAATCCCCTTCTGCGTGAGCCGCTCAAAGCGGAACATATCAAACCACGCCTACTGGGTCATTTTGGAACTTCTCCTGGTCTCAACCTGATCTACGTGCATTTAAACCACCTGATCAAAGCGTACAATGCGAATGTTCTTTATGTCTGTGGACCGGGGCATGGCGGGCCTGCTTTGATTTCCAACGTCTATATGGAGGGCACTTACTCGGAAATCTATCCGCACGTTCCGGAAGATGAAAAAGGAATCCGCCAGTTATTCCGCCAGTTTTCTACTCCTGGTGGTGTACCGAGTCATGTGAGTCCACAAACCCCGGGATCGATCCACGAAGGGGGCGAGCTTGGTTACTCCCTTGTGCACGCTTATGGAGCCGCTTTTGACAATCCCGACCTGATTGTCGCCTGTGTCGTGGGAGATGGGGAAGCGGAAACCGGACCTCTTGAAGGAGGATGGAAAGGGAATAAATTCCTCAACCCAGCAAGAGATGGGGCTGTTTTGCCGATTCTACATCTAAACGGCTATAAAATTTCGGGGCCGACCGTGCTTGCTAGAATCGAAGAAGATGAGCTGATGGCCCTCTTTAAAGGGCATGGGTATGAACCATATCTTGTTGAGGGCGATGATCCTAAAACTGTCCACCAAGACTTCGCGGGGACTCTTGACAAGTGTTACAAGGAGATACGCTCGATTCAGACAAAGGCGCGTGAACAAGGCTTTAAAACGCGTCCTCGTTGGCCCATGATCATTCTGCGGACGCCCAAAGGGTGGACGGGACCTAAGAGTGTCGACGGGCTGCCTGTCGAAGGGACTTTCCGCGCACACCAGGTGCCTCTTGCCAATGTTAAGGACAACCCTCAGCACCTCAAAATGCTCGAAGAGTGGATGAAGAGCTACCATCCGGAAAAACACTTTGGTAAAAACGGTCGTTTGATCGAGGAACTACGGGCCATGGTTCCGAAAGGAGAGAAGCGGATGGGAGCAACCCCTTTCGCCAACGGAGGGCGGCTGCTCGTTGATTTAGAGCTTCCCGATTATGCAGATTTTGGAATCGAGGTCCCAGCTCCAGGGGCTGTTACTGGAGAGGCAACTCGTCATCTAGGTGTGTTTCTTAAAGAGGTCTTCGTCCGTAACCAGGATGAAAAAAACTTCCGCCTCTTTTGTCCTGATGAGACCAACTCGAATCGTCTTGGTGCCGTTTTTGACACCACAAACCGCTGTAGTACAGCGAAAATCATCGATATCGACGACCACGTTTCTGCTGATGGTAGGGTCATGGAAGTTCTTAGCGAACACTGCTGCGAGGGGTGGCTAGAAGGGTATCTTCTTACCGGCAGACATGGCATATTTGCCTCATACGAGGCCTTTGTCTCTATTGTGGATTCCATGGTGAATCAACACGCTAAGTGGCTAAAAGTCTGCAATGAAATCGAATGGCGGGAGCCAATTGCCTCTCTAAACTACCTGCTTACTAGTCATGCCTGGCGCAATGACCATAACGGTTACAGCCATCAGGGTCCCGGGTTTATCGATACCGTTCTCACCAAGAAAAGTTCTGTCACCCGCATCTACTTTCCACCGGATGCTAACTGTCTTCTTTCGGTTGCGGCTCATTGCCTGAGAAGCCGTAACTATGTCAACCTAATTACTGCTGGAAAGCAGCCTCAGTTGCAATGGTTGAGTATGAAGCAAGCAAGAGAACACTGCTCGCATGGCGCTTCAGTTTGGGAGTTCGCTTCTAGCGACAACGGCAAGGAACCCGATATTGTCCTCGCTGCAGCCGGTGACGTGCCCACCATTGAGATTATGGCAACCGCATGGCTACTACGCAAACATCTTCCTGAGCTGAGGGTCCGTGTAGTCAATGTGGTCGATTTGATGAAGTTGTATACACGTAAAGAACACCCGCACGGCATGGACGAGCTTGAATTCGAAGCGCTCTTCACGAACCATGTTCCCGTGGTTTTTGCCTTTCATGGCTATCCCCGCGTGATTCATGAAGTGATCCATAACCGTCCAGAAGAGGAACGTTTTCACGTGCGCGGGTATATCGAAGAGGGAACGACCACAACGCCGTTTGATATGGTCGTTCTCAACCAGATGAGCCGCTTCCATCTAACAATCGAAGCGCTCAAAAGGCAAAGACGATTCCGAAGTGAGATCGAGCATCTGGTCGAGATGTTTGAAAAGAAACTGATTGATCACCGCAATTGTATTCAAGATACTCTTGATGATCTACCTGAAGTCAAAAATTGGAAATGGACAGAAATTGACACAGCAGAAAAACAGAAAGTCGGCGCCTGGCAAGTCGGACAAACTGACTGATTCTGTCATTTATCCGATTGATCCTTGGCGCATCTGTGAAAAAGAGCTTTCGTGCTGCACTCTTGCCACAAAGTGAGTCCATCTTTTCAGTTGGAAACGGTTATTTAGGATTCCGAGGAAATTTTGAAGAAGGGACCCCTGTCTATCAGAACGGCACCTACATAAACGGTTTCTACGAGTTTCGTCCCCTTACCTATGGAGAGGAAGCCTACGGCTATGCCAAAAATAGCCAGACGATCATCAATCTGACAGATTGTAAAATTATCAGGCTCAATGTTGAGGGAGAACCCTTTGACCTCAGCAGGGCAGAAGTAATCGATTACAGTCGCATTCTGGATATGCAGAAAGGCACCTTGTTCAGAGAGGTGACCTTTAAAACGCTTTCAGGCAAGACGCTTCATGTCAGAAGCGAGCGACTCATCTCACTCCATAGAAGGGAAATCGGTGTGATTTCCTATGAAATTCGCACCGATGAAGAGGTTCAGGTCACAGTTTCCTCAGAAATGCTCAGCAATGAGAGCAACCAGTTAAACGAGTGGGACCCCAGAGCCGCTGCGGCCCTCTATGGGAAAGTGCTTTTACCCGTTGAGAACTGTGCTGATCAAGAGCGGCTATTCTCTTCTCATACCACCCAAAATAGCAAACTCACCCTCGCTGTTAGCGCTGAACATAGAGTATCCACAAAATCTAGTTACACAGTGACAAGCAGCTCTAACGAAAGCGTTGGAAAAGTTGTCTATACTATCAATCTCAAACCAGACGCCCCTTTCCGTCTGTACAAGTACATGGCCTATGGAGCCACAAAAGAGCAGATTCAACTCCCTCTTGAGCAGGCTGTCCAGGAGGGGTTTTCCGCTCTTCTCCAAGAACAAAAAGCGTATCTCGATCTCTTTTGGAAGGATGCCGATGTGATCATCGACGGCAATGAGGCCGCGCAACAAGGGATTAGGTTCAGTCTCTTCCAAATCTTGCAATCTGTAGGCAAGAGCGGCGAGCGCGGAATTGCAGCGAAGGGGCTGACAGGACAGGGATATGAAGGGCATTATTTTTGGGATAGCATGATTTATGTGCTTCCTTTTTTCGTCTATACACAGCCCGTCATTGCGCGCAACCTACTCAAATTTCGTCATACTCTCCTCCCCCATGCCCGTGAACGAGCCAAAACCTTAAATCACAAAGGCGCTCTTTTTGCATGGAGGACAATCAATGGTGAGGAGGCCTCTGCCTACTATCCTGCAGGAACGGCGCAATACCACATCAATGCCGATATCATCTATGCACTCAAGAAGTACTTTGATGTCACCGGTGATGCCGGCATCATCGAAGAGTTTGGAGAAGAGATGCTCATCGATACGGCACAATTTTGGTGTGACCTGGGTTTTTTCAACGGAAAGAATTTTCAGATCCATGAGGTCACAGGCCCCGACGAGTATACGGCCTTAGTGAACAACAATGTGTATACCAACCTCATGGCACGTGAAAATCTTCTCTTTGCTCACCGGATGGTAAAAAAGCCCGAAGATGCATGGAAGCACGCAGCTGAACACATGTTGATCCCTTACGATGAACATACCGGTATCTTTCCCCAAGATGACAATTTCTTTGAAAGAGAACCATGGGATTTTGCGAACACGCCTCCCGAGCACTATCCACTCCTTTTACACTACCATCCACTTGAGATCTACCGTAAGCAAGTACTCAAACAATCCGATTTGCTTTTGGCTATGTTTTTATTGCGTAAACATTTCACTGACAAGCAGATCAAAGACAACTACGCCTTCTATGATCCCCTAACAACCGGCGACTCTTCCCTTTCAGACTGCATCCAAGGGATTTTAGCAGCCGAAATTGGGGATCATCGGAAAAGCTTGCGCTACTTCACCGAAACTGTCGAGATGGATCTGGAAAATATCAATCACAACGTTCGGGATGGTGTCCATATCGCCTCGATGGGTGGTTCTTGGCTCTATCTTGTGTATGGATTTGCCGGAATGCGTGATGACGACGGCACTATCTCCTTCCGTCCCCGGCTGCCTGAAGCATGGAATCGGATGGAATTTAAACTTAAGATACGCGCTAGTCAAATCCACATCTGTTTGACACAAGCTTACACCACCTACACCCTCATTAAGGGAGACCCCTTAACCATTGCCCATGGCAATGATGAGATTTGTTTGAAAAAAATAGGAGAGCCTCATGAACGACAAAATCTACCATTATAAGGCAGTTCTTTTTGACTTAGATGGGGTGATTACGAAGACAGCCAGCTTACATGCTACTGCGTGGCAAAAAGCGTTTGATGATTTTCTCACAAGCCTGCCCGGTAAGAATCCCCCGTTTGATCGTGAGCATGATTACCGCGACTATGTTGATGGGAAGGCGCGCTATGATGGAGTGGAGGGTTTTTTAAAATCTAGAAACATCGTTCTTCCCTATGGCAGCCCTGACGATCCTCCCGGCTTGAGCTCTGTTGTTGCTTTAGGAAACCTGAAGGATCGCTACTTCTCGCAGTTGGTTTCCACGCAAGGAGTTGAAGTCTTTCTGTCGACCGTGGAACTCATCCGCATTTTACGTCAAAAAAAGATCCACATAGGTGTTGTTTCTTCTAGCAAACATTGCCGCGACATCCTCGATAAAGAAAAGCTCACCGCGCTATTTGATACCATTTGCGATGGCAATGAAACGGAAAAACTCAATCTTAGAGGAAAACCGGCTCCGGATACGTATTTAAATGCTGCGCAAAAGCTTGGATTTAACCCTTCAGATTGTGTGGTCGTTGAAGATGCCGAGGCCGGAGTGCAAGCGGGCAAAGCAGGTGGCTTTGGTCTTGTCGTGGGCATTAACCGCGAAAACTATGCCGAAGGACTTAGACAGCACGGGGCAGACATCGTTGTGAATGACCTTTCCGCCTTCCTCGAAAGCGCCTCCAGTCTAAATCAGCGGAAGTAGTAGGTAAGACCTACAAAAATGGCGTGATTTTGCAGGTGGGTAGAGAGAGTATTGCTGAGGAAAGTCGCATCGCCTTCGCTGTCCTGGCCGGTAGCTCTGCTATTGAACGAGGCTATGCCATAGTTTGTGAATACATAGTCCCCGCGCAAATGAAGCCTAGCTGTTAATCGTTGCTCAACACCCAACCCGAGCCGAAAAGCAGCTGTCCATGTGCGAGCTGAAACTTCTTCCGGCAAAAACCAGGTTATTCCCGATCCATTATTCGCGTTAAACTGCGCTTTGGAGTTCGCTCTAATTTCTGCTGCAGAGATGCCAGCCCTTGCATAGAGAAGGGTAAGTGGTGAAAGCAAAACACCTGGCCTTAGATCGAATCCATACTGACACGTTGAAGATTCTACCGAAGTATCGCAAGAGGTAGCATACAGCGTGTCATTACTAGGAAGGTAAAATAGTTCCTGCACTTTATAATCTATTGCACTATGTGAGGCCGCAGAGACAAAGACATCCCCTCCCAAAAAAACACTCTTCCACAATCTTCCATATCCCAGGAAAAACAACCCTTGGAATTGGTTGTTATAGAGCTGTGAGGGCGCATTTAGAGTCTGAATGGTTTGATTGCGTGAAGGATTCTCTCCTGAAGCAAAGCCACGTTGGCTAGCGGTTAATGCACTTCCTCCTACAGCCCCTCCAAGATAAAATCCATTGAAAGCCGAGAGCGCAGAACATGCATCAGTACAGATAGCCTCTTGACAACAGAAATGGTAGGAGATTCCCAACAGCACTGCATGATCATACAAATGCAGCCTGGTATCGCTATTTAAAGTCATTGGAAAAGCAAAGCCCGAACTTGTCCCCGTCCGTACACCGCTCACGGAGAGTTTTCCATAATCTGTAAAGATATAATCACTTCGCAACGAGAAGTGAGAAGTCAGTCTATGTTCAATTCCCGCACCGGCACGCAGGGTAGCCAATGTCTTTCTACTAGATAAGTTTAGAAATAATTCTCCTGAACCAAATAGGGATTGACCAACATTTAGGCTACGCACTTCTAACTTTGCTCTAGCGACCCCAATACCCATTCTCCCGTAGAGCAGCGTAGCTGGGCCGAGAGACCATCCCGGTAAAAAGTCGACTCCGCTCTGAAAACAGTTAATAGATGACTCTACTTCGGAGGAAGAAATGAATGTTGCGGCATTACCTACAATCGTCAAATTATTTCCAAACCGGGCGTTTTTCAGCTGAGCATGCCCCAATTGGATAAACCCTTCGGCACCTAGGTATACAGAACGCCACCCGACACCATACCCCGCGTAAAGTAAGCCTACACTATCGCGACTAAACACATCATTTTGTAAATCGGAGGGATACACATTATCAGAAAACGTTCCGACAACTCCCCCAGCCTGAGCCCCTTCAGTTAGATGCCCACCTACCGCCCCTCCCACATAAAAACCAGGAAAAGCCCCAAGACAAGAAAAATTCATTAAGAGAGCGATTAGCAGCCGTTTCATCATGCACACGTCGTTTGTTGCACCCCTCTCCTATTCATAGGGTGAGGAGCGTAGCATTCTCAACAGGTTAAATAAAGATTTTTTCAGATGATCTCACTGATATCAATCTGTCACAACTTGAACCGAACCCAGCCCCACAAGGCTAGGACCGTTATACGCTGCCACGTAGTAGGTAGTGACCTCTCCTCTTATTTTATTGTGGTCCTCAAAAACAAGAGGAGCACTTGCACTCACAACTCCGATAAGATCGGTTAAATCCGCGTTGAGATAAATCCTGTACTCTACAACGTTTGCTCCAGCAGGAGGTGTCCAGGTAATGCGATTATAGAGGTCTGTTTGAGTCAAAAAGATGTTCATATTGCTGGCGCCCATGACATCAATGATAAGTGATGGGGCAAAGGCCACTCCAACTGGGCGGGAACCCACCGGAATGCTTCCTACGTTTGTATCTGTTTGTGCATCAATAATAGAGACATTATTGCTAAAGCGATTCGCCACATACGCCTTTGTCCCATCCGGGGTAAACGCAATGCCATTGGGATTATTTCCCACTCCGATGGTACTTGTGACCGAGTCTGTCGCCACATCGATCACAAAGATCAGATCGGTGGGTACGTCTCCTTGAGTACCGACATAAACTTTATCGCCATTCGGGGAAGCTGCGGCACTAATTGGCTGGTCAGCAACAGAAATCGTCGTCGTAACCGTATCGGTGGCTGTATCAATGACAACAACCGTATCGTTACCGAAAACTGTAACGTATAACTTAGACCCATCAGGAGTAACAGCTGCTTCAGCAGAAGTTGACCCCACTGGAATCGTTGTTAGTACAGTCTCATTGACAACATCGATTACCGTTACATTATTGGTGCCAAAGCTAGTTACATAAGCCTTTAAACCATCCGGTAAAATCACTACATCTACCGGCAAAGCCGCCACATTAATCGTGCCGACTTCCATGCTACTGCCCACATCCACAATGGAAACAGTAGAATCAAATAAATTGGTCACATAAGCCTTAACACCATCCGGAGCGAAGGCAACATACGAAGGAAAATCTCCCACTGAAATCGTGTCGATCACTGTATCTGTTTCTGTATCAATAACACTTAACCTATCTTGGCCTTGGATCGCTACGTAGGAAATCGTGCCATCAGGAGAGACTTCCACTCCAGTCGGAGAGCTGCCTACAGGAATTGTATCTACAACCGTATCTGTAGACTCATCAATAACAGAAACGGTTCCCCCACTTTGATTTGTGACATAAGCCTTAATCTCTTCCCCACTCAAATACGTGGCTACTACAAACAGGCAAAAAACAAAAATTCCTCGCAACACGACTCTCGATCCCTTCAAAATTTAGAAGGGAGGATGATACAACACAGCTTGCTTTATGGGCGAGTGGATTATGGGTGTTGAGAAATGCTGTGCATGCGAATACCGCCTGCTCGATCTAGGTATATTAAAGGTTGTGTTGAAACGCTATTGACTCATTCAATTCTCTTATGATTCAATGCCGAAAAAGCAATAAAATTGCCGGCTCGCTGTTGACTGCAACTAGAACAATTCTACTATGCCTTTTTGTTTCTCTTTCAGCATGGGCAAACTCAGGACAGCAGACATGGTCTGTACATGGAGAAGCGCTCTATTTTTCCCCTTCTTTCGATGGGACATACTACACGATAGTCGGCAGCGTGGATGATGGCGCCGGCCATCCAACCCCAAGCGGCAAACGAAAGAATAATCCCGTTGGGTTCGCGCCCGGTTTCCGTGTTGAGGGGAAGTATGCATTATACAATTCCTGTATCGACTTTCGATTAAAATGGACGCACGTTTTTGCTTGTTCCAGGGAATCCACTCAAGATAATAGATCTGCTCCTCAATTGTGGCCAGTTGCTGCTATCCCCAATCTACCCAATGTCTCAGAACCCTTTTCAGGAACGGCCTCTTCTCGTATTGGTGTGATGTACCAAAAGGCGGAATGCCTCTTTGATGAAAGGATCTGGAAGTTTGGTCTGGGTCGCCTCTGTTTGCGTGAAGGAATAGAGTGGATCTACCTTCGATACCACGAGGTAATCAACTATGCAGAGACACTTGGACCTCAAGAACAGATCGTGTTTCACGCCCACACAAAAGGATTGGGACCCCAACTTGGCGTAATTACTATCTTTGAACCGGGTCATCTTTTTTGCTGGCATCCACGCCATCTCTCCTATACATTCACGGCCACAGGAAGTCTGATTCCTGTGAATTCTAAGTGCAAAATGTTTTCATTCAATGCAATAGGAATAGAATCGAGTGTTACACAGCAAAGTCTGTGGCGTATTGTTCCTGAGTTGGTTATTCGATTCAGCATCGATCATTCTTGCTCTTTTAGCCGCGTGCGCGCCTCAATTGGATGTGGGTATGAAATTGCGACATATATAAATGGCACTTCAAAGCTCCTCTTTACTGATAGTCAGAGCCCAGGCCTCTCAACCAACCAATACAGTGACTTTTATGTACATGGTTTTTTTCTTGGTTTAGGCCTTCATTTTTAGTTATGACTGCACACCTTTTTTGACCCTCTCTCCAATATCCTTGTCGATGCGACTCCAGTACGCAAATGCCCTTTGTAGGACAGGCTCTGACACTCCTTTCTTAAGATGCCCCACAACATTTGAGACAAGACGATCACGCTGGGCATCATCCATCACCTTGCGCACTAAATCCCCTGCTTGTCTCCAGTCATCGTCATCTTTCCTGAGCGTGTAGGCAGCTCGCATAAATTCACCACTCGCATCCCACACTTCCAACTGGGGATACCGCTCGCCATCTGCCTTTGGACCTCCTTTGGAATTAGGGGCGTAGACCGGATCGGAAACATTTTCTACTCGCATTGCACCGTCTTTGCTGTAACTGTGAAAAGGACACTTGGGATGGTTCACAGGGATTTGTTTATAATTAACCCCAAGACGAGCTCTATGCGCATCGGCATACGAAAAAAGGCGTGCAAGAAGCATCTTGTCGGGGCTAGGGCCAATTCCGGGCACCATGTTGTTAGGCTCAAATGCTGCCTGCTCAATCTCAGTGTGAAAATCTGTTGGGTTGCGATTGAGTGTGAGCCTTCCCACCTCATGCAGCGGATAATCTTGGTGCGGCCAGACCTTAGTCAAGTCAAAGGGATTGAGCCGGTAAGAAACCGCTTCATCAAACGGCATGATCTGCACTTTAAGTGTCCAACTAGGGTACTCTTCCCGTTTAATTGCCTCAAATAGATCGCGACGATGGTAGTCTCCATCAGTGCCGGCCAAGCGATCAGCCTCTTCCTGGGTCAGAAAATCGATTCCCTGATCGGTCTTAAAGTGGTACTTTACAAAGAAGCGCTCTCCCTGCGCATTCACCCACATGTAGGTATGACTGGAATAGCCGTTCATGTGCCGCCATGTCTTAGGGATCCCCCGGTCGCCCATGAGCCACGTCACTTGATGAGCTGACTCTGGAGAAAGAGTCCAAAAATCCCACTGCATATCATTGTCACGCAGTCCGTTGTCTGCACGCCGTTTTTGTGAGCGAATAAAGTGTTGAAACTTCATCGGATCGCGCACAAAAAACACGGGAGTGTTGTTGCCAACCAAATCATAATTTCCCTCGCTTGTATAAAACTTCAAAGCAAAACCGCGCGGATCACGCCATGTGTCTGGACTCCCCTGCTCTCCGGCAACTGTCGAAAACCGGATTAAGGTATCTGTTTTTTGGCGGGGTTGAAATACGGCTGCCTTGGTGTAAGCACTCACATCTTGGGTAACCTCAAAGTACCCAAATGCTCCTGACCCTTTTGCATGGGGCTGGCGCTCAGGAATTTTTTCTCGATTAAAGTTTGCCATCTGTTCGATGAGGTAGTGGTCTTGGAGTAAGATAGGCCCATCAGGACCAACTGTGAGCGAGTATTCGTCACTGGAAATGGGGATTCCAGCATCATTTGTCGTCGGCTTTGAGTTGTCGTTTTTCATCTGCGGCTCTCCTTTGGACATAGAATCATCTTTTCCTGTATATATAGCAGAAATGTAAAAAATAACCTAATAGGTGAATGCATGCAGAAACTATGCAAAAAAGCGATTCTTTTAGCCTTATCCATCATCGTGTTTTCACCTGCAGAAGTAGATGCCTGCACAAGGTTAACTTACAATGGAATGGAAAACATCGTTGTTACCGGCAGGTCGATGGACTGGGTTGAGGACATCAAAACAGACCTGTGGGCCATTCCTGCAGGAATCACAAAACGCGGTAGCAAAGAAGCCAATAGTGTTCAATGGACTTCTAAGTATGGAAGTGTCATTGCCTGCGGTTACAATATTGCCACTACTGATGGATTGAATACAGAAGGCCTTAACGCAAATCTACTCTATTTGGCTACTGCTGACTACGGAAAGCCTAAAGAAAGTCGCCAAAATATGTCTATCCTGAGCTGGGCACAGTACTTTTTAGATAACTATGCAACCGTTCGGGAGGCTGTCGAAGATTTTAGCCAAGACAAGTTCAACATGACCGCCCAATTACTTCCCAACGGAGACTACCCTGCAGTCCACTTGGCGATCACGGACCCAACAGGGGACAATGCCATTTTCGAATATATTGACGGCAAGCTGGTTGTATACCAAAGTAAGAAATACACAGTGATGACCAATGAGCCAAATTTTGATAAACAGCTCGTTCTAAATGCCTACTGGCAAAACCTTAAGGGAGCTTTTTTGCCTGGCACAGCAGAACCTGACGATCGATTTGTAAGAACCTCTTTTTACGTGGATAATGCCTCAGAGACTGCCGTTGAGAAACATGCCATTGCCATTGGATTTTCTCTCATTAGAAATGCCTCAGTGCCCTTTACCAAACAAGTTTCAGGCAAACCCAATGTAGCTGCCACGATTTGGCGGAGCGTTTCAGACTTGCAGCACAGAGTTTACTACTTCGAAAGCACAGATAGACCCAATGTTTTTTGGGTCAATATCGATAAGCTAAACTTACAAAAGGGAGCTCCGGTAACAAAGCTACCTCTGTCCAATGGAGAAATCTATGCCGGAGATACCAGCCCAAATTTTATTCCAAGCAAGCCCTTTTTCCAAGAGGCTACCCTTGCCTTACGGTAAAACATTTCTTGCATGTCAAAATAGAAAAGTATACTTTTTGTTCGTAACTCTCTGAATTGTGGAGGCCGTTTTGAAAACCCGATTTCTATGTGTTTTTGTTCTCAATTTGTTAATGATGGGCCCCTTGCTTGCGGAAAATCAATGTTGCATAGAGAGCTGCTGGTACAAACGCTTTGAAGTGGGCGCCGATTGGCTCTATTGGGAAGCCCAGCAATCTCAAATGGAACTGGCCACAAAGGTCACGACTTCCGGTACTCTTACAAATAGCAGCCCCGTATTCCCTGATTTTCAATACACGAGCGGCTACCGTGTGAATATCGGCTACCATCTGAATGCATGCTGGACGTTAAGAGCAGCTCTCACTCATCTTCCCTCGAGTGCATCCACCTCAAGTGTAGCTGGGCCCCAACCAGATAACAGTATTTCTCTCAACTCTACCCTATACCCCATCTATACCATATTTACTCAAGGAGGGACAACCTTCTCTAGCTTAGACCTTAATTGGAGTCTGGACACTTATTACTTAGATGCTTATGTCAATTATGCTTTTTGTCCGTGCCGCCTCATTAGCCTGGAGCCCTATTTGGGTTTAAGGGGCTTTTGGATGAAGCAAAAACTAGAGGCGAGTGGATTCTCTGTGGCTGATGGGGCCACTTTTACATCCTCTGCTAAAGAGAAGTTCAACGGTGGAGGCCTAATCGGAGGGTTGAAAGGATCCTGTGAGCTGGATTGGGGGTTCTCTCTTATTGGAAGATTTGGTGCCTCGCTGGTTTACTCAAAGATTGATACAGACATCGAAATGCAATCTCCACCTGCCAATATCCAGATAAATGGTAGTGATCTATTTTACAAATCACACCCGACTGTTGACTCGTTTATAGGGATTCAATATAGCGCAAATTGCAGCTGTTTTTCTTGTGAAGCACACATAGGCTGGGAAAATCACATTTTTTTCCATACCAATCAGTTCACGCTGACCGCAAACGGTAATTTAACTTTGCAGGGTCTAACCCTTGGAGGCAGCGTGTGTTTTTGATGCTTAAGTATGTAATGCCAATTGAGGGATCGATTTGAAAAAGCTATTTTTTTATGGGATGATTTCAGGTTTGATAGCTAGCAGCCCACTGTTAGCTGAATCCTGCTGCTGGTATGAAGGAACAGATGTGGGAGCTGAATGGCTCTATTGGAAAGCGAGGCAATCTCAAATGGAGATCGCCTCTAGGGTAAATTTCACATCGTCAGGAGGAACGACCTTTATAAATAGTACAACGATACGTCCGGGCTTTAAGTACTCCAATGGATATCGCATTTATGCGAGCACTCCTTTAACTCAGTGTTGGAAACTAGGAGCTTCTCTTACTCATCTTCCTTCCAAAGCTGTAAATACGACAATCAACCCAACAGGAATCATTCCTATCAATACCGATCTATTTCCTGTGTTGGGCTTAGCGGCTCCTACAGGCATCAACCTCAATAGCCTTGAGTACACATGGAACTTAAACCTTTACTATTTAGATGGTTTTATTAGCCGCATGTTTTGCCCCACTAGCTGGATCACAGTTGAGCCCCAAATAGGCTTACGCGGCTTTTGGATGAAACAAAAAATTGAATTGGGTGGCTCAAATGCCACAACTACCCTCACTGGTTTACTGAGAGAACGGTACTGCGGTGGGGGGTTAGTAGCTGGGGTCAACGGAAGTTGCCACTTAGGGTTTGGTTTCTCGCTCAGCGCTAAATTTGGTGGCTCTATCGTTTATTCAGGCCTTGATAACCAATATGCTGTGCAAAATTCAGAAACCGACACCAATGTGAATGAAAAAAGCACTTATTGCAAATCTCATCCTAGTGTAGATACATTCATTGGAATCCGGTATTTACGCGCATTTTGTTGTTTGGTTATGGAAGCGCACATGGGTTGGGAAAATCACATATTTTTCCACACCAATCAGTACACACTCTCGTCGGACGGAAATCTGACTCTGCAAGGCTTAACGCTGGGAGGGAGTGTCCGTTTTTAAGCGCTATTCTCCTAGTAGGTCTTTTTTCACCTTATCCAGCTGTCCGAAACAAATCAAATTGTCCCCCAAATGAATTTGTATATCGCCGGTCGGAACAGTAATCGTCTCCCCCTCTCTTTGTATAACGAGAATCTCTACACCGCGACTACGTAAATGAGTCTCTTTGATTGTCTTGTCTAATAGTGAACTCTCTTTTCCAATCTCAATATTTAAAAGACCATATCCACCCGATGCAATCACCATTTCCTCAAAGCTCACTGGCTGGATAGAACGCTTTTTCTGTATCCGTTTGCGAATCCAAATCGTCATTTTTCTCAAAAGTTTCGTTTTGTCAATAATCAGAAATCCTATGAAAAAAAACAGCACCATTAGTGCTAAATTGACCCATGGAAAAAAACGACTTGAAATGATCAAATGAAGATAAGGGATTTCTATGTCGTAGAGTGCATCAGGAGGTCTCAGTGAATTGACCGAAGTAGCAACCACAGCCACAAAACCCGCGTTTCCCAATAACATGAGTAGGCTCGCAATTTTTCGCCTGCTCGGATGGCTGGCAATCAACTCTGCTTCTCGAGTAGTAAAACCTGTCAGTGTAAAACAAGAGAGCGCTTGAAACTTAGCCAAGGCCCATTCAATCCCCGTCACATGAAAAGCAACAGCTCCAATCCTTACGATGACAAATGAAGTGACAATAAAAAAGAAAAAGAGGATTAGGTTCATTTTTTATTACTACGTTTACTTTTAACTGTTTGGATTTTTTGTTTAAACCAAGACGGATTAAGAAGATATCCGCCTAAAAGCAATAGTGGTATGCCAGGGGCAAAAGGCAAAATACACCCTACAACTCCCCCCACAAGAAGTAGGGCGGCAAATACGACCCTGACCCCTCGGTTCTTAGTAAAAAATGCTTTCTTAGGCTTGCTCTTGGTCAAGAATTCCATCTATTTTGTTGCATACCTGTCTTTTATGCTTTTTGACCCAAAACTACAACACATTATTTAACCCCTTCAGTAATTGAATTTTAAAAATAAACTAGATGGTTAATTTATTTTTTAATAATATTAATTGTATGTAGAAGTGGATTTAGGAATTAAACTACTATGATGGCCGCTCTTTTTTTACTTATGACCACCACACTTGGCCTAGCCTACAGCGGCAAACGTCATTTTGGTATGACCTTATTTTTCATTACACTCTTCGGCTGTGCTCTTCTTTTGTGGCACTTAGCAACCTCAGAACTCAAGATCAATTGGTAAAACACTTATGGCAGAGAGAAATTTAAACGCGCTGATGGCTCTTATCCTTTCCTGTGTTCTATGGGGAGCTTTCGGCTTTCAGTTTATCGAAGGTGAACAGCCTTGCCCCTTGTGCCTGCTTCAACGCTTAGGGATGCTAGGTGTTGCGTTAGGAGCCTTGTTGAACGTCAAGTTTGGCATCCAAAGAAGACATTACAGCTTATCTCTGCTATCAGCTATCTTCGGTGGATTTGTCGCTTTAAGGCAAATCGCCCTACATGTTTGCCCAGGTACCCCAGTTTTTGGAAAACCTTTTTGGGGTCTCAGCCTTTATACGTGGTCTTTTATTGTCTTTGCCAGTTGTGTTGCCTACATAGCTCTTCTTACTTTTATCTTTGCTCCACAAAAAAATGAGTCCCAGATTGCACGTGCAAACTGGTGGGGACAGCTGGCATTTTTCTCAGTATTCTTCGTCGCTCTGGCCAACATCATCACAACCCTTCTACAGTGTGGATTGGGTGACTGCGATTCTTGAATGAAAATATCTTTTTTCAATTATCCCACACACTTAACTCATCAAAAGAAGACATTAGCCCTAACTGTCAGTCCACTTATGGTAAGATCGCCCGTGGCACGCACAGTGACTCCATCCGTAACGGTATCAACAAAATAAAAACTCTCGCCATAGTCAAACCATATCAGGTTCTCCCAACCGAGTTTGACAATAACACCCGATCGCGAATTGATTCGACACTCCCACTTAACTCCGACTAAAAAGTCTAATGTATGTTTAGAGAAATACTTTTTTTCTCCCGTATTGATATCCGAGGTCAAAGCAGCTTGTACAACATCTAAACGATAAGAGACTCTATAACGCGACCAAAGAGCGGCCCATTGAAAATCACCGAATAAGGAAAGATTACGATAAAAGTTCCACTCAGACCCGATTCCAAAGGAAGGACCAACGGCATTCACATCTTGATGAATGTAAACAAACTGAGTTGTGGGCGCAGCCGCTTTAGTGTACGTCACATCAAATTTGTCGGAGATCCGGTCCCATCTAATGCCGATGTATGGAGTCAATGAAAGACTATGCCGGGTCCAAAAAACATAACTCAAGCCTGATTTGAGAGTATCTAAGCACAAACTCCATGATGCTCTCGCATCGAGTAACGGAGTAAAATTAGTAACTGGAGTCCCCCTATTGGGATAGAGGGTCAAACCCGTACTAGGCCTTGTCGACTGGGTTTCACTGGGTGCAAAATGTGTCCAGCTGAAATTTAGCAACCAGTCATCGCAAGGAAAAAAGTAGCCGGCAAACGCTCGAAATCCACTTTGCCATCCAGCATCTAGACTATAAGCCTGACCTTTGAGGTTAGTTCCCACCCCATCGATAGCATAATCTAAGGTATCATTATCGGCATGCCAGCAGAGATAGTCAGCTCCAAGGCTGACTGTTCCCCAACTATTGTGGTATTGACAAGCAAGCTGCGCGTACGCCGCTGCCATTTGCTCGTACGAGGCAGCCATTTGTTCATAATGATCCGGAGGCACAATGGGCACCTTAATGATTTCGTAAGCAGGAGGTTGTTCACTGCACGTCCCATAAATACAAAAAGCGAATGAGAGTAACATAGTCAGACAAATCTTTGGTGCACCCATAGTGGTAAGGCCTTTTTCAGGTTAAAGTCATATTCAGATCGGGACGTTAAAAAATCACCTGTTTTATCTCAAGTGATTTTGTAAGGAAAGATTTGCTTTTAAGCCTTAACCATCCTAACATGAACGGCCATGTCAAAGCCTAAACCACCCATTCTTCGTCTCTTATCATACCTACGTCCCTTTAAAGGCCAGTATCTCCTTGCTACACTCTACTCCATTCTTAACAAGCTGTTTGATATCGCCCCTGAGATTCTAATCGGTGTTGCAATTGATGTGGTGGTGCAACAAAAAAATTCGTGGCTGGCACAACTGGGTATCATACGCATGGAAACTCAGCTGATTCTTCTCGGTATTTTTGCATTTTTGATTTGGGGTCTTGAGTCTCTATTCGAATACCTCTACTCACTGAATTGGAGAAATTTAGCACAAAAAATTCAACATGCTCTGCGTATGGAGACGACAGAGCATGTACAAAAAATGGACCAGGCAACATTTGATCAACTACGTACGGGCAATCTCATTTCTATTCTGAATGATGACATCAATCAGCTCGAACGATTCCTTGAAAATGGTGTTAACCAAATCATCCAAATTCTTTTTTCGACATTCACCATCGGCCTTATCTTTTTTCTTCTTGCCCCTCAGATTGCAGTATGGGCGATTCTTCCTATTCCGGTGATCGTTGCTGGAGCCTTCTTTTTTCAAAGCAAACTGGCACCCAAGTTTTTGGAAGTGAGACAAAAAGCAGGGGCCATTGCCAGCCGTCTAACCAACACCTTAACAGGCATGCTCACGATTAAAAGTCTGGCAGCAGAGGAGGTGGAATATGAAGAGATTCAACGTGTGAGTGAGGAGTATTGCCAAGCCAACCAGGAAACAATCAAGCTAAGCGCCCTTGTGACACCTGTGATTCGCATTGCGATCTTGTTCGGGTTTCTGGCCACTCTCATCTACGGTGGCCTTTTGACAATCAAGGGCTATTTGAGCGTCGGGATTTATGGGATGCTTGTCTTCCTCACACAACGTCTTTTGTGGCCATTGACTATGCTGGCCGAGGTGACGGTTAACTTTCAAAGAACCATGGCCTCTACTACACGGATTCTTGATCTTTTGAAAATTCCCATTTCGATTGTTCAAAGTGGAAAAGCGCTGCCAAGGGAGGCTGTCAAAGGAGACATTCAGTTCAAAAATATTACCTTTGCCTATGACAAAGAACATCCCGTGTTTGAAAACTTTTCAACTCAAATCCCCAGTGGCAACACTGTCGCTTTTGTGGGAACAACAGGATCGGGCAAATCGACACTTTTG
Source organism: uncultured bacterium (assembly GCA_964350245.1). GTDB lineage: Bacteria > Chlamydiota > Chlamydiia > Chlamydiales > JAAKFR01 > JAJACP01. The sequence goes on along the minus strand of CAYGJC010000007.1, from coordinate 22,655 downwards.
AAGCTTTTATTTCGGTTTTATGAGCCAGACAGTGGATCGATTGAGCTAGATGGAATGAAGTTAGATGCTCTTGACATTCACGACTTGAGAAGAGCCATTGGGCTGGTTAGCCAAGATGTCTTTCTTTTTCATGGTACCGTGGCGGAAAATATTGCCTACCCAGAGCGGTCGATGCCCCGAGAACGCATTATCGAAGCAGCTAAGTTAGCCGAGGCGCACGACTTTATCACTAGACTTCCCCAAGGATATGATACTGTGATTGGAGAGAGAGGACAAAGGCTGTCGGGAGGACAGAGACAAAGACTCACCATTGCGCGCGAGGTTATCAAAAACCCGCCTATTCTGATTCTCGATGAGGCAACCTCAGCTGTGGATAATGAAACAGAGCTTGCCATCCAGAAATCACTTGAACACATCATCGTAGGGCGGACAGTGATCATGATTGCTCACCGTTTGTCTACAGTGAGAAATGCAGACATCATTCATGTGCTTCAGCAAGGAAAAATTGTAGAAAGTGGCGCCCATGAAGAGCTTTTGAAACACAAAAAAATCTATGCCAACTTGTGGAAACTACAAACAGGACAACACCTTGAAGAAAAGATGTTTTGGAAATGAGCCCGGAAAAGCCTTTTACGCTGCCTACCACGACCATGAGTGGGGCCTTCCTGAGCATGACGAGCGTGCTCTTTTCGAAATGCTGATTTTGGAGGGAGCTCAGGCAGGTTTAAGTTGGGAAACCATCCTGAAAAGGAGGGACGCTTATCGGGAGGCATTCCACAATTTTGAGCCAGCTAAAGTCGCAGCCATGACGGACACAGAGCTAGAAGGACTAACCAAAAATTCAGCCATCATCCGCAATCGACTGAAAATCTTTAGCGCCCGCAAAAATGCCATTGCTTTTTTAGCTATTCAACAAGAATTTGGCTCTTTTGATCGCTATCTTTGGCAGTTTGTCAACAATCAACCGATTATCAATCAATGGGAAACAATTAAAGATCTTCCTACTGAAACTGAAATCAGCCGCACTCTTTCCAAAGACTTAAAAAAAAGAGGGATGTCTTTTGTCGGGCCCACCATTATGTACGCGTTCATGCAGGCTGTGGGCATGGTCGATGATCACCTAATCACCTGCTGGATTAGACAAAAATAACTTCTGCGGTTACAAAGAGTCAAAAAGGAGGAGTGGTTATGTTTTTTAGAGCTTTGTTAATTGGATCTATCGTATCTATAGGATCTCTTTATGCTCAATGGGGGGCTTCGGCGCAGGCAGAAGCTCCACAAATCAGACTTAATTCATTTAGACTCTATGAATTCGATCCAGAAATAAAGCATTCGCGCCCACGACATGCGTTTTATCCCCAAAAAACGCAATCGGAAGCAGCAACAACTGTTTATGCGGAACTGGATGTCCAGAATTTACTTCACAATGTGCGTGATCAAGAATTCACTGTTATATTCAAGTTCCTTACCGCAGATGGACATCTGCTAGCAGAAGGAGGAGGCCCTCGATTTGTGAACCGAGATCAAGCGAGAGCCTCTTTCGTTGGTTCCTGGCAATGGCCACGTAACTGGTATGAGGGGTTGTGGCCTATGGGCAATTATCGGGTTGAAGCGTGGATTAATAATACTAAGATTGCAACCCAAACATTTATGATGACGGATGGACGAGGGTAAACAGACTCTAAACAGCTATTGACTGATATCTAGCTTTCCTTAACCATCTTTCGTATGGAGCAGGGGTTAGTCGAACTGATTTATGGAAAGCGAGGTGTGCAATGCTGTAAAAAAATTCATAGTCTGCATGCACGCTTCCCCCATTTTTTTCCGAAGAAAGTGGCGCACACAATCCTGCGGATGCTTGCCCACATCCCTGAATCCTTCCTCATCAAACGCTCAGACACGCTCATTCTGAGGATGCTGAGTGCGCACTGCCGGCATGCTGAGCGGATCAAGGAGCGATCCTCTGCTCAATTACAACTCTTTACACGCATCCTATCCCCCTGTAGGTCCATCTGTGGAATTGTGATTTCAACATCCTATTTAAATAAATATGAATGGCTGAATGAGAACCGGATTATCGATAGTATTCAGCACCTTGTCTCTGGAATCCGACCTGTCAAGGATTCGGTTTTAAACTTTTCAGAGCAGCAAACTGAATTTTTTTATCTTGAGATCGAAAAAATGCGGGGCGGTTATTTTTCAACAGCAGAAATCAAAAAACTGGGCGCCTCAATCGAGGCTGTCTTGCAGAAAAAAATAGAGCAAACACTGCAACCCCTCGCCCTCCCCGAAATAGAGGAGAGCTCTTTTAAGTACATCACTCTTCTGAGTAAAGAATTGACCCAGGTGAACGACATCCCCCAAATTATCATTTCTTTTTCAGAATACTTTGAACATAAAGTTGCCTTTGTTGTCATTTTGGTTAGGGTGATGAAAGAGGAGTCTGAATCGATCGCAACCCTGATTTCTCGCTCTCCCTCTTCAATTGAAATTGTGCTTGAAAAATCTTTGATTGTAGATGTGCTTCACAAGCACTACCCCAAAGAAGCCTCTATTTTAAGATTCCGGCTCAACTCCTCTTTGTGCGAAAGGGAGAACAAAATCAACCTGCGCGATGCGCGTCATAGCATCAAGAAGGTTTTGGAAAACACCTTTGGTCAGGTGCGTGACTACAACGGCGGCCTAATCATGAAAGAGGACGAGCAGTTGATGGATATCATCCATGCCTGTTCTCAAGCGGGTTTAGAGTATTTTTTTCTGGAAGACTTATTCTATAACATCAAGCCCAATTATATGCGGGCCATCATCTCGACTCCCACGTATCTCAACCTTCTTAAAATCGTGCATAAGTGTCTGAATCAAGAGATCGATTTAGATTCTAAATACAGAATTGAATCTTACTTTTCCAATCAGACCGAAATTGTGGTAGTGAAAACCAGCCAGCCCTCTTGGCTCACAGATATTCCTCCAAATATATTATCTGCAAATTCTTCAATCTCTTTCACCCATCTTCGGGAGAAGGAGCTCTACTACCTCTGTTTTTTTGCCCGAAGCCCAGAGGGTGATCTTTCATTGCTTGAACTCACAAAAAACTCAATTGCAGAGGTCGATAAGAAGCATCACTCATATGCCAAAAATATTTTACGTCTCAACCTACAAGGAGGTGACCCCTCCTCTCTCAATCCTCGTTTAGCCTCCGATATCCACTGCCACACTTTATGTAACTTGCTTTTTGAAGGTTTAACCCGTGTGAATGGAAAAGGAGAGCCCGAACCGGCTTTGGCCAAGCAGATTGACGTGGATCCTTCAGGTTTGGAGTATACGTTCCACCTGCGCGAATCAGCCTGGTCGAATGGAAAAGAGGTTTCCGCCTACGACTTTGAGCGCTCTTGGAAAAAGGCACTGATGGATAGTGTTCCCTCTTTTCTTTGTCCTAAACTATTTTTTCTGATCAAAAATGCAGAGCAAGCAAGAGAAGGTCTCCTCCCAAAGGATGCTGTACGCGTTTATGCGAAAGACCATAAAACTCTGTATGTCCATCTAGAGTCTCCTTGTCACTACTTTCTTCACCTTGTGGCTACACCGTTGTTTTTCCCCTTATTTGGAGATTCTGAAGAACCCAAATACTTTAACGGCCCTTTTGACTTGGAGAAATGGGAGCACAACTCTTCGATCTCACTTTCTCGTAATCCTTTTTATTGGAACAGCAAAAACCTTAAAATCAATGGCATGATTTTTGATATGGAAAGCGATATAGATAAAACCTATGAAAAATTTTCTAACCGTGAACTTGATATCATCGGTGACCCTCTCAGCCCCCTTAGCTTCTCTAAATTAGAAGCTGCGGCTTCAAAACATACATTAGTTTCCAAACAGATTTCACGTATTTTCTGGATACACTGCAACATCCACTCTTTTCCTTTAAATAATAAGCAAGTTAGACAGGCTCTCAACATCGCTTTAAACCGCAAAAAAATTGCAGCCGAAACCTTTTATAAACAACTACCTCACTCTTCTCCTCTACCAGCCGAGCATGCACACACTCAATTGAACTTAGAAGGAGATTGCGCACAGGCAAACCACTTGTTTACAGAAGCACTTCGGGAGCTGAAGATGGACCGAAACTCTTTTCCAAAGCTCGAACTGATCCATTCAAACCTGGCTTTTGAAAAAAATTTGGCCGCCGAGCTAAAAAAACAGTGGAAAGAGGCTCTGGGAATCACACTCGTAACCAAAGAGCTTCCTTGGAACGAATTTTCATCCGCCCTTGAAAAAGGACTCTTTCAGTTAGGAGGCCTTTTCAGACGCGATTTGTTTAATCACCCTCAATATTACCTGAACTTTTTCAGGTCCTCACCCAGTAATCCATACAGTTTAAACCACGAAGAATATGAAAGACTTTTTAATCAAATTGACAAAAATCAAAATAATTTAGATTCTATTAAGGAAATTGAGAGACTGTTGATCGAAGAAGCGCCTGTCTTTCCTCTTTTGTGTCAAATTTCATATGGGCTTGTGCAGGATGAGGTCAAAGGAGTGGGCTGGCACATTAATGGATGTTTAAAACTTGATGAGGTTTTCTTTGATAAAGAAATTTCTGCACTGGATCCTTCCCCTGGTGATGGTAAGCCTTCTCTTAGGAGGCTGCTCCCCGACTGAAGAGGCGCCTAAAACATCTCTTACCCTCAATCTCCAAGAAGGCGATCCGCCCTCATTAAACCCTTATGTTGGGGTTGACTTACGCTCAAGGTGTCTTTATCTTGCCCTTTACGAACCCCTCATGCGCAAAGATGCGAAGGGTAACCTTCAGCCGGCCGCTGCAGAAAGAGTTGAGGTCGATTCTACACAAACGGTTTACACCTTTCACATCCGCCCTCACGTTTGGTCAAACGGCGAGCCTGTAACCTCACACCACTTCGAAAAAGCCTGGAAATTTGCTCTGGATCCAGCTACACCTTGTGTCAGAAGCGACCTATTCTACCCCATAAAAAATGCTGAGCGCGCAAAGAGTGGTCAAATTTCTTGTGACGCAGTATGTATTAGCTGCCCCGACAAAAAAACCTTAGTTGTTGAGCTTGAGCAGCCCACACCTTATTTTCTCGATCTAACCGCAACCTCTTTTTTTCTGCCTCTCTATACACCTTCTATTGAGGAACCCATCCATTACAATGGCCCCTATACTTTGGCTCAACACACCCCAGACGAATGTCTTGTTTTTGATAAAAACCTATCCTATTGGGATGCACCCTCCGTTCAGGTTGATCGTGTGAATTTTCTCATGATCCGTGATCCCATGACGGCACTGGGACTTTTTGAAAAAGGCGATCTTGACGTTGTGGGAGATCCCTTCAGCACCCTTCCTTTCGATGTGATTCCGACACTAGTTGAGGGGAAGCAACTCAAATCTACAGTCGTCTCACGTATTTTTTATCTGCTGATTAATACAACCCACTCCCCTTTAAATAATAAATTCTTACGCCAAGCGCTCAGCGCCAGTATTGACCGCGAATTATTCACCAAACACCTCTTCTTTGGCCAGCACGGAGCCCTCTCTTTGCTGCCGGAGCCTCTCTCCCTGATTCTGCCAGCAGAGCTTGAGAAGGAAAAAAAAGACTGCCTGCTTCTCTTCGATCAGGCACTGAAAGAGCTCGGATTAACACGCGCCACATTCCCCACGCTTACTCTTTCTTATGCAGAGCTTTCCGGTCAAAAGAAGATGGCTGAATTTGTCCAGCAAAGCTGGAAAGAGAATTTGGGGATTGAGGTACACTTAAAGTGTTCGGAGTGGAATGTACACTCAGCAGATCTAAAGAGTAAAAATTACGAGATAGGAGCCCTCCACCTGACCACTCTTTATCAAGATCCTATGTTTTATTTTGATCTTTTTCGAGACAAGGAGAGTCTTTCCAACTATTGCGGCTGGGAGAGTCCCCTATTTCAAGAGTATCTTCAGCAATCCGACTTTGCCACCAACCCAATTTGCCGCAACGCCCTTTTAAAGGCTGCTGAGTGGTGCTTGATTGATGAAATGCCTGCTATCCCCCTTTTTACGCATAATTTTCAATATCTTCAGAAAAAGGATGTGAATATTGCTCTCACCGAATTAGGTATTTATGACCTTAAACATGCCCAAAAAAGATATAATGCTCTATAATTTCACCGATTATGCAGTATCTTTCTCAAGATCAAACTTCTTTTGACTCATCCAAAATGCTCAAGGCTTTGGTTACTCCACGTCCCATTGCCTTTGTCACCTCTTTAGGGGAGGGCGGGACCGTGAATGCAGCCCCTTACTCATACTTCAATATTGTCTGCACATCTCCCTGTATCCTCTCCATTAGCGTAGGTCGACACAAAGAAGGAGGGATGAAGGATACAGCTCACAACATCCGCCTTACCAAAGAGTTTGTTGTCAATATTTGCCCCACGCATTTTGATGAAGCTCTTAACCTAACCAGTCGCCACTACCCTTCTCACGTCAGTGAGATCGATGAGGCAAAGCTTCAACTACTTCCCTCAACAAAAATAGCTGTTCCTCGCGTTTTAGGTACGCTTGCCCAACTGGAGTGTGTTTTAGATCGGATGATCGAAGTGGGTGATCCCAGCGTGGATCTGGTTTTAGGCCGCGTTGTCAATATCCATGTTGACCACTCTGTGATCGATCAAGAGGGCAATGTTGATCGTTCCCTATTTTGCCCTATTGCCAGGTCCATCGGTCACTTCTACTCTCATCAATAGACCAAACCAGTATGTCGACATAATATCGACATACTGGTCTTATTATTTAATTTGCGATAAAAACCAGTATGTCGATAAAATATAGACATACTGGAGGAAAGAATGAGAGAAATTCGTGCCCAGGCCAAAACCGAAGAAGTGGACTATCTCTTTCTGATGAACTGTCTTTCTGATTACAAGCGCCCCAGAGATAAACTAACTGCCTTACTCAAGAGTAATGAAATCATCCGTGTAAAAAAGGGCATTTATGTCTTTGGGGAAAAATGGCGCCAACGCCCCTACAGCCTAGAGGTGCTTGCTAATCTTATTTACGGGCCTTCCTATATTTCCTTCGAATATGCGCTGGCTTACTACAATTTAATTCCAGAAGGTGTGACACGTGTGACGAGCGCTTCGAATAAGAGAAGTAAGCTTTTTTCAACTCCTGTAGGAGAATTTGTGTACCACTTCGTCCCTCTTGAAAAATACCCATTCGGCATTACTTGGAAGGCCGTTGATGCCTGCACACACTTCCTTATCGCCACTCAAGAAAAGGCCTTAGCTGATTATATAGCGCGACTTAGACCATTCGAAAACAAAGAAAATCTATTCGAATATTTAGTTGATGGAGTGAGAATAGACCCTACTGATCTATTTAAATTAAGACAAAAACAACTAGTTGAAATAGCTAAAGCTTATCAGAATATAAACGTGACCCTATTATGCGACGCAATCAGAAAATGAAAACTCCTGAAGCTTTGATGCACATGCTGCGGCGGTACGATCTAAGCAGCCTACAAGATCATAAAAATGCGATTAAAGAGATTGTACAAGAGATTGCTCTGCTAGGATTGTGGCGGGCTAAATTCTTTGAAAAGGCCGCTTTTTATGGCGGGACAGCTCTAAGAATTCTCTACCAACTAGACCGCTTTTCGGAAGACCTAGATTTTTCATTGCTTGAGCCCAGTCTAAACTTCGACCTGTCCCATTATGAAAAAGCCATAGTCGATGAACTTAATAGCCTAGGATTTGTGGCACGTGTTCAGAAAAAAAAGAAAACAATGCAAAGTGCAGTTGAGTCGGCATTTATCAAAATAAATACAACTCAACATCTGCTCTTGATTGGTATTCCGGAAGGAATGAACAAAAATATCCACCCCGAGGAGAGCTTAAAAATTCGGATCGAAGTCGATACGGATCCACCAGCTGACGGAGCCATTACGGAAAGTAAACTGCTATTACAACCTTTTCCGTTTTCCGTCAAAACACTACGCATAGAAGATTTATTTGCAGGTAAAGTACACGCCACGCTTTGCCGTGAGTGGAAAGGGCGTGTGAAAGGACGAGATTGGTATGATTTAGTCTGGTTTGTTTCTAGAGATATCCCTTTAAATCTTTTCTATCTCGAGCAAAGAATGCGTCAAACCGGCGCTTGGACCAACAAACAAAAAATGACTCCTGCAGACCTCAAAGATAGGTTTGAACAAAAAATCGAGACCTTGGATATCCACTCTGCAAAAGCAGACATCATCAATTTTATTCGAGATCCTTCCCAAATTGAGCTATGGTCCAGAGATTTCTTCCGACAGATCGTCCAGAAAATAAAATTTCTAGAAACTGGTTGATAGAACTCTCTTTAGTTCCACCCAAAGCGAGCGAGTAGTTCTACAGGAACGATTTCGTGGACCCTTTGCTTCTGCTGCTCGGTTAAAACCTGCTCCCATTCGTTTGTTTTACCCTCTCTTTGGTGCAGCTGCCCCTTGCGGAAAGGAGCATATACCACCTCTCCAGGCAGTTGAATGTTGTAGAAAGCAAAAATTCTTTCTAGAAAAAGAGGGGTATCTACAACCATATCTTCAAAACGCGTCACAAACACATCGAGCTCTCCCTTATCCACCACCTCACACCACTCCTCTATCCAGCGTACGCAAGCAGGAAGATAGTGCTCGATTTGCCAATCGATTTTACTATCCATTGACCAGGAGTAGTATTCAGGGGGAGGACAAATGTCAGAGGACCATAAAAAGTAATGAGACGTCCCCACCTTTTCCACATGATGAGCCAAGAAAGAAACGCTTGCCTAGGGTCTCTTAGATGAAGAACAACTTTAGGCGTGTGCTTCTGAAGAATAGCAATGTTATCTACTGACGCATCAATATGTGCCAGAGAAAAGAAATGGGTGCCAGCAAACCGAGCTAATCTTCTCTCATTCACATAATCGTCATGAAAACGTTTTGGGGAAATTTGCCTGTGTACATAACCAAACTGACTTAGATTCTTTTTACAGGAATCGACTAGAAATACAGTTCCCGATTTTGGAAGCGTAACAATTAAAACCGCCTGGTCAGGTGGTTCATAAGCCCAACCCTGATGCACAAGCAAGAAAACCACAAATAGGATAAAAGCACCTACACACTTCATGATAGATTCTCGGTTTGGTGAATCAAAAACAAACCGGAGATGCTACCACCCAAAGTACCATTTTTCCAAGACTTTCTTACGACTCAGGACGATCAGTACATCTGAGAGCGTCCTTGTGGCTTTCTCAATTGCGGCGTCGAGGGCTGATACTGCAAACTGGGAGTTTGGGGCCGATAAGAGGGCTGGATTTGCTGCGGCGCTGTTGAGCTCGGAGGGCGCGTTTGAGGAATTTCAGAAGAAGAAGGCGGTTTGCTAGGTCTACTCGGTTGCGGATAGTAACTTGGAGGCTTACTAGGTCTACTCGGCTGAGGGTGATAGCTCGGAGGTTGAATGGGCTGATAACTAGGGGGCTGAATCGGACGTGACGGAGGTCGATAACTCGGAGGTTGAGTCGGGCGTGAAGGAGGTCGATAACTCGGAGGCTCAACCGGGCGTGAAGGCGGTCTGTAACTAGGAGGTCTCGCAGGAGGTGTATAGCTTGGCGCATCTGATGGCGGCGTATAACTTGGCGGCGGCTGAATCGGACGCGAAGGAGGTTTTGGCTCTACCTCCGGCTTAGGTGGTGTCTCCACAGTGCCCGGAGTTGAGGGAACGGAGGGCTGCACACCCGGTTTTGCTCCGACAGGTGGCATCGGCGTCGTCTGAGGTGCATCAGGTGCATTTTCTTCCAAATCTTCGCGAGGCGTCTCGGGTCCTCTTGGCCGATCTGTGCTTCCCTCCTCATCCCTACCTGCCTCTTCCTGGATGTCACTGGGATCCTCAGGGAAAACAGGCTTTTCATTCTCCGTTTCATCAATCAAATCTGCCGGTGGAATGGCTCCATTCGGTCCGATGATTAACGGTGGAGGCAGATCTTCCATGGCATCGATCAACGCCTGTGGAGGCCCAAACATCAGATCTAACACAGCGGCATCGAGCCAGAAGGGAACTGGGAAACCTGGATGGCACCACCACCACCACAAACCCCACTGATCCCACCAAGGGAGCCACCACCAACTATCCCAACCCCACCAGGGCGGACACCAGTCGCAGCCGAACCACCAGTCAATATGAAAGTGGCAGTAGTAGTAGTAAAAGTAGCAATAGTCAGGATAGTAAAGCAGACAAGCATCGAGCAGAACCATTGGCTCGATGATATACTCAGGAAGGTACTGAATTTCACTCTGCCCCTCAGGAATGAGTAGGCACGCGTATGCGGTTCCTCTTTGATCTAGAGGCCAATCCCAAAACGCAGGAACAAAAACATAACCGGAAGGACGCCAAACATATTTCGGTGGGACATAAATCCAGCTTTCATCGAGCTGTTCCCACTTTCCTGAAAACCATTTGTAGTCTTTATCAAATTTCCAATAGCCTGACATCCAAAAGTAGTCCTTATCAGGACGTTTGGTTGGATGCTCGTCATACGGATCTGGGGGTGTTTGTGAGATATACGTGAACTCATTCTCTGGAACCGTACTCCAAAAACCTCTTAGCCGGACCCACCCCTCATCTAACTTTTGCCACGAGCCGGCAATCCACTGATGATTAGGAGGAGGACGTCTCCAAGACCCCGAACACCAGACAAAATCATTATGTAAAGAGGACCAATTCCAGTATCCTGGCACCCAAACAGACTGAGGATCTTTTTGAGGCGGAATCTCCTCTTTTAGAGGTGCTGGCGGCTCTTCAGGAATCGCCACTAATAGCGTCACTGTCTCCTCTATGTTCATAAACGCTTCGTGCACATGCCCATGTTCCATAGGCTTAACATCTTGACTATATGCTTGCCCGTTCCAAATCAGACTGATAACAAAAAGAAGTGTGGCTATCCTCATTTTGATTCCTTATTTAAATATAATTATATTTAATAACACAAAAATTTATTTTAAAACAAAAAAACTTTCGATACTTTATTTTTATTTTTTTGCACCTGCATTTAAGTTCCAAGGAAGGGGCTGTGTTGAAAAACTTAGGATGCTTAGATTTAGTCAGATTTGGTCGTCAGTTTTTCAACACAGTCCAAGAAAGGGTTGTTGTGCAAAAACCTCGCCCGCACTAGTTTTCTTCCCATTTATTGATGCATTGAATAAGGTAATTAGTATGACTTTTGAATTTCTGATTTCTACACGCTACTCAGAGACCGCTCAAGATGGCATCATCCATCACTCTTCTTATGCCGCTTATTTTGAAGAGGCGCGGATCGCCTATTTCAAAGGTCTTGGCTGTCACATCAATGCCCTGGAAAAGCAGCAGATTTATTGCATTGTAACTGACCTATCGATCCAGTACCTCAAGCCTCTTTACTCGGGTGAAGAGATTGTGATCCATGTTTCTGTCGAAAGTGCTTCTAAAGTGCGCTTTTGTCTGAGCTACAAGGTAATGCGAGGAAAAGAGCACACAACAACAGCACGCTCCACCCACTGTTTTTTAAATGCAGCCTTCAAACCAATAGCGATTCCCCAAACCTTATGCCTCTGACGACGACACTTACCCCTTTTTACCTCATGGGTCTGCCCCTACGCACCTCACCGAAGCAGGCCCAAGCAGAGATCGGCGCACAATGGGAACGTTTTTTCCACGAGAAGTGGCTCGAGACCATCCCAAACCGTCTAAACGACATACTCTATGGTCTTTATATAAACTATGAGGGGGACTATCAAGATCCCTATACTTTAATCATAGGCGCCCAAGTCTCCTCTATTCGCTCAGTCCCGGAGGGCTTAATGGCTTATGAAATCCCAGCGCAAACCTATGCCCAGTTTCAGGTAGAGGGAGAACTCCCCCAAGCGCTTATCGCTAAATGGATCGAAATCTGGGATACGCCACTTGAAAGAACCTACTCTGCCGACTTTGAGCGGTACGATGGGGGGGATATTTCTATTTTTATTGGCATTCGTTAATTTTTTTTTGCTAGTGTCAAGACTATGCACACTGCACTTCTCTCAACTGCTGTTGGTTTGATCGCCTTTCTGGTCTCGCTCGACGGATTCATTGTGAATGTGGCCATTCCCAGCATCTCAGGTGAACTGGGAGTCCGCGCTGATATAGGCACTTGGATTGTAACGGTCTTTTCGATGTCTAGCACGTTGTTTATCGCCCTTTCCAGTTGGCTGACCATTCGATTTGGTAGAATCAAGCTCTTTATCATCGCGACTCTGCTTTTTACTCTTTTCTCTTTCCTCTGCGGTTTTGCCGGAAGTTTTTCCGCTCTTTTGATTTTTCGCATTCTGCAGGGGGCGGCAGCCGGAACCCTCACACCTCTGACTCTTAACCTAATCGTAGCTACCTTTCCCCCCGCAAAAAGAGGGATTGCTGTCGGACTGTGGAGCTTTTTTGTGATGGTGAGTCCGGCTATGGGCCCCATGATTGGAGGATTTCTCTCTAACTATCTATGGCACTGGATGTTCTATATCAATGTCCCGATTGGAATTATCTGTGCAGGCACAGTCTTTATCCTGATGAAAGGAGAGAAAGATAAAACCGAAGCATGCTCTTTTGATCTGGTCGGCATCGCTCTGATCTTCATCTGTATCTCCACCTTGCAGTCAGCAGTCAATCGAGGTCAGATCGACGATTGGTTCACCTCGCCTCGCATTGTCACCCTCTTCATTGTGTCAACTGTATCGTTTGTCTTCTTTATCGCTTGGGAGCTTTTTCAACCCAATCCCTTTATTAAGCTCTCCACGTTCAAAAACCGTAATTTCTCACTCGCTGCCTTGATGATGGGACTGGCAATGGGAATGCTATTTTCTAGCTTTATCCTCGATTCTCTTTGGGTGCAAGATGTACTCGGCTACACCCCTCTTTGGGCCGGTTTCAGTCTCACTCCTGTTGGTCTTTTCCCTATTTTTTTGTATCCGATTATGGGAAAAATTGTTGGGTTATTAGAAAGGCGTATTTGGCTAGTAGCCAGTTTCTCTCTTTATTCGATTACCTTCTTTATGCTCAGCCGGATCAATCTCGAAACGACCTTTAGCCATCTCGCCTATACACGCCTGATTCAAGGATTTGGATTTGCGATGTTTACAGTTCCTCTGTCTCTGATTGCTATGGAAGGGGCTGACCCAAAGCGCCTCCCCTTTGTGATCTCTCTCTACTCATTTTGCCGCACCCTTTGTGTGGGGATTGGCATTCCCCTAGCCACCACGCTTTGGATCCATCGAACAGCCTTTTACCAAACGCGTCTTGCAGCCCGAACCTATCCACAAAACCCTGCTTTTGAAGGTGTGGTTGAACGCTTTAGTTCACTTCAAGTCACCGGTAACCAGCCGCTCGCTTTAACTAACGAACTGATTGCAGGTCAAGCCTCAACTCTTGGACTGGCGGACATTTATTATTTGTTTGGCTGGCTTTTTATGGGCTTGATCGGCCTGGCTCTATGTGTAAGAGGAGCCCCAAAAACCTACGATGCAACGATCAAGAGCTAGAAACTAGAAATAAGCTGACAGGCTCAAAAAGGGGCCTCCGAAACCCATATTGAAATTGGCCAGCTGCACCACATCATCTTCTATGGACTGACCTACCCATAAATTGTGGCGTGTAACATCGATATAATAGTCGAGTTGATACCCAACTTCAGCTTGAACCATCAAACACCCTAAGCAAAAACGATAGTCCAGGGCAAGGCGAAAATCGAAAGCCGGTGAAAAGAGGGTAGTAGGTTTTTCATCCAGCTGCAAATTTCCTGATCTCTGGCTGAGAAAATCATAAAAGATTTTCTGTCGTCCCATGATCCCCATGAAACCGGCACGTCCTCCCATACCTAGTCCACAACGCCAAGGAAAGTGGGCTCCTAATCCAAAGCCTAGGCCTGCCCCCTGAAAAGAGCTTGTTTGGTGAAAGTAGTCCGTAAAAGGTCCTGGATCAACCCGCTTTCCACGATCTAAGTTTTTTAGATCTACCTCAATCCAGCGTGCATTGCAATAAACGTAGTAAAGCTCTTGGCAAGAGCCTAAAAAAGAGGCGTAGCGCAGATCGACTTTTTGATAAAGCGAACTTGTCTTAGCATGTATGAACTGCACATCATCATTCAAACCTCCATCGGTATCACTTCCCGGAATCACCATAACCGGAAACCCATTCGGCTCATAGCCCACTGTCTTTACCGAGCAGAAATAGGCATAAGTTAAATCTAATCCTTGCCTATTCCACTGATACCCGACTAAAGCCTGCACTCCCCACTGACTGCCTGCTGTTTGCAACAAATCTTCTCTAGGGCCCGGATCATTAGGTGAAACCACAGTGCGTCGCCCAACAGGCACGGGATCTTGTACAGGAGACCAATAGAGTGCCTCCAAAGAGCTTTTAAAGGTGCATGCGCCTTCCAATTGAAAAAAACTAAACAGAAAAGCTAGCACAACCAGATTTTTTTTCATGTTAGTAGTTCACTCCCAGGCGGATGTAAGGACCTCCAAAACCAGCACTGTAGTAATCGATGTGGGGCACATCATCCGATCCGTCTCGATCAATCCCTACATTATGCCGAATGACGTCGCAGTAATAGTCAAGCTCATAGCCTATCTCCGTGCTCACCCGAATTCCGCACAGATAAAATTGATAATCCATCCCCAAACGTACTTCAAAAGCGGGAATCACATATGTTTTATGCTTTTCACTTACGCTCACAAGCGCATTTCCCGTATCCGCTTCAAATAAAGTAATTTTAGGATCTAGACAGCCAATCAAGGACATCAAACCTAGAGATCCGCCTATACGCACCTTGTTGAAGAGTGGGAACCATCCGCCAATACCGGCACCCAAGCCAACCCCATCAAAGTCAGTTTGTTGCGTGTAGGTATCAAGCGTTCCGACCGGCGGATCCGAGCGTACTCCCACATCTTGATTGAAAAAGTTTATGTTTACCCAGCGAGCATTCCCATACAAATAGAGTGTGCGCCCCACATGTTGAATCAAGTCATAACCCAAACGAACATCTACATTTTGGTAGCGCCAATTTAACTCCGCACTAAGCGAAGAAATATCATCTGAGTTGGATCCCGAAACCATTCGAATGGTTGCGGGAGCGGTGGCATTAAAATGCGCACGATTGCCAGAGTCATAGTAGAGGTAGGCCAGATCCGCAAAACAACGACATCTTTTGTAGCCAATACGTGTGCGTACGCCCCAGTCCGCAGCACTTGTAACTAACAAATTTTCCCGGGGCCGAAAGCCCGAGCCTAAATTGGTCAATTCTCGTCCTACAATAATCGGCGCGTGCGTCGGCTTCCAGTAAAGAGCCTCTATTTCCCCATAAAACTCATGGGAAAAGCTTTGTCTTGTGACTGCTAGATTTAAGAAAAGAAAAGAGAGAACTAAAATCCGATTTTTCATGTTAATAGCTCACTCCTAGTCGCAGGTAGGGGCCACCAAAACCAGCACCATAAAACTTAAGATGCGGGGCATCGTCAGTTGCATCTCTATCTGTTCCTC
Source organism: uncultured bacterium (assembly GCA_964350245.1). Taxonomy (GTDB): domain Bacteria; phylum Chlamydiota; class Chlamydiia; order Chlamydiales; family JAAKFR01; genus JAJACP01. The sequence continues at coordinate 7,106 of CAYGJC010000007.1, read as the reverse complement.
CGATATTATGCCGTATCACATTAAAGTAGTAATCGAGCTCATAGCCAACCCCTGCATTCACCAGCAGTCCGTATAGACAAAGCTGATAATCAATTCCTAAACGAAACTCAACCGCCGGAAGAATGTAGGCATTTGGGTTTTGATCCGTTTTGATCGAAAAATCTCCCGTGCTGGCCAACATTTCTGCTTTTGGATCGATATTTCCGGTCACAGCAAGGACACCTAATAAACCATTCAAACGGAATTGCGAGAACAGCTGATACTCTCCTCCAAAACCGGCTCCCACTCCACCCCCTTGAAAACGTGTTTGTTGGGTGTAGGTATCCACCGCTCCTACCGGGGCATCTGAGCGAATACCTCTATCTCGATTAGAAAAAAGGATATCTACCCAGCGTCCATTAGCATAAACATAAAGAGCATGTGACTTTCGATTTATTAGATAATGTCCTAAGCGCCCATCTAGATTTTGGTACCGAAAATTCAGCCTAGAACGTAGAAAAGATAGATCATCAGCATCTGTTCCTGCAGGCATCCGAATCACTGTTGAAGGAGGATTGGCACTAAAACTTTCGCTATTTCCAGAACAATAATAGAGGTAAGCAAGATCTGCAAAATAGGTGCCTGTCTTGTAACCGATACGGGGTCGAACTCCCCAACCATTGCTACCCGAAATGAGTAAGTTTTCACGTGGCCGCACGCCCCCACCATTAGGTCCAATTCTGCGGCCAGCTAAAACGGAGGGAATAACAGGTTTCCAGTAAAGAACATCCAGATCGCTGTAAAACTCACCACAATTTACTTCGATACCGAGAACAAGGAATATGAGTAGAAAACGTCGCATATGTACAGCCCAGCATAGTGGATGAGTAACTTTTTTGTCATTTTTTTTAACCGATTAACAGAATAGCCAAAAAACCAAGAAAGAAAGAAGCTGAGACCCAGATGGTGTCGCGCTTCTCATGAGCCTCTGAGAGCAGCTCTTCCACACCTAGGTAGAGCAGTGCTGCTACTCCAAAGGCAATGGTTTCGGTCAAAACGCTTTCCGGAAGATGAGCAAGCACGCTCCCCCCTATCCATGCACCGAGCGGAAGCATCGCAGCAATGAGAAAAACCATAAGCCCCGCTTCCCTGGGTCTCACCCCTTTTTGCCGCAACGTCGAGGCGACAGTTAAATTGAGAAAAAAAGCGCATAAACTCAATGAGAACACTATCAATAATCCACTCTCTTTTCCGGCAAGAAAAGAGACTCCAATTAAAATTCCGTCAATCAGAAGATCAAGCGCACCCCCAGTGATCAGTCCTTTTGAGGCGCCTTTTCCTTTAGATAAATGCTTGGTGACGACATTCAGAAGCAGCATGACGACGGCACCCAAAACAAATCCACAAACAACTGTCCAAGATGAGTTTTTATGGATGATTTTAGGCAGAAGCTCGATGGAAACAGCGGCGATGACAACACCTGCAACAAAATGCTGGAGCGTACTGATCAACTTGGGCTTAGGTATATAGATCGACGCAACCAGTCCCCCAATCACCGCTATCCCTGCCGGAATCAAAGTGTAGAGAACAATCCAAAGTGTGGACAAAACAATCAACCCGCAAATTTTTGTTTATGAAAGATATACACACTCAAAAGAATGCCCCCTAGCATCGAAACAACCCCTATAATCTCAAAAAGAGAGGGGAGGCGCAGCTCGACTCCATAGACAAAAAGCAATCCAAACAGCGATTCAAAAATCAAAAAGGGCCCTATCAGCGATACGGGAAGATAGACGCTAGCTCGATTCCATAAACAACACCCTAGCCATGAACAGACAACGCCCAGTACCAATGCCCCCACAATAAAGCGGAAGAGGTCAGTAGACCAGTGAGCGAATTTACTCAAATCTACATCCTTTTCAATCACAAAAGCGAAGAAAATCCCCATGAGAAGGGCACAGAACAAGGTACAGACTCCAATTAATGCCGTCCAATCAGCAGAGGAGATATGCGGATTTCTTTTCAAAAAGCGCGCATTATGCACCGCATACCAGCTCCAAGCCAGCACAGCTGTCACCACACCTCCCAGCCCCAAGAAATACTGTTTTAGCGAATAAGAAGAGAAGCTCCAATCAACCTCTGCCACATTGATGAGCAGCAATCCCACTAGTATCCAAATGCAAGGAAAAATCAGATGCTTAAACGGAATCTCGCGTGCATGCCAGTTACCGTATAAAGCGATGAGAATAGGAGCCATACCAATAATGAGGACAGTTAAGGGACCCGAAGCAAAGCGCACTCCCGCAATAATGCCCAGGTAGTAAACAACATTGGCGAAAAAAGCGAACGCAAAAGCAAGAACCCAGGCCTGACGGGTCATGATGCGCACTCTCTGTAGCCCCTTCCTAAAGAGGAGAAAAGCAGAAAGGCCTCCATAGGCAAAATAGCGTCCCAATACAATCTCAATTCCTGTAAAGTCGCTGAGAAATTCGGGAACAACAAAAATCGCACCCCAAAGAAAACAAGCTGTCATCGCAAAAAAGAGTCCTAACCACATGGCTTCATTATACGGGAATTAAGAAATATTACTCTGACAAAATGGACATTTTTGCGCTTTTTTTGGAATGGACATGCAACAATAGTGACAGTCCTTTGTTCCTTTTAGTTTTGATCTCCCACTTTTTTTGATTCTCAAAAGAAGTCGAGCAGCCCAGTAGACAACAGCTGCTACCAGTATAAACTCTATAAAAGCATCCAAAAACATCCCATAGCGAAAGCTAACAGCTTCATCTCCGTTCAAAAACTTAAGTGAGAGCTCAAAATTGGCTAAACTCTTCCCCTTAATGAGAGCTCCAATTGGAGGCGTGAGAATATAGGTCACAAAGGCATTAACCAGCTTAACAAAGACACCGGCTACAGCTAACCCAATGGCGACATCGAAAATATTTGTCTCTGCAACCACTTTCTGAAAAGTATGACGACTAGACCAAAGCTTCATGCCTCCCGTTCTAACTTTTGCACCAATTATACGCAAGCAGGGTCGCGAAAATCGCTCGGGTTGACAGAAATCAGGGGTGTGCGTTGTCATGGAAACCGTTTAACCACAATTGATCGGAGGTATCTGATGAAAAAATATGCATATTTCTTCCTAGCACTATTAGCCCTTACCCAAATGGCCCCTCTTCATGCTGATGACCATTCGAGCCTCAATGACCTTCCCTATGCGGGTCTTATTTTAGACAAAGTGGATCTAGATGGCATCGAGGTGAGTCACTTTAAATTTGAAAATGATGGCCGTGTTGTGCATGTGAAACCCAACGAAATCTTCTCCTGCTCTATGGATTATGAGATTGACGCGGACGATTTAAAAACAATGCATCTGAACCACCTTGTCATTGGACTCAGCGGACATGGACCTCAAGAGTGCATTCTTCACTCTTTTGGTGTAATGGATGATAGTGGAACCCTCACTACAGAACTACAAGCCCCTGAAGAGCGGGGAGCTTATGAGGTGCGCCTTTCTAGAAGCCGCACTTTAACTTGTGAAAGCGCGAAAAAAGATTGGTGGAAAAAGAACTCCGCCAATACGGTGGTGGGATACGTAGTGGTATTTTAATTTGAGGTTTTTATGGATGTCGATGACTTTAAAGCGCAGTGGAATGAGCTCAAAGGTCAAGTCAAAGAGAAATGGGGGCAGTTAACCGATGACGACATCAAAAATATTGATGGAAAAAAAGATCAGCTCATCGCAGCTCTCCAAGAACGCTATAAATATGCGAAAGATCAAGCCCAAGACGAGTTTGACAACTGGTTTAAGGCCATTAAAGAGAAGCTAAAAAAGTAGTCTCTTTTTCTCTTGTTTGCACTATTCTTGTCTAGCTGATATGCTTCAACTCTATGAGCATAAAAATGCTAGGCAAGATTTCTACCGGCTCAAAGCTCCCTTTTTTTGAGTCGGGTCTACCCGCCGGTTTTCCTTCCCCTGCCGACGATTACTTAGAGCGTTCACTTGACTTGCATGAGCTTTTGGTCACACATCCCGAGGCGACTTTTTTTGTACGTATTGAAGGCGACTCTATGACAGGAGCAGGGATGCACTCGGGTGATATTTTGGTTGTGGACCGCTCTCTACCCTCCTCTCACGGCAAGATCGTGGTTGCACTGCTCAATGGTGAGTTTACAGTCAAACGTCTGATTAAAGAGGGCAAAAAAATCTATTTAGCTGCAGAAAATCCCCGTTATGCGCCATTAGAAGTGAGTGAGGAGTCTGATTTCCAAATCTGGGGGATTGTCACCTATGTCATCCATCGCGCTTGTTGACTGCAATAATTTTTACGCCTCCTGCGAGCGCGTCTTTGATCCCCAATTAAACGGCAGACCACTTGTGATTCTCTCCAGCAACGACGGCTGTATCATAGCGCGCTCCAATGAAGCCAAAGCGCTTGGTATTCCTATGGGAGCTCCCCATTTTCAGTGGGCAGACTTTATGCGTACGCATGATGTGGTCACACGCTCTTCCAACTTCGCTCTTTATGGCGATTTTTCTAACCGCGTCATGCGCATCTTAGCCCGCTTCAATCCCGAGTTAGAGATCTATTCCGTAGATGAGGCTTTTTTACATGTAGGCGATCTTTCTGATCCTCTGGCCCACTGCCGCCAGTTGCGTGAAAACATCATGCAATGGACCGGAATTCCCGTCTCTATTGGAATTGCCGCCACCAAAACGCTCGCTAAAGTAGCCACGCGCCAAGCCAAAAAACAGGGCGGCCTCTCTCATCCAACCCAAACCGAAATAGACAAATGCCTCCATACCCTGCCCGTCTCTGACATTTGGGGCATCGGCAGGCGGCTCACCCATTTTTTGGCCAAGCGAGGCATCTACACAGCTGCTCAACTACGTAATCAGAAAGATGAATGGCTACGCAAAAATTTAAGTGTGATAGGATTGCGTACAGCTTGGGAGCTGCGGGGCATCTCCTGCTTGCCGCTCGATGAGGCCCCCTCCCCTAAGCAATCGATCATGACCTCGCGCTCATTTGGTCGTCCCATTATCAGCAAAGCAGAGCTTAGCGAGGCAATTGCCACCTACACCGTTCGTGGAGCCGAGAAACTCCGTGAAGAGGGAAGAGTGGCCAGCCGGCTTCAGGTATTTGTCATGGGCAAGGAGTACAGCAATCACGCACATTTAGTACTGCCGGAACCCACCCAGTTTACCCCCATCTTACTTGAGTACGCACAGAGAGGACTGAACGCCATTTTCCGTCCTGGCCACGCCTATAAGAAGGGCGGGATTTTACTCAGTGGGCTAGCACCCGAGCAGAGTTACCAACGCGATCTTTTTGCCGATCCGGTGGATGTAGCCAAGCAAAAAGCTGCGATGACGTTGCTAGACCATGCCAACAACACATTTGGGTATCGCGTCTTGCAGTTTGCTGCTGAGGGCACGCAGCAGTCTTGGAAGACAAAGAGGGGGCAAAGCTCTCCTAGCTTCACCACCTGCTGGCGCGACCTTTTCACCATTTCCATATAAAGAATAAGTACGCACTGGTCCACTAGGTAATCCAGTGTTTAGCAGAGGCTACCCCGGAAAAGATTCTTTTAAAAATTGGACAAAAGGTACAATATTTTCCTCCACACTTGCAGATTCTAGAGCTTGTAGATACTCTTTCCCATATTCTACATGTACGATAGTCCATGGATATCCGCCAGAGGCTAACATCACATTCATTAAAAATCGCCCAACCCTCCCATTACCATCCATATATGGATGGATATAAACAAAGATAAAATGTCCTAAAACGGCTCGAACAGCAGGAGGATCTTCCTCTCTTAAGCAGCGAAAAAACATCTCCATAGCATCTACTAACGCACTTGATGGTAGGGGCACATGACGAGAGTTTCGTATATAGACTTGATTTTGACGGTATCCATACAATTCTGAGGGATCGATAATCCCTGCCCCCACGCAAGGTGCAAATAGCTTACGATACCACTCATGTAAGTCCGCCTCTGCAACCTCTCCTGGGGTACTTCCTTGGAAAATCTTTTCTAAGGAGTGCTTCACCACAAGAAAAGCTTCATAATACCCTCTTGCAGCTTGAGCATCTTGCTGTTTTCTATCCTTCTCATTCCCATCAGGGCTCCATTGCGCATTTCTTACTTTTTCAATAAGATCGAGACTGACTCGATATCCTTCAATAGACAGAGAATGGTAAGCATCCAGATTATACTGCTCTTCTATCGTTTCAAAATAACCCTCCACGTCAATAGGTTTAGAGGCCGGCTTTGGGAAGTGTGTAATAACATCACCGCGGTATTGGTGCCACATTGCCAAAATACGAGCTGCGGAGGGCGATGGGCTACGTAAATTTGGAATTAAGGGCTTTTCCAATGTGAATGGATTTGTTTCTTGCACCCTGATGTTAACAGCCGCTAACCCATTGAGTATCTCTTCAGCCATCTTCTGCATACCAAGAAAACGATAAGCACCTAATAGACGACCAGCAGCACGGACAAAATTGTGACTGATAATGACTCTAAGCAATTCATCGCTCCTTCTAATAGACTGAAGAGCAATCTCCGCCTCACGTGGTTGTCGTTGAAAATAAGTCGGAGATACCTTGCAGATTGCATAAGGTAGGGACATAATCTGAAGTCCATGCACTTGTTGTCGATACTCTGGCAGATTGTCTTCAGATGCGTAAATCAAAAGGGATGTATCAAAAGGCAATTCTAAGGGCGCTCCACGTCCTTTTTGAGCCATCACGATTACCTGTTTGGGAACCACTGTCACACCCAGATGAAGATCCAGAGACTGCTCAGCCGATAAACAATAGTTCTGTTCGTAATAGTGAGTCAGATAGACTGAGAGAAAATCCCAAAATGTGGCGTACCATCCCGATGAATCGCCCGGACGAAGATCAGGCTTAATAAACAAATACCAACCCTTGATGATCTCTTGCAGCCAACCTGCTTTGATTAACTGCTCTCGATCTCCCCGTCTGATCTCAGCTGTATGAAAAACATGACCCCCCCTCTTTTTCTCAAGAAGCGCATGTACCCGCTTAAGAGCTTCGCTTAAATTTTTATTTTCCACAGCTAGTATACTTGATCATTTACTCACTTTT
>CAYGJC010000006.1:90124-103932 GCA_964350245.1 uncultured bacterium | reverse complement strand
ACAGGCCCAACAGGCGCTGCTAGCTCAGGAGCCTCGGATTTTGCCTTTATTTATATTGAGGGATATGACGGATCTGATATTCAGGTTCCAAATGGAGACCCTGTTCCATTTGACCAGTTCTTGATTAAAGCGGGAAGTGCTTTCAGCTACTCAGTGGCAAATAGTGCACTAACAGTAAATGATACGGGATACTTTCTTGTGACTTTTTCTGTTGGCGGACTCAATCTTACAAATAGTGCTATCATTCAATTTAACATAGAGATAGACACTCAAGGGTCTACACCGCAGACACAAGAATCAACAGGTGGATCACTTCCTACTTTTGCTTATATGCCTACTCCGATGACTGTCATTATTAGAATTGATACTAATCCTTCTGTAATTACTGTTGTAAATAGGACCAATACGGGTACGGTTTCGTTGAATAATATTAAATCTCGGTCTGAAGATATAGAAGTAGGACTTGCTGCATATTTAACAATTCAGAAGCTAAGTGATTTGTAAAAGGAGTTTTTGTTTTGAAAGAAAAAGTTTTGATTTTTTTGGTGGCTTTTTTAAGTTTTTCTGTTTTGTATGGCAATTTTTACGGCCTTATTGTAGAAATGAATAAGAATGGCGATACAATTGCCGCTTGGGTAGATAAGAGTTTTAGAGGAAATATATTTGCAGCCTTTTTGCCTGCAGGTGGAGTCTGGGGGGCTCCTGATTTACTGTCGGATGGCACGGCAAAGTGCTTAGACCCTAAAGTGGTAATGAATAAGCGAGGAAATGTGGTTGCAGTTTGGAAAGCTCTAAACGAAGCAGATGCCAACTACATTATATGTGGAGCGGAATTGCCCTTTGGAGGTGAATGGGGAGCAGCAGTGGAGTTATCTGAAGAAGGTGACAAGGTTGGGGGTATAGTCTCCGCTAAGCTGGATGATTCTGGAAATATAGTGGTAGTGTGGGAGTCATTTAGCGGTACTCCAAGGGCGACCATTCGCTCAGTGAAAGGACAGTTTGGTGTGGAATGGGGAACTCCTGAAACGATTTTTCAGTGATTATTGACATGTTTTTTGCTTACCATTGAGAAACCCATTCAATTAAGGTAGGAAAAACATGAAAAAAATCACTTATTTAAATCTACTGACCTTTCTTTCTCTTTGTGTCATGGCCTCAAATGGTGACGCTAGTTATCAGTGGCAACGTGGTGTGGGTGACTATGGTTACTATCAAAAAGAGTTTCGAAGGTAAGACATGGCACGCCGCTTGCTTATGTGTCTTTAGTAAGTTAAACAAAGGAACAGAAGTGAAAAAAATTGCTCTTACAAGTTGCTTAGCGCTGATCCCCTTATGTGCCATGGCGCAAAATTCCAACTCTAACGGAATGCATGCAAATCAACAAAGCTCTTATCAGCCTGAAATCATGAATCCAGGAGATCTACTCCGCTATGTCCAAACACAAAAATCCTGGGCAATGCGTGAACGCGACTATGCTAAAAAACGCCAAATTGAGCAAGAGATGAGCGCCTACCTCTCTTCATACTACCAACAGTATCTAAACGAGCAAGATCCTGTAAAAAAACAACAAATGGAAGAAGAGATCAATAGGGTTATTTCTGCCTATGGCTCACAACCTGAGCTAGAGCCTCCACAAAGACCTGCTAGGGAGCGTTATAATCGCCAAACTCTACCCGAGCAAAGCATTCAAGAGTCGCCTCCAGCAGAATCTTATTATACCTACTAAATCTGCATTGGGTTGATCCTGTCACCGGACAGGGTCAACCTTGCGTTCAATCCCGTATTTGTCAGTACGCTCATATACCCACTCTTCGCTATTCTCGCGCATTAAACGGTCGCAACCAAGCGAAATGCCTTGAAAGACTCCGTACTTTTGAATTGCATCAAGAGCGTATTGGGAGCTCGTTGGATAAAAACTGCTTCGCGGCCCATCAATGGGCGAAATGTAATCCTGAAAAAAACGAATCAACGCTTTGCAAGCGAGCTGCCCCTTATGCTTCTGGGGTACTTGGGGTTGTGGATTTTTGCGCTCGATGTAAACGAGCTCGGAGTCCACCCCCCATGGTTCTATATTAATACCATTTAAAGAAATGGTAAATAAAGGGAAAGTTAAGATCAAAATTAGATGTCTCATAATTCATTGGACGATTATGTTAAGATGAACAAAAATAAATAATGTAGAGGAAGTGTTTTTGCAAGTGTTAAAGCAATTTATTGATCAACTGAGTGAGGACATGGTAGCAGCCGACTCGATTTCTGCCAATGAGGATGGGTCGTACTCGCTTTACCTTGAACCGGATTTGCATATCTCCTTGAGAGAAAATGCTAGCTCAGGCATTTGTTTGTTTACCCCAGTAGCCCCTCTACCCAAAAAGAAAAAAGAGGAGTTTTTGCTTAAAGCAATGACAGCCAATCTGTTTGGTCGCGAAACAGGCGGCGCGGCTTTGGGACTGGATAGAGAGGGAGAGCAGGTAACCTTGCTGACCTTTCTTCCCGAACAGCTGAATTATCGGGATTTTCATGATTATCTCGAAGACTTTGTCAATTACGCGGATGCGTGGAGAGTGGAAACAACTGAATTCATCGAACAACCAACTGATTAGGGAATAGAGAATGAGTGCTGAATTCATCGCCGAAGAAGGAGTGTTGAAGGGGTTAATCCTCTCCCTCGAAAATGGCGAGGAATGGTCTATTGGACGTGATCCGGAGCAGGTGACACTCGTTGTTGAGGATGCTCAAGTGGCGCGCAAACATCTTGTCTGTCGCAAGACAGATGCAGGTTATGTGATTGAAAACTTGAGTGATCGTCCTATTCTAGTGAATGATCTTGCTATTGAAGGAGAGAGGCTGCTTCAAGAGGGAGACCGTGTGACCCTTGGCGAAACGGTTTTTCACTTTTACCCGGAAGGCGCGCCTCCCACAGCCTCCTACGAGCCTGAATATGCCTTTGAAGTAGAAGGTGCTTTTCTTGATGAAGAGGAAGAAGAGACGTTCTCTGCTCCTCTGGAAGAGGAAAGTGAGGAGGAGGAAGTAGAAGAAGTAGAGGAAGAGGAAGGGGAAGAGGAGAAAGAAGAAGAGCTCGCGCGAGAAGAGATCTTCGAAGAAATGGAAACGCCGGATGTGACAATAGATCTCACACCGACTACACGCTTTGTGATCAAGGTGATCGCCGGACCCAATACGGGAGCGGAGTTTGCTTTAGACAGCGACAGAAGCTATCTAGTTGGAACCGATCCGGCGACCTGCGATCTGATTTTCAATGACTTAAGTGTTTCTCGCGAACATGCACGCCTTTCGATTGATCCAGAAGGGGTGGTTCTCGTTGAGGATCTCGATAGTCGCAATGGTGTGGTTGTCGACAAGGAGAGAATTGTGGGTAGCAAGCAACTTGCGCCCAATGCGGTGATGGCTCTCGGCACCTCAGCTTTTCTGTTAATTGATCGAGAGGCCCCCTCTGAGACCATCATGGCTCCGGTCTTTGAGGCGCCCCCGGAGCAAGAAGAGAAAAGTGCTGAAGAGGAGCTTGCAGAAGAGCCTCTTGGACCGGCTAAAAAGCCTTCTCGTCCCTCTCTTTCAGCAGGCACCTTTATTTTGGCGCTGATTGTGGCAGGTTTTGCCGTTCTTTTTGGCATCGGGATGGTCTCTTTACTGCAGACAAATGAAGTGGTGACGGAGAAAAAAGATTATCTTGGCGATATTCAAGATGTCCTAAAGGAATTTCCGGCTGTACGTTCTACTTATAATCCCTCAAGCGGCAAACTCTTTTTGATGGGGCATGTAGAAACGGGCGTACAGTTGAATGAGTTGCTTTACAAGTTAAATGGACTCACTTTCATTCGAGGGATTGATAACAATGTAGTCAATGATGAGGCGATTTGGCAGGAAATGAATATTCTGATGTCTAAAATTCCGGCATTTAAGGGAGTGAATATGCACTCTCCGGAAGCGGGAGTTTTTGTGATCTCCGGCTACCTCAAAACAGATAAGCAAGCAGCCGATTTAATCGACTATTTGAATGTGAACTTTAATTATCTCAACCTGCTTCAAAACCGGGTGATTGTCGAACAGCAGATTATAGACGAGGTAACCGCTCATCTAATCCAGCATGGGTTTGGCGCCGTTAATGTGGCCTTTTCTACCGGAGAGCTGCTACTAACCGGTTATGTGAGCTCGACTCAGGTTTATGAATATGAAAGCTTGGTTGAATCTTTTGAAAAGATTCCCGGCATCCGCTCCATCAAGAATTTTGTTGTTGCGGTCTCCCCGGAACAAGGGGTCATTGATCTCAATAAGCGGTATCCGGGCAAGTATCGCGTGACAGGTTTTTCGAAACATGGTGATGTCAACATCAACGTAGTGATAAACGGCAGAATTTTGACCAGAGGCGATCAGTTGGATGAGATGACCATTACAAGTATTCAACCCAACGCAATCTTTCTTGAGAAAGAAGGTTTGAAGTATAAGATCGAATATAATAAATAGTGAAACGAGTTTAAGAGGTTTAAATTATGTTTGGAATGGAAAGCGATAAAAAAAAGAATAAGGTCGCTGATTATTCTTTCGACTTGGAAGTGGATTTAAAAGATCCTGGAAAATTACGTGCAATTAAGGAGCAAGTTGAGGAGCGTGTGAATCAACTGAAAACTCTATTGCGACAAGGGGAAGATAAGAAAAGTTTTGATCAAACACAGACGTTGCTTCACGGGTATTTAGCCCTTCAAAAGGTCGTGCAGCGTAGTAATCGTAAAATGTTTTAAGGGGGGATTTTTATGGGCGAAGGCGCAGCGTCGTTCGATTTTACCAAAATGCTCAGTGGGCTGGAGAAGTATGTACAGTCTGTGAAGTCGTATTTAAGTCAGTTGGAGTCTTCAACCGGCGGTACGGTCAATTTGGGGACCATGTTTAACATGCAGTTCCATATGCAAATTATGTCACAGTATGTTGAGGCTGTTTCAAACACATTAAGCGCAGTGAACAACGAGATGGTTACCATGGCTCGTGCGACTAAAGGACAATAAAAAAGCTAAAGGAATAACGATATGGCAACACTTCAAGATTTCAGAGAGGATCTTCCCTTGCTGGTGGAAGGTGGTCTTGTTGCGATTAAGCAGGGAGACGAGGAGAGTGCAAAAAAACTATTTAATGCCATTGGGGTAGTAGATCCGCAAAATATGGCCCGAAAAATGGGCTACGGGCTGATCGCTCTACACAAAATGGATATCAAAACCGCACAGAAGAATTTCAATGAGATTCTCCAAGTCGAACAAACGAACTGGCGCGCACAAGCCTTTTTGGCTTTCTCGCACATTTTGTCTGTTTTGCAGGATGGCTCTTCTGAAGAGAAGCAAAAAGCCCTAGAAGCAGGAGCTCAGCTTGCTCAGGAAGTGCTCGATAAAAGTGATGCGGAATCAACACGTCAGCTTGCACAATCTTTGCTCGATTGGGAGAAGGAGTTGCAAGATCGCGTGCAAACAGGTCCAGAGTAAGGGGAGAATGTAAGTATGGTTGAAGACATTAACAATCCGGGTGTCACGCCGACACCGCCGACACCTGAGTATGGGCGCGATAAACCTGGGCTAGGTTCAGGAGAAGAGGCGCAAGAGCCTAAACCCTTTTCCCTTCCACCTGAGCCTGGTAAAGGAGCGGAGGGCCCCCAGACAGCTCCTGCGGGTAAACCCTCTCCGATGGAGATGGCGCGTGACAATGCAGGAAAAGTGGTGGAGCAGATGTCGCCTGAGCAGTTAGGGGACCATCTCAACAAGCTCAAAACCCAATTGAGTACGGCTCAAAATAACCTTCAGGATCCAAATATTACAAGCAAGTTTGCAGACGAGCACTATCAAGCTCTTAATAAGCTTGTAGACAAGATGAATCCGGAAATGCGTAACATCGCCAAAAACAGTCAAGGCGAATTCAATCCACCACAACATATGTCCGGTGAGCCCGCACTCAACTACATTACAAGGTGGATCAATGGCTCTCAAGAGACGCTAAGCTCAGCCCTAAACTATGTGGGAACACAAAAAGATCCTAATCCGGCCGATTTTTTGAAACTGCAATACTCTGTGCAGCGTGCAGTCCAAAGAGGAGAGTTGTTTGCCAGTATCGTGGGAGGAACCGTTTCGGGAATTAAAACATTAATGAGTACGCAGCTTGGATAACAAGGACGACCTGACCAAAGATTTTGAGCACCTGCTCTCGCGCCTGGAAGATGTGCAGCTCACGACTGTGATGGGACGTATCACAGAGGTTGTGGGAATGCTGATCAAGGCTGTGGTGCCGCAGGTGCGTATTGGTGAGGTCTGCCTCGTGAAAAGAGAGGGCATAGCACCTCTTCTCACTGAAGTCGTCGGTTTTACTCAAGATCAGGTCTACCTCTCACCTCTGGGTGAGATGACAGGAGTGGGTCCCTCTTCTGAGGTCATTCCCACACGTCTTGCCCTGCATATTAAAGTGGGTCCGGAGCTTTTGGGTAGAGTACTCAATGGTTTGGGCGAGCCTCTTGATGTCGATACAAAAGGGCCTCTTAATCTTACAGAGACCTATCCCATTTTTCGTGCTCCCCCCGATCCTTTAACGCGTGAGCGGATTACGCAGCCCATTTCAACTGGCGTGCGGTGTATAGACGGTCTGTTGACATGTGGACGGGGACAAAGAATAGGGATCTTTGCCGGAGCCGGTGTGGGTAAGTCAACTCTGTTAGGCATGATTGCGCGCAACGCTGAGGCCGATATCAATGTGATTGCACTGATTGGTGAACGGGGGCGAGAGGTGCGCGAATTTATTGAGAAAGATTTAGGTGAAGAGGGAATCGCCCGCTCTGTGATTGTCGTATCCACCTCGGATCAAGCCTCTCAGCTTCGTTTAAATGCTGCTTATGTGGGCACAGCCATTGCCGAGTATTTCCGCGATCAAGGCAAAACGGTTGTCTTGATGATGGACTCGGTGACCCGTTTTGCGCGCGCTTTGCGTGAAGTAGGGCTGGCAGCAGGCGAGCCACCTGCTCGTGCAGGTTATACGCCTTCAGTGTTTTCGACATTGCCTCGCCTTCTAGAGCGATCCGGAAACTCTGATAAAGGGTCGATCACCGCTTTCTACACTGTTCTTGTAGCTGGTGATGATATGAATGAACCGGTCGCCGATGAAGTAAAATCGATTTTAGATGGCCATATTGTCCTCTCCAGCCAATTAGCCCAGGCCTACCACTACCCGGCGATTGATGTTTTAGCCTCGATCAGCCGTCTTCTAACAGAAGTGGCTCCCGAAGATCAACTGAAAGTGGTGAGCAAAGCGCGCGAGGTGCTAGCCAACTACAGAAAAAACGAAATGTTGATTCGGATCGGAGAGTATAAAAGAGGCTCTGATCGAGATGCCGATTATGCGATCGATCACATTGACAAACTCAATCGCTTTTTGAAGCAAACGATTGAAGATAAAAGCTCTCTAGAAGAGACGGTGCAGCAGCTAAAAGCGCTTTTTAGGTAGAATATGGGTAAGCTGAAGTATCCGCTTGAGCAAGTGCTTGCCGTTAAAAAAGATCGAGTTGAAAAAGCAGAGAGAGTTGTTGAAGAAAAAAAGCGAGCTTTAGAAGTAGAAAAAGAGAAGCTGAAAAAAGTCGAAGCCGAGCGCGATGCTGTTTTAACTCACCACAACGACAAACTCGCGCAGCTACGTAAGGCCCTAGATGAAGGAACGAATAGCGAAGAGGTCTTGCAAATGAAGGCTTATCTGAAAGTAGTCAAAGAGAAATTGATAAAAGAAGAAGAAAAAGTCAAACAGCAACAAGAACATGTACGGACTGCTGAAAGAAATCTTGAAGAGGCGAAACAAGAGCTAAATCAGAGGCGCCTTGAAGAAGAGAAGATCGAGTTGCATAAACAAGAGTGGGAAAAGCAAGCGCGCATAGAGCAGGCTAAAGAGGAAGCCAAAGAACAAGACGAGATCGGTCAAGTTCTGTACGAATCACATCGGAAAAAGAAAAAGGAGTCGTAAATCATGTCTGTCCCTCCTCCAAGTAGATCGTCAAGTACCCCTCCCTCAAAAGACGATGGAGAACCCAAAGAGAGCAAGAAGAGCGGTAAAGATTTCAAAATGCCGAAAAAAGATGAAAAAGCGGGCGAAGAGAAGAAGAAAAATCTGTTCGATATCGCTGGAGAAGGGCATGAGATTAAGGAGCTAAAGGCACAGGTTGGTCAGCATGGTGAGGTGGGAGCAATAGAAGAAGCCTCTGAGATAGACGCGACCCAGGCAAAAGCCGCTGTAGATGCGGTCGGCAAGTTAATCTCAACTATGGTCGCTGATATGAAAGTGGGTCAGGTGGGAGGCAAAGATTTTGCTTCTATGACTCTCTCCAATACCGCTGAGGTGCCGCAGGCATTCGCAGGGAGTAACCTCACCTTGAGTTATCAAGACAATGCATTGGTGATCCATTTTGATAATTTCATGACACCGCAGCAAGAGAATACAGCCATCACAATGGTAGAGAAAAATAAAGAACAGCTCTTGGAAATGGTGCAAGCGTTGCAGGCTAAGAACATCACCGTGCATGAGATGAGCATTGGAAAGCATGTGGTGGCGCTGCCCCGTGCAGAGCCTCTTCCTCCTCCTTTTCAACCGTTGGAAGCGGGAGCCGGTGAGACACGTCGTGAAGCGGATCAACAGAGACAAAGAAGAGAAGAAGGGGGCGCTGGCCCGGAATAATAGCTTGCGCTATAGTGACACCAAATAGATAGAATCGTGAAAATGGCAACAGAAAAACCTCTCGACTGGATTAAGCAAGTAGATTTGGCTCTTTGTGAGCTTGAGGAGAAGCCGCAGTTTGGCAATCCCGCTCTTTTTGACTGGAAGCTTTTAGAAAAGCGGCTTCAGGAGCTCTTTAAAACCTCTAAACTCAAAATTGAGCATCATGAAAAAGGGTGGTTAAGTGAAGATGCGCTGGTCTCAGAAATGGGTGAAAACCCTCTTCTGTTGACCTTTGAGTGGACGCCACTTGCGGCGCCCGCCTACTTTGTAACCACCGATCATGATCTCAAGCGATTGATGGCCAAGTTGCTCGGAGGAGAAAAAGAGGCGGCCTATTTTTATGATCCCTCTCTCATTCAGGGATTTTATCACTACTTTGCCGCCGAAATGCTCCGTACGGTGGAAGAGGTAGGTTTTGCCTCTTCGCTCTCTCCACGCCTCAAAGGAGTAGAGGGGGCCGTTCAGGCAGGAATCGGATCAGAGGCTTGTTTTGTGATGGATGTTTCAATTGCACTGCAAGACCAGAATTTTTGGGGCAAAGTGCTTCTACCCGACAGCTTTCGACGTGACTGGAAGAGCTATTTTTCCAATCTTCCCCCTCCTCCTCTGTCAGACGAACTTCGGGAAAAAATTTGGGTCGATGTAAGCTTAGAGGTGGGACACACGCAACTGAGCTTTCAGGATTGGAAAGAGGTGCGTACCGGAGACTTTATCTTGCTCGATCACTGTTCGTATGACCCTTCCGGGAGTAAAGGAGGAGTTGTTTTAGCCCTCAATCAAACTCCACTTTTTCGAGGACGTTTTAAAGAAGGGGGGATTAAACTCACTGAGTACCCCCGTTATGAAGAGGTAGGCCTATCTATGGATGAAAACCCATTTGAAGAAGAAGAAAATGCGCCTGAAGAGGATCTGTATGAAGATCAGCTTCGTGATGAAAACGAAGAAGAGGTGGTTCCAACCACTCCCGCGCCCCCTGAACCCACTCTATCCGCTGAACAGCTTCCCATACAGCTTACTGTTGAGGTGGGGCGGCTGCGGATGACAGCAAAAGAGCTGATGGACCTGTCTCCCGGCAATCTACTTGAGGTCAATGTGGCTCCTGAGCAAGGAGTGGATCTAGTTGTGAACGGGAAAAAAGTAGGCAGAGGTGAGTTAATCCGATTAGGCGAGACCTTAGGTGTCCGCATCCTCTCTCTATGACGGAAGAGTCCAGCGCAAGACCCGCTATACTCCCGCGTCAGATCGGGGGCTATAAAATCGAGAGTGTGCTCAACAAAGGAGGCATGAGTCTCCTTTATTTGGGTATTCATCCCGAAACATTTGAGCCCATCGCCATCAAAGTGCTCTCTTCTAAATATGTTGCTCATCCTGAAATGGTTGAGAGTTTTTTGCGCGAGGCAGAGATCATTGAGCTCACTAATCATCCCAACATAGTCAAACTATTTGGACACGGCAAATGGGAGGGCGGGGTCTATATTGCCATGGAGTTTATCCAAGGTATTTCCCTTAGGCAAATGATCTTACAAGAAGCGATGTCTTTAAAACGGGCCATAGAGGTGGTGATCCAAATCGGTCACGCCTTAACGCACCTACACGCCCACGGGATTATTCATCGTGATCTGAAACCGGAAAATATTTTGCTCACCGCTCAAGGGGGCGTGAAGGTGATTGATTTTGGTATTTCCCAGATGTACACCGAAAAAGAGGCGCCGCAAAAAGCGCGCGCACTGGGAACACCCGTTTATATGAGCCCAGAGCAGCGCACTAATCCTCTAGAGGTTAGCTTCTCTGCAGATGTGTACGCTTTAGGTGTGATCACCTATGAACTTGTTTTGGGAAGGCTCTGTCATGGTGTTGTGCACCTTTCCAATGTACCGCGCGGCTTGCAAAAGATGTTAGCAAAAGCGCTGCAGCCCAACCCCAAAGATCGCTATGAAGACATTGTCGACTTTATTGCAGCGGCATCCAACTACCTCACCTCCGATCTTTTGAAAAAAGATATGCGTGGCAGCGACTACTTAGGAGAGTTAACCGACAGTTTACGTGAGGCGCAATCCATCTTAATTCCTCAAAAAACGCCCGGCTGGCCCAGAGTCGAGATGGCCCTTGCTTCCAACTGCAACACTGCGCTCTCCTCGGTTTATTACGACTTTTTTCAACAAAGAGAGGGGGTCTTCAATTTAGTGATGGGCGAGTCTTTAACAACAGGTGTTGAGGGACTTTTGCAGATTGCTGTTTTGAAAGGGATGGTGCGGGCTTTAGCGCATATTATCGACCGTCCAACAGACTTTGCCACGGCGCTCAACAAAGAGATTTTAAAAGAAAGACAGGGGTGGAACTTCTCGTTTTCCTTGCTCTCCCTTTTCCCCGCAGAGAGCCGCTTCTCTTACATTTCGTGTGGGTATAGTCCCCTTTGGTACCTGCCTGAGGGGGGAGATTCTCCGCGTCGTTTAACGGCCGACAATCCCCCTCTGGGTACTCTGACTCCTGCCGAGTTCATTGAGGTTGACTCAAATTGGAATGTAGGCGATACCCTTATTTTGCATACATTTCAGGCAGGACAGGCGAAACATGTCGAAGAAATTGAACTGGATGAGGCGCAGTTTTTAGAAGCATTGATGGAGAACCTCTTTCTGACTCCTCAGCAGCAGGTAGAGGCGATTTTTAGAAAAGTTTCGCACAAAGAGGGGCCCTCCTTTTTTGAGCGTCCAGTAACCGTGATTAGTATTGCGAGAATCGAGTGAGAAAAAAAGAGATTTCGGTTATAACCCAATTTTTAAAGGTGAGTTATCATTAGACCAATGCGACTGAATCATTTTTATCGAAATTGTGTGTGTGTTGTTCTGAGTGGTCTAACCCTGCATCTTGGTGCAGAGGAAAGCGCTCCAGAGTGTGAGGAGCTTTCGCTTATTTCCGCGTGTCCCTCTGTTCCAGAAGTGCACGCAGCTCCCAAGCCCACTGCACCTGAGCCTGCACCGGCCCCACCAGCCAATGATATTCAACGTCTTGGTTCTGAGTTTCATTTTGATCACATACACGATATTAACGCTGATCAGCAAGGGCTCTATCCCAAACCCAACTGCGCGCCCAAAACGCGAGGAGAAGGATACACAGTTAATTTTGAAGACATTTCCGTTATTGAGCTGATTCAATTTATCAGCAAGATCTCCGGAACCAACTTTGTCTTCGATAAGAAAGATTTACAATTTGGTATTACCATCATTTCAGAGGATGCCACCTCAGTGGAAGATCTTTCGGCAGCTCTTCTTCAAGTGCTTAAAATGCATGGACTTTCTGTTGTTGAGCAGGGAAATAACGTCTTAATTTACAGAGACCAGAATCTATCAAAGGTATCCAAGGTAATCACAGACAACAACGTGGATGATGCATGTGATGCCGCGGTTATCACGCGCGTTTTTCGATTATACAATGTAGATCCAACTAAAATTCAAGGGATTGTCCGTCCTCTGCTCTCTTCAGATGCTATTGTTGAAGTTTCGGTGGAAACCCGCCACCTCATCGTCTCAGATATCACTTCCAATGTAGAACGGATTGCCGATCTGCTCACGGCATTAGATACCCCAAATGCTGCTTTTGATATCGTGGAATACCATGTGAAAAGCGCTTACCCGACCGCTCTTGTGGCCTATGCCCAAGAGATTTTGGCTCCTTTGTCTCAAGACAACCCGATGCAGATCATCGCGCAGCCCTCCTCCCAAAAAATCTTTGTGGTCTCCACTCCTTATCTCAACCACAAGGCGCTTCAAGTGCTCTCCGCGCTAGATACTGCCGACATCACCGAAGTTGTGGATCTGCCTCCTCAGGCAATGGCGAACAACAACTTCCACATGTACAAGCTCAAGTATCAGCCTGGAAAAATGATTGCCGAGGCCATTAAAGACATTGGCTCAAGCTTGCAGTTCGCCGGTATTGCAAATGTTGAGTTTGTGAACGCCATTTCCAGCATCCAGTGGCTAGAAGTGAATAATTCGATCATTATTACTGGCTCGAGTGCAGCTGTCGAAAAAATTGTCGACCTTTTGGATGACTTGGATCAAGCTCCCAAGCAGGTCTATGTGGAAGTGTTGATTATTGATACCACTCTAACGAATTCTTTAGACTTTGGTGTGCAGTGGATTGCTTTGGGTGATGAGCAAAATAAATTAGCTTATGCATCAGGTCTACTTTCTAATGCCCCTCCGAGTCCTAATTTGCAAGCACCTGCGCGCTTTGTTGCCGCTAACCCAGCGGCAAATCCTCCCTCGATTCCTAACCCTGGACGTGACGTAGCGCTTCCTGTTCCTTCTCAGCTACAAGGAAATGTTAACACAGACGCAACCTCTGCTTTTGGTTTAGGCATCATTGGAAACATTTTACGGCACAACGGCCAGTCCTTCCTCACACTAGGCGCGCTTGTTAGTGCTCTCGATGAAGAGGCGCAAACCAAAATTGTACTCAACCCCCGTTTGATGGTAGAGGATACGGTGCCCGCCAGCTTCTTTGTTGGGCAAAACATCCCGTATCAGACCACGAGTACCGTGATTCAGCAGACCGGATCGGTTACGCAGAACATCCAGTATGAAGATATTGGGGTAGGTTTGTATGTCACGCCGACCATTGCACCTAACAATGTGGTGACGCTACAAATCGATCAAACCATTGCTGAGGTTGATGGAACCTCCGGTGCAACCAATCTAACACCAACCACTAATAAGACTCTCACGACAACTCGTGTCCATGTTCCTGATGGCTGTTTTTTGGTGATGAGTGGACACATTCGCGATAATACCTTAGATATTCGCTCTGGAATTCCCTGCTTAGGCACATTGCCTTTGATTGGGCCGCTTTTTGCGCGCAACGTGGAGCAGCGGACTAAACGGAACTTGATTCTGTTTATTCGTCCTAAAGTGGTCACTAACGTTTATGAAGCGCTGGAGCTCACTAACCAGGAAGGGTATGACTACAACTTTGAGAGTCATCCCTGCTCGATCTACGATTGTGGAACCGAGCTGGCCCCGGAATGTGAGACCTATCCACCTCCCCGTTGTCCAGATCATTAAGGGAGC
>CAYGJC010000006.1:17320-90024 GCA_964350245.1 uncultured bacterium | reverse complement strand
AATCCGGCTGGATTGGTGTTTGATAAAAAGGTTGTGGGAGTGGAAAAGGCAAACGTATTCGGGTTAAAGCTCGAGGCAAGCACCTGATTGGTGCTTTGTAGCCACACGACAAGAGCAACACCATTTCCATTCATTGCGATCTGTGGAAACGTATTGACACCTCCTGTTGAGGAGACCAAAACGGCTGCAGACCAGGTCTGTGTGGCGACATCAAACCGAGAGGCGTTGATTTGGCTGGTGGAGGTGACCCACACTACAATTGCATTGCCCGTCCCATCAATGGCTAGTTGCGGCGCATTTCCCAATGTCAGCGTGACAGGGCCACTCCACAGTCCGGTGGTAGCCGTAAAATTAGAAACAAAAATTTGATTGGGGAATGCCGTCCAAAGAGCAACGGCATTTCCATTATCTGCGAGCGCAATTTGCGGGCTGCTATTGCCTCCCACTGAGGAGATGCTGACAGGGGCACTTGTCGAAACGCCCCACAAAAGTGAGGGCAGCATGAGTAGAATGAGAAAACGGGTCATATAGGCTCCAGTTTTTGCCCACATCCTAACTGAGCTTTATGTTTTCTTAAAATAGAATTTGCGAAATAGGAGCGGCTAAGAGTGGGAAGTCCCGCACTTTATACAAAGTTATAGCTAGTTATAGCAGATTTCTGCTATAACTGGTTATAACTTGATATAACTTTTGGTATGAGTCAAAATGGATCCTATTAAAAACCCTTATTCTCCTGGAGCAGGAGCTCCGCCACCCGAGTTGGTGGGCAGAGATCCTGTTCTTAGACAAGCAGAAATTTTACTAGGAAGGATTAAGGCGCGTAAACCAGAAAAGAGCTTATTATTGACGGGTTTGCGAGGTGTGGGAAAAACAGTCCTGCTCAATGAGATCCAAAGGAGGGCTGAACAGACAGGTTTCCAAACGATTTTTATAGAGGCTCACGAGGATAAGCCACTGGGTGCTTTACTAGTACCCTATTTGAGAACACTGCTTTTTAGCCTTGGTAGGATGGCAGGAGTTGGGAACAAAGCAAAACGAGCTCTTGCTGTTTTAAAAAGTTTTGTGGGAGCCTTAAAAATCAGTTATGGCGAAATCTCAATTAGCTTGGGCGTAGAACCAGAGTTGGGTTCTGCTGATAGTGGAGATTTAGAAATTGACCTACCTCAGCTGTTTGTCGCCATAGGAGAAGCCGCTTTTGATCGAAACTGTGCCGTTGCTGTTTTAGTAGACGAAATTCAGTATCTTTCAAGACAAGAACTGGGCGCTTTGATTATGTCCATGCATAAACTTCAACAAAAACAGCTTCCTGTACTATTACTTGGGGCAGGACTCCCCGTTTTGCCTGGTCTTGCGGGAGAATCAAAGTCGTATGCTGAACGTCTATTTAATTTTCCCCTCATCGGCGAACTATCAAGAGAAGATGCGTACAAAGCCCTAAGAGATCCCGCTCTTGCTGCCTTAGTAGAGTTTGATGAGCAGGCGCTTGAAAACATTTATGTTCACACTAAGGGTTATCCGTACTTCGTCCAGGAATGGGGGTATAAGGTTTGGAATCGGGCTGAGTCAAGCCCGATCACAGTAGATGTAGTTGAAAAAACGACAAGTGAAGTGATCGATCAGTTGGATCAGAATTTTTTCAGAGTGCGCTTTGATCGATTAACGCCCAAGGAGAGAGACTTTTTGAGAATGATGGCCTCTTTGGGAAAAGAGCCTTATAAAGTTGCTGATATTGCATGTAAACTCGATTCAAAAGTTTCTGGATTAAGCCCAGTGAGAGCGAATCTCATGAAGAAAGGAATGATTTATAGCCCCTCGTATGGATATATTGCCTTCACGGTTCCATTGTTTGATGAGTTTATGGTCAGAACCATTCCCGACTTTTCCTAATGTGCCACTACATAAACCAGCACTAGTGCTCGCCTAAAATTAGAGAAATCATGAAAATAGCAGCATGTTTAGACGTCTCATCCTTCTCATCACACTTGTCTCTTTTGTATCGGGATGCTACCACAGAGTACCCACTACCATCGAACCGGTGATCTCAGAGCCTCCCCATCCCAAAGAGGTGCAAAGAGAAAAGAGGATTGCCCTCTATCTGCCACAAGACTTCTCTATCTCTCCCTTTCCTCCTCTTTCGGCCAAAGAGTATCAGGCTGATTGGGGAAAAGAGTACGCGATTGCTCTCACTTTCGCTCAAGACTTTGATCTCTATCGGGCCATAACAGGCTTTAAACGAGCGCTTTGTCTCATCCCTTTAGAGGCCAAGGCAAGACGGCAAGAGATCGAATATGCCACAGCGCTCGCCTATTACTTGGGGAAAAAATATGGAGAGGTGGTCTACTTAGTGGAATCAACGGATCTCGCTTGTGCCGATCACACATTTCCTGCCTTCTCAGACCTTCTCCTTATCCTGTATGATAGCTACCAGCAAGTGGGAAAGTGCGACCATGCAGAGCAAATCCTCAATCTCATTCAGTCGGACTCCCCTGATCACGCAAGACGTTTAACGCTCTTAAGCGTGATTAAACAAGCAGACTTCGATGAGCTCTGCCAACACTACGATTATGAAAATATTGTGTGTGGCTATAGAAAAGAGGCCAAATCAATCCGTAAGGCCCAAGTGCTTAATGCTGTTTTGCCGGGAGCCGGCTATTGGTACGTGGGAATGAAGCAGACAGCTGTCACAGCACTTTTGATCAACGCGCTTTTTATTGGCGCTGCCGCGCACTTTATCAGTAATGGTAACACCGCAGCGGGCATTATCACCTTGAGTTTAGAGGGAGGCTGGTACTTTGGGGGCATTAGTGGAGCTGGACTCGCAGCTAAACAGTATAATGAGCAGCTCTACTGTATGTATGCAGATAAAATCACTCAAAGAAAAGAGCTCTTTCCCTGTTTAATGCTCAAGTATTCATTTTAGGAGGGAGCTATGTCATCTTTTTGGAAAGAGTTTAAACAGTTTGTATTACGTGGGAACGTGGTCGATCTGGCTGTTGCGGTGGTCGTTGGAGGCGCATTTGGAAAGGTAGTCAGCTCGTTTGTCTCGGATATACTCATGCCCCCTATTGGACTCTTGATCGATGGGATTGATTTTACCGGGCTCGAGGTGAAGCTGCATGAGAAAGTGGTTTTACGCTATGGCGCTTTCATCAATTCGGTCGTCAACTTTCTGATTATTGCCTTCTGTGTTTTTCTGGCGATTAAGTTCTTATCTAAGTTACATAAGAAAAAAGAAGAGACGCCCGATACCAAAGTGTGTCCCGAATGCTGCTTTAAGATTCCGCTTGCAGCAAAAAAATGTGGACAGTGCGGCTCTCAGCTATAAGGAGACTGTTTGCACATTATTTTTCCTGCCTTTTTAGCCATTATTGTCGACCTAATGGGGTTTGGGCTTGTCTATCCCTTGATGACGGAGCTGTTTGCAGGAGATCAGGGGCTTCATATGGCCGAGGGTCTTTCACAGGGAACGCGCTATTTCTATTTGGGACTGAGCTTTCTTCTCTACCCTCTAGCTGCTTTTTTTGGTGCTCCTTTGATGGGGGATTTGGCCCGAAAATGGGGAAAAAAGGGGGTTTTGCTCCTTTGTATGGGAGGGATTACGTTCAGTTTTTTTCTGATGGGAGTGGGTGTTGAGTTCTTTAGCATTCCGCTGCTTTTGATCGGTCGGGGTCTTTCCGGAATCATGGCGGGGAGCCAACCTTTGGCTCAGGAGGCTATTATCCAGGCCAGACCCCGCTACATGAAAGGAGTCACAGCGATTCTAAGCATTGGAATTGTTTTGGGCCCTCTCATCGGGGGGATTTTTTCTGATGCCGCTCTTGTTTCATGGTTCACCCTATCCACGCCCTTCTATCTTGCCGCTCTTTTAGGCTTTGTGGCGACTTTTTGGATTGCGCGGGCTTTTCCTTCTCAAAAAGCGGAGGCAAAACCCTTCTCTTGGGCACGTCCTTTGTCTATGCTGATTCAGGGTTTTAAGAGGAAAGAAACGTGCCTCTTGGCGCTTGTATTTCTCTGCATGCAGATCGGTTTTAGCCTCTTTTTTCAATTGATTCAGATCTATGTGTCGACAGTGTATGCTTTTCAGAGCTGGGAAATCGGTCTTTTTAATGGCTATATGGGAGTGGCCTTTGCCTTGGTTGTCCTCGTTGGAATGAAGGTGTGCTTGAGAAAAATGCGTGCCGAAAAGCTGGCTTTCGTTTCTCTTTTGCTCACTGGGGTCTGCCTGATCTTGCCCGTGCTCTATTCCGCCCCAGTTTTTCTCTGGGTCATGGCTTTTTTGGTCGCCGGTTTTGATATGATCGCCTATGGCTCTTTGATGATCACCTTCTCCCACGTCAGCAAGGTCGAGTCTACCGGCTTCTTTGCGGCGGCTCTGTCAGCAACTTGGGCCGTGACCGGATTTGCTCTTAACTTGATCCCTTCTCTTGGTCTAAGAGGACTGATTGCAATAGGCGCCCTCTTCCTTTTTATAGCCGCCCTTCTGATGATGTTTCACATGCGTCAAAAAGAAGTTAACTTTGAATTTTAATCAGCCTTAGCTTATAATTTACTTGTATTCAGAATGCTAGGACAGAAAATGGAATTTTTGAAAGCGTGTGGCGATTTCTTTTTATTTTTGACAACACCGATTGTTTTGGGTGCCAGCTTGCTCTTAACAGTAAAAACGCGTGGCATTCAATTTCGCAAGCTTCCCCACATGTTCCGCCTTCTTTTTGGCTTAATGTTTAGTGGCCAAAAGAAAAAAGAGAGCGAAACCACTATCCACGCGCATAAGGCTCTTTTCACAGCGATGTCTACTACAATCGGGATTTCCACAATTGTCTCTCCGGTGATTGCGATTCGGATTGGGGGACCAGGTGCTATTTTAGGATTTATCATTGCGACTGTACTGGGAGCTGCTGTCAATTTCACTGAGGTTACCTTTGCTCTTTCCTACCGAAAACACCATCCTAATAGGGGTGTTGTCGGGGGGCCAATGCAGTATATGCAAGATGAGATTCGCCCTTTTTTGGCCAAGTGGTACGCTTTTTTTGCCTTCACCATGTTGATGGGATGGTCTGCTGCCCAGGCGAATCAGCTGGGAGAAATTCTAGGTAGGCCGCTTATTGGTTCATTTTATATTCCTCATTGGGTAACAGGATTGGTTTTGGCGGTGGCCATTTCGGCTATTTTGATTGGAGGAATTAAGCGGATTGCCAACTTATCGGCAAAGCTAGTACCAGCCATGTTTTTGATTTACGTGGGAGGATCGCTTTGGATCATTCTCCTTAACCTCGATATGATGCCCTCTATTATCCAGATGGTATTCAAATCAGCCTTTGCGCCGCAGTCATTTGCTACTGGCGTCACAGTCGGGGGGATCGTCTCTGCTCTCCGCTGGGGAGTTTTCAAAGGGCTTCAGTCAAGCGAGGCGGGTGTGGGCACCCAAACCATTCCCCACTCCATGGCCGAGACTGATGGGGCGGTTGACCAAGGCATTTTGGCTATGATTGCCACCTATTCAGCTGGTTTCATCTGTATTCTATCGAGCCTTGTAGCTCTTGTGACCCAAACTTGGCTTGATCCCACCCTCTCACTGGGTATTAACATGGTGGCAGCCTCTTTTGAGAGTTACTTCTCTACAGTTGGATTGCTCATTGTGGCAGCCAGTGCGCTTCTGTTTGCCTTCGGAACAATTTTGGGTAATAGCTACAATGGCAGCCAATGCTTTAGCTACCTGACCAAGCAACGTGGTATGCGGCTCTATTTTGGGGCCACGGCTGTCCTGATTTTCTTTGGGGCCATTTTGGACGTGACGGTTGTGTGGTCACTGATAGACTATTTGCTTGTGCCGGTTGTTGTCCCGCACATTTTAAGCATTGTCTATCTTTCGTATAAGCAGGGCGACTTGCTGCGCGAGGAACTTCCACTGCCTGAGGCGGCTTAACCTATCAATTTTAAATCAGTTGAAATTATATTGTTTTTTTTTAGCCTGATACCTTCTGATACAAGGAGGTAATCATGTCTTGTGGAATTAGCTCAAGATCCGTTTCGGCTTCACTAGGAAGCGCGGGAAGAGCAACAGCTCAAGTATCGGCAACCGCTGCTGGAGGTACTGCTGCGGGGTTGACTGCTGGAGCTTTTACTTATATTACTGCTGCCATAACAGGTGTTGGGATACAGCTTGTAGCTGGTGGCGCCACTTTGGCTGGCCCCACTACTATTGGAAGCGCAATCGTTTATAGCACTGTTGGACTTCTGGGACCGCCTATTGTGATTGGAGGTTCTGTTCTGGTAGGGGTATATGTTGGTATTCAGACCGGCCAAAGGATCTACAACGCTTTTGAGCCAGCTGATCCAGACTCACATGCGCACTCCTCCTAAATTTTAAAGAGAGGGTTAGTGCAGAGCCTTGGAGCTAAGGAAGGAGCGTCTTTTAGGAGTTTCTGATCCATAGAGTTAGTTTAGCTAACTGGAGGCCTCTTTACATTTTTCGGTATGCCTTCCTTGAGAAAGTCTAAGCTCCTCACCTATTTTTGCCAAATAGTCTATCTTTCGTATAAGCAGGGCGACTTGCTGCGCGAGGAACTTCCGTTGCCTGAAGCCGCTTGACGGTCTAGCTTAATCCACTGAGCCAGCTCCGCTAAAAGAATTTGGGCACGCCCTTGGATTCTTTCTACAGAAAATCCTTCTCCAACCGATTCGGTTCCCGGGATATAGAGGTCAAAAACGGCGCCCTGTCGATGGATAAAGGGCTGATCAGAGATGACAAGCATCTTTCCGGGAGCCGGCTCTGTAGCAAGCCAGCATTCGATTGTGTGGTAGGTGTGTGGGCGCCGCATTCCTTCCGGGCGTGGTGTATCGATAATGACCAGAGAGGTGTACCACTCTTTGGGCAGGTCCATCTCCTGCAAAAGCTCTTTGATCATCTCCGTTTCGTTTTTGGCTTGACTCCTTTCAAAGGGGGCAAGAGGCCGATCACCTGTGAGGATCACAAGCTGGTCAAAGCGTACTCCTCTTTCCCATTCGCTTTTCAAAAAGAGCAAGCGATTGCGCACAATTTCTTTTGTGGATCCCAAGAGTAGTGCATAGGTATACGTGCATTCTGAGGCGTGGATGGTCTGCGTCATGCCAAGAGGGGTGAAGAGAGCATATACTTCTTCATCGGAGGGGGCTTGGACAGACTCAAGCTCCCACAACTCAACATTTCTCCCTTTGAGCCATGCCTTTTCGGTCTCTTCTTGAATCGACGCCCACGATCCATCATGAACAATACCAAATCGATCCAAAACCTCAAGAAGGGGCTTGGAGGGACATCCCCAGCAGGATGCGAATAGAAATAGAACAAATAAAAAACGGCGCAGCATTAGATGGCGAGTTTAAGCTGGCTGCCTATTTCTTGCAAATATTCAGCTCGTCTACGCGGAAGCTCAGGAACCTCCACTTTGGGATCAGAGAGATTCATCAGGTGTGCCCGGCGGCAGTTGAATAACACTTGGTTTAAGTTGAGTTTGGGGGGAGCTGTGATCCAGCCGATTTCCACACCGAGTTTTACTAAACTAAGAGCATTTAGTGCCTCGATGACCTCGAGTTGATAGGAGTGAGTTAAGAGTCCAAGGGCTCGGGTGACTTTGTTTTTCATCTGCTCGTCGTCATTTTCCATCAGCTTTTTACGGATGCTGATTTCGGCAACAACGGCCTTTGTGGCCCACATGCGCATGGTAGTCAAAATATACTCTTCGGTTAAACCGATTGTACATGTATTGCGTGCCACTAAAATATCCCCGATCATATCAGTTGTCTTCCCTTGTAGCCCGACAGCCTCGACTTCTTCTTCCTTCTCCTTTTCAAGTAGTTCAGAGAGCTCGCCCGTGTGAATGGTGGCGGGGATGTGTAAAAATAGCGAGACAACAAGACCTGTTCCTGAGTGAGCAGGATCTGCCGTTAAAAAGCCAAAACGGGGAGTGAAAGCAAAATCGAGGCTTTTGCCAAGATGTCCTTCTAGTTTGACCAGGTGATTCCACGATTTTTCGATTTCCTGCTGTGTATCAATGAAATGTAGCTGAAGGTGATCTTGTTGATTGACAACACCCAAAAAGTTAGCCTCCTCATCGACGATAAAACCCCCTCCAGCATGTCCTTGGTGAAAGGCATCGAGGATTAAAAAGTGCTCCAGCAGGAATTCTTTTTGTAGGGGACCGATCTCCTCCGAGCGATGGAGTGAAGGATGGATGAGTTGAGGGGCCTGCTTGGCTCCTTCCCAAATGAGAGAAAGAATCTGCTCTTCTCTTGCTTTATCGAGTTTAGCAGGAAACTTAAATTTACTTAAATTTCTGGAAACAGAGAGGGTTGAGGCTAGCCATACATTGTGTGAGTGAGTCTCCCAGGGATTTTCCATCTTAAAAATGGGGTGATGATCACTTTTTCCCTTCTTCATCCTTAGCCTTCTCCTTTATTGCGCGGATCTGATCTCGCAGCAGCGCGGCTTGTTCGTAGTCTTCTCGAATCAATGTTTCATCGAGCGCTTCATTAAGCGCGATCAGGCGCAGAGTGGGGCTTACTTCCGTTACCTCACCCGGAGCGCGCCCAATGTGAAGTGGTTGAGTGCGTTTGTTTGAGGTGAGGTGGCGGGAGATCCGTTTTTCTTTGAGTAGTTCCTCAATAAGCACATCTGCAAAGACCTCGTAGCACTCCACACAACCCAGTGGATGACCCATGCGAATGGACTCAAGCGAGGTGCCGCAGTTACCACACGCAAGGCTGGTTGTTTTAGCCTCTTTACCCGGACCTTCTCTATGTACGGTTCCGTGAAGCTTTTTTTCGAGATGGGGACAGTCTGCACACATGATGGTGCGTGTGAGCTTGCTCCCCACCACTTCAGTATAGCAAACGGTAGCGGGCTTTTTGCATTCGGTGCAGTCTAGTGGGCGATCAGGCATATTGATTAGGGGCAATTAAAATCCAGAGCTTACTCATGACACTTAATATTCTCAACTGAATCTATTATAAGCTCTGAACTGAGCAAGACGAATGATGGCGGTGAGAAAGACAAGAATAGCGAAGAGAAGACTGAGAAGGGTAAACAAAGAGGGAAGGACGATCATTAAAATAAAAAAAAC
Organism: uncultured bacterium; assembly: GCA_964350245.1. Taxonomy (GTDB): domain Bacteria; phylum Chlamydiota; class Chlamydiia; order Chlamydiales; family JAAKFR01; genus JAJACP01. Next base: position 80,926 of record CAYGJC010000006.1, on the reverse strand, counting down.
AAAAGCCTCGCTCCTTTCAATCAGCCCGGGGCTGTAAAAAAAGCCTTTGTCTGAGGTGTTCTGACTGAAAATGCCTACAACCAGAAACGACGTAATGCAAAGCAAAATGCTCATGAACATGAGAAGACAAAAAAATGCCCGACTCTCTGGTGCATAGAGATACAGTCCCATTACAATGGCCCCTTCAACAAGGCGGTCCGCAACGATGTCGTAGACAGTTCCTAAAACAGACGTCTGTTTTTTCAATCGAGCCACTGTTCCATCAAGAGTGTCCAAAAGGCCTGACAACAGTAAAAAGGCGAGGGCATACCAATTACTTTTGAGAGCGATCAGTATGGCCGCTATCAAGCCAAGGCTACCGCCCAATAGAGTAAGAAATGAGGGAGAGAGACGGCAGAGCCTGCGGGCAAGAGGGTCAGCAAAAAAAGACTGATAGGAGGCACGTAAATATTTTTCTATCATAAGGCAAAAAAAGAGAGTGGCAAGAAGTGCCACTCTCGAAAATGGGTCTTGATGGACTCGAACCATCGACCCCCTCATTAAAAGTGAGGTGCTCTAACCAACTGAGCTAAAGACCCTATGACCCCAAGGGGATTCGAACCCCTGTTGTCGGAATGAAAATCCGGTGTCCTAGGCCAGACTAGACGATGGGGCCTAAAAGGGACACAATCCCTAAAAGGTGTGGCCATTTTACAGAACCACTCCATAATGCGCAACAGGAACTCGCATCCTAAAGTGTTAGAATCTCTTTTTCTTTCTCTTCTGTCAAGCTATCTGCGTCTTTGCAGTATTTATCGGTCAATTCCTGAATCTTTTTCTCAAGCTTTTTCATGACATCCTCAGGAATGTCACCATCAGCTTTTTGCTTTTTCACTTGCTCATTTCCATCACGCCGCGCGTTACGGATGCTGATCTTAGCCTCCTCGCATTTGCGCTTGGCTTGTTTGACCATATCTTGCCTAACCGATTGATCCATCTCAGGGATCTTGATGCGCACCACATTACCATCAACCACAGGCTGAAGATTGAGGTTTGCCGCCTCCACTCCCTTAGCAATGGCATGTACATTCTGCGCGTCAAAAGGGGAAATCAAAAGTTGTCTTGGCTCAGGAACTGAAATTGTCGCTACATCTTGAATACGCATTTGCGCGCCGTAGACCTCTACAAAAACAGTTTCCAGGGCGGAAGGATTGGCCCGTCCTGTTCGTAACCCTTTTAGATCAGTTTTAAGATGATCTAGGGCTCCTTGCATCTTTTTCTCTGTCTCTTTCATCGTATCCATACTCGTTATTTCTCTTGTATGAGTGTTCCAATTGGTTGATCAGTCAGCGCATCTGTTAAAGAGGCTTTGTAAAAATTAAAGACACGAATCGGGATGCCTGCCTGCATGCACATCGTAACAGCAGAAAGATCCATAATTCCGAGCTGCTTTTCTAAAACCTCGAGAAAAGAAATGGTTGAATAGGGTTTTGCATCGGGGTGTTTTCTGGGGTCTTTATCAAAAACACCATCAACACGGGTCGTCGCTTTAAGAAGAATATCAGCTTTCATCTCGCATGCGCGAAGCGCTGCATTTGTGTCAGTAGTGAAATAAGGATGCCCGGTGCCGCCCACAAAAAGGACAATCACACCCTCTTTCAGGTATTCCATTACACGATCCCACTGGTAGGATTCTGCAATTTTAGGACAGTCAAGTGCGGAGATCATCCGAACAGTGCACCCTGAATCAACAAGCGCGCTTTTTAAAGCGACTCCATTGATCAGCGTAGAAAGCATGCCCATTTGGTCAGCGGGAGTACGCTCAATACCCAGCTCAGGTCCTTGCTGAATACCGCGATAAAGATTGCCTCCACCCACTACAACACCTACTTGGTAACCTTCCTTTTGCAAGGCGCAGATGCTGCTGGCTACATGTGAGCAGGCCTCATGGGAAATGCCAAATGGCTGGTCTCCCATAAGAGCCTCGCCCGATAATTTTAGCAGAATTCTGCGATAGGCACCCATTCTTACTCGCCCACTCTCCAACGTAGAAATTGTGAGACAGTAAGCGGCTTGCCGCACTCTTTGCCCCTTTGTTCGACAAGCGCTTGAATGGTGAGGTCCGGGTTTTTCACAAAGCGCTGGTTGAGTAGGCACACTTGATCAAAATAGGCCCGCAGTTTCCCTTCAAGAATTTTCTCGATAATATTTTCAGGCTTGTTTTTGACTTGAGCTTTTGCGATCTCTTTCTCATGCTCAATCACACGCTCTGGGATCTCTTTTGCAGAGAGGTATTCAGGGGCTTCGGCAGCCACGTGCATGGCGATGTCTTTGGCCAGCGCCTCTTCTTCACTGGACCCTGTCACCTCGACGAGCGTGACAAGTTTACCACCTGCGTGCGTGTAGACAGCAAGAGAAGTCTCTGCTTTTTTAGGGAAGAGTTCAATGCGACGAATCTGAATGTTTTCGCCAAGGCTCTGAACGACAGTAGCACGGTATTGATCGATCGTTACATTAGTGTCTTTTGAATAAGTTTGTGCTAGAAAGTCTTCCACATTAGCAGGTTGCGTCTGACACACCTCTTCAGCAAGATTAGTAGCAAACTCTTGAAAGCGCTCATTGTTAACCACAAAGTCGGTTTCGGCATTGATTTCTACAAGAGCGACCGTCTTCCCATTATCCGCGCTGCGGATCACGCCCTCGTTGGTTTCGCGTCCCTCTTTCTTAACAGCAGAGGCCATTCCTGCTTTACGTAGGTTTGCAATAGCAAGCTCGATATCGCCATTAGACTCTTGTAAAGCTTCCTTACACTTACCCATTCCGATTCCTGTTCGGTCACGGAGCTCTTTTAACATTTGGGGAGTAATTTGTGTCATGTGGCTACCTCCTCTCCCTCTTTTTGCAGAGAGAAATTGGAATCATTTTTTTGGTCAATAGCGGCTTGTGTTAAAGCCTGGACAATGAGTCTAACACTCTTTAGAGCGTCATCGTTACAGGGAATCACGTGATCAACTGAATCAGGATCACAGTTTGTGTCAACAAGACCTAAAACAGGAATTCCTAGCTTACGCGCTTCGGCAACAGCAATGTGCTCATGGCTAGGGTCGACAACTACTAATAGCCCGGGAATTTTCCGCATAGAGCGGATCCCAGAAAGATTTCGCTCGAGTTTTTCCTGCTTTTTAGTGAGTAAGACCATTTCTTTTTTAGTGAATCCATCGCCACCTGTAGCGAGATTGTGTTCGACTTTTTCAAGAGTTTTAATGGAGTTGCGAATGGTACTCATATTCGTGAGCATCCCGCCGAGCCAGCGCTCGCATACATAAAACTCACCACACGCCTCAGCGCACTCTCGGATCACCGATTTGGCTTGTTTTTTTGTTCCGACAAAAAGAATCGATTTTTTGTCCGCGACGGTTTGGGTAATGAGCTCAATTCCTTTTCTTAGGAGTTGAAGAGTCTTCGCCAAATCAATAATATAGAGTCCATTGCGTACCTCTAAGATGAAGCGCTCCATCTTAGGGTTCCAACGGCGTTTCTGGTGGCCAAAATGTGCCCCAGCTTCTAATAGGTCTTTAATACTGACATCTTTTTTCATAGATACCAAGCCTTGTCCCTTCTTTTTGACGCGGCATCCTAACAGAGTTAGGATTTCGGTCTTGGTTAAAAAATACTTTGAATACAAGCGCCTGATCAGAATCGAACTGACACCAGAAGCTTGGAAGGCTTCTGCTCTACCATTGAGCTACAGGCGCGAAACAAGGGAACTATAGCCCAAAGTCCGTTTTTTATTCAAACCAAAGTATTTTTCACCTAGTATGGATGTGTGAGAAAGCGGCGCGTAAACAAGGACAACATCCCCGAGAAAGCGAACCGGATTTTAAACGGAATCCTGGTGGTGATTCTTCTGATCCTTTTTAGGGTGTGGCATGTGGCTATTGTCCAGCATGATGAGAAAGTTGACGAAGCGCGTCGACCTCAGACAAGAGAGGTGGCAGAAAGGGCAGAAAGAGCCACAATCTGCGACCGATTTCAGACTCCTTTGGCAATCAATAAGACGCAGTATAACGCAGGTGTTTGCTATGGAGGCATTCGCGAGCTTCCCCGAACTGTATGGGAAAAAAATTCGGATGGAAAACGGGTGAAACGGCCGTTCCGGAAAGAGTATATTACCGCTCTTTCCAAAAAACTGGGGGAAGAGCTGCATTTAGAGCCGGAGCGTATAGAAGATCTGATTCATGCAAGGGCAGCTATTTTAGGCAATGTTCCTTGCCTACTTAAAGAAGATATTTCCGAGCAGGATTATTTTCGGCTCAAAATGCTCGAAAAAGACTGGCCGGGAATCCATGCAGAGATTTCAGCAAAAAGGTGTTATCCTCTTGGAAGGGTAGGTGGGGAGGTGATTGGTTACCTAGGCCCCATAAGTCGGCCGCAATATCAAGCCATTACACACGAGCTGCAAGAGCTCAGAGAGTGTCTTGCTTCTCAAGACGAAGGAGAAAAGCCCGCGTTGCCTGAGGGGTACTCCACCATTGAGGAGGTGGAGCTGAGACTCCATCAATTGGAAAAAACAGCATACACAATCAATGATTTTGTTGGAAAAATGGGGGTGGAAGCGGCATTTGATGCCCGCTTAAGAGGTTTGCGAGGCAAGCACATTTACCTATCAGACACGCGGGGGAATTTTGTGCGTGAACTGCCCGGTTCACAATCTCCCGTTCCGGGCGAGCGGATCGAACTCACCCTCTCAGCTGAACTCCAGGCCTATGCAGAAAAGCTTTTGGCCGATTATGACCAACACCCTCCAAGCATGCGCCCTGCTGCGGTCAAGAGGCGTGAAAAGATTCCTGAAAATCAGCCGTGGATACGAGGAGGGGCTATTGTGGCTATGGCACCCCAAACGGGGGAAATTTATGCGATGGCCACGTTTCCCCGCTTTGATCCTAACGACTTTATCCTTTCCGGTGCCCTGGAAGAGGTGGCTCGTAAAAAAGCGCGTATTAATCAATGGCTTGAGTCTGAACATTATATTGGAAATGTGTGGGATCTGAAGCAACCTCTGACACGGGAGCGGTATGACTCGTATTCAGAGACGTTCTATGAAGAACAATTAGAACTTGACTGGGATGCTTTTTTGAGATGCACGCTACCTGAGTCGTCGCTTGTTAGGCATGTTTTGGAAACAAAGGGGACGATTGGAGAGGCTGTTTGGATTCAGAGAAAAGTGGAGCAGCTCGTCGCTCTTTTCCAGACAAATCTGTTTTCTATCACACCGGCAAAAGTATTTGATGCCGTTTACCAAGGAGAAAATGAGGTTCCGACCGGCGTCACTTTTACGCTCCAGGAACAGGAATATTTTAAAGAGAGAGTCGTTCAGCTTCAGCCTCAAATTGAGGGCATTTGTCGGGAATTGGCACCCTATTTCAAGCTCCTGCCGCTCAACTACGAAAAGCTTCTTCTAACCGATCTCTATCGATTGGTCGTAGATGCACGTCGCTTTACACCTGTTTTGACTGAGTTAATGGGAAAGATTCCACTTAAGGAGTATAGAGAGGCCGCTGGGAGAATGGTTTCGATTGATGAAGCCGTTTGCGAGATTGTGCGCGCCCTTTATAGAGAGCATGATTTTAAAAAATGGAGGGAGCATGCATTTAAGGAATATTTGACGCAGCGGAGAGAAGAGGAGAAGATAGCGGGTCGTAAATATGCTCGTCCTTACATCGATTATTTAGACCAGGCTGAAAATGAGAGGTTTAGCCTTTTTTGGAAGCAGTATCGATGGGACTTTATGGCTCTCATTCTAACAGGAAAGACCTCTTTGGTTGAAACGGAGCTCACCCCTTACCTCCACACCTTGGCCAGCTGGTGCACAGAACTTGCAGCTGGAGCGCACTGTGCCCTTCCTTGGGTCTATCACTATCACCGTCTTAAGGACCTAATCGAGCCGCTTGCCCACACCTCTCTGCTTTTTCCTTACTTACAAGGATTGCGTCGCTTTGAAGAGCTGGATCGTCCTCTTCTAGGGACATATTCCGGGTTACATGGCTCTTGTGAAAAGCATCTTGCTTCCACTTTTTACCCTACTTATGGCCACGGATTTGCACGTTCCTATGCGTTTCGTCAGGCCACGATGATTGGCTCGATTTTTAAAATCATTCCGGCCTACGAAGCATTACGTCAACGGTATGAGCAAAATATAACAGACCTTAACCCATTGACAATAATAGATGATAAGCATCGAACTTGGGGTAAAGGAGGAGGTTGGAACGTAGGTTATACGCTCGATGGACGCACGATTCCCCTCTATTATCGCGGAGGAAGACTGCCGCGGTCAGAGCATGCAGGTGTAGGGCGTGTGGATATGGTAAAAGCGCTGGAAACCTCAAGTAATCCGTATTTTGCTCTGCTCGCGGGTGATATTTTGGAAGATCCCGAAGATCTGTGCGCAGCGGCGGCTCAATTTGGATTTGGCTGCAAGACAGGATTGGATCTGCCAGGAGAGTATATTGGTAGCATTCCCAAAGATGTTGCGTACAATCGCACGGGTCTTTACGCCATGTCAATTGGGCAGCATACCATGATCGGTACGCCCCTACAAACTGCTGTGATGCTCTCTGCTTTAGCTAATGGTGGAGAGGTTTTGAAGCCACAAATTGTGCGTGCTGAGAAGCAGGTACGTTGGAAAGTCTTTATGCCCGCTCAAGTGCAAAATTTACTTTTAGAGGGATTGCGTCAGGTTGTCATGGGGGGGAAGGGAACGGCACGCTCTCTTAAACATCAATTTTCTGATGACTTGGTTAGACAAATCATAGGAAAAACGAGTACTGCCGACACTGTCGAGCGCTATAGTTTAGATGGCACATCGGGAAAGTTGCCTTCTAAAGATGTTTGGTTCGGGGCAATCTCGTATGAAAGCGATGATTTTTCTAAGCCAGAACTTGTTGTGGTTGTGTATTTAAGGAAAGGAGAATGGGGTAAAGATGCGGCACCTTTGGTGGCCAAGATGGTACAAAAATGGAGAGAAATCACATCTTCTCATGATTGGCATTGAATTTGCATTGAAAAAGGCAGCTAAAAAACGTGTTAGGGGCTGCACATGGGAAATTCACTGCCGGCAAGAGAAACACAGCTTGCCAAAGAGCACTTTTGCTCAGGCGTCGGAAAATTTTTAGACGGGAGATACGAAGAGGCACAAACGGAGTTTCAGGAGGCGATCAAGTACGATCCCTCTCTACCGTTAGCTTACTGTTACTTAGGGATCATTTCCTTAGAACTAGGAGATGTGCACTTGGGGATGAAATGGTGTGAACAGGGCTTGGAAATAGATCCAGACAATGGCTATCTTCACTACTGTTTAGGCGCTGCCTTTGAGAGGCAGGGGAATCCGGAAGAAGCCATTGTGCAGTACACAATCTATTTAAAAGACCATCCACGTGACGCGGAGTGCCTGTTTAGCTTAGGATGCGCTTATGACCAGGCAGGTCAGTTTGATGAGGCTCAAATGTATTACCGCAAAGCCATTGAACACGATCCTACACACTATAAAGCAGCATATAACTTAGCTCTTGTTCTTAGTGAGCAAGGAGAGACCACCGAGGCAATTGAGTATTTGGACAAAACAGTTACCATCAACCCCTCTTATTGGAAGGGGTGGATTAAACTCGGTCTTTTCCAGTCGTATGAAAAAAAATGGAAAGAGGCCATTCAGGCGTATGAGCGCGCGACACAGCTACGTCCGGAGGTGTCGGATAGCTACTACAATCTGGGACTCTGTTACTTGATGGTTGGAAAACCAAAAAAAGCGATCAAGGTATTTAAAAGCGCCCTGCGCTCCAATCCCAATGATGTAGAGACCTCCTTTTATCTGGCTATTGCGTACATCGATATGAAGGAGGATATTCAAGCGATCGAAGCGCTGCATGATACTCTGATGATTGACTTAGAGCATGAAAAGACCCATTACCTACTAGGCAGGCTCTACTACATGCGTGGGGAGAAAAAGAAGGGAGATAAGGAGCTGAAGTTCCTCAAGGGGCGCGACTCTCAGTTTGTTGAAGCTCTTCAGTCCTGCGTGGCGGGAAAGAAAAAGAAATAATTTTCTCCAAAAAAGGGACAATTTGCCTAAGTGTCAGGGGGGCTTTGTGGGCAGCTTCTACGGCAATCAGGGCATTCTGGGGTAGGGAGGGAAGCTCACTCCATCTCTCATCGGAGACCAAAACGGTCGCTTGATCACCTGCTTGGATTACCAACTGCGCCTCTAGGCTGTTAAGAGGCGCGTTTGAAAAAAGAACAATCCGATCGTACGACTCTCTTTTTTCTTTGAGATGTTCCTTGAAGCGCGCGCTTTCTATAAAGACCTCCTTGAAACCCTCTTCTATCTTGAGAGTGAGTCGCTGTCCAAATTCTGTATCAAAGAGTGTCTCTTGCTTCGAAACGCCGCTCAAGTCAATCAGTAGCACCTTCTCTTCTGCTTTTGCGAAAAGAAGGCACAGATCATGGACGAAGCTTGAGGAGCGCGCAACAACTGAAACAAGAGATCCCTCTTTTTGAATTTGGTGGTGAATCTGTTTAAGATCCTCCATACAGTGGTGATAGCGAAGAGCTTTTTTTCCTCCGCTGATCAGATTCTCGAAGGAAGCCGTGGGCCCTAACCAAACTTCCCTTAGTAAAACAAAGGCGCACACAAGACATCCTCCCATAAGAGAGCCGATGATCCATTTGAGAAACAGTTTAGGGCTGTCAGGAATGAGGGGGGCAGAGGCTTTCATTAAGGGTAAGGCAGTTAAGTAATCGAGATGATAGCCTATATTTTTAGCTTCTATCATCTTGGTGATCGATTCAATCATGTCTTTGTTCATACGAGTATTGAGCTCAATTTTTTGTTCGGTGAGCCATTTTTCAGGAAAATGAGCACCACTTTGAGCTAAAGCATCCAAGCTCTTTTCTCCTTGTTCGAACCTTTCCAGTAAAAGAAAGAGAAGAGATTCTTGAAGCTCATGAAGACGTTTGGAGAGCAGGGTCTCTTTTAGTGCGGCACCGTCTTTAAGATCATGGAGATGCTTAATGAGAAAATTTTTCTCTGTTGCGAGCTCTGCTTGTAGTTGGCTCCGCTCTTTTTCCGTCCAATTTTTTTGATCGACTAGATTCCGGTGAATCGCATGAATGGTGTTGAAACGACTCTTAAGGGTGTCATCTTCGATCACCTTAGAAAGAGAGGAGGCGTCAAAATCGGGTTCATTGAGCTTGGTTAAGCAGTAGTCATATTGCTTTTGCTCCATACGGATGCGATCCAAAGAGAGCTCATGCTGCCGATTCAATGCGCGGGTGCCTTCCAGGGTTAACGCTTGTGCAGGTCGATTCAGTTCTCTCCGCAATTTTTCTAAAATGGCAGGATCGCCTGAAAGAGTGATCATTTCATTGGCAATGTCGTCAAGTTGACGGCGACGCTCTCCTTGCTTTTGGGCCATAAAGGCGAGCTCATTTTCGAGCATCAGCATCTCTCCTGCATCCAAATGAGACGAGAGATATTTTTTATGCGCGTCCATAATCCCTTCGAGATTGGCGAGGGCCTCCTGCTGTCTTTGCTGTAAGTAACTGAGCTGATGGGTAATTTTTTGTTTTCCCTCATTTTTCAAATAGTGTTGGAAACGATCCATTGTGCAGTTGACAAGGGCGGCCGCTAGATGGCGATCAGGGTGGGTGAAGGTTACGTGAACTAAAGATTTGCTCTCTTTGCTCCGTTTCACCTGGAGGCTTTTCTGTAGACTTTTTGCTGCTGCTTCAAGAGGGATCAAGGTGAGAAAAAACGTTTTTCCGGGGACTGGAGCTGTTTCGGCAAGAGTAAAAAAACCGCCGCGGTATGCAAAAGGAAGGCCTAACTCTCCGATCCCGAGTCGCTTTTTTTTCTCCCACACTTCAAAGTGGGTTGGATCTATGAAAGTGAGTTTTAAGTGGGCACTGACAGCGTCCGGATAATCGAGGTCCAGACAACAAAGGGGCTCTTCAAAATCAGGAATAATTGCCTTGGAGGCAACCGGTACTCTCAGGATAGAGGAAGAAGGGCGTTTGCTTTTTAAAAGACGTCCTGCACGCTCGGCCTTTAGAGTATGCCAAATCTGCCGTAGACGACTTTTGCTTTTGGCCTCAGCGATGTGCATCTGCAAGTTAAGGGTGCGCACCACTTCCTCCATGACCGGGTAGCAATGCAAAAAGGCTACAGGATCATCAGATGCGGCGTAGGATTCGCCTCCTCCCAGAAACTCGAGAGCTTTTGTGAATGAAGAGCCTGTTTGTGGAGAGCCTCCTTTAAACACGCCTTCGGCCGTAAAACGGGGAGGTTTTAAGAGGCTGTAGGTAAAAAAAGCGGCTCCTAACAGCAGGGCAGCACCTGTGATTAACCATCTGGTCTGTTTAAGCGCTCGATACCAATCGGTAAGAGAGAGGATAATCTGCTTCTCTTCCATTAGTGAAACACTCCGCGCGTTTTAATGCCCAAATCAATGAGCAGAGAACTGGGCAAGAGTTGCTCAATGAAGCGGTTCCATTTGGTGATCGGTTTTTCAGAGATGTAAACTGTATCTCCCGGCATAAGCAGCAAACTATTATTGGGCAGGTAGGTAATATGGTTCCAAGAGAGCCTGTAGATCTTTGGATTCACAATATTTCCCCGGATCACCTGAATACACCGTTTGTCACCGGTAAAAGGGATGCCCCCAGCAGCCGCAATCGCCTCTCTAAGAGAGATCGAGCCACTCGGTACAGGAATGATTTGTGCAAGTCCCACTTCTCCCAACACAGTGACAGTAGAGGCCATAGGGTTGGCAATAAAAACCTTATCCTTGGGACGCATCACGATGTTTTGACTCATATCTCCTTGATGAACCAGTTTATAGAGATCGATCGGAAGAATGTCCCCATCGCGTACAACGTAGCTTTTAAAGTAGTTAGCGTCCGGTGGGACTCCGGCTAGTGAGAGCACTTCATACAAGCGAATGCGCCCATTGATCGGTACTTCCGGCACCTTGACCGCTCCGATCAGCTCCACCTTACTGTGGAGGCGACCGGCGTATTCCAGAAAGACATTCACATTTGAGATTTCTTGTGTGTAGAGCGCTTGAATATGGGAGCGTGCCTCATCGAGGGTGAGTCCACACACACAAACAGGGTCTAGACCGGGGAGATGAATACAGCCATTGATCACTCGGTAGCCAACAGAATTTCCGATAGAGTTCACCGATTCCACTAAGTCTTTACGTGTGGGATGGAAAAGAGCGATTTTCAGCACATCATCTTCATCAATTAGATCGTCATACTCCATCAAGTAAAGACAGGGCAAGCACTCTACGCATTCACCCTCAAGTTCGAGGATAGAGGATTTGCCTTGGGCAATTTGATAAGAGTCGAGCACAAATTCTTGTGCGCCCTCCATACAGTAGTCGTATTTGCACGGATTACAGGCACACAAAATCAGTGGAAAGAGTAAAAACCAACGCATAAGTAGGTTTTTTCTATCACTAAACCACTTTTTTGTCTTACAAATTCAAGTATGACGGCGTTGATTCTTTTTTTCTCCCTCTCTCATGCAATCTCCTTTCTCTGTTCCATTTTTGAGGCCGTCTTGCTTTCGTATACGCCCAATTACATCTCCCTTCTCAATAAACGGGGTTCTAAGGCGGCGCCCGTGTTAGCTGATTTAAAAGCCCGTATCGATCGTCCCCTTGCTGCCATTTTGACTCTCAATACCATCTCGCATACGATTGGTGCGGCAGGTGTCGGTGCCAGCATTGTGGAGTTATATGGAGATAAGTGGTTGGCTTTAGGCTCGATACTTCTTACTCTCACCATGCTCTACTGGACAGAAATGCTCCCCAAAACTGTAGGTGCGCTTTATTGGAAACGACTCGCGCCCTTTTGCGCCCGCCCCATCTATTTTTTGATTTTTCTCACCTACCCCTTTGTGGTCTCATTCAATCTATTTGCCCGTTTACTTTCTCAAGGTAGAGGGATTGAGAGGATTACCGAAGAGGACATTTTAGTTGCTCTGGATAGTGGGGCAAAGGCGGGTGTGATTGAGGAGAAAGAGCAGGATATGGTCGAAAATATCTTTCGGTTAGGGGATCGTCATGTCGGTATGCTCATGCGACCGCGCGTGGACATCGAGTGGCTTGATGTGCAGGCTCCTGATGAGGAGATTCGCCACAGGATCATCTCCTCTACGCACCACCGTTTTCCCGTCTGTGAAGGAGATATTGATCAAGTGCTAGGGATTGTCCATTCGCATGACTTATTAGAGCGGGCGTGGCTAGGAGAGAAAATTGAGATCAAAGAGCTCGCCTCACCGCCTCTTTTTGTCAATGAGCATCAGCATGTTTTTGAGCTACTCGATCTTTTTCGGCATCAACATGCTACTTTTGCACTTGTCACAGACGAGTATGGCTCTATTCAGGGGATGATCACGACCGGAGATATTATGAACGCGATTGTCCGGGATATCGAAGAAGAGACACAGGTATCTGCTGTAAAAGTAGATGCTAAATCTTGGGTTTTAGATGGGAGTTATCCCATCGATGAATTTAAGGAAAATTTTCACTTTGAGACATTGCCGGACGAGGAGCGGGCGCGCTATCGGACCCTTTCGGGTTTGTGCATGAGTCAGCTAGGTTCAGTTCCCAAGAAGGGAGAGCATTTTTCTATTGGGGCTTACCGGTTTGAAATTCTCAAAATGCACAGGCGCCGTGTAGAAAAACTTTTAGTGATGTTCAAAGAAAGCGATATTCCCAAGGACTAAATAACATCACTTCGTCAATACAACAGAAATTTTTGATGTTTTCCGTAACAACAACCATTTGGTGAATCATGGCGGTAGCTGCAATCAAACCATCGACAACGGGAATTGTGATTCCCTGGTTTCTATAAATCCCGTTTAACTCGCCCCACTTTGCCGCCACTCGAAGATCAATGTCTAAAATTCTGTCTTTGAAACGTAAGAACACTTCTCCTCTCAGCCATTCTTCAAGAATTCTTTTTTCCTTGCCATTTTGTAGTTTACTGATACCTTGCTGGATTTCTCCAACGGTCAAAACACTCAGAAAGTATTGGGACTCGTCATGTGCACAGATCCAGTTTTCAAGAGCTATGTCAGGGTATTTGCGAATTTTTCGAAGTTTGGAGAGAACACAGGTATCTAAAAGGTAGGTCATAAAGAGATGTCTCTGGGTAAGTCGTCGCTGCGTTCAATATCAATTTCAATGTCTTGAAGAGGGGCATTTTTAAAGAAATCAAGAAGAGAGCCGGCAGGTTTAGTGAGTTCATCATATCTTTTTTTTGACATAACCACAGCAACTTGCTCTCCTCTCACTGTAATAAACTGGTCTCGATCCTTAAGCGCGGCTTTAATTAGGCTTGAAAACTGAGCCTTAGCAGTTTGCGTTTGCCACACATCGGGTTGATAGTACGTCATGACGCCTCCTCTGACTAGTCAGTCTAGTCTAATTGTACCGTTGTGTACCTTTTTTTTCAAGGGAGTTTTCCAAGTTTTTCTGGAGGTTTACCTCTGTAGATAGTATGATCTTGCCCTATGTCATCATCATCTACAGAAGAGCTTTTACAAGAGCAAGCCGACTACAAGTACGGCTTTGTCACCGAGGTTGAAACCGAATCCATTCGTAAAGGACTCAATGAAGAGACCATTCGCCTCATTTCTGAGAAAAAAGAAGAACCTCCCTTCATGCTTGCTTTTAGACTAAAGGCCTACCAGAAATGGCTGCAGTCTAAAGAACCGAAATGGGCCAATGTCCACTATCCACCTGTTGACTACCAAGATATTACCTATTACTCAGCTCCCAAGAAAAAACCACGGCTGGGCAGCTTGGATGAGGTGGATCCAGAAGTGCTTAAAACCTTCGAACGTCTTGGCATTCCGTTAGACGAACAAAAGCGACTCGCTAACGTGGCTGTCGATATGGTCTTCGACTCTGTTTCCATCGGCACGACCTTTAAAAAGAAACTCGAAGAGGCAGGTGTTGTTCTTTGCTCCATTTCAGAAGCGGTTCACCTCTACCCAGAGTTGGTTGAGAAATACTTGGGCAGCGTCGTTCCCATAGGGGATAATTACTTTGCCACCCTTAACTCGGCCGTGTTCACCGATGGCTCTTTCGTGTATGTTCCTAAAGGGGTGAGAGCACCGATGGAGCTTTCTACTTACTTTAGGATCAATGATCAAGAGTCAGGACAGTTTGAACGGACATTGATTATCGCTGAAGAAGGGTCACATGTCAGCTATCTGGAAGGGTGCACAGCTCCCGCTTTTTCGAAAAACCAGCTCCATGCCGCTGTGGTCGAGCTTGTGGCCCATAAACGGGCTGAGATCAAATACTCCACTGTCCAAAACTGGTATGCCGGCGATCGCAAGACAGGAGAAGGGGGTGTCTACAACTTTGTGACCAAAAGAGGGAGGTGTGCCGATTATGCCAAAATCTCTTGGACACAGGTGGAAGTGGGTGCTGCGATCACATGGAAGTATCCCAGCTGCATTCTTGAGGGCGATCACTCAGTGGGTGAGTTTTACTCAATTGCTTTGACAAACGGAAAAATGCAAGCGGATACGGGAACGAAAATGATCCACCTCGGAAAAAATACCCGCTCCACGATCATCTCAAAGGGGATTTCTGCCGATGAATCCCATAATAGTTATCGTGGCCTTGTCAAAATGGCTCCCCGCGCTGAGGGGGCACGCAACTACACGCAATGCGATTCGATGCTTGTGGGGGACCGTTGTTCAGCTAATACTTTCCCCTATATCGAAGTGGGTAATGAGACCTCTCAGGTCGAGCACGAAGCCTCAACGTCCAAAATGAATGAGGAGCAACTCTTTTACCTTCAATCCCGCGGGATTGATAGAGAGGATGCCATCAACCTCGTTGTGAATGGATTTGGAAAAGAGGTGATTCAAGAGCTTCCTTTGGAGTTCGCTGAAGAAGCCAAAAAATTACTAGCCTTAAAACTCGAAAACTCTGTTGGTTAATATGTTAGAGATCATAGATTTGCATGCAACTGTTGAGGATGTTCCTATTCTAAAAGGAATTAATCTCACCATTCGTGCTGGAGAAATTCATGCCATCATGGGTCCCAATGGCGCAGGGAAGTCCACTCTGGCCAAAATCATTGCAGGTCATCCTGCTTATGAGGTGACTGAAGGAAACATTCTTTTTGAAGGTAAGAGCATTTTAGAGCTTGAGCCTGAAGAAAGAGCGAATTTGGGCCTTTTTATGAGCTTCCAGTATCCTCCTGAGATTGCCGGTGTTTCCAATTTCCAGTTTTTGCATCATGCGCTCAATGCAAAGCTTGAACAACCTCTCTCGGAAGAGGCGTTTTCAGCTCTTCTTGATGAAAAGATGGAAAAGGTCAAAATGCGTGGCTCTTTTAAAGAGCGTCACCTCAATGAGGGCTTTTCTGGAGGCGAGAAAAAACGGAATGAAATTCTGCAGATGGCCGTTTTAGAGCCAAAACTAGCCATTTTGGATGAGACGGATTCCGGTTTGGATATTGATGCCATGCGCATTGTCGCCGATGGTGTCAATGGTTTGATGAACGCAGAGCGTGGCCTTTTACTCATTACCCACTATCAACGTCTTCTTGATTACATTCGTCCTGATTTTGTTCATGTTTTAGCTGATGGAAAGATTGTACGGTCCGGCGATGCATCCTTAGCGCTTGAGCTCGAGGCCCAGGGGTATGCAGATGCTTGATCTCTTGGAGCCGGAAGTCGTAGATCGGCGTGCTTGGGAGCGATTTTCTGCTCTTGGTCTTCCTTCCAAAGAGAAGGAGGTCTACCGCTATGTCCGTTTGAGTGATTTATATTCCCATTCTTTTGGGATGGCCGATAGGGTCATACCTTCGCTGAAACCTGAAGAGGGCCGAATTGTATTTGTGAATGGCCGCTACGTAGAGCCCCTTTCGACACCTCCCTCAGGACTTGTAGCTCTCCCTTTCAAAGCGGCTTTAAAGACATATGGCGCTTTTCTCAACCCCCGCACAGCTGCACAAATTAAAGAGGAGCGTGATGCTTTCGCAGCTCTCAACGGTGCCCTTGCTCATGACGCGCTTTTTGTCTACCTTCCTCCTAAATCAGCGAGCCGTTTTGAGGTGGTGCATTTAGTGACAGAGCACACAGATCCAGTTATCACAACACCCAGGCTGCATATTTGTGCGGGCAAAGAGGCAGAAGCAAAGTGTTTTCTTGTTCACAAAGGGCCTCATTGGGTGAACAGCTTTGTTGATATCGCGCTTGATGAGCGCGCAGCGGTTACCTTAACAACAGTGATGGATCACACGCCCGAAAGCTGGCAGTTTGATGCGATTCGGGCGACGCTTAAACGGGAGAGTCGCCTCAAAACATACGCTATTTCCAATGGTGGGGCAACTGTGAGGCAAGATTATCATGTAAAGTTGCTCGAACCTGGTGCTGAAGCGGCTCTTTATGGTGTGTGTCATGTTGGAGATAGGCGCCATCATCATGTGCACGTCTTAATGGAACATGTAGCTCCCCATTGCCGTTCGTTTCAACACTTCAAAAACGTGTTAAAGGGGATTTCTCGAACCAGTTTTGAGGGAAAAATCTACGTACACCAGGCTGCCCAAAAAACGGAAGCGTATCAGCAAAATCCCAATTTGATTTTAGGAAGTAAGGCGTTTGCCAATAGCAAACCGAATTTGGAGATCTTTGCCGACGATGTAAAAGCATCCCACGGCTCTACCGTGGGACAGCTTGATGAAGAACAGCTCTTTTACTTGAAAACACGGGGAGTGCCCCAAGAGGTAGCAAAGAGCCTTTTAGTGCAGGGATTTTGTCAGGAGATTTTAGACCAAATAGAGAAGCCGTATGCAGACCTCTGTCGATTTTCGTAGTGATTTTCCGATGATTTGCGATGGGCAGATCTACTTTGACACAGCCGCTACAGCTCAAAAACCGCAAGTCGTGATTGAGGCGATTACCGATTTTTATACGCATCATTATGGAACGGTGAATCGAAGCATTTATAAGCACGCCCGCGAAGCGACGGATCTCTACCAAGGAGCGCGTCGCAAGGTGCAGCGCTTCATTCAGGCACCGCACCCTGAAGAGATTCTTTTTACCCGTGGTACGACTGCCTCCTTAAACTTATTAGCGCGTTCATATGGGAAGGCTTTTCTGCGCCCCGGCGATGCGATTATGATTTCAGAGATTGAGCACCATTCCAATATTGTTCCATGGCAAATGATTTGTGAAGAGAAAGGTGCTGTATTGCGGATCGTGCCTGTCAACGATGCAGGAGAGCTTATTTTTGAAGAGTTTTTAGACCAGCTCGACGAGAAAGTGAAGCTGGTCAGTATTGCGCATGTCTCTAATGTCATTGGCACCATTCATCCCGTGGAAAAAATCATTGAAGCGGCTCATGAAGCGGGCGCGCACGTCTGCTTAGATGGCGCGCAAGCTGCCGGACACCTGTCTGTGAATGTGCACGCTCTGGATGTTGATTTTTATGCCTTTTCGGGTCACAAGATTTATGGTCCCACAGGAATTGGGGTATTGTATGGCAAACGCAGCTTGCTTGAACAGATGCCTCCTGTTGAGGGGGGAGGTGACATGATTGAAGAGGTGACGCTTCTAAAAAGCACCTACACGCAGCTTCCTACCAAGTTTGAAGCAGGGACACCAATGATTGCTGAGGCGATTGGATTGGGAGCAGCTATTGACTACTTAAGTGCGATTGGGCTGGATACAATTGAGGCCTGGGAGCAAGAATTGCTTGCGTATGCTACAAAAAAACTCAAGCAGATAGAGGGGCTGAGGTTAATTGGAACCGCAGCTCACAAAGGGGCGATCATGAGCTTTGTGATTGAGGGTGTCCATCCCTTAGACTTGGCTACCCTTTTGGATTGTAGAGGAATTGCCATTCGGACCGGTCACCACTGTAATCAACCGGCGATGGATCGTTTCGGGGTGAAAAGTACAGCCCGTATTTCCTTTGGCATATACAATACTTTTGAAGAGATTGATCAGCTTGTATCTTCTCTTATCTCAATTCTAAATTTCCTAACCTAAACAATATTTCCATACATTTAGACCGGAAAGAGAACGCACCTGATCAGCGGTGATCCGGTTTAAAGGTTTTTTGCCGCTGCCCCATCCCCGGTTAAGCCCCTGCTTTGTTTGAAAAGCGTAGGGGTAGTGTTTGGCAACATACTCGTGCAGACCGGGGTTGGTTTTGCCAAATGGATAGAGGAAGGAGCTAACAGGTTGCGCAAGGCGGTGTTCGATCATCTCTTTAGACGTGACCACTTCCCGGTTGAGATCGACGAAGTCAAAAGTGAGATTGCAAAGCATATATGAGTGCGAAGCGATTTCAACAAGACCTGACTGCACCATCTCATCCAGCTCTTTCCAGGTGCAGTAGGTTGCCTTTTGATCAAAAAAACCATCCTGCATGGCCATCGCCGGTGGAACACTCAATCGCTCCTCGGCAGAGACCTTAGCTGCATCCAAAACATAACGAGGAGCAACACCCACTAATGCGCGCATTTTCAACTTTTTAAGAAGGGGGAAAACAGAGTGGTAAAAACCGTAAAAGGCGTCATCAAAAGTTAAACATACTGCAACTTTTCGCTTTGGAAGCGGATCGCCCGGCAGCACAATCGAGTAACGCTCTTTTAAAGAGTACAACCTGTCCTCAGATGGAGTTTGCTTGAACATCAGCGCGAGGAGCATTTATTTGCCTCGTAGAGTTTTAAGTACTTGTAAAAAGCGGTGTGTCCGTTATAAGCCGAGATGAGGAATCCTTCATACCCCCCCAAAAAGCCCCGCTTCAACACAAAGCTCTTGAAAAAGGCGGTCATCCCATGCAGGTAAGCAATGAAAGGGGAGGATTTACGTTTATACTGATACTGTTTGGCAAAAAGAGTCGAGTAGTGCTCCATTTTTTGTAAAAAATCGGAAACAGAAGCGTATGAGTAATGACGGATAGGATGAGAAAAATGCGCTTTTTGAAGTCCCTTATCTTTCACTTTTTCGTGTACCATTGCCTCTGAAAAAGCCGTGACCTTCTTATTGTAGAGACGGGTTACAGACTCTGGGTGCCATCCACACCACTTGATATGTTTTCCATTGTAGTAGTTGTGTCTTGGGAGGGAGTAGACTGTATGAGGGTCGAAAGAGGTGCTGAGGATTTCATCCGCAAGTTTTTTAGATAGAACCTCATCGGCGTCGATCGATAAAATCCAATCGTGTCTGGCTAGAGCAGCTGCTGCATTGTGATCGGGTCCAAAACCGGTAAAGGGCTTTTGAACGATTCTGGCATTAGGGTAGTTTTTTGCGATAGTAAGCGTTTTGTCTGTAGAGCCGGTGTCATAGATTATGATCTCGTCGAACCTCTGCAGAGAGTCCAAGACCTCTTTGAGATACCGCTCTCCATTTTTCACTAAAATCGTCACACTCATCATAGTGAAAGCCAGTATAACAAAGCCCCCGCCAAAAGGCGAGGGCTTATAGGTAAAAGAGTGGTGATGGATTACGGTGATACCGTAAGGGTCCCGCTAATTAAAACAATCTCTTCAGTCGTTTCTTGACTCGAAGACAACTCATACTCAATTGTTTCCAGGACCTCACATCCACCTCCTACTTCTAACGTAAGTAGGTTTGTTGGTGTACTCAAGGTTAACTCCTAATCTTCCAATCCAAGCAAAGCCGGATTCCGCCTTGCAAGGCTCCTATTTCATCTAAATTCCAGACTCAATCTTTGTGGCTTTGAGCACCAGTCGTTTGCTCACCTCCCTTTTTGCTCTTTCCATCCACCTTGATCAAGTATTGTCTAACAATAAATGACGCGGTTTTTATATAACCGCCATTAAAATAATAAATAGCACTCCGTGCTTAATTATTCAAGCGAACCAAATGCCAATCTTCAAGAGATAGCTCTCCCTCCTGAAAAAGAGAGGCAATAGAGGCGTAAGCAGGATGTGTTTTCAGTTCGTCCCATGCATTTGATTCTGTGCCCATCTCTTTTTCAAGGCTAACAATACGTAGCAGGTTCATGGCTTGTAAGGTAGAATAGACTTCATTATCTTGAAGCTGAGCATACAAGTTTTGTGCCTCACTATAAGCTTCTGTATACCTTTTTTCGGCAATCAAAAGAGAGGTTTGTGCGTACTTTTTGTAAAAAGAAGAGAGGTCAGCTGAAAGATGCTCAAGAGGTGCCTTAGCATATGGGATTCCCCTAGACGTATTGCGCTGGGCTAAAAAGGTCATCGCCAGCATGCGATCGTATTTGGGATGAAGCTCCGGGTGGCGCTTCAAAATCATTTCGGTGGTCTCTATGGACTCAACAGCAAGGGGTTCCCCCGATTGAAACCGTTCCAAAATTTGGTTGCCAATCAAAAAATCTTGCTTAGAATGAGAGCGGTTTGAGGTGAGAAAACGTTCCCCCCAGGCAGCCATAGAGGCAATGGCCAAAAAACCAAGTAGTAGTTTGGACCAGTGTTGGCGCAGAAAATCAAGAAACTTGTGTGCTTCCATAATACCGGCCACCATTATACCGCTTATGAAAAAAATCGCAATAGTAAGAAGAAATGGACTGGGAGATCTTTTGTGTGCCTTCCCGCTTGTTCGTTACTTTCAGGTTTATGAACCCGAAACAAAGATCACTCTTTTTGTCGATAGGCATAACGCCTCCTTGATCCCCTATTTGCCTTCTGTAGGCCGTGTTATTGTGCTTCCCTCTCGTGGAAATAAGCTATTCAATATGTGGCGTGTGGCGCGTCGTTTTCGCCATCAATTTAAGTGCGCTTATTCAGCTAAAACCTCGCCCATGAAGCTCATGAATGTATTTTTGTATTTATTAAAGGCAGAAGAGAGATTTGCTTATGTTGATGCGAGTTGGGATAGCCGACTTGTCAACCGTCCATACCACCTTGATACCAGTCGGCTGATGCATCAAGCGTTAAAAAGCTTAAAATTAGTCGAGCCCGATTGTGAGGAGGTGCCCGAGGTACTCTATCCGGTTTTAACCGTTCCGAAAACAAAAAGGCCTTTCTCCTTTTCCTCACCTACTGTTTTGGTCAGTGCGACGACAACACGTGCAGCTAGCCGTTTAGATACCAACCGCTATGCCGCTCTTCTGAATCGACTGCATGCGGAAAGAGCCATCAGTGTGTTGATTGTGAGTCAACCAAAAGATGCACAGCGTGCTCATGCACTCGCTGCTCAGTTGAACATGGACTATCTTGTGCATTTTACTCGAAATTTTGAAGAGTTTATGGTATTTCTTGACGCAACCGATTATTATTTTGTCGAAGATGGAGGCGTGGCCCATATTGGCGCCGCTTTGGGGAAAAAGGCAGTTGTCCTTTACGGAGAAACCAATCCAGTCGAATGGGCTCCTTTGAGTAAAGAAGTGACAACGCTGTACCATCCCGTGCACGTGAACCATTTAAATGATGAGCAAATCTTCGCAGCGTTAAAAAGGATGAGAGATAGTGGAAGAGACAATTGAGAGTGTTGATTTAGAAGCTGTTCGGGTGAGTCCATTTCAACCGCGGCGCCATTTTTCTGACGAGGAGCTGGATGAGTTGGCGACATCGATTCAGGCAGTGGGACTCATTCATCCTCCTGTTGTGCGAAAAGTGGTCAGTGGAGGGAAGGTTCTTTACTATGAGCTAATTGCCGGTGAGCGCCGTTGGCGCGCTGCCAAGCGTGCGGGTTTGAAAAAGCTCTCTGTTTTAGTGCGTGATTCTGATGATGAGCATGCAGCTAAATCGACGCTAATCGAAAATGTACAGCGTGTTAATTTGGATCCAATGGAGTTAGCCGAGGCCTTTCAGAAATTGATTACCGTCTTTCGCATGACGCAAGAAGAAGTTTCGGAAAAAGTGGGTAAAAAGCGCTCTACAGTAGCGAATTATCTTCGTTTGCTCACCTTGCCTCAAACCATTCAGCAGACCCTTTCAAAGGGAGAGATTTCTATGGGGCATGCTAAAGCCATTCTCTCTTTGGACGGCTCTGAGCTACAAGACATGTTAACAAAGTTGATTGTGGATAAGCAGTTAACGGTGCGTGATGCGGAAAATGAGAGTCGCAAGCTTTCGCATAAAAAGAAGAAGGTGACAGGGGGAGGCCGGGATCCTCATCTTGAGGAAATAGAAGAGCATTTAAAAGAGCGCTTTGGGACAAAAGTGGAGATTGCTCCGGCTCGTCGTGGGGGAAAGATCACGCTTCATTACTATAGCACAGAAGATTTGGAGCGTCTCTCGGAGCTCCTGCAAGTACCAGCAAGTTAGTCCCCAATTTTTAACAAATCACTTAAAAATGGGCAGGTAGCAAAAGCCGATACAGAGAACAGTTGTTCAATAGTCTCAGACTGTCTAGTGGATGCAACTATAGGTGTGATCGCCAATTGATTTGGGAGGAGGAAGGTTCAGTTCACAGCCTGACTTAGACACAGGACATCGGTCGAAAAAGGGACATCCTGAAAACCGTGTCGCTCGCTCCACTTTCTGCGGCAACGGAGCCTTGGGGTCCTGAGGATGCTTTCTAGGGACAGAGGCTAGAAGCAACTGCGTATACGGATGTTTTGGATTTTCAAAGAGCTCTTCTGTCGGCCCCTCCTCCACAATTTTCCCACGGTACATCACCAAGATGCGGTCACAAAGGTGCCGGACAACTGAAAGGTCGTGAGAAATAAAGAGATAACTCAGCTTAAATGCCTGTTTTAAATCGATAAGCAGATTCAAAATCTGCGCCTGAACGGAAAGATCTAGAGCTGAGACCGCCTCATCACAGATAATTAATTTAGGTTGCAATCCCAATGCGCGTCCAATAGAGAGACGCTGCTGCTGCCCTCCGGAAAATTGGTGGGGGTAGTTGTCAAGCGTCGAGGGAGAGATCCCCACCTTTCTTAGGATCTTTTCAACGGCGACAACTTGCTCGTCAAATGAATGCACTTGTTTGTGATAAAGAAGCGGTTCACCTAAATTTTCCAAAACTGTTTTACGAGGATTGAGTGAAGCGAGAGGGTCTTGAAACACCATCTGAACCTTGCGGCGTAAATGCCGCAATTGCCGGTTAGAAGCAGCTCGGAAATCTTCCCCCAAAAATTCAATCTCACCATCTGTTGGTTCGATCAAGCGAATCGCCGCTCGGCCCACGGTACTTTTGCCAGAACCTGATTCTCCCACAAGCCCCACGATTTCTCCTTCTTGAATGGAGAAGGAGACGCCATCAACAGCTTTTACATCGCCTACATGCCGTCGAAAAATTCCCTGTTTGATTGGAAAAAATTTCTTCAGATTAGTCACTTTCAAAAGTTTCTTCATCTGCAAGCTTCCACTTTAAGTCTTTGTCATAAAGCCAGCACCGTGCCTTGTGTCCCTTTTCAGGCAGGGTGAAGGAGGGGGGCTTCTGTGTCCGGCAAATATCCATTGCATATTGGCAGCGAGGGTGAAAAGAGCACCCTTTTGGGAGTGCTCCCACTTTTGGGACTGAGCCTTCGATGGTAGGGAGCTTCCCATGATGAACTCCCGCCGGCCGGGCCGCGAAAAGGCCTTGTGTATAGGGATGAGAGGGATTGTCAAAAAGAGCGTGTACATCACCCTCTTCGATTTGAGCGCCTCCATACATCACAACCACCTCATCTGCGATTTCGGCTACAACACCCATGTCATGGGTGATCATCAACGTCCCCATCCCTTTTTTGTCCTGAAGTTCTTTGAGTAGATGAAGAATCTGTGCCTGAATCGTCACGTCCAAAGCCGTTGTGGGCTCATCGGCAATGAGGATATCCGGGGAGCAAAGCAACGCCATGGCAATCATGGCTCTTTGTAGCATGCCTCCGGAAAGCTGGTGAGGATAAGCACTCATGAGTGCTTTTGGATTAGCAAGGTGAACATCTTCAAATGCTTGTAAAACAGTTGCTTCTGCCTCTTTATGCCCTTGCTTGAGGTGCACTGTTGCCACCTCAAAAAGTTGGTCGCCGATGGTGTAAACGGGGTTGAGGGCTGTCATAGGGTCTTGAAAAATCATCGCGATTTTTTGCCCACGGATCTGGCGCATTTTGGCCTCAGAAAGAGTCAGTAAATTGACATCCCGATAGAGAATCTCTCCCTGAGAAGGGAGGGCCGGTGGCTCGGGTAGGATCCGAAGAAGAGAGTGAGCGGTCAACGATTTTCCGCACCCAGATTCGCCCACAAGAGCGAGCGTTTGCCCCGCTTTCAGTTCAAAAGAAAGATTGTCTACAACGGTATGGCACTTACCCTTCAGTCTCAGTTTGGTTGTTAAATGACGTACATTTAGCATAGAAACTATACATTATCGAGCGGATCTATTATTATCACGGCAAAAAGGTAACTCATGCAGACTTTAGCACGTCTTTTTGGCCGCTCTCCTTTTGATCCCCTTCAAATCCATATGGAAAAAGTAGCGGCGTGCGTGAAGCAGGTTCTTGTTATTTTTGAAGCTTTGGAAAAAAAAGATTATAAGCTTGTAGCCGAGCTGGCCAAAACGATTTCTAAGCTCGAACATGAAGCGGACCTGACAAAAAATGAAATCCGTAATAACCTTCCCACAGGCCTTTTTCTTCCCATTGCACGGGGTAGCTTGCTGGAGATTCTTGCTTTGCAAGACAATATTGCTGATAGAGTGGAAGATGCCGCTCTTCTTT
Source organism: uncultured bacterium (assembly GCA_964350245.1). GTDB lineage: Bacteria > Chlamydiota > Chlamydiia > Chlamydiales > JAAKFR01 > JAJACP01. Next base: position 56,261 of record CAYGJC010000006.1, on the reverse strand, counting down.
TGACCTTCCGTGACTTGGAGATACTCCCCGCTTTTGAGGAAGAGTTTCACGCCTTTTTAACAAAAAATTTAGAAACCTTTGATGGAGTCTACCTGATTATTAAAGAGATGGGCCAGCTCCTGGAGAGTTCATTTGGGGGGAAAGAGGCTGAAAAAGTGCGCACAATGGTCGATCAGGTCGCTTTTAAAGAACATGAGTGCGATGTTGTGCAGCGCGCTCTTCTTAAAAAGATGTTCCAGGAGTCCGATTCTATGTCTAACCCCACTTTCTTCTTATGGATGAAAGTGATACAAGAGCTTGCTTCTCTTTCAGATGAGTCTGAAAAACTAGCCAATCGAGTGAGAATGATACTCGAGGTTAAATAATCAAATGTCTATTACCCTCATCCTCATCATTCTTGCGATCGTTTTAGGGTTTTATGTTGCGTGGAATATCGGTGCCAACGATGTGGCTAATGCCGTGGGTACTTCAGTCGGTTCCGGGGCGCTTACTCTAAAGCAAGCTGTTCTTATTGCCGCTATTTTTGAGTTTGCAGGTGCCTTTCTCTTAGGCGGAGGGGTATCTGAAACCATTGAGTCGGGGATTGTCAATCCGGGACTGTTTTCTCATGACAAAGCCGATTATGTGTATGGAATGCTCGCTTCTCTTCTGGCAACAGGGATGTGGCTGCAAACCGCTTCCTTTTTTGGATGGCCTGTTTCCACAACTCACTCGATTGTGGGGGCGGTTTTGGGATTTGGACTTGTTTTGGGGGGCTTTGATGCCATTTACTGGGGGCAAATTGGTTCTATTGCAGCTAGTTGGGTGATTTCACCTCTTTTGGGTGGTGCATTGGCTTATTTAATCTTTTCGATCATCCGTCGCAAAATTCTCTACCATCAAAACCCGATTTTAGCGGCTAAACGGCTGACACCCTATTTGGTTTTTGTGATCTTTTTTGTTCTATCGATCATCATTCTTTTCGGAGGTCTCTCCAACCTTGCTATGCACCTCAATATCTTCAAAGTCTTTCTAATCGCATGTATATCAGGTGTGGTGTGTGGAGGCATCTCTTACCTCCTCGTCAGGCGGATTCAAGAGCCTAAGGTGCCCGCTCGGCAGCACAATCTTGATGTCGAGATTGGCTTGAAAAAGGCACAAAAGCATTTGAGGCGTGTAGAAGTGGCCTCTTTAGGCATGATGCAAGACAAGGTGCATGCCCTTTTAGATGAAGTGCACGCCCTTTCGGAAAAAATCGAGACTCCTGAGGTTAAATCGGATGATTATGTCGTAGTCGAGCGTATCTTCATTTATTTACAGATCATCATTGCCTGTTTTATGGCTTTTGCTCACGGATCTAATGATGTGGCCAATGCAATTGGTCCTCTTTCCGCTATTTTCAACGTGTTAAAGGGAAACCCCATTCTAGGGCAAAGTGTTCCTGTTTGGCTTCTGCTGCTTGGGGGAGTGGGCATTATTGTCGGTTTGGCCACGTGGGGTTGGCGTGTCATTGAAACTGTGGGCAGAAAGATCACAGAGCTGACCCCTTCGCGCGGATTTGCTGCTGGTTTTGGTGCCGCTCTCACCATTGTATTAGCTTCTAAGCTTGGACTCCCTATCTCTACTACGCACGTTTTGGTAGGAGCTGTTTTGGGTGTGGGCTTTGCCCGTGGTATTGGTGCCATTAACCTCAATACCATTCGTGATATTGTGATTTCTTGGGTGGTGACAGTACCTGCCGGCGCAATTTTATCTGTCTTCTTTTTTTGGGTGCTAAGAATGTTTTTTGCTGGGGCTTTGTAAACTGTGGCATATTGGCAGCAATCTTGCTCTCTTTCTTTTAGGTAAAAAAGAGTCTTGATCTTTGAAAAATTGGATTTTTCTCAGCCTTTGTTTAGCAAAAAGCTTTTCACAGCTAGTAGGCTATGAGGAAGTTGTCTATACTAGTCTGTGTTCTAGCCCATGGTCATACGCCTTTATCCCGAGCGTCCACTACGTGGGGGGTAAGGGATTGAGCTACAATGGAGGGTACGCATCTGCAGAAGGATTTTTAGCTTTATATCACCAGCAGTTGCAGTGCTACCCTTTTCTCGACTTCCAATTCAACAGGATCAGTAATGGGTGCCAGGCATACAATGCGGGTATAGGCTGGAGAACGTTTACCTCAAATCGCCAAGAAATGTTGGGCATCAACCTCTATTATGACGCTCGCGAGGTGTTCAATGACTATCTGCAACAGATGAGTATAGGGGTAGAGTTTTTGGGAAAATGCTTGGATCTGAGAGCAAATGGATACTGGCCCATTGGAGATAGGAGAGCCCTGGTCGAAACAACTGTATTTGAGTATCCGGGTGATTTTGTGGCAGTTAGAGATGAGTTTCGCGGCATAATGTGGGGATTTGATCTCGAAGTCGGAAGGTCTTTTTTCTCATGCAAATGCTTCTCCCTTTATGGAGCTGTTGGTCCCTATTTTTACGGATCCGAATGCTGTGACTCCCTTGTTGGTGCAATGGGACGAGTGGAAACGTGGGTATGTAATCGCTTTCGCTTAGAAGGGCTTGTCTACCATGATCGTATCTTTGGAACCAATGTGCAAGGGGCGCTTCATCTCTACCTTCCTTTTCCCCTGTGTCTTAGCAAGTGTTGGCTTTGTTTATTCCCCCCCGTTCAGAGAAATCCCATCCCCGTAATAGAAAGATTCTGTCGTTTTGATACTAATTTCTAAGCACATTTTCTCTTCACCTTAAAGCAAAAAAAACGGTAGCATGCTTCTTTTTAATCAAAAGCGATGTGATTTCCAATGATTCGAACTAAACGCTTCTTTTACCTGTTCTTTTTGCTTTTAGTCCCCTCGAGCTTTGTTCACGGCGCTCAGCCCAAGCTTTGCCTAACGATGATCGTAAAAAACGAATCCAGTGTCATTGAGCGGTGCCTCGACAGTGTTAAAGATATCGTAGACTATATGGTGATTTGTGATACGGGTTCCACCGATGATACAGTGGAAATTGTGGAAACTTTTATGCATAAGCATGAGATTCCCGGGGCTGTTTATCAACATGAGTGGCGTAACTTTGGATACAACCGCACACTTTCAGTTCAAGCGGCTCAAGAGACCCTAGAAAAGCACCAGTGTCCTCTCGAGCAGACTTATCTACTTTTACTCGATGCCGATATGTTATTGGTGGTTGGGGAGCAGTTTACTAAACAGGCGCTCCGAACCGATAGCTACCTTGTCTTGCAACGCTCTCCCTCCCTAGCCTACTACAATACCCGTTTGATACGCGCTTCACTTCCCTGGGAAAGCAGAGGGGTGACGCATGAGTATTGGGCTTGTCCTGCTTTGATTGTCCAGGAAACCCTCAGTACATTATCCATTGATGATCAAGAGGATGGAGGGTGTAAAGCAAATAAATTTGCCCGCGATCTGGAATTGCTGACTCAGGGACTCAAAGAGGAGCCACACAATCCACGCTATATGTTTTATTTGGCCCAAACACACAAATGTTTAGGGGATTACGGTGAGGCAGTTCGGTGGTATAAAAACCGAATCGATAGGGGGGGATGGAAAGAGGAAGTCTGGTATTCCATGTATATGATGGCCGTTTGTTACGAAGAAATGGGGTACTGGAATCTTGCTCTTTCCTCCTACTTAAAAGCGTACGAATACCACCCTCTTCGTGCTGAACCTTTATGGAATGTAGCTAAACATTACAGAGTCAATGGGGAAAACGCACTGGCCTATCTATTTGCCAAGCAGGGAAAGACGATTCCGTATCCCAAAGACGACCTTTTGTTTATCTCCCACCCTGTTTATCTGTATCAATTTGACGAAGAACTCTCTATTGCGGCTTACTATACCCCCTTTAAGGAAGAGGGGATGGAGGCGATTAATCGCATTTTACTCAACCGCAACGTCCCCCAATCGGTCAAAGAGTGGGCTCACCGCAACTCGCTCTATTATGTGCAAAATTTGCCTCATGCAGACTACACGCCCATCGCCGTTACGCTTCCTCCCCTCAGAGAAGGTTTAGATGAATACTATTGTCCCTTGAATCCTAGTATTCAGAAGACCCAGCACGGTTACAGCATGATATGTAGAGCGGTCAACTATACTCAGAAAGGAGGAATGGGGCATCGCTCGCGGGATCCCGATGATCCTACCATTCGAACAAAGAACTTTTTCCTTGAGTATGATAAAAATTTAAGGCTTCTATCCCAAAAAGAGATCACAGAAACGCTTCCGCGTCTTCGGCAGCCCACTCAAGTGAAGGGTCTGGAGGACTGCCGCCTTGTCGAAATAGATGGAGATAACTGGTTCACGTGTTCAACCTTCGATCATCAACCGAACTCTGTATCTCAAATCCTGTGCAAGTTAGGGGGCAAGGCCACTGCTCAACACCTGCCAGTCAAGGCGTTTGTTCCCATGGATGGATGGAAGGGGTGGTGCGAAAAGAATTGGCTCCCCTTTTCTTACCGAGGAGAACTTTGTGTCGTTTACTTGTGCGATCCCTTTACTGTCTATCAAGTAGATAAGAAAAATGGGGCCTGCAAGCTGATCAAAGAGTATACGCCTCCTCTCGATCTCTCCCGCTTTAGAGGGTCTGCGGCTCCGATTGCTTTTGGAGATGGCTATCTCATGCTCATTCACGAAGTCGTTGTGGGACATGAGCGTGTTTATCTACATCGTTTTGTCTATCTTGATCAGGATTTAAATCTTAAAGGACTTTCCAAACCGTTTACTTTTCAACATCAAGGCGTAGAGTATTGTTGCGGTATGGCTCTTGATCACAATAATACAGAGTGCATCCTGTCTGTCGGGATTGAAGATAGAGAAGCCCATCTTTGCCGATTGAGTGTGGAGTCAATCTACTCTCTATTAGACCCGATTAAGAGGATTGAAGATGGGAAATAAGGGCATCAAAAGCACGCTCTAAAAGAAGAAGGGCGTGCGCATTTCGCTTCTTAGGAAGGCCTTCCTGATCGATTTCTTCAACGGTTCCGGATGCGATGAAATCAGAAAAAGGCATCTCTGCATGCCCAAGCCACGGATTGGCCCGAAGAACTAGGTTGGATGTGCATGCCGTTTCTAGTAGAGTGAAAGACTGAGTGAGTTTCATCAGGGCGGCAGGGGGATGGGTGATGTTTCGAAATTTTTCTCTACCTTCTGCCTCCAAGGTCGCAAAAAAGTTAGGTGTGTTGACAATCTCCAAAATATCGGCGATGCTGAATAAAGCACACTCACTGCCGCCTTGCTGCCGCTTGGGCTGCATCAGATAAATCGTCTCAATAGACTCAGAAAGTGGCCGGAGCGACTTGACAATAGGGGATTGAAAATCAGTCACTCCATTCCCTTCTTTTCCTAACGAGTCTGAAACAAAAATCGTGAGTTTTCCCTCGCTGTTTTTCTCCATATAGAGCGCCGAAACGTGTCCAGTGAGCCTGCTCGATGAATTAACAAAAAAAGCGGCTTTTTTAATAGGTGATTTATTGAATTCTAATGCTTTGCGAGAGAGATCTCCTACCCAAAGAGTCGGATAGATCTCGATATCGGTTTCAAGACGACAGCACCGGATGAAGAGATCAATACCGGCTCCCGTTAAAAAAAGAGCCGGTGCTCCTGTTGTTGTGTCGGTTGCTTCATAGATATAGTCTTTAATGGAGTTTGGCTGTACGCGATAACGCTCTAACAGCCTCTCTCCGCTAGGGGAGGGTGAGATGGACAGAGGAGTTGCAGAGCGGGAAGATGTACAAGATGAAATGAACATGATTTGATTCTAAAGTACTTAGAATTAAAGTTCAAGAGCGCATTTTAGGATCGATGGCATCGCGCAGAGCGTCTCCGACAAGTGCAATACAAATCAGCAAGAGAGTGAGTAAAAGAGCAGGTGGCCATAAGAGGTAGCTCTCTCCGGGAAAAACTGAGCGTCCTTCATCCATTAAAACGCCCCAGGAGGTAGATCCCTCCTCCCCGAGGCCTAGAAAAGAGATTCCAGCCTCGCTCGTGATGGCGGCCATCATAGAAAAAGGAAGAAGTGTCAAAATGGGAGGGATAGCGTTAGGTAAAATGTGAGAAAACATGATCTTTCCGCTAGGGTAGCCGATGCTTCTACAAGCCATTACGTAAGGTAAAGAGCGCTGCTTGAGCACCTCGCCGCGAATGAAACGACCAAAACTCGTCCACCCAAAAATTCCTAGAACGGCAATCACCAAAAAGATCGATTTACTCTGCGTAATGGCTACGATGAGAAGCAACATAAAAAAAGTAGGCATAGCCTCCCAGATTTCAATAAAGCGGCAGATCACCAGATCTGATTTTCCGGCAAAATAGCCGGCAAGCATGCCAAGGGGAATGCCAATGACAAGAGAGAGGCCAACGGCGGATAAGCCGACCAAAAGAGAGATACGAATTCCAAAAAGTAGGCTTGAGACCAGATCTTTTCGGTTGATGCGTGTCAGCTCCCACCAAGGAAGGTGCGTGTTAAAGTGTTGAGAGCCGCCGGCGTCTTCTTCCCAGTGAAAGTCCCGAAAAAAAGGAGCAATCAAGACACGCAGCTGGCGACTTTCATTTGCAAACCACGTTTGTTTATCATTAAGATAAGCCAGCTGAGCGGCTGCTTTGCGGTAGGCTTCAATCTCCTTTCTGGCGTTTGCCAGGGGAAGCCGTGTTTCAGCAGACTCCTCTAGAACTTGCTGATAACGCGCTTCGCTCTCTTTATTTGGAGTGTGCTCTAGATCATATTTGGCCATGATATAGGCGTGTGAAAAGGGGCGATAGGCCTCCATCAGCGCCGGGAGCTGATCGAGACTTTCTTGATAATGCTCCTTTAGCTCGCCGGTCGTTTTTTCTAGATGGTGACGCGCCTCAGCTTCATGTCGATTGGCAACGGCAAGCAGAGTGGGCGCCTCACTTCCAGTTGCCTGCAGATGGGCATAGGCGTAAGAGCTGAGTTTGGCGTTTTGTTTTTTTTGTTGCTGATGGCGCAGCAGCATATTGAGCTTATCATAGGGGGTCATGTGCTTGAGCTCAAACTCCCATGTAAGGTGGGAGGAGAGAGGAAGCAAAAGAGGATCTTCTCGGTAGTTGATTTTGGCCGCAATGGCCTCTTGACGCGCTTGCTTAAGCTTGGGATCGCTGCTTGGATTTTTAATCCACCCCGTCACAGCAAGCCCAAATAGACCTCCTTGTATCACAACCATGCATCCTAAAAAGAGCTTGCGCCACCGCCTCCCTATCAGCCAAAAACCCACCAAGCTTGCAGGTAGAGTGAACATGAGTAGGTTATAAAAAAGATCGATTGGTTTTGTGTAAAACCCGGGGTAGAGAAGATAGCGCAGAAGGGGAGAAAAAAGTTTGCCCTGCCACATCACAAGTAGCGGCTTGCTTGAGGCAAAAAAAGGTGCATAGAGTCCAATGAGAAAAAACAACGCCAAAATACAGAGCGCAGCAACGCCTGTTTTTCGCTTTCGATACTGATTCCAAACCAAGCGCCAATAACTATACGGACTCATTCTAAGCTTATCCTCGGATCAAGTAGGGTATAGGCCACATCAGCGAGCAGGTAGCCGATCAGGGTGAGAAAAGAGCCGGCAAATGCGGAGAAAAGAACCACATTATAGTCGCGGTTTAAAATCGCCTCATAAAAAAAACGACCGAATCCATTGATTTCAAAAATCGTCTCAACAATTAATGATCCCCCCAGAACTACCCCTAAAGAGGCTGCAAGGGAGGTGACAATCGTAATCGCTCCATTCCTTCCTACGTGTTTGATTAAAATGCGCCCCCACGAAAGACCTTTAGCGCGTGCCGTGCGGACATAATCTTGTCTCAAAACCTCTAAGAAAGCTGTTCGAGAGAGGCGCGCTTGCATGGCAAGTGTTCCATACATGATTGCAATGAGAGGTAAAAAGAGGTGGCGGAGTGTGTCGGCAAGACGGCTGGATGAGGTTAGGGTCTCGTAGACCTCCGCTGAGCTGTGAAAGCCACTGTAGGGGATCGCAACCGAGGTAAAAGGAAATGTACGATGCAGAGCTACTTTTTCAATTAAAAAGGGGGCAACGACAAAAATAGGAATCGCAAAAAGAATAAGAAAGGTGATATTCAATGAGTAGTCTGGCCATCTGTTTTGTTTAACAGCCATGACCATTCCAAAGACCTGGCAGAGGAGAAAGGTGATGAGCATCGGAATCACAGCTAATGTCAGCGAGTACTTAATACGCCCTGCAACCTCGTGAATGACAGGTTTATTACTATCATTGCGCAATGTTCCAAAATCAAGTGTGAGTACTCGGCTCAAATAACGAAAAAAACGGGTTTTGAAGAAAAGCGTTTTCACTTTTTTCCACCCTTCATCTAAAAAGGCGCTTTCTCCACCGCTCAGCTCAAACCAGCGGGCGAGTTCAGAGACTTTTTCTTCCAAAGAGACCTCTGTATCATTTTCAAAGACGCGCAGCCCACTTAAAAAAAGATTGGTGTTAGCAATCTCTCTATTTTCGGCTCGCTTTTCTGATGAAAGAGTGGGACCGACGTGCCCCTGCCGGATCGCTCCACGGACAAAAAGATTGGCTGCAATCCGCCGTTTTTCAGGAGCGTTTTCGGTATTTCGGGCCTCTTCAAGAAGGTACGGGAGGAGAAACTTAGCCCGATCCCCCCAAAGCGTTTGAAGTTCATGATACTTTTGAACACCCATGGCTGTCTTGCCGCTGCTCAATTGTTCGATACCCGCTTGAATGGACTCTTTGGGTAAAGAGGGCCAGGTGTTGAGCAAGATGGGAAGGGTGAGACCATAGTGTTCCCGAAACATGAGGTACTGATTTTCTCCGGTCACACCTGCGTCATCTGCAGCGCGTGTCGCTTCTCCCGTTGCACCAAGATTGGCTTGATTCACAGGATCTCCTGGAGCCAAATTGAGGATAACAAAATTCACCAAAATGATGGCAAACAACGTGAGCGGAAGGAGAAGGGTGCGGCGAACTAAATAGGCAATCACGATTTTTTATCTATCCAAACAATTTCAATATTAGGTTCAGGAATATCCGCACCGGGCACTAAATCCTGCCTCTCTCTCGGAATAAAAACGTTGTGGACATACTCTCGGTAGAGAAGGCGTACTTTGGGTGTGTAGAGAAAAGTATACGGTGCTTCTGTGTGAATGATGTGGTGGAACTGGTGATAAAGCGAGAGGCGTTTGTCTTTATCATACTCGTAGTTCAGCGCATCGATAATCCGATCAATCTCAGGATTGGCAAACCCAATGGCGTTTGAAGATCCCTTTTCGTGTGCTCCCGACGAATGCCAAAGCTGTCTGGGGTCCTCCGGAGGGGCTCCAAGCTTCCATCCCATGCAGATGGCATCAAAGTTTTTATCGTCAAATTGTCGTGATAAATCAGCAAGATCAAGCCCCGTCAGCTGGCACTCGATACCGACCTCACGGAGTGCTGTTGTAATGTAATCAGCAATCACCTTAGAGGAGAGGCTTTTAACAAAATAGTACAGCTTAAAACGAAAAGCAACCCGCTTGCCATCAATGATTTTATCGCGGATTCCGTCTCCATCAAGGTCGACCCATCCATTTGCATCCAAAATCTCTCTCGCCTCATCCGGATTAAAAGGCCATGCGGTAATATCGGGGTCATAAGAAGGGGAAAAGCGAAAAAAGGGACCCGAAATAGGAATGGCCATGTCGTTCAGGTTTTGTTCGATAATCCGGTTGCGGTCAATTGAAAGGGTCATGGCCTTACGTAAAAGGGGATTGGAAAAGAAAGGTTTGGTGGTATTCCATCCGATATAATAAAAGCTCAAATCGACGTAGTCGATCATCTTAATACCTAACCCTTCTTGCTTTTGACGTGCATACTCATCGCTTGCTATAAATGTTTTCAGCTCAATAAGTTGATTGGGTGAGAGGGTGCAGAAATCGATTTTTCCCGTTTTAAAATCTTGCCATGCTGCATCGAAGCTTTCCTTAAACCGATAGTGAGCACCCTCAACCAGAACGCGATAAGGTTGGTAGTGCTCAGGATTCCGTTTAAAAGAGATTCCCTCTTCATTCATTCCATCAAACAGGTAGGGACCGCAGCTCACGATCACGTTTTTTGCCCAATGGTGAGCAAAATTCTGTGCCCAAATCGAATTCGTACGATACGTGTCGGGGTTCGCATCGTCTTCAACAATTTTATGTCCGTCTGCGAAATACTGATAAACAAAACAGGGTAAGGGCTGTAGAGCTGCTGTTAAGCTAAGCGAGGTGTATTTCACTTTTTGCGTATTTTCAGGTGTGATATGCGGTTTCCATCGAATGACAAACGTGTAAGGATCAATAATGCGAAATTCTTCGATGTCATTAAAATAGGTTCTTAAAGAAGCGGCTTTCGATTCTGAGACATACGTGTTGTTCACCGCATCGAAGAAAAACTTAAAATCGTAGGCCGTGACGGGATGCTTTTCAAGAAACTGAGGAGCAAGCTCTAAAGAGGTCGGGAAATGGGCTGGATTGAGTGGCTGCCAGTAGACATCATCTCTGAGGAAAATCCAATACTCTTGCACATCGGGATTGTCAGCCTGCGGCCGTACCTCTAACCGAACTGCCATATCGGGAGCCAGCGTTTCATACTTCCCAAATTTTAAATCTCCGATACGTACAGTACACATCTGGTACATGTTTGAAACATCCCGAAAGCCGTTGAACGGGTGGAGTGTGTCGGGCCTGCCGATAATCGCATTTTTGACAACTCCCTTGGGTTGAAAATGGTCCCCAATCTGGGAGGGAAGAGTTTGAGTTAAATAGGGATCTTCTTCTAGCAAGTTGGGAAAAGCATGTTCCACAACATGTGCTGATTTGGAAGGGATACTCACCATTTGAGTCGTGCGTATTTTTTGACCCAGGCGCGAGATCTCTGATCGCATCTGTTTCATTTCTAGACGAATAGACTTAAGATCGCTCTCTAACAGAGAAGAAGACCAGTAGAGCATAGCAAAGAGCGCCATGAGCCCTAGAGCAAAGATACTTTTGAGTAGAGTCCATCCTTTCATAGTCGTGGTTCACCATAATCAGACATCCATCAAAGATCAAGCTACTTTACTTTATGCCCCGCCAAGTTGCCCAAGCCATCATAAGCAGCATACTTATAGAGATCGTGTAACGTCGGAAAGTTGTAAACTTTTCCAATCACATCAATGACCGTTTTATTCCCTTCAATCAGCCCCATACCGTGATGAATCAACTCCGTTGCTAAATGTCCAATCACATGTACTCCGCGAATGATCAGATCGTCACGGGTAAAGACTAATTTGAGCATCCCTCTCTCTGCACCCATGATCTTTCCGCGCGGCATATCCTTGTGATAAGCCACGCCAGTGCAGTAGGAGAGGCCCTGCTCTTTAGCCTCCTCTTCAGTTAGACCTGCTGTCGAAATTTCAGGGACTGTGTAGATGCCAAAGGGAAGAATGCGTGCAATCTGTTCGATGTCTTTGGTTTGAAAAATATGCGCTACCGCCACACGTCCTTGGTCCATGCCTGTACTGGCCAATGCGGGAAAACCAATTACATCGCCCACAGCATAAATATTCCGAACCTTTGTTTGGTAGTTCTCATTCACCTCAATTGTTTCTCGCTTAGTGACCTCCAAGCCCACTTTTTCGAGATTCAGTCCTCGGGTATTTCCGTTTCGACCTGCAGCAAAAAGGAACATATCTACGTGCAGCTTTTCTCCAGAGTCTAGGTTAACAGTGAGATGTTCTTTTTCAGTTTGAGGGACATCAATGCTCTCTACTCCCTTATTAAAGAGAAGATCGATCTGGTCGTGGCGCATATGGTCGATAAAGTGGTTAACGATTTCCTTGTCGATGAAAGGAAGGATTTGATCGCTGCGGTTAATTAAAAAGACCTTGGTGCCCATAGTAGAGAAAATTGTGGCATACTCGCAGCCGATCACTCCTGCACCTAAAACAGCTACCGATTGGGGAAAACGGGTGATGTTCAAAATGGTATCTGAGTCGTGTACGCGCTTGTTATCAAAAGGGATATTCGTCGGATGAAAGGGATATGATCCTGTGGCAATAATGATGTAATCACCCTTGAGAGCGACCTCCTTTGGACCTTTGACCTCCACTGTGTTGTTGTCCACAAAACTAGCAAAGCCATGGTAGATATCCACACCATGGCGGATTAAGTTCTGCCTGACCACTTCCGATTCTGTCTGGATAACGAAGTTTTTTCGATACATGAATGTTTCGACATTTGTGTCGCCCTCAACGTCCCTCTCCACCCCGTAGAGTCCCTTATCATATTTTCCAGATAAGAAAAGCGCCGTTTCTTTGAGGGTTTTAGAAGGTAACGTGCCTGTATTCACGCCCGCGCCGCCATAGGAGGGTTCTTTTTCGATGATGGCCACTTTATGCCCAAAATAGGCGGCCTTTACTGCTGCTTTTTCTCCTGCCGGCCCTGTCCCGATGACAATGAGGTCGTATTTATCCATAAAAAAACTCCCGCTAATAATCTGTCTATTTAGCGGGAGTTTCTATACTTCTTGGTGTAAGATCAAGTCTTAATTTGTGGAGATCCCACATTCACATTTAATCCAAAAGTTATCCAAGAAGTAATCGAAGTAGTCTTTCGAGCCATTTGGCTTCACACACTGAAGAATATAGCCATTGAAAGGTGTGATGATAGCGCGTGCTTTAAGTACTAAGTTTTGTAGGTAGTCATGCGCTACGTAATCCATCATCCAATTGCCATTGGAGGCTTGGAAGATTGTGTGACTAATTAAGTTATAAGGATGATCGCTCACATTAAACAGAATCTCATCAAACCAGGCGATTGGGTCGATATGTCCAAGAGGTGGGTAATAACCCGCAAAAGAATACATAACCGCATAATCATAAGCATAAGCAGTTAATAGAGAGTGGCTTTGGCTGATGGCCGGTTGTTGTGGAAAGCGCATAAAAAGCTTTTCCATACCGAAATTCGTCTTATAGCGTTTCCATCTGCAGTAGTTAGCTTGGTAGCAGGTGTGATGATCGTAGCTTTGAGAGCCGATTGGGTAGGGAGGGCCAATTGGGCGGGAAGGTTCTTGTTCTGACTCTTCGTCAGCCCCGTCTTTTTCGTTGCTGCAGTAGGGAACAGCCTCATCGGCCTCTTTTTCGTCATCTACAATCGCTTTGCAACCCTCCTCATCTTCTTCAAAGATCGGCTCACCAGAGACAAAGGGAATGGGTGAGAAGATACGGCATTCATTTTCACCCGCCTCATCGAAGACAGGTGCATCATCGGCAGCTAGACTTGTAGCGCAGCAGACCAGGAAAATTGAAAAAATCTTTTTCATTGTTCATCAACCTCTTAAGGAAGTTTTTTCTAGTAAGGGACCTAGCCTAATCCCATCTTCACAATTTCTTCAACAAAAATGTATCTCAGTACAAGACAATGTGAAAGGGATGGGAAGCGCTTGGGTTGAGAACGAGATGCTGGACCACCTCAAGATCAGCCAGTCCGCGCAAAAGAGCCAGCACGCCCACAAGTAGCGTTGCACACCCCATCCAAATATGATAGCGCGTCCGCAACTTTTTAAAGGCACCCATGCTCACAATAAGAGAAGGGGAGGTGAGCAGCGCGAATAAAAAGCCATTGACCAGGCCTACCAGGGGCTGCGCATCAAGAGCACAGGCAGAAAAAACCACCAGTGTCTGTCCGCAAGGAAGCAAAAGCGTGCACACGCCAAAAAGAAACACAGGAAGGGGGCCATAAGCTGCGAGCAATTGAGAAAGGAGAGCCGAGACCCCTGCTGTTTTTTTGGCAAGCCATCTGGCTCCTGGGTAGGAGAGCCGCAAAAAAGAAAGTATTCCCAATCCGCAAATCACACTACCAAAAAGAAGGGAAAGAAGGGCTGATAGGTGGTACCTACTAAGAGTGTGAAAAAAGAGCATGCCGATTTCAGCAGAAAGAAGGCCGGCAAGACTGTAAGAGAGCATGCGCCCGATAAAATAGGCGTGTCGGTATCTGTTTTTAGCGAGTAATGCCATCAGTGGGCCACACATGCCTGCGCAGTGGAGATTGCCAAAAAGATAAATCGGTAGCAGTGTGAAAAAGAGGGTCATTTGCGGGCAATTTCACGGATTTTCCCAATCTGGGCGGGGTCTAAACCCGTCGCATTGGAGTGGCGCATAAAGGCAACTACTGCCACGCATCCCATCACTAAAACAAAGAAAGCAATAATCGTGTAAACAGTTAGATGGAAATTCTTCATGATTGGGGAATCACACCAAATTTGTTCAGGAGCTCTTCATAGCTTCCCTCTTCCTGCATCTTTTTTAGCCCTGCATTGAAGTGTTTGAGTAGAGCTTGATGTCTGCCCTTTACGGTGATCACTCTCAGCCCTTTATTGGTCAAAGGAGCCGTTACAATTTTCAGCTGATCTTTGTAAAGGGCGGGAATGAGCGCATGAGCTTCAAGATTAGGAATGAGCACCCCGGCGACAGCTCCACTTGCTACCTCATCTAAAGCACGCGTAAAACTCTCATAGAGAGAGATCAAAAGAGAGGGATAGCGCTGGGCCAACAGAACGGAGTCGTCAAACTGATAGACCCCGATCGTTTCCCCTTCAAGATCAGCAAGCGTATCTACAGTTGAGTCTTTAGCAACAACTAAAACAGGTCCAAGCAACAGAAAAGGATCAGAGAAAGCATACTTTTCTTCTGAAATGACCGTCTGTGGAAGGGAGGTAAAGACGGCCGCATAATTATTTTGTTCCAATCCTGCATACAGCTGACTCCAGTCAGTGTCGATCAGGTGGAAGTTTTTCTTTTCCACTTCCGCTAGTTTTAGGACAAGAGCATTTGTAAATCCATTGATATTCAATGTCATCCGATCTAGATCTAGTGGGAACCAGTAGGGATCACGGGCAATTGAGTAGAGGCCTTCTTTAGGTTGAGATGAACTGCACCCTGCTAAAAAAACAAGAAAACAGAGAAGAACTCTTTTCATAATTCCCATCATACATTAAATAGTGTTTCATGACAGCTTATCTGATCGTCAATTTTGGTGGCCCACGCTCTTTAGATGAGATAGAGCCTTTTTTATCAGCTCTTCTCACAGATCGGGATGTCGTACGCACAAAATTGCCACGCGTTATAAATAATTACCTCTTTCGGAGGGTTGCGCGCAAGCGTTCGGTGAAAATTTCCAAAGATTACCTCTCCATAGGAGGCTGTTCTCCGATTTATTCTGATACAGAATATGTGGCTGACCAACTACGGTTAAAGTTCGATACCCCCGTTCTCACGTTTCATCGCTATCTGCCTGCCACTCATGCTAAATCCTTGGCTACTCTTGAGGCACTCGATTGCGAGGAGATTCGGGTTTTTCCCATGTTTCCACAGTTTACATATGCCACAACAGGTAGTGTAGCCCGTTTTTTTCAAGATCGGCTCTCAGAAAAGACCCTCAACAAGCTCAAGTGGGTCAAATCCTATCCTTCACATCCTGCCTTCATTCAAGCCACCCAATCGGCTATACGAGAGTTTTTAAAAAAGCAAAATCTTAAAGAGGAAGAAACGCTCTTTTTTTTCTCGGCGCACGGTGTGCCGCAAACGTTCGTAGATCAGGGAGATCTCTACGCGTATGAGTGTCAGCTTTCCTACAAAAATGTCATGAAAGGCTTTCCCAACGTCGAGAGTCTTCTTGCCTACCAATCAAAATTTGGTCCTGGGGAGTGGCTCCGTCCCTATACACAAGAGGTATGTGAACAGATTCAAAAGTATCAAAAAGGGCGTAAGACCGTTCTTTTCATCCCTATCAGTTTCACTTCAGATCATATTGAGACCCTCTTTGAGATAGAGCAGGAGTATCTACCGATCATCCTTGAGCAAGGGCTGGCCGCTTACCGATTACCTGCGCTCAATCGCCGCCCGGACTGGATTGAGGCAATCGCCACCATTTTGGAGAATTACACCCCTTCTTCTACGTCCATGTTGGTAAGAAGTCGTTGATCTTCCCGAAAGGCTAATTGTACAAATCGTCGTACCCCTCTTTTTTCCATTCATAAGGGTATTGGTTTGTATAGCGACAGCTGTGGAAAAGCCCCAGTTCATTATGTCCCCAATGTGTCCATGGATAAGCTTCAGACGTATTAGAGACTTTAACGCGATAGATGGGTTTCACTTGTTCAAGAAGGGTGTCTGTCAGATAAGGTTCGGTATAAGAAGAGGTGCTAGGAAATGAGGTGATTAAAGGAAGGCTGAGAGAGGGGTGAGAAAAGGCTTTTCTCACCGCACCCACGGTGATAAAGAAACCATTGCTCATATCGAGTCTATCGCCTGACAAGAAGATAAAACGTGTGACAGCTGCGTATCCCTCCTGGATTTTTTTGATGGCCTGTTTGACTAAGTACATGTCATTAATGAAACTCGATTCATGCTTGTATAGGATGATATCGTTTGGAGCGCATGAGGGGTCATTAGCTGCCCTGTACAGACTATCAAAAATGGAGTTTGTGCAGTCCAACTGATGTCCCTGGCAGGGAATTAAATTGATTGAGGGTTTGATGCCATTCAAATCCAGTTGAAGATTGTTGGGGTCATTTGTGGAGAGAAAAATTTTTTTAAAGGGGATAAATTTTAGATCATTTTCAGTAGCAGCCTTTAGGTCTAGGTACTGATTTAACGCGGGTCCTGTACATAAAATCATCTGCTCTTTGATAGCCGTCTCAACATTCGGATCGTCCATTTCCTTGCCAGCTGCCAGAGCTGTGCGCTTGAGCACAGTGAACCCGTGATTATTTTTCCGACGTTCATACAAGCACCATTCCGGATGTCGGCTAAGGAAGTCCACGACAGCAGCCCACAGTCCTCTTTTTGTTCGATCGATCCAAGCAGGGTACTCTGAATAGTCTCCCTCGTAACGCGTATCATCGTGTGTACCCCAAGGGGCAGAGGTGTCGTGAAGGGCAATATAGCGGCTCACCTGAGGGGAAAATTTTTCCAGTTGATATGTTAAGTGGCAATAGGTGTGTAGAGAGTCAATGAAAAGCAGATCCACAGGAGGGATCTCAATGTCCCTGTCATTGCTGAGCCAAAAGTTGTAGGTGATTCCAGCTGCTTGAGCCAACGTTTTGGCTTTGTTTAAGGCTTCAAATGGGGGGAGATTCGTATCGATCCCTATGTAGGTTTTAGACGCAAAAGGTGTCTCGTATAAACCTTGTAGAAGCGCCCAACTCGAAACAACCGAATGAACACCTATTTCAGCAACACGTGCACATTCAGAAGCGAGTTGCTTTAGAGGAGGTAAATGCTCATGAATATCAGAGTGTATGTCATCACAGTGTTGCTGATACATTTTTTTGAGCTCTTGTTGGTCTCCAAACGTGTAGAGAGGTGAACAGGCCAACAAAAAGCTGCTGAGGTAAAGCGCATATTTCACTGTAGTAACAGGAGGGGTTCAATCATACAGTTCGAAGTAATTCTCTTTTTTCCACTCAAACGGATAACTGCTTCCAAATCGATAGCTGTGAAAAAACCCAAGTTCCGTGTGTCCCCATTGCGTCCAAGGGCGACTCTCACTGGCACTAATCTGTTCAATTCGGTAGATGGGCCTAAGGTGCTCCATTAAAGTGTGTGTCAGATAGGCTTCGGTATAAGGCGAATCTTCAGGAAAGGATTTGACGGTAGAGAAAATTAAAGAAGGATGACAAAGGACCTTTCTAAGTGCTCCCACTTGAATAAAAAACCCATTGCTCATATCGACTCCATCAAACACCCACGGCGTGAAACGCGTAACAGCGGCATACCCTTCCTTGATTTTTCTAACCGCTTGTCTGACCAGATACATGTCATTAATGAAGCTAGATTCGTGCTTGTATAAGATAATATCCTCGTTATCACACGAGGGATCATTTGCTGCCTGAAATAAGCTATCAAAAATGGAGTTTGTGCAGTCGAGCTGATGCCCTTGGCAGGGAATCAGACTCACAGAAGGCTTTCGTCCGTTAAAATCGATATGAAGATTTTTGGGGTCATTTGTTGAGAGAAAAATCTTTTTAAAAGGAATATGTTTTAAGTCATTTTCGGTAGTTGTTTTTAGGGCCCTATATTGATTTAAAGAGGGACCTGTGCATAAAATCATCCGTTCCTTGAGTGTTGCCTCTACTTCAGGATCGTCCATTTCCTTGCCCGCTACTAGAGCTGTCCGCTTAAGTACAGTAAACCCATAATTATTTTTCCGGTGTTCATATAAGCACCATTCCGGATGCCGGCTAAGAAAGTCCACAACTGCAGCCCATAGTCCCTTTTTGGTCCGATCGATCCAGGGAGGGTACTCAGATTGGTCGCCCTGGTAATTCGTATCATCGTGTGTACCCCAAGGGTCTGAGGTGTCATGAAGGGCAATATAGCGGTTTACCTGAGGGGAAAATTTTTCCAGTTGATATGTTAAGTGGCAATAGGTGTGTAGAGAGTCAATGAAAAGCAGATCCACAGGAGGGATCTCAATGTCCCTGTCATTGCTGAGCCAAAAATTGTAGGTAATTCCGGCAGCCTCGGCCAATGCTTTTGCCTGACTTAAGGCGCCGTGAGGAGGCAGATCGATATCAATCCCAAGATAGGTTTTAGACGAAAAAGAGGACTCATCTAGACCAAGTAATAGAGCCCAGCTTGAGACGAGCTTGCGAATGCCGATTTCGGCCACACTGGAACACTCAGAAGCGAGTTGCTTTAAAGGGGGTAAGTGTTCGTAGATGTCAGAGCGCGTATCGTTACAATGCAATTGATACATTTTTTCGAGCTCTTGCCGCGGTTCAGAGGCGTACAAAGAGGGGCAACACAACAGAAAAAAGCCGAAATAAAGAGCGCATTTCATTTCATGATTCCGGATTGTTTTTTGGAGGGGGAGTGTATGCACTTAGTATTTTATTGACAACAAGTCTTTATAAAGAGTTCTTAACAGTTGTTTAATAAAAATATTAAATTATAAATAGAATTTTTTAATCAATTATGTTATAATATTTTATATTATTTATAAAAACGGAGCAAATATGAGTATATCAGGAGTTAATGGGGGTAATAAGTCCCATACCTCAAAAAAGAGTCAAGACACAGGGATCAAATATACGAAATGCGCGGCTTACGGCGTTGCTGCGATTGCAGGCCTTGGGCTCGTTGTGGCGGCAGCGGCAGCTGCGCTTGCCATCCCGGGTCTCAATCCTTGGCAAATAGGAGGATTGTCAGTGGCCGGATTTGCAGGAGCTGGCCTGAGTGGAGGAAGTGTTACCCTTATGATTCGTGGCGTGGAGAAGGACCAGAAAGAGCACCGTCTAAAAGAGAAGCGCGAACAAGCCCATGAGAGAGTAGTTAAAGGTGAGGCGACAAAAGCTGATTGGCTCTTGGCTACTAGCGGTATGGATGACAAGGCATTCTATACATTCGTAGTTCAACTGGGCCAAGATAACATACATGCTAAGGCCTCCAACAAGGAGTGTTTTAATAAGTCTCAGAAAGAGGCTGTTATGGTGGCCACGGGAGGACGTATCATATGCCTATTGAAAGAGGGAAGGGAAGACTCGGCAGAATTTCAAAAGCTCTCAAAACTATATGCGAATTGGCTTGGAGGGGATGTAGGCGTGCTTAAAAGTTTTGTTGCCAGCGAAAAAATAGATCGGGAAGAACGCGCTGCGGCAGCTCAGGCTGCCCGCGATGAAGAGTCTAATCAAGCGTCTTATAGATAAAAAAGGATTAATAAAATGGCTATTTTAAGAACAGAAGCGAGTTTTTTTTGTGCTCTTTCTACCAATAAAGAGAATGCAAGAGAAAACAAACCCAGTGCTCTAGGGGTTAGGGTCAAAGGTGTACTGACTGCCGTGGGCAAGATGGCTCAGATGGTTGGTTCCTCAAAGTGGGATGAGCCAAAAGCCGAAGATCCGGTGAAAAAGGGAGTCGACTGGGAAGCTGTCTTTACGGAAGATATGTCCCATGAGGACGTTTTTACAAGCATGGATCGGTATTGGACAGAAAAAGATGAGCTGAATAGTAAAGAAATCAATGGGTTCAAGGCTGTCATTGATAAGCGTATTGCCTCTGCTAGGGAAAATAAAGAGCTGATGGACTCTCTTTGGATCAGGAGACTCGTTCTCCTTAGGAGAGATCTGGATAAAGCTTGATCCAAAAAGAGCATTAGGGTAAACTTCTTCCTAATGAAGCCGAAATTTTTTCAAAGTTTTGACCCTCAAGCCATCCCCTAAAGGGATGGCTTTTTTTTTATGATGAAGCCAAGCTATTTAATTCTTGAAAATGGGCAGACCTTCGAAGGGGAGTCCCCCGATTGGCAGGAAGGGACTTTTGCCGGAGAGGCGGTCTTTACCACCGGCATGTGCGGTTACTACGAGAGCCTTACCGATCCTTCCTTTGCCGGTCAAATTCTTTTGTTTACCTATCCTCTTATCGGCAACTACGGCGTGGCGGATTGCTCTGCCTGGGAGTCGAAAAAGATCCACGCCGCAGGGGTGGTGGTCAACGAGTGCTGCTCCAGTTGGAGTCACCATGCAGGGCTCCGTTCGCTTGAGCAGTGGCTTAAAGCTGAGGGAGTCCCTCTGATTACGGGAATCGATACACGAGCTGTAACGAAAATACTGCGCTCCGAAGGCGCTCTTCTAGGAGCTATCTCCGATCAGCCTGCTCATCCTGAGTTCATGGACCCTAATCTTGAGCATCTGGTTGCCAGGGTCTCTGTGGAGACGCCCACCATGCACGGGAAGGGCAAAAAGCGGGTGATTGCGGTGGACTGTGGGATGAAGCTGAGCATGCTCCGTGAGTTGGAAAAATATCCTGTAGAAATTGTGCGGGTGCCCCACGACTATGACTACTCGGAAGAGCCCTTTGATGGGGTTTTCCTCTCCAATGGACCGGGCGATCCGATTCGGTGCGCAGAGACGTTAGCTGTTTTGAAAAAGGCCATGGCAAAGGGAAAGCCGATTTTCGGTGTCTGCCTCGGCTCTCAGATGCTTGCTTTAGCTGCGGGAGCCAAGACGTATAAGCTTCCGTTTGGTCATCGCGGACAGAATCAACCGTGCATGGATCTAGAGACGGGTAAGTGCTACATTACGAGTCAAAATCACGGCTACGCTGTCGATGAAACGACACTTCCCCCTGAATGGAAGGTCACATTTCGCAATTTAAATGATGGATCGGTCGAAGGGGTGGCGCACACCTCGCTCCCTTTTTATGCGGTGCAGTTCCACCCGGAAGCCTCACCTGGGCCCACCGATACCCGCTGGTTTTTTGAAAGGTTTTATGCATGTCTAAACGCAAAGTCTTAATTCTTGGCTCCGGTGGCTTGCGCATCGGCCAGGCGGGCGAGTTTGATTACTCGGGCTCCCAGGCGATCAAAGCACTGAAAGAGGAGGGACACCACACGATCTTGGTCAATCCCAATATTGCCACCGTGCAAACGGACAAAGGGATGGCCGATCAGGTCTATTTGCTTCCTCTCAACGAAAAAACGGTCACTGAAATCATCCAAAAAGAGCGTCCGGATGCGATCTTGTTGAGTTTTGGCGGACAAACTGCTCTCAATTTGGGTCTGCAGTTGGAGGCAAGCGGTGTGCTGGCTCACTACGAGGTGGAGGTTTTAGGGACGCCGGTCTCCACGATACAGATTACTGAAGATAGGCAGCTGTTTAAAGAGGCTCTCGATGAAATTAGCGTGAAAACAGCGCTGAGCTTTACGGCGACAACAATCGAAGAGGCAAAAGAAGCCGCTGAAAAAGTGGGCTATCCTGTGATGCTGCGCTCGGGTTTCTCTTTGGGGGGAATGGGCTCAGGAAGAGTGCGCAATGAAGAAGAGCTGGTTTTGCGTGCCTCCGAAGCGCTCAGTCAAGCGCCTCAAATTCTCATTGAGGAGTATTTAGCGGGCTGGAAAGAGATTGAGTACGAGGTCGTACGCGATGGTGCAGACAACACTGTTACGGTCTGCAATATGGAAAATTTTGACCCGATGGGAATCCACACGGGCGAAAGTATTGTGGTCGCTCCTTCGCAGACTTTGAGTAATCAAGAGTACCATATGCTCCGTGAGGTGGCGATCAAAACCGTCCGTCACCTGGGTGTGATTGGTGAGTGCAACATTCAATATGCGGTTCATCCCAATCAAGTCGATTATCGCGTGATCGAGGTAAACGCCCGCTTGTCACGCTCTAGCGCTTTGGCATCCAAAGCAACCGGCTATCCACTTGCGTTTGTCGCGGCTAAGTTGGCGCTTGGATACAAGCTCCACGAGATTAAAAATTCGGTCACCAAACAAACATCGGCCTTCTTTGAACCGGCTCTTGACTATATTGTAGTTAAAATGCCGCGCTGGGACACGAATAAGCTGCGTGCTGCTGAACGGACCATTGGCTCAGAGATGAAGAGCGTGGGTGAGGTGATGGCGATCGGCCGTTCATTTCCAGAAGCACTTCAGAAAGCGATTCGGATGCTTAATATTGGCTGCTGTTCGCTCTTTGATTATCCCTACTCTATTCCCAGTCCGATACTTGAGATTGAAAATGCCACTGACAGACGTCTCTATGCAATTGGAAACGCCCTGCGTGAGGGGATGAGCGTAGATGAGATCCATGCTCTTTCTAAGATCGATAAGTGGTTTTTACATCATCTCAAAACGCTTGTGATGATGGAAGAGGAGATCCGCGAGCAGCCTCTTGATGTCACGATGAAACGGGCAAAAAAGCTAGGCTTTTCAGATCGGGCGATTGGACTGTTGAAGAGAGAAGAGGAAGAGACGGTTCGTTTAAAGCGGATTGAAATGGGTCTACGTCCTGTTGTGAAGCAGATCGATACACTTGCAGGGGAGTTTGATGCCGAGACCAATTACCTGTATCTGACGTATCACGGCACGCACAATGATCTTGAACCCTCTCAGAGCCCTCCCACTCTTGTCATGGGATCGGGCCCTTACGCCATCGGCTCTTCTGTTGAGTTTGATTGGTGTGCAGTGAATACAGCCAGGACCCTTCGCAAGCAGGGTGTGCCGGCGATTATGCTCAATTCGAATCCTGAGACGGTTTCTACCGATTATGACGAGTCCGATCGCCTCTACTTTGAGGAACTCACACTGGAAAGAGTGCGCGATATTGCTGATTTTGAAGCGCCCCAAGGGATTGTGATTTCTGTGGGTGGGCAAATTGCAAACAACTTAGCTCTGCCCCTTCATAAGGCGGGATACCCCATTCTCGGAACACCCCCTCCTTCGATCGATATGGCCGAAAATCGGCAGAAATTCTCCTCTCTTCTCAATGATTTGGAGATTGACCAGCCGGCTTGGGCTGAAGTGACAACTCTGGAAAAAGCGCGCGCTTTTGCAAATGACGTGGGCTATCCGATTTTGGTGCGCCCCTCGTATGTGCTTTCTGGCGCGGCCATGAACGTGATTTACAACGCAGGTGAGCTCGATCGTTATCTAGAAGAGGCAACAGTTGTTTCGCGCGAGCATCCTGTTGTGCTTTCCCAATTTATTCTCCACGCCAAAGAGCTTGAGATCGACGGGGTAGCCTCTAATGGAGAGATTGTGATTGAGGCGATCTCCGAGCACATTGAGAACGCGGGCGTTCATTCGGGAGATGCTACGATTGTGTTGCCTCCACAAAAACTCTATCTAGAGACAATTCGACGTACTAAAGCGATTACGCGCCAAATTGTCAAAGCGCTGAAAATCACAGGTCCTTTCAACATTCAGTTTATTGCCAAAGAAAATGCCATCAAGGTGATTGAACTCAATGTACGTGCCTCTAGGTCCTTTCCATTTGTCTCTAAAGTGACCGGGCACAATTTTATTGAAATTGCTACTGAGGTGATGCTGGGGGTCTATCAAAAGCGTGCCTATAACACCCTTGATCTCGACTATGTGGGCATCAAGACCCCGCAATTTTCCTATAGCCGCTTGAAAGGAGCTAACCCTGTTGCACATGTCGAGATGGCCTCAACAGGGGAGGTGGCGTGCTTAGGTGCCAATTTACTAGAAGCCTTTTTCCGCTCTTGGGAGGCAACGGAGCAGTCCGTGAAAGGAAAGCGTCTTTTGGTCAGTATTGGGGGCGCGATGAAAGGTAAACTTCTTGAGGAACTCAGAGTTTTGGATGCGCGCGGATGGAAAATCTATACAACACCCGGCACCCATGACTATCTTTCGCAAAAAGGAATTGCCTCACGGTGCCTCTTTAAAGCGAGCGAAGGGTTTCATCCGAACGTCATTGATGCCATTACTGATAGGGAGATTGATTTGATCATTAATATTCCCAGCGGGGTTGCCTCATCTAAAGCGGCAACCGATGGGTTTCGGATTCGTCGTCATGCGATCGACCACAATATCCCTTTGATTACCAATCTCCAAATTGCCTCTGTCTTTTTACAGTCACTGATTGAGATCGATACAAAAATTGCCGTTAAACCGTGGAACCAATTTGTGGGGGAGAGAAATGCGTAGTCTTGTGTCGATTAAAGAGCTGCACAGAAATGAGATTGAAATTCTTCTCCAAAAAGCGCTCGAGATGAAACAAAAACCGCCCGGCCCTATTCTACAAGGCCATATGATGGGCAGTTGTTTTTTTGAACCCTCCACCCGCACACGCCTCTCTTTTGAAACGGCAATGAAGCGATTGGGTGGGGAGGTGGTCGGTTTTTCCCATGATGAGTTGGCGGCGACCAAAAAAGGAGAATCCCTGCACGATTCGATGAGAGTGATTGGGCTCTACTCAGATGTAATTGTCATGCGTCATCCCCTGGAGGGAGCGGCACGGTTGGCTGCCGATTCAACGGAAAAGCCCGTGATCAATGCCGGTGATGGCGCGAATGAACACCCTACACAGACACTTCTCGATCTATTTTCTATCCAAGAGTGCTGTGGTAAAATTGACGGTCTGCACATTGCTCTTGTGGGCGATCTTCTCAATGGTCGAACGGTCCATTCACTCGTTTATGCTCTCAAACAATTTGATGTGCGTCTCTACTTTGTGGCTCCTCCCTCCCTCAGCATGCCCGATTCGGTTTGTGAGGAACTCAAAAAGGCTGGGATCCGCTACTCGTTTCACCGCTCCATTGAGGAGATGGTTGACAAGGTAGACATTCTCTACATGACACGTGTGCAGAAAGAACGATTTACAAATGTTGAGGATTATCAACGCATTAAAGACTACTTTATCCTGACTGCAGAGATGCTGGAAAACGCTAAAGCAAGTCTTAAAGTGTTGCATCCTCTTCCCCGCGTGAATGAGATTGACAGCTCTGTTGATGCAACGGAGCATGCCTACTATTTCCAGCAAGCGGAAAACGGACTCTATGTCCGGCAAGCATTACTTTGTAAACTACTAGGTAAAGGATGAGTACAACACTTTCAGTAGCGGCAATTCAAAAGGGGACTGTGATTGATCATATCCCGGCAGGACAAGGAATGCGGATTGTCCGCCTGTTGAAGTTAGATAGTCGTCGTCATCAGGTTACGCTTGGTTTGAATCTTCCTAGTAAAACTATGGGATACAAAGACTTAATTAAAGTAGAGGGGCGCGAAATTACAGAATCGGAAGCGCAGCAAATCGCTATTTTTGCTCCAAAAGCCACTCTTAATATCATCCGTGCTTTTGAGCTAACGAAAAAGTTTACTGTTTCCCTACCCAAAAAAGTGGAAAAAATACTGCGCTGCCCCAACGAAAGATGCATCACGAATCACGAGCATGCCGTGACCCGTTTTTCCGTTCAAAAACCTGCTCGAGGGGTCCAGTTAACTTGTTATTATTGTCAAAAGAGTTTTGCCCATGACACGTTCTGAGCTTGATTTTAGTGGTCTTACCGCCATCCCCGCTTTGATTGATTTACACGTGCACTTTCGCGTGCCGGGAGGTGAGAAAAAGGAAGATTGGAAGTCGGGAGCGATTGCAGCTCTCCACGGTGGGGTCACAACAGTTTGTGATATGCCTAACAATTCTCCCCCATGTACTACTGTAGAGGCCTTGATTGAAAAAAAGAAATTGATTGATGCTCAACTCAAGAGTGTGGATATCCCTCTCCGCTACGGGCTCTATCTGGGTGCAGATAAGGCACACTTTGATCAAATTGCAGCAGCAGCGGGTCAAGTTGTGGGGTTAAAAGTGTTTATGGGATGCAGCACAGGCGGGCTTGTGATCGATACAGACGAGGCATTAGATGAGGCATTCCGTCTTGCCGGTGAGGCCAATATGCTTGTTGCTGTACATGCGGAAGATGAGGAGTTACTCGCAAAAAAAAGAACCGAGTTTGCAGGAGCTACTGATCCTGCTGCCCACTCTGAGATGCGTCCAAGAGAGGCGGCCATTCGCGCGACGACCAAGGCGATTCATTTGGCCAAAAAGCATGGGGTGCGTCTCCATATCCTCCATATGAGCACAAAAGAAGAGGTGGCTCTGGTCAGATCTGCTAAGCAAGAGGGGATCACCGTTACCGCTGAGGTGACCACACACCATCTCTTTTTAAGCGTTGAAGATTATGCTCAGTTCGGTACTTTTGTGCAGATGAATCCTCCTTTACGCACTAAAGAGGACCAAGAGGCGCTTTGGGAGGGGATTGCTGATGGCACAATCGATACGATTGGAACCGATCATGCCCCACATACAGTTGCAGAAAAAGAGCGCTCTTTTGGGGAAGCTCCCTCCGGAATTCCGGGTGTAGAGACTCTTTTGCCTCTCCTTTTAGATGCGGTTTACCACGGGCGCTTAACACTAGAACGCATGATTGAATTGACCCACACCAATCCGCAAAAAATATTCAACCTCCCACCTAACGATGACATTGTTCTGGTTGATCTGGAAAGAGAACTGACGGTTACAAACGAAATGATCAAATCTAAATGTGGTTGGACCCCTTATCGAGGCAGAACGCTGCGAGGGTGGCCCGAGTATGTCATTTTAGATGGCAGAGCCTACTCGGTTACCCGACGAACAGCTGAGGAAAAACAACAACCGGGAGGTTGTCCACCCGAAACTCAGGACACTGCTCCTGTAGCTTGACCAAGAAGAGGTCACATTCTGAGCGTATCTCTTCAACAGTTGGGCGCTCAGAGGTAATGTAGTGACCGAGATACTCTTTTCCTTCATAGGGGATGGAGGTCAAAGAGCAGAGAATAGGGCTAAGCTGCATTTTCAACTCGGGTGTGAGACGCGTGCCTACAAAAAGTTTGGTGTGCATAAGAGTATCTATATAACACGAGGGAATTATGTCTAAAAAACTTCCTACATGGTGGCCGGAGAAACCGCCTATTTACGACATTCATAGGAGCTACCTCGAGAATCTTGAGGAGGGTCCTTTCTTTGACGCAAAAAGACCTGAGCGGACCTTTCCTTCTCAAGATAAGTGGTTTGATTTTTTGGGCTTTAAGGTCGCCTCCCGTTTAGGTGTCCCAGCCGGCCCTCTTCTTAACTCTCGCTGGGTGACCTTTGCTGCCGAGATGGGATTTGATATTGTGACCTATAAAACCATTCGGAGTCAGCCCCATCCCGCTCACCCTCTCCCCAATATGATCTATGTCGATACTAAGGGGACCTTGACCCCCGCGCGCTATCAGGAGACGCTTCGGCAGTCAGCTGTTCCTCCCAAAACGATGCTTACCCTCGCCGCAACCAATTCCTTTGGCATTCCCTCTCAAGGTGCTCCCTTTTTGATTGAAGATATTGCGCGTGCCAAAGCCTCCTTGGCACAAGGTCAGGTGATGATTGTTTCTGTTGTCGGGACACCGCGTCCAGATGAAGATTTTTTGGAAGATTTTGTGGTCGCCACTCAGATTGCCTTAGAAGGAGGGGCTCAGATCGTTGAGGCTGATCTCTCGTGTCCAAATGTCTCCTCTTGTGAAGGGAGTCTTTTTACTAATGTGGATGCCGTTTACCAGATCGCTACTCGCATGAGACGCATCATGGGCTCCGTTCCTCTTGTGATCAAAGTGGGTGTCATTGAGGATAAAGAGGTGCTTCGCTCGGTGATGCTAGCGGCTGCAAGGGGTGGTGTACAAGCGATTTGTGGAATTAATACGGTGAGTATGAATGTTGTCAAAGAAGATGGCGCGCCGGCATTGGGAGAGAAGCGTTTGCGTTCCGGTGTGTGCGGGAGTCCCATCAGAGAGGCCGCTCTCGACTTTCTTCATAAAGCGTATGCAGTCAACAAAGAAGAACAGCTAGGGATGACGATCATGGGAACAGGAGGTGTCACGGCTCCCGAGCAATTCGATCAATTTTTTCAAGCAGGAGCCGATGTGGCCATGTCCGCTGTCGGCATGATGTGGGACCCTTATCTAGCAGCGAGGTATCATGCAACTCATTAAAAAACTCTATCAAATCGGTGCCATTAAATTTGGTGATTTTACGTTAAGAAGCGGGCTGCAGTCGCCGATTTACATCGACCTGCGCCTCATTGTCTCCTATCCTAAGCTGCTAGAAGAAATCGCAGAAAAGATGTGGGACGCAGTCTCCTCTCATTCATTTGATCGCGTTTGTGGCGTTCCCTATACCGCTTTGCCAATTGCAACAGCCCTCTCACTTAAACAGAACGTCCCTATGGTGATGCGGCGTAAAGAAGCAAAAAACTACGGCACCAAAAAGATCATCGAGGGAGTCGTAACACCTGGAGAGAACTGTCTGGTTGTTGAAGATCTTGTGACAAGTGGACTCAGTGTTTTTGAAACGGTGACTCCTTTAGAAGAAGAGGGGCTTAAAGTAACGGATATCGTGGTGCTTCTCGATCGTCAGCAGGGAGGAAAAAAGAATATTGAGAACAAAGGGTACCGCCTCCACTCTCTTTTTACCCTTTCTGATGTCCTCAATACCCTGCAGCAAGATAACTGCATCACTCCTGAGACTGTTCAAGAGGTCCAAACCTTTATCGAGGCCAATCAATGCTAAGTTACTCCCAAAGGGCCAAGGAATCTCTCAATCCTGCGG
Organism: uncultured bacterium; assembly: GCA_964350245.1. Taxonomy (GTDB): domain Bacteria; phylum Chlamydiota; class Chlamydiia; order Chlamydiales; family JAAKFR01; genus JAJACP01. The sequence goes on along the minus strand of CAYGJC010000006.1, from coordinate 27,359 downwards.
GCCGGCGTCTTCTCCGTCTCATGGATGAAAAGCAATCCAACCTAGCACTCGCAGCTGATGTTACCACCTCCGCTGAGCTTTTGCACATCGCCAAGACCCTAGGTCCTGAAATTGCCCTTCTAAAGACGCATATCGATATCCTCGAAGATTTTACACCCGATCTTCCTCACAAGCTGCGCGCTTTGGCCGATGAGCACCACTTTCTCATTTTTGAAGATCGCAAATTTGCTGATATTGGCAACACAGTCAAAAGGCAGTATCAAGATGGAATCTATCGCATCTCCGATTGGGCCGACATCACCAACGCCCATATCATACCCGGTCCCGGGATTATCGAGGGGCTCAAAGAGGTGGGCCTTCCCAAGGGGCGCGGTCTTCTTTTGCTTGCAGAAATGAGCCCTAAAGGAAATTTAGCTAAAGGAGCTTACACCAAAGAAGCGGTGAAGTGGGCCGAAGCGAACGCTGATTTCGTGATCGGCTTCATCTGCGTGCATAAGCTCAGTGATCACCCGGCTATGATCCACATGACCCCCGGTGTTAAACGTGCAGCAGGAGGCGATGCCCTTGGTCAGCAGTACTTAACTCCACAAAAAGTGATTGGGGAGCTACTCAGTGATGTCATCATCGTGGGTCGAGGGATTTATCAAGCCGACAACCCAGTTGAGGAAGCTAAAAAGTATCGTGCCTCGGGTTGGGAAAGTTACTTGCAGATAATTCAATAAAACAATTGACAAGCTAACTATTTTTTACTATAAATAATTACAGGGTAATTAATAGTGAACGATGTTAGTTAATTTCTTTTCAGATTCTATTCCTTATGGCTCTGATACTTCCACATTATCCCACTCATCTTCCGTCTCTCTCGATCGTGTTGCAGTGATTATTTTGGGAGGGGGTGAGGGAAAACGGCTAGCTCCTCTTACCAAAAGTCGTTGTAAACCAGCAGTTTCTTTTGGAGGAAGGTATAGTTTAATCGATGTTCCGATCTCCCACTCGCTCACTTCCGGGTTATCCAAGATTTATGTGATTGGCCAATACCTGGCCTATACCCTGCAGAAGCATCTTTTTCAAACGTATCTCTATCAAGGGATTTCGCAGAATCAGATCCAGCTGCTTGTTCCAGAAGAGCGGAATGGGGAGAAAATTTGGTACAATGGAACAGCGGACGCTGTACGAAAGAATCTCAACTATTTTTCCGAGATTTCTGCGGACTATTTTCTCATTCTTTCCGGTGATCAGCTCTATAATATTAATTTCCAAGAGATGATCAATTATGGAGTGGAGGCGGATGCCGGAATGCTCATTGCTTCACAACCGGTGACGAAAAAAGAGGCGAAGCGGATGGGCCTATTAAAAATGGCTCATGGGGGAAGCCGCATTGTCGATTTTTGTGAAAAGCCTCAAGATGAGGCGCTTCTTGATGCCTACACAACCGATCCCTATACCTTGCACCGCCTTGGTTATGAGGGAAACAGCGGAAGAGATTATCTCGGTTCTATGGGCATTTATTTTTTCAAGCGACAAACGCTTTTTGATCTTCTGAGAGACGACCCTAGAGAGGATTTTGGAAAACACCTCATCCAGTCTCAGTTAAAGCATGGCGATGTACATGCCTATCTGTACGACGGGTATTGGGAAGATATTGGGACAATCGAGTCTTACTACAATGCCAACTTGGCCCTAACACAACGTGACTCCAGCACAAAATCGGGTCTACAGTGCTACGATGAAGAGAGTCGGATTATCACCAAACGCTACAATCTTCCGGGTGTACAGGTCAGTGATTGCACAGTCAAGGAGGCTCTGCTTTGTGAGGGAAGTGTTGTCGCCGGGAGTGAAGTGACACATAGCATCTTGGGTGTGCGCTCGCTTCTTGAACAAGGATCCGTTGTGCGTGATTCGATTGTTTTGGGTAATGAATACTACGAGCGTCCTCCACTGTTAACAGGTGAGAGACTGCCTGCTCCGGGGATTGGCCAGCGGTGCCATCTAGAGCGTGTGATTCTCGATGAGAACGTGACCTTGGGCGACAATGTGCGGTTGGTCAACCAAAAAGGGCATGAAAACTTTGATTCTCCTGATGGTCATTTAGTGGTGCGTGATGGCATCATTATTGTACCACGTGGCACTTACATTCCCGATAATTACCACTTCTAGTACAATCATGCTCATGACAATATGGGCGATCGCAGATCTGCACCTCTCTTTTGGTGTTCCGGAAAAAAGTATGGAGGTTTTTGGCCCTGAATGGACTGACTATGCTGAAAAAATCAAGACCAATTGGTTAAATGTAATTGGTTCCGAAGATCTTATCTTAATAGCAGGTGACATCTCTTGGGCGATGCGTCTGGAAGAGGCCAAGATCGATCTCGACTGGATCGAGGCGCTTCCCGGCACTAAGGTGATCATCAAAGGAAATCACGACTACTGGTGGAGCTCTCTTTCTAAGGTAAGACAGATCTTGCCGCCTTCGATCCACTTCATTCAGAATACGGCCTTTAATTGGAACGAGTACTCGATTGGGGGCGCGCGTCTCTGGGATACCGATGAGTATGACTTTAATGCTTACATTGATTTTCGAGAGAGTCCTGTCTCCTCATCTAAGGAGGCCAAGCCTGACCAGGAGAAGATTTTCAACCGAGAGCTAGAGCGTTTAGAGCTCAGTTTAAAGAATCTGGATCCTTCAGCCTCCAAGCGCCTTGTGATGACCCACTATCCACCCATCAGTGCAGCTCTGGCTCCCTCTCGCGCCTCCCAACTGCTTGAAAAGTATAGGGTCGATATCTGTCTCTTTGGGCACCTGCATAATGTACGACAAGGGGAGCTGCCTTTTGGAACATCTCGTGGAGTAGAGTATCACCTCACCTCTTGTGACTACTTAGACTTCAAGCCTCTCAAAGTCCTCTAGCCCGTGGTGCAATTCTATACATTTGGTGCAATTGTGATATGATTGGTGCAATTGGTGCAATTGTGATATGATTGGTGCAATTGGTGCAATTTTTCTTGAGAGCGTTTTGAGATGAAAAAAAATATTTACCCGGAAAGAGAGTCTAAAAATCTTGAGCTGAAATCAACTCTCCCTAAATTTAGCATATTAGTGAAGACATGCATTGCTTTTGCGAATGGATTTGGAGGACAGATTGTGATTGGTGTAGAGGATGCAACAAGAGAAATCAAGGGAATAAAAGATAGAGAGAGGGAGCGATTGTACGATGAATTTCCCAATAGCATCTACGACTCTGTTTCTCCGGTGCTTGCGCCTAGAATTTGGGAGAAAGCGATTGGGGATGTTTCTGTCCTCATCATAGATATTCCTCCAAGCCCAAAAAAGCCTTACTTTTTGAAGTCAGAAGGGATTCCAAGAGGAGTGTATATCAGGGTGGGCTCAAGCACAAGGAAGGCGAATGAAGAGTATGTACATGATCTGATTCGAGAGGGGCAGCGTATCACTTTTGACGAAGAGGCTTTACGAGAGTCGATGCAAATCCTTTCAAAAGAGCGTCTTCATACATTTTACGAAAAGCGTGTGAGTGAAAAACGACTGCTTGCAGATAAAATCGTCACAACATACCCCGCAAATCAAGAGAGATATGCCCCTACAGTTGGAGGCACCCTGTTTTTTTGTGACTCCCCAGAGGACTATATTTCGGAGGCTGTGGTTCTTTGTACACAATTTCAAGGAAACAAAGGGAGAGAAATTCTCAGAACTGAGGAACTCACAGGGCCGATCCCTCAGTTAGCTGAAAAGGCATTTGAACTTCTTGTCTCCTGGCTGAAAGGAGGGTTTGCTCTTAAGGGTGTCTATCTCAAGCGCTCGTTGCCGTTACCGATAGAGGCTTTAAGGGAAGCGATTTTAAATGCGCTCATTCATAGAAAGTATTCCATTCCGGGAGCCGTAAAAATGGCCCTTTATGAGCACCGCCTTGAAATTTTTAGCCCAGGTTGCTTTCCAGGGGTTGTTGATGTACAACAACTTGGAGACGGAACGACTTATCTTAGAAATCCAGTGATTGCCAGGTTGGCAAGAAGAGCGGGGTTGGTTGAAAAGTTGGGCAGAGGCATTCGGCTTATTTTTGACAGTTGTAGGCGTGCGGGGCTGCGAAAGCCTGAATATGCTGAGGGGGGAGATTTTGTGAAGATAACCTTTTTTTTCGAACCTCAAAGAGCGCGTAATCGATCAGAAAAGCAAGACATCCTAGATTTTGTAAAGGTGCGAGGAGAAGTTAAAATCAAAGACTTAATGGAATTTCTTGGGGTTTCAAGAAATACGGTTACTCGCAGGCTCAAGGACTTAATGCAAGACGGTAAATTAAGGCGAATCGGAAAAGGTCCCTCTGTACGTTATGTGCTAAGCAGATACTAAAGAGTGGACTTGTGTGTTCAAGCCCACCCACTCTTTACATTTGGGTGGTTGCGGCCTGCTCTTCCTTGAATCGCTCCACACTTTTAGGTAGAGCGTAGCCGTTGTTTTCGACCTTTTCGATCAGTGTATAAGCCATTATCTGAAACTCCGGATCAGCAAGGACCTCACCTTTCTTTTGGGCACTGAACAGACTCGGATCTTCCAAGAGGGCCCATGCGGAGCACAAATCAATATACTCCATGTTCCTTTCGGTAACCTGCTCATTTTGTTCAGGGTACCTACGTTTAGTGTCTAAGTAATGCACGTTTGAACTGGTATCAAGTTCATACACGGGATATCGATCTTTGTGGCCTGCGTATTTAACCTGGAATGCCTGCGCAGCAGTGCCCTTTTCTGCTCTTCCCTCGATCTTTTCAGCAGCAATTAGCGCAGGGATCTGATCGGCAATCAATACCTGGGAGTAGAGTGAGGTGCTGGCATAGATATTAAAAGAACGGGGAACGTAACCGACATTTTTTGTCCCTTCTAATGATTCCTGTAGGCATGTTTCTAGAGTCTTAAGGCTTTGTTTAAACGCTGTATAGGTCTCATCGTCTTTGAAAGTAGCTGTACAAAGTTGCTTTTGGACACGATTTATATCAAACACGTCTTCATCCAAGCCCATGGTTTTGATTACCGCAAAATAGCGTTCTTTGAGCAGTGAGATCTTCTCATCATCACCTTTGAGTTGCTCTAGTGCATCAACGATATACTGTTGAATGCGGCCTGCTTGCTTCATTCGGATGTTCGCAGAATTCTCTTTACCTGCATTGACCCTCCGCAAGCCTCCTTCTGTATCTATATGTTCTGTTACCCAACAGGTGAAAGGAGCTGTACTTTCACTCTACTGTGTTTTGTCACCTAGAAATGGATATCTCTCGGCCAAATAAAGAGTGGCGCCACTCCTCTCCACATGTTGAAAAAAATCTGAGAAGTCACCCTTAGAAAGACCCCACATCATGTCGACAGAACCGTAGGTAAAAAAAGTTGTGTTGCTTAGCTGGCCATCTTGTGCGCTACTCACTATAGCGGATAAGTCCGCAAAAGAGGCTGTGTGTAGAACAGTGAGCCTCTGAGAGGGAGTGTTGTGAGTTGACGCGAGGATAAGGTCAACATAGGCTTGACACACTTCTTGTTTAGATGGAGCTCAGGGAAAGGTAACTGTTCTGCCATAGATAGAGTCTGTCCAAGCGATACGTGCAGCAAATTCAGCTTGAGTTAAGGCTTCACCAGTCTCTCCATCAGCTTTTGCGTGTTTAATGTCCGGGTTTTCGATTGCAGCAAATGCTTGAAGTGCAGCCTGTGAGCCTTTTATTGCTGCAGCTACAATGCCATTGGCTCGAAGATCATCCTCTTCACCATCATGATAGGATACAAGTGATACACCAGCTTGATGTGTTGCTGTAACGGCGCCCATCATAAATCCTTTATTAAGTTAATTTTAAAACACTATAGAAAGGATATGCTAATTTTTCAATCAGATACAGTGCTTGATCGGAGCTTGTGAATCAAAGATGGAGCTTTTGGTCGAGAATCGCACGTAACTTTTGAACGTCTGCATCCTCTTTTGAAAGAGGCTCTTCAGAGGCGATCTCCTTGCGACGGTGGTAAATTTCAGAAACCACAATGCCCGGATCACGCAACTCCAGATGATCGAAGTGAATGTAGCAGATCTCCAAAAACTCTCGGAAATCCTCTTCCACTTCCATCAAAACAAACATCTTCTGCGCCAAGTCATGAAATAAGAAAAAACTACCTGCATCGGCAAGGAAATAGAGCATCTCCTCCACAAGATCAATGCTCGTCTCTTCTGAAACGCATTTGATCAAGTGCTCAAACTCATGAGAACCTAGTTCAGGATCTTCTACAAAGTCGATACGTGCGCGCAAATAGTCAAACCAAAGCATGTCGCTCAAGAAAGGGGTAAACCCCTCAAGCAGCTCAGAAGCGTAGCTGCGGTTACCCTCTTCAATCTGCGCAAGCATGTAGTCAAAAAGAAAACTCTCGACCTCATTAGCGCAATACGTCTGAATGGTTTGAAACACCTCTTGCGGGTCGAGACCCTTGTCGGCATTTTCTTCCAAAATCTGCAGCAAATACTCCAGAGTGTCTGCGATATCACTCTCATGCTCAAGATCATACTGTGTCATCTGATAGTCGAGCTCGTCACAGAAAATCGAGAGGGTACGCTTCTCAGGAAACAAACGACGCCATAACTCAAAAATTAAGAGAAAGACACGATCTTGCTCCAAAGGATCCCGCTCATGGGCCACACTCTCAAGCAGATCTTCCGGTTCTTCATACCTCTCTGCAAGAGCGGCAAAATCAACGGTGTCAAAAGTGATCCCAAGAGACCGGAGTTGCTCCATCAAACTATCGGTCGACTGCAGTCGATAATCTTGGGTTTGCCACGGCTGTAAATCAGCAACTCTAAGCTCGCCCGATTCGATTCTAGGCAGATTAATCTGAAGAAGATTATAGATCGCTTTACGCTGTAGAAACATACTTCCCATTTTATGGTTTCCATCGATTTAATAGAAGAGAATTACTCACGACACAAAGCGAACTTAGTGCCATTGCTGCTCCCGCAATAATCGGGTTGAGTAGACCAAAAGCGGCAAGAGGAATTCCCAAGCTGTTGTAAAAAAAAGCAAAAAAAAGATTTTGTCTTACCTTCCGAAAGGTCGCTCTTGATAGATCAATTGCTGCGGCAACTTGACGCATATCATTACGCATCAAGGTGATATCAGAGGCTTCCATGGCAATGTCTGTCCCTGAGCTCATCGCAATGCCGACATCGGCAGCAGCAAGCGCCGGAGCATCGTTGACCCCATCTCCCACCATCCCCACAAGCTTGCCTCCTTGCCTTAGACTCTCCACGTTTTTCGCTTTGTCTTGGGGTAAAATTTCGGCTTTAAAGGTGGAAATGCCCGCCTCTTTTGCGATTGCTTGTGCTGTTTTTTCCTGATCTCCCGTCAACATCACGATCTCGATATCCAGCTTATTTATTTTTTGAATGCCCTCTTTGGAGTGGGGGCGGAGGGTATCGGCAACGGCTAGATAACCAAGTATTTTTGTCTCGTCGCTTACGCAGACAACGGTTTTTCCATCGCTCTCTAGAGCGTCTGTCACTTTAGAGTCGAGGGTAAGTCCACGCTCATGAGCCCATTTGAGAGAGCCCACCTGGTAGCTTTTTCCCTCTATTTTTCCTTGCACACCTTTTCCAGGAACTGCCGTAAAATCGGTGACGGAAAAAAGCTCTTCTCCCTCTACAATGGCTCTTGCAATGGGATGCTCGGAATGCTCTTCCAAGGAGGCAGCCAGGCGGCGCACTTGGGGTTCATCCGGAATAACATCGGTGAGCGCCGGCTTTCCCTCTGTGAGCGTCCCTGTTTTGTCGACCGCTAGAATAGAGAGTTTCTCTGCTAGCTGGAGCGCCTCAGCGTTTTTAACCAAAATGCCGGCCCGCGCTCCCCGTCCGGTGGCCACCATGATCACTGTGGGTGTGGCCATGCCCAGCGCGCAGGGACACGCAATCACTAAAACAGCCACTGCATTGATGAGAGCTTCGGTAAAATCACGTGCCAATCCCCACCAAAGAACAAAAGAAAGTAGAGCAATGATCACCACAACCGGCACAAAAATAGCTGAAATTTGATCCGCAAGCTTTTGAATGGGAGCGCGTGATCCTTGAGCATCACGTACGAGACGAATAATAGCAGAAAGAGCGGTATCGGCACCCACAGCTGTTGCTTTGCCTATGATAGAGCCTTGCTGATTTTGGGTGCCGCCAATCAAAGATGCCCCTACCTGCTTGTGAACCGGAATACTCTCACCTGTCAGAAGGGATTCATCGATATGTGTTTCCCCTTCCACTACTTTTCCGTCAATGGGCACTTTTTCTCCTGGGCGGACGTGAAAGACCTGCCCTACCTGAATCTTCTCAATGGGGAGCATCACCCATTCGCCATCCTGCTTAACCCGGGCGAGCTTCGGTTGCAGCTTGAGAAGGGCTTTGATGGCTCCTGAGGCTTTTCTTTGTGTGCGTAGCTCAAGTAGTCGTCCTAAGAGGACCAGCGTGATAATCGAGGCACTCGCCTCAAAGTAAACGTGGTGAGGAAGAGCAAAAATGAACACAACTGCGCTGAAAAAATAGGCAGCGGAGGTCCCCAGTCCGATCAAAAGGTCCATGTTTCCGGTAAAAGTCTTTAATGCCCAATAGCTTCCTACGTAAAAACGCCAACCAAACCCAAACTGAACCACTGTAGCTAAGATAAACTGAACCCAAAGAGGGACAAAGTCGATTCCCATCTGTAAGAAAAGCGGAATCGTAAAGAGAGCCGAAAGGATGACAAGAGCGAGCTGCACTTTAAAGTTAAGAGCTTCTCCTTGCTCGATATCCTCATCGCTCGTTCCATAAACAGAGCGCGCATTATAACCAACTGATTGTACCGATTTTATGAGGTCTTCAGGCAAGGCGCTTCCGGTGACGTGCGCTTCTTGTGAGACGAAGCTAACGGAAGCCTCCTCAACACCGGGCACTTTCCTAAGCGCATCTCCGATGATTTTTTCACAGGCGACGCAGTGCATCCCTTCGATTTTGAGCTCTGTTTTATCCATTACATATTAAATTAATGTTTAATTAATAAATTGTCAATTTTATTATTTAGTAATACAATTAAGATAAAGTTATACGAGACAATTATGGCTGGACCAGTACGACCCGACAGACCTCAACCACCTTCTCCTTCTACTGATGCTAAAAGTGAAACGGGGACTACTTCTGATCTGCCCCGGGTTGGAGAAAATCCGACTTTGGATTTTCAGAAGGGGATTTCCCAAGCCATTCAGGAAAAGGATATTCTGGCTATTTTGCAGCTGATCGTGTTTGCCATCAGTAGTGTTTTGGGCTTGACCTCTCTTAGTTCTACTAGCCGTTCAGACGATACGTTAGAGTGGGGTTTAATCGTGGACCTATACGAAGGAACGGTGCAGCCTTCAAAAGAGAATTTAGAACGCCTATTTGGTCATAGGGAAGCAGAGCTTCAGGCTAGAGCAGAAAAATTGTCTGAAGGAGACGTAGCAGGATTTTTGAAGGACGTGGCTGCTCGAAGAGAGGCTCTGAGTGAGGATTTACCAGAGAACTGCCATCAGGAAAGGGATAAACGCTTAGAGCAGTTGAATACAGTAGAAAAGCAAGCTTTGGATGTTGTTGCTCAGGGTGTTTCGATTTCCCAAAGCACCTCTAATCGAGAGTTATTTGAACTGCATGCGCGGTTGGAAGCTCTTGGTTTACCGGAGATGGAAGTAGTTCACCAAGAGCTTAAGGCGATCAAGGATGAATTTGCCAGGCGTGAAACCGAAGCTCAAGAAGCATTGAAAGAAGCAATTCCACAACGTCTCAGAGATGTGCAAACGAGTTTGCCTGGGCTTATAACAAGCCAAAAAAGCACTGCTCAAGCCTACAAGGCAAGTGTGAATGCCGTAACGGAAAAACAGCAAGCACTCGGCAAGCTTCAACATCAAATTGATGCTAAACGCCAAGATTTAACTCGTCTCCAGGAGGCTCGAGAGGCGAAGTTTGACGCAGAACTTAAAAACGATTCAGCCGTTCGAGACACTCCGGAAGAAATTCTT
>CAYGJC010000006.1:0-17220 GCA_964350245.1 uncultured bacterium | reverse complement strand
CGAAATCTCAAGAGGCCCTTAAAGAAGCAAATGAGAATCAAAGGTTGTATGATGCAGCAAGCGAAGCTCAAGCAAGGGGCGCTCAAGAACTCATGCCACAGCTTAAAGCCTATGCCAGGGCTGTGGTTTTTCGGGATGCTGCTGAGAGACAAGAGAATCCTTTTAAGTATGAGGAGTTCCCACTTCAAACTAAAGAGGTCTTCCGTGCTGGGCTGGAGGGGTTACCTCTCTCCCTTGAGTTAGATACTGTTTTGCAAATCAGCGATATCAATACCTGACGAGAATTCCGTTTCTTTGTATGCTTGCGCTAATTCAATTTAGGTGAGCATATGTTGCGTATTTGTTTTTTGATTCTTTTCCTCAGTACAGCCCTTTTTGCCCAAGAGGCACCTCCGCTGAAACCGAGGCAGCCGAACTGGCGTCCCCATGTGGTAGAAAACTTTCTTAACGGCAATCCGGCTCATGTGATTTTCTATGAGCCCAGCGGTGATGGCGAGCATGCGGTTAAGCAGATTGCCTTTTATCCAAATGGCCGCGTCCAACAAGAGAGTGATCTTCTGGATGAAAACACGCTTGAGGGCGCCTCTGTTGTTTATCATGCCAGTGGAACCATTGCCCAGACGGCTCATTATGAAAAAGGGCTGCTACATGGTGAGGTGTACACCTACCATCCCAACGGACAAATGGAGAGGGCCGAATCTTATGTGCAGGGCGTACGTGAGGGACCTTACGAGGTCTTTTGGGCAAATGGCAATAAAAGAGAAGAGGGGCTTTTTGAGCAGGGGAAAAAGAGTGGCTCTTTCATCACCTATTACGAAGACGGGTCCAGAGAATCCCAAACTCCCTATGTGAACGGTTTGCCGCATGGAAATGCATTAAAATGGCATCCCAAGGCTGAAGATGAGAGCAGCCTGATGGCCTCTTACCTCTATGTGGATGGGCTGCTTCATGGAGATGGTAAAACACCGGCTGTTATGATTTATGGCTCAGATCTTTCGTTGATTGAGGTACAAGATTTTCAGCAAGGAAAGCCTGTAGGCCCCCATCTGAAGTACTTTGCTAATGGAAAAATTGCCTATAGGATGAACTACAAGAATGGGCAAAAAGAGGGGGAAGAGCAACATTTCCACGAAGATGGCTCCCTTGCAGGAGGGGGCACTTACCGGGGCGGGGTACCTGTAGGCAAACACAGTCTGACTCATCCCAACGGACAGCTAGCCGGTCTTGCACTTTATAACGAGAGCGGAGAGCTCACCGAGCCGGTTGTAGAGTACGCCGACAACGGACAGTTGGTGCGCACCTATTTTACAGTGGAGGGTAAATATCACGGGTCTTTCAAAGAGTGGTACCGAAATGGTCAGCTTAAAAACGACTATGTTTATGTACACGGAGCCCTAGACGGTGAGCAGAGAGAGTACTACGACAATGGAGAATTAAAGCTTGCAGCGCATTTTAAGGATAAAAAATGGGACGGACCACATGAAGAGTTTTATGCCAATGGCACTAAAAAGAGCGTAAAACACTATGTGGCCGGCGCACTGCACGGCGAGCACATAGAGTGGTTTCCCAATGGAACAAAGCGGTTAGAGGCACTTTTTAAAGAGGGAAAATTGCATGGAACGCGCCGTGAGTGGGCCAAAAATGGCGTACTTCTTTTTGAAGGAGAGTACCTTCAAGGTACTCCTCATGGGGAGCTACAGATTTTCTTTCCCAATGGAAAGCTCAACACCGTTGCTCACTTTGAAAACGGCCATCGAGAAGGCAGCGAGCTCAAATTTTACGAAGATGGAACCAAGCTGAGCGCCGCCTTTTTTGTTCAAGATCTTCTAGATGGGGACTTTCAAAGCTGGCACCCCGATGGCTCTGTTCAGGTCTCTATGCACTATGTGAAAGGGATTCCAAACGGAGAGCACCAAGAGTTCTACCAGGGAGGAAAACAACTGGCTCGTTTCTTCAACTATGTAGAGGGGAACTTAGATGGGGAGCAGAAATCGTTCCATCCAAACGGGCAGCTAGCGGCTTTGATTACGTATCGTAACGGAACACTTCATGGTAAAAAGATGCAGTGGGATGCTGAGGGTAAAAAGCTTGAAGAGGCGCACTACGTCAAAGGCGCTCTAGACGGTCACTATTATCAGTTGAGTGAAGGGGGTGAGGAAGTTGTCTTTCACTACAAAAATAATCAGAGAGAGGGTGTGCACCAAGTTTACTACCCCGAGCATCCCGAGTATGGCCGGATAAAAAAGCTAGACGCCACCTTTCATAACGATTTGCTAGAAGGTGAGGTGTGCGAGTATTCCGAGAAGGGAGCGAAATTGGGAAGCACCTACTACAAGAAGGGGAAGCGAGAAGGAATCGCCACTCTTTACTCACCTGAAGGCTTCTTGATGATGACCATGAACTTTAAGGGAGATCAACGGGAAGGGAATGCGATTAGTTACTTCCCGAGCGGTCGCGTCTACCGAGAGGTCTCTTTCCATGAAGATGTGCGCAACGGCCCCACGACAACCTACCATGAGAAAGGTGGTATTGCCAGTGTTTATCACTACAAAGATGATAAGCTCGATGGCCTTTGCCAAGAGTGGAATGAAGAAGGTGTTCTCGTTTTTGAAGGGGAGTACCGAGACGATCAGAAAAACGGTAAATTCAATAAATATTTTGATGATGGTTCTCCCAGGTTGCTCTGCCAGTATGAAGGAGACGAGCTCATTGGAAAGAAACGCACTTTTTCAACAAAGAAAGGCTAAAAATACCTTCAATATGATATAATGCCTCGTAACTTTTCATTTTTTTGAATTTAGGTCTATGAGATGAGCGAGGTTAGAAAGCAGGATACCTGGAGCAAAGAGACGGGTTACATCTGGTCGATGATCGGCTCTGCTGTTGGATTTGCCAATGTTTTAAGTTTTAGTGCGCTTTGTTACAAAAATGGGGGAGGAGCCTTTCTTGTCCCCTATGTCATTGCACATCTATTAATTGGGCTTCCTCTCCTCTTTCTTGAAGGCATTATCGGTCAACGCACGAAGCTTCCGCTTGTATCAGCGATGGGGAACGTAGCCGGCTCCAAGGGTAAGATGGTTGGCTGGTTGGCTATTCTAACCTGCGCGACGATCGGCGGCTTTTACATGGTTTTGACCGGTTTTTCCGTCGCCTACACCTATTTTGCTGCCAGCGGGGCGATTTCTTCAGATACAGCGCATTTTTTTAAACACACTTTTTTAAATGATTCGGGAAGCTTAACTCAATTTGGAGGGCTTGCCGTCGGTGTTTTGATTTCTACGTTGGTGGTTGCGGCTTTTGCATGGGCCGTTTTGGCACGCAATATCCGTTCTGGAATTGAAAAGCTCTGCTCGGTTTTTCTCCCGATGCTTGCTATCATTGTGGTGCTTTTTAGTATCGCTACCTTCTTTTTGCCCGGCTCAATGGAAGGGGTGAAGCAGTATTTGGTTCCCGACTTTTCTCGATTAGGGAGTTGGACACTTTGGCGCGATGTGTTTGGGCAGGTCTTTTTTAGCTTATCATTGGGTTTAGGGATTGTAACGGGCTATTCCCGTCATAATCCTGAGAGCTTTAGCATTCCGCGCGCAATGGTCAAAGTCGCTTTGGGAGACTTTTTGATCTCCTTTATTGCCGGATTGGCCATTTTTGGGTGTATCGGTTTCATGAGCAGTTCGAGTGGCGTTGCGTTTTCTGACCTTGTCACTTCAGACTCAGCTTTTGAGATCGGCTTTGTGATTTTCCCGATGATCTTGCAGCAGTTTGGTGATGTAGTGGCTCGTATTGTGGGACCACTATTCTTTTTCTGTGTCTTCATAGCCGGAATCACAGGAGTCTTTTCCATTGTAGAGAGTGTAGCGGGCAACTTTGAGATCGAGTTTAACAAAAGCCGCAAAGGGGCTGTGGGTCTGGCGATGGCCCTTGTTACAGCGTGCGCGTTTCCTTTTTGCTTTGGAAATGGACAGCACATGATTGGAGCCATGGCGCCGATGGTTTTGGGCAACGCTATGCTTTTGGGAGGCATTTGTGAAATTGTCATTTTTCTAACGATTTCAAAAGTGATTGGAAACGAGTCGATCTGGTTTTCTGGAAAGAGGCGCACACTTCCGTATTACTCATTGAAATTTGTCGTATTACCGCTTTTGTCAATCAGCTTGTTGGGTGCGCTTTATCAAGAGATTCAGAGTGGCTTTGGAATGGCTGAGATGGTGCGGTGGTCTTGGTTGGGGCTTGTTTTAGTGGCCGGCGGCATTCTCTCTCGCACCAAAGCTCCTTACGCTCTCGCTGAAGCTTCTGCTGATTAGGAGCCTTAATAATACTTGGCGCCCAAATTTATCATTGTTTGTTGATGCGCTATTCTCCTCCTTTCTTCTGCCCATGGATCAGGTCGTCCTTGCTCTTGTAGATAAGTTTCACATCGTGTCTTTGATTCTTGAAAATAAGCTTGTGCAAGCTGCAGCTGACTTCTTTCTTGAGAATCGCCTGTCTTCTGCAATTGTTGGGCGATCAAATTAATTTTTTCGCAAAGTCTACCTATGCGGATCGGATAAGAAAAAAGAAGAACACTTCTGTTTTCCCAAGGGTTGAGTTTTTCGGAGCGCCCATAAATAAAACCCGTAGCTCCTCCCCAGCTTGCACCTATTCCAAAGGTTGTTTTGAGACAAAAAGCCGCTCCTAGAGGACCAGCAACGAGCATTCCTACCGCACCTGCTAAAACACAACCTGCAGCCACGCCTAAAGCCGAGGGAACAACTGTGTGAACTAATAGAGGTGGACTTTCCGGCTGTCCCGTTTCTTCAACAAGATGAGGATACTCTTTTTGATCCATGTCTATTAAAAATTGGCACCGGGTATCAGGCATTTCAGGGGCGTAGCAAGAGAGCATGTGTCTATTTTGAACGGACATAGAATTCCTCCTAAAAAAAGCGTTTACCGAATCTTTATAATTCCACTTAAGAGATTTTTAGTCAAAGATAATTCGGTATTTTCTAAAACCTTAAAGGTTTTTTTGCTACAGCTTAAAATGGCCATTGGTTTGGCTATTTTAGGGGGGTGATTTCAGCCATTCCATTGGCTAAATCTCGCCCTCGAAAAGACCTGACGGTCTTCCTAACCTGCGGGTTTGCGAGCCCCTACTGTTGTGTCTATTAGTCGAGGCCAAAGGTTGAGGACTAAGGACTATTTCGAACCCTGCTTCGAAAAAGTCGAGGTTAATAGCCATACTCAAAAAGAGTGGCTCTGCCAAATGCACGCGCTCTTTTCAGTTTAAGGCTTTGTAGTTCAAATTCTTCAATCTGTTCATCTTCGATAAAAAGAGTGCCCTCTTTGCTGAGAATAGGCAGTGAATCGAGTCGCTTAAGAAGCGCAGCCCCCAATCCCTTCCGGTAGGGGGGATCGGCATAAATGATGTCAAAAGTGCCTTTCAAGGGAACAGTCAGTACATCCCCCGCTAAAATAGTGGAATGTGCCTCTTCTTTGAGGGCCGCGATGTTTTTTTTCAGCGCCTCTAAAGCTGGCCGCCCCTTTTCAACAAAGGTGACCTCCTTAGCCCCTCGACTTAATGCCTCGAGCCCAATGGCGCCCGAGCCGGCAAAAAGATCCAAAAAGCACGCCCCTTCAATTGACATCTGGCAAATGTTGAAAAGAGCTTCGCGCAGTTGGGAAGCTGTCGGGCGTACAGCTGTAGATTTAGGGGCGATAAGCTTTCTTTTTTTGTGTTTCCCACCAATGATCTGTAGCATTAATCGATCCAAGGGGTAGGGATTTTCATTGGGGCAAGCAGCTGTTTAGCTGTCTCTAGATGGCCCAGATTGCCATCCTCTAGGTAGCGCGCATAAAACTCATGTGCCAGAAGTTCTGTCCATTTTCGCTCGATAGAAAAAGAACCACGCAGAGCATTTTTAAACGTAACCTTCTTTTTGATGTCAAAAAGCTGGCCCTCATGCTTGCCTTGCAAAAATAGAACAAAATTGGAGAGGCGATTGGTAGAACCATACACCACAAAAGGACGCCCCTGGTAGAGATCTTGTAAACGGACTGCTTTGGGTTGCAAAAGGACCATGGTTTGCTTATCCGCTACAATCGGTGTCGCGACTATCTCTTTTCCAATGGGGACCTGAATGGTCTTTAACAGATTAACAAGAAGTGGATTTAGGTCTCCATGATCAGGGGAATAGATTAGCTGTCCCTGATTAAATGAACTGATCAACTCCAAAAGCGGGAGATGATTACCTGTTCCGGAGGCAACGCTGTAAAGAGCCACTTTCCCTTGATTGTGCTCTGTCCACCTCCTGATCATCTGTCTTTGCTTTTCTCTAGACAGGTAAGAGTTTCCATCTGAGAGGAGGATCGCCGTATTGATTTCTTGTTTGGGTACATCGCCGGGGATGATCTTACCCAAAGAGGCGTAGAGATCGGTTGCTGCAAAGTGCCCTCCGTGCCCATGGCGCTCCAAAAAGGAGCGGGCTGCCATAACACTCTCCGTATTCCAAGGCAGAGGCTCCGGGGCAACACGGACCACATGATGATCAAAAATCACGATATTGAAGGTATCCCCCACCTTTAGATGCTCAAGGGCCTCTGAGACGGCACGCTTATTGAGAAGATAGCGAGAGCGGGAGATCGAGTTAGAGCGATCGATTAAAAAGAGGACATTTTGCCGAATGCGCTTAAATGCCACGTCGGATCTGGGATGAAAAGTGATTTGGAAGACATAACCCGGACGATGGCGCTTGGGAGCATATTCGACCTCGATATCAAAGTGCTCACTGCTAGGGAGGGTTCCAAGGCTCTTATTGGGATCATCTTCGTAATCGAGCTCTGTCAAAGGAAGAGCGTTTACGGGGGCCATAGATGGGAGGGGGGAGACAAGCCGATTGTCAGGTTCGAGGGTTTTGGTTTCAGACAGTGTTGCACAGAGGTTCGCTTCAAACGAAAAGGGCTCTATATCTAATTCTAAAGGGGGATGTGCAGTCAGTGTCATCTCCAGGGAAGGAGCGTATTCAGCGCGCAATTCGTGGAGCTCCTGTTTAACCTCAGGCTCCACTTTTTGCAGATGATCAAAGACTTCTGCAATAAGCTCAGTACGTCTTTGACGCGCTAAAAAGTCACGCGCTGTTTGTTCCACTCGAATTGTATTGCGGTAGCCGGGAGAATGTATTTTTAAGGGGAATTGATGTAGAGCAAAGAGAACCGCGGCGTGCGCACACATTCCCAGCATAATGGCAAAAAAGAGTAAAAGACGTCTACTCATCATCAAGTCTCATTGCAGCGCGTTCCACAAGATACCGGCTCACCGCATACTCTCCTTGGCAAAGCGAGGAAAAAAGAGCTTGCGCCTTTGACTCTTGCCCTTGAAGTTGATAAATAGACGCGTCGATATAGCGCATATAGGCTTGGTAGATCCTCTCTTTTTCCGGCATCAGCTGACGACTCTCGTGGTAATCTTTGGAGCAAATGTCTTGGCAACTGGTAAACTCCTCTTTCACTGCGAGCAAAGCTGCAAGAAGAGCGCTTCTC
Organism: uncultured bacterium; assembly: GCA_964350245.1. Classification (GTDB taxonomy): domain Bacteria; phylum Chlamydiota; class Chlamydiia; order Chlamydiales; family JAAKFR01; genus JAJACP01. The sequence goes on along the minus strand of CAYGJC010000006.1, from coordinate 9,705 downwards.
CGCTTGCCTTCAGGCACAAAGAGAATCTGTAGCTCAGCATGATCGAGAGCGGCCTCCAAATGGATCGGTTCACTGGCGAGTGATCTGCACCTTTTAATCTCATACAGTCTTCTCAAGCTCTTTTCCGGCTCTTGGGAAAAATGTAGACGGGCTAGGTGCAGGCTTGCTGCTTGGGCAATCGGTAAAAAGGTAGAGCGCTCAAGAGGGGTGAGGAGACTCTCAGCTTTGCCGGTATCACCTATTTCTCGGTAGATGTCTCCAAGAATGAGTTGCGCTTCCGCCTCGGTTTGCTGCCTGAGTGCGCGCACTTTTTCAGAGACCGCAATTGCTTTAGAAAAATCTCCATTTGCCTGATAAAGACGCGCCAGCAAGATCCCCTCTTTGTCAAAACGTTTCCAGTTTGTTTCTGTAAGAAGTAGAGTTTCTAGAAGATAAATTGCGCGCTTGTTTTGCTGTTTGGCAAAGTAGTGGGCGAGCCACAGCCGATTTTCGAGCGAGACGGGATAAAGATCAATCACAGAGTCGAGGTGTTCTGCTGCCAACCGGGTCATCTGCTGATCAGAATTCTCTTTGGAGAGCCGGATGTAAGCATTGAAGAGGTGAAGATGAAGGCGATCATGCTCAGGATGCTGCTTTAAAGCCTTTTCACCAAATGTGATCACCTTATGAGGGGAATTTCCCTCTTTGATATAGCACTGAGCAAACAAAAGAGGATCGGGATTGTCCATTTCGTGCAAGATGCCCAAGGCAGCGTGCACACGGCCCAGTTTGAGGTAGGCTTTTGCGAGCAGCTCAAGCTTTTCAATGCGTTCTTGCCCCTCGTAAACGCGTCCTGAGAGAGCATTCTCTAAATCCCGAGCAAGCAAACTCTCATTCGTTAGTGTCTGAGCTAGGTTTACGGCTAAGCGCAGGAGCTCTGTTTTACGCTCACTACGAGGATTAAGGCGCATAAAGGCGTCTAGCGCCTGGTGCGCTGCTTCCCATTTTTGCAAATCGATGAGCACATGTATTCTTTGCAATCCGGCTTGTTCTCGGACAGGATGCGAGCCATGTAGCTGAGATAACTCATCCAATAGAACCAGCGCCTGCTCGAGCTGACCGGCGTGTTGGTAGACTGTCGCCCGCATCATCCCTGCTTCCGGTTTTCTATCCGGATACCGTCCTGTCAAAAGCGCATAGTTCGCTTCGCATAAATCGATATCAACCAGCTCAGCAGCGCAGCTCAGCAGGGTTTCAAGCGCTGTTTGGTCGTAGGGAGGGGTGATTCCTCCTTCCACCGCTTTTTGGAGATCTACCTTGGCCTGAGCAGCTCTTTTTTGCTCATAAGCAATCATTCCTAAATAGTAGTAGGCGGTTGCCAATCGGCTTTCGGGGATCTTAGTGAGCCAAAAGCCCCGTTGATTTTCGATCGCCTCCCACGCACCTTGCTCTGCCAATAGCTGCATCCATTGATAAGCAGCCTCGCCTCCATGCTTCGATTTCCCTTGTGCAAGCGTTTCAAAAAGAGCTACGGCTCGCTCTTGATCACTTGGAGTGAGCATCAGAGCTGCGTAGAAAAGAAACTCATCATTCTCCTCGTAGTGATCGGCTAACTCAAGATAGAATTCTGCCGCTTTCTCAGGCTTCTCAAGTAGACGGTAGATTTCAGCCGTTGCCAGCTTGGCATGTGTGCCAAAGAATGGACTAAAAAGAAGGGGCTCATAGAGGGAGAGTGCCTCTCTTTGAAAACCTAGGTGGAAAGTCGCCTCAGCAAAATAAAACCTTTCCTCATCCTCATCTAGGGAGAGTGGTTTTAGCTCCTCATAAAGTTGGTTGTAACGTTGGAGTTGGTAGAGAGCGCGCCACCGTTTGGTGCGGATAGACTCTTTGAGGGGAGTCTCCTTCAGACGTTCATAAGCATCTAGGGCTGCGTCATACTCTTTTTCAAGCAGAGCCACATCGCCGAGCATCGCATAAAAGTGATCAGTGAAGGGGCTATCGGGATAGTCAGCTAGATAGGCGGTAATCTGGCTTTTGACAAATGGATACTCCTTGTCGCGCCAAAAATCAATGATTCTGCGGACAAAAAGAGCCTCAGTTTCCGTCCGCGCTTTTGGCAGGGGAGGGTAGGCAAAAACTACCTGGCAAAGGAGTAGAAGAGAAAAAAATGTTCTTTTCACAACGAAGTGCTTCCAAGCTTTGTGAGCATTCATTAGACTCCTATTCTACTTTTCAGACAAGAGGTGTTCATGGGAATTTTCTTTGCAATTTTGGCGGCTCTGCTCGTTTCTATTAGCAACTTTTGTATGCGGCGGAGTATTGATGCCGGCGGATCAAGCAAAGCCTATCTGGTTGTCCAGCTTACGTTCTCTTTTTTGGTGATGATTCTGCTGAATCCCGTGCGAACAGGTGACTACGCCTGGAGTTTTGGCCCCGTTGCGATTGGACTTGTGGGAGGTCTTATCTTTGGGATTATGATGTGGGGGCTTGGGAAAGCGCTTGAAAAAGGACCCCCGGGCCTTACATTTGCCATTCTCAACACCTCCTCTGTGGCCCCTGCGATTGTTTTGGCCCTCTTTTTTGGTATCGCCTTTGGACACCCCTACACCTTTTCTAACGGAATCGGCTCCCTTTTGGTTGTAATGGGTCTTATGTGGGCAGGGTGGACCTCAGAAAAAAATGCCAATAAAGCCATTTGGGTTCTCTTTGCGACATTAATCTTTGTTTTGCATACCCTCTTTTTGGTCTTTCTGCAATGGTGGGCGATGGTGCTTAAGCCCGAGCTTCCCACCACATTTTTGCTTCCCTTTCATCTCGATGCGCACAATATTCAGTGGTTCATGCCTGCTGTGATTTTTGTGGGAGCCGCGATGCAATGGGCCATTTACATCAAGCAGCGGCATCATTTTCCCAAAGGAGCTGAGATTGGATATGGGATCGCAGGAGGGATTACAAACGGTGCGTGTACGTTCTTTTTGATTTTGGCTCCACAAGTTGCTTCCTCGTGGGAAAATGCCATGATTTTTCCTATCTTCTCTGTCGGTGTGATTTTACTGTGTAACCTGTGGGCTCAAGTCTTTTACAAGGAGGCCGTCAACTGGTGGGCCAATGCCGTCTGCGTCACAGGCCTCGTTATTGGCACAGTCGCCTGGCAAGCCCTTTAAAGAGTGTTAAGCACGACGCTTGGTTGAGCTTTTGGATTCTTTTTCCTTCATTTGATTGATCGCTCGCTTGCCGTACCGGGTGTACTGTCTTCGCTCGAGATCAAGCAACTGAAGAAAAAATTCCCAAAAGTTCTCCGTTTTTTTCCTATATTAGCTGAGATAAGAAGGTTTTGGCGGGGACACCGATAGGTTTGTGGTAGCCGAAGCAGTCGATCTCTTCGTACTCTCGCTCCAAAACAACTTGAAGCGCATGTTGAGCGCCTGTAAGCTTCTGGTAGCGCTCCAGATGAGGGCTTAAGTGTGACGCACTTAATTCTACCTCAGCGATAAACCAAGGATCACCATTTTTGGTGACGATGAAGTCCACTTCTCTTTTTTCCTTGTCTCTTAAGAAGTGGAGAGCAAAGGTTCCTAACCCACGATCAGTCCAGTAGTGACACGCTTTGAGCAGATGTGAGGCAACGAAATTTTCTGCACGTTGCTCCGGGTCGTCGACGAGCGACCAGTCCCAGAGATAGAATTTAGGTTCTTTGAGCAAAGAACGCGGGATGTTCGTCGACCAAGGGTGGACTGCAAAGCAGTAGGTGTAAAAAAGTCAGGTTTCGAATGAGCCGTAAAACTTGATTAAGCTTTCAGCCTTCTTATAGTGCGTATGTTTGAGCATTTCATAAATCCTCAATCCCTTAGCATTCATCCCCTGCTGAAAATAGAGCATCCCCAGCTTGAAAAGCGTGTCTTTATCATTGGGACGGAGCTTTAGCACAATTTCATATTCCCGAATCTCCTCTTCAGGCATCTGTAGATCGTGGTAAGAGTAGGCCAGTTGCACGTGTACCCAAGGATCATCCGGCGCGTAGTCATTTAAAATTTCAAATTCTTCGATGGCTCTCTGTGCCGTTGCTCGAAAAGTCTCCCGCATCTCCTCACTATACCGTTCAGGAGGAATCCACCGCTCTTCATCGAAATCGTGGTACTTACGCGGATCTGCATAAAGGCTGGAAAGCATCACATACGCGTTAGCCAAAGCAGCGTGCACTTCAAGGTTGGTCGGCTCACACTGCACCACCTTTAGATGCTCCTCAACCGACGTGGTCAAAAGCAGTTCTTTGAGACGGTGTAGATCTTTCCAAAAGTAAAAGCAGCTAAACTTTTCAAGTGAGGGAGCGAGTGGCTTTAAAAAAAAAGGAGGTGCAAAAAACGTGTACTCTTTTTCGTGTAAGGTTGCTGCAAATTTATGTGCGGCTGTGGCCAAAGCAATGTGATGCTCCGGAATGCCCTCCTGATACCGAATGATCTCTTTACAGCGGTGAAGATACTCTTCACATAGATCGACCAACTGCTCGGGTCTTTTGGCCTGTATATACAGCCTGAGCACAAAATAAGAGAAGAGGGTGAGAAAGAAAATCGCTAAAGTGAAGGCCAGTACAGTGGACTGCGAAAGAAGAGCAAAAAAAGATAAAAAAAGACCCACTTCTACTGTCGCGAGCAGTAAAAAGAAGAAATTAAAAAGCACCGAGGCACGGACCAGCCGGTTAAAACGGCGCAGTGTCGGCGTCCATAGGCGCGAAACTTGCGAATGGTAGTGGTGCTTATCAAAAGTGGCTTCAGCAACCGTTGTCATGGGGCCCAAAGTCAGTTCATTCGTAGTGAAACACGATCCGCGACGGCGCAACTCTACTCATCTTCTTCAAATGAGTCAATATTATCCATTTGACACAAATGCTTCTCTTGTTCCTGCGAAGCAAATACTCGACTGAGCATCAAAGCTTTACGGGCGTCTTCGTCAGGGTTTTCAAGCGCTTTTAATGCACAAAGCGCACGCGAGTACTCACCCAAGTGGAAAGAGGAGAGACCCACAAGCCTTTGAGCTGACTCATTGTTGGGATCTAACTTAAGCACCCACATGGCATGTGCTTTAGAAAGCGAATAGTTGTGCGCATCATAGAGATATTCGGCATCGGCAAGATGATTAGCCATTTTGCTGGGATTTGCCAGCTCCTGCTTATTGATCTGAAAGCGATCCATAGCATCAAAAATCAGCATCAGTCTTCCAATCATATTACTATTTTCTGCCTGGGTATACAGATTGCCCAGATAGTCTCCGATTTGCCGCTCCATCCGCACCTTGTTTGAACAGAGCTTTTGGGCAATGTCCATCAAGCGCTCTCCCTTTTTCTCCTGGTGTTCTTGTTGCCAGAAGAGTTTTGCGTGTAAAAACAGCTCTTGAGCAAGCAGTTCACGTTCCTGGGCGCTTCTTCCTAATTTTTCCCAGAAGGCAAGATAACGGCGTGTATGTAAAAGAGAATTGCTATCACGCTTCACAGTGCGGAAGATCTCCTCGGAAGTGAGAGAGGCGATCTGTTTGGCAAGCAGTTTTGGAGAGGGAGAGAGTGTTTCCACCATCGACCACACTTCGTGTAGATCTTCCGTTTCTCCCCGTTTTAAGCCATGCGCCATGGCATCAAGCAATTTCTGTGTTAAAAGTAGATGAAAGGGACTGCCCAAAAACTCTTGTCTGATCGATTGACAGAGTTTCAGGTCCTCTTCCCCTTTTTGGCGGAGCATTTTGTAGGCAAGCTCTTCGGCAATGGATTCAACAGCCGGACTGGCTTTCCATTCCAAAAGGGTATGAATAAAGTCAAAGCCCCATTTTACTTTCTCCTCATCTAGATCGGTGAGCAGGAGGCCTTCTGCTTCTCTTTGTACATGGGGTGTAATGAGTTTTCGCTCCCGTTGATGCAGCTCTTTTGTGCCGGAGCGCTCAAAATAGAAGCGGGCCAGCTTGTAGTACGATCCCCTTTGGTCGATGGGGATGTGATCCGCCTCTTTTAAATAGGTGAGTCCCAAAAAAAGTGTGGCCAGATTAGTTAGATCCTGGCTATCCATTTGATGGCTCTCTTTCTCCAGAATCTCACGCCCCGAGAGAAGATCCCCCTCCTCTGTTAAGCAATGAGCGACGTGTAGTTGGCGCCAGGTGAGTGGAAAAAGCCTTTCCACAACCGTTGCCATCCATCCAGTTCCTTCTGAGGGTTCCGCAGGGTTAAAGGCATTCCATGCCTTTAGCGCTTCTCCATAGTCGGCACGTAGATAGTTATTCAACCCCTTAAAAAAGAAAACAAAAGGGTTGTGTGGAGCGATGAGTTGCGCTGAATCAACAAGAGGAGAAATTTCTCGGTCGCGCTGCTCAAAAAAAGCATTAGAGGCCTGGGCAAGCAGAGCCTCGAGTTTAACCGCTTCCTTCAGCCTCTTCGGTGGGTTCTTTAATAAGGAGTGGAAGTAGAGATTACTTTCTAAATACCGCCCACGCGCTTGCTCCAAATACCCTTTATAAAGACTGAGCGGATAGACCAGGGGCTGAGTTGAGAGCGTCTTCAACGCCTCTTCTGCAGCTGCGTAATTATTTTCTTGAAGGGCCGCAAGCGCTTGATCTGTTTGTGCGATCGGATTGGGTTTGAAAAGGTAATAAGAACCAGTTGCACATCCAATAAAAACAACTAAAATGATGATGACTCTTTTAGACAATTTTTTCTCCTCTTTCAAACCGACATAGTAACTTTAGTCATTGTTTCGTGCAAATTAAATTCTGTAATTTATGAAATAAGAAGATTTCGTTAAGAGCGCTTTTTGCGCGGCCAACAAAAAAGGAATACCATTAATAATAAATGTCGTGTTAAAACAAGTCCTAACATAAGAGACCATTCCTACTTGTTTTTTGTGTACAAAGCACAAGTGGTAAGACAAAGAGTTACAGGAGCTTTAGGATGACTCAGAAGAAAAGTATTTTGCTAATTGAAGATGAAGAAGATATTGCGGCCCTGATTAAGTTGCAGGCAGACATCTCCGGTTATAAGCTGCATGTGGAGGTAGATGGGATTAATGGTTACCGTGCGATTGAGCGTGAAAAACCCGACCTTGTGATCTTAGATATTATGCTTCCGGGCCAAAACGGTTTGGATATTTGCCGCAAAATGAAGCACAACCAAGAGCTCAAAAACATTCCGGTGATCATTATTTCTGCAAAAAACGAAGAGTTAGATGTTGTGCTCGGTTTAGAGCTTGGTGCAGACGATTATGTGGCCAAGCCTTTTTCCCCCAAGATTCTCTTTTCGCGTATCAAAGCTGTTCTCCGCCGAGGACGCGAGCCGGCTAAACTTGCCAAAACCTTAACCTTTGGAGATTTCACTTTAGAAGTGGACCGTTATCTTCTGCGCAAGGGCGACAAGTACATTCCCATTACGCTTTCTGAGTTTGGTATTTTACGCCGGTTTTTGGCCAATCGGGGCAAAGTGTTAACACGTAATCAACTTTTGGATGATGTGCAAAACGATGATGCCTTCATTATGGACCGCAACATAGATGTACACATTGCAGCGCTCCGCAAGAAGCTTGGTCCCAATTTTCATTGGATTGAGACCGTGCGTGGCGTGGGATATCGGTTTAAGGAGGAAGAGGACGCCCTTTCCATGACTTAAAAGCCACCCAGGCGGCGATACCCACTAACAGGATGCTGAGTGTCCAGTAAGGGGTAGGGCCGTTTTTTTCCACCACACTCACTTCTCTGAGCAGGTGCTCATTGGCGTGGTAAGTCCCTTTTACAGTGACGGCTTTTTTCAAAGAGTAGCGCGAAAAATCGCCTTCTAAATTGACAACAGCGTGTTTTTGTAGGCAGCAGCTCTTAAGGTTGGGTGCATCACAAAGGATCCAGTGGTCTCCCTCCGGTTTGTATAGAAATCCCTGAAAAGAACAAAGCGTTTCATCCATGCTAGTTAGCTTGAATGAAACGCTTTTTTCGGACAATTTATATTAAAGATCGCCTCGAAGGTCATCAGCAACGATAGGTCCGAAGTCATGTGTGGACCCTCGGGAAGAAGAGCGACTAGCTGGACGGGTAGATGGGCCATCTGCGAGAATACTACCTGCAAATAGATGGCTTTTGTCTCCATCGTCTGCGATTAGATCATTGTCTCCCCGGTCAACTTGGGGGTGAGCCGCTGCGTCTGTTTCGTCGTCCATATTATATAAGGGGTCCCTGCGAGAGACCTGGGACTTGGAGCAACATGAACTGGATGTATCTTTGTTACGGGTAGCTCTGGATACCAAAGCGATCACCGCTAAAGTCCCAGCAGCGGTTCCTCCACCCATAAGGGCGAGTGTGTTCAATGAGAACTGATGCTTGGCTTGCATGATACCCCATAGCTTTTGAAACCCGGCTGCATTACATCCTAGTGTAAAATGCATGGCCAAAAGACCTGCTACAACAAGTAGAGCAATGACAGCTAAGGCTGTCAAGGCTACCTTGCTTTTTTTCGGACTCTTGGCTCGGCTGACACTTCCCATCTGAAGGGCGCCTGTCCCCTTGGATGCTTGTAGTGTTGTATTTGGAGCAGACATCAGGATACCTCCCTTGTTAAAGCATGATGGGTAGCGTTCATTTTTTGGCGGCGTAAGTAAAGAGCAAGCGCTCCATTTGCCAATATACCTAAAGCTAAAGTAGGCGCTCCTATATAGCCTAAGCTCTGTCCCATTGTCAGCTTGTGATTGAGAACTTGGCTGACTCCTTGTTGAACTTGAGGGCAGAAGTAGTAGGCCAAGCAAGCACCTGCTATAAGCAGAGCGGCAATCGTGACAAATCCTGCGACCTTTGCGGCTCTTTTCTGTCCCTCTGAAAAACGAGGTTCACGAATACCCTTTAGCTCTGGAGTTGCTGCTTTACGTTTGGATTTTTGCCAGACATATAGACCCAATCCCAATCCTGTCATCGCGCCTGCGATAGGCAATCCGATCATGCAGAGCCCTTGTCCGACTGTCAGGTGCTGCGCGGTAAGGGGAGTGATCGCATGGGCATTCATCCATGTCTGCGCTCCTGGTACGAGGAAGTAAGTAGCAGCCAGTGCTCCCACAATTGTGATCAGCAGGGTCGCAGCAGCGAGGGTGCCGACGGTCTTACGGATACCCAGTGTATTTCCTCTCTCTGGCGATCGGGAAGAGTGATTCCATACATCATGGTCGTAAGGTGTTTGTTCTTTATGTTCAGTGGGACCGGAGTTCGCACTCGCAGCAGCTTTTAGAAAGCCAGCTTGTAGAGCTTTTCTGCTCTCACTAGTTGTCTTAGCTGCACTTTCGAAAATACCAGCTTGCAGGGCTTTTTCGCCCTCAGAAAGCGGCTCTCTATTAAATGGATAGTTGGCAAAAAATTGTGCATCACTTCCACAGGGAGTGCTCTGATAATAAGTGGGTGTATATTTGCTAGGGTTTGCCCCATCGTCTATGTCTGCAGTTCTAGTGGCCCAATCGGGCTCAGCTCTGGACTGAGATGCCTGCTGTTGGCGAGGCTCCATTGAGGCTTCTTTACGGTAGAGGCCTGTGGTGTAGTAGAGTCCAAGCATTTTTATCTCCTTTTTAAACTATATTTATCTATACTATATATTATAAACTAAAAATTTAAATTTAGTATTAAGATAATAAAAAATTATATTAACTGTTTGTGGACTCCGGAGCTGAAAAATAACCACTGTCGTTATCAGAATCCGTATCAGAGGCATCAACGTCAATGGGTGGGGGG
>CAYGJC010000005.1:0-107949 GCA_964350245.1 uncultured bacterium | reverse complement strand
TGAATCTGCTTCTGATTTTTCTTTTTGGGACGCTCCAAAAAGGACGAGCTAATTTCAGAATCAGACTTCCAAATGATCACGTTTTTTCCATGCCCTAAAGCTTGGTGAAGAAACGAGACGAGATCTTGATTATTAGTGCTGTAGTTTTCGTTGTAAGGGATGATCAGGGTGTTGGGGCTTAGTGGTCCCAGTCCATAGTGTGCCGCGATTTCCTTCATGCTGTGATGCACGCTTATGTTATGGTCGATATGGCAGAAGGCGGGGACACGTATGTCGTCCAAAAATCCTTTAATCGAATTTTTGAGCTCTAAATCTGCGCGCTCACACTTATCTTCCTCAGGGAGGCAGAGGGAAAAGGTGAGAAAGCCCCTGTTTTGATTGAGGGAGTGGGCAAAGGCAATGAGATCCCGCTTGTTGGGTGTGCTTTTGTCAATAAAGGCGACAATATTGGGACGCCAGTTTTTATTATTTCCATCTCCTCGCTGCAATCGTTTAATCGCTTTGTTGACGATAAATGAAAATAGGCTGAAGCGGATGTCTTCCCAATTTCCCTTGATCTTTCTCATAGACGACCAGATGCAAATGCACACAACTGCTGTAAGCACAATAAAGGTCGCCCCGGCATTAATCATGAACATGGTCATAAAGCAGCCAATGCTGCCAACCAGGGAGACAAACCAAGGCACTTTGAACGAAGGGCGCCAGCTTGGGTTACGCATCAATCCTTCAATAAAGGCAACAAAGTTGAGTAGGCCATAGGTGACCAGGCAGACCATCGTCAAAATTGGAATGAGGTTGTTGATCTCTGTGAGTAAAGTGAGAACAAGAGCAAACAAGAAGACGGCAATCGTGGCAATACGGGGCTGATTGGCCTTTCCAAAACCTTTTCCCAGAAATTTGGGGAGAATTCCATCATTGGCGACAGCTTGCATTACTCTAGGAGCTCCTAGAATCCCTCCCAGGGCGCTAGATAAGCTGGCTGCCCAAATTCCCATAATGACAAGGTAGCCTAGCTTGGGAAGGTAGTAGGCGATAAAAGGGTAGGAGCGGAGCATCTCCGGTGAAACGTTACGGGATAGAAACAGGGCTACATTGAGATATAACACAAAGGCGACGAGGATGGCTCCAATGGTTCCTAAAGGAAGTGCGCGGGAGGGTTTGCGTAGATCTCCGGACATCGACATGCCCGCTTCGATTCCTGTTGCAGCAGGGAAAAACATGGCAAAAGCAATCCAAAAGGGCATGGAAGAGGAGGTCGCTATTGGCTCTAAGGTAGAGGGAATATTGCTCGAACTTCCCATAAATAAGGCTCCAAGAGAAACGCTAAGGGCCACAAAAATAAAGATTTGAGTTTGAAGTGCCAGGTTAGTAGAGATATAAGAAATAATAGCCAATAGGACAAGCGTAGAGACTTCAAAGACTTGAATCGGCACATCGGGGAAAAATTCTCCCAGCGAGAGGGCAAAGCCGGAAACGCAGAGGGCGATTGAGGTGCTCTGCGAAATACAGAGCAGAATGCCAATGGAACTTCCAAATTCTATTCCCAACGATCTGGAAATAATATAATAAGATCCTCCGGCTCCAATGCGCATATTGGTGGCAATCGCTGTGATGGAAAGACCGGTAATGAGCAGAAGAAGGGAGGAAAAGCCGATGATAGCCGACATCTGCAAAATCCCCACGTGTCCTAAAATCCAGCCCAGGCGCAAGAATAAGATGACTCCTAACATTTGGAGAATGTTGGGAAGGAAGACACCTTTGAGGGTACCAAATTTTCCATCGCTCTCAGCTTTAGGGCGCGACATCCAACGAAAGGGAGCTTTGATCAGTAGTCCAATTTTCATAACAAGCAGTATACCTGATAGGGGAAATATTAGCCCTTATTTCTCATAAACACTTTGGTAAGATCTTTTTCATTTTTTGTTTTAAGGTATATAGTCTTTTTATCCAGCGCGGAGAAAAAAATGTTCATTATTTCTGAAGAGATTCGAGCAGAGGATGAAGAGCCGGTTTGTGCGATTATCGATGCATTTTTGACAGAGCATCTCTTTTGGTGGCAACGTACGTATAGAACTCAAGCGCCTCTAAGGGAAGGATACGCAGAAAAGCAGTGGAGAGCGGTTTGTGAGGCGTATAAAGACCCAAGTAAATATATTGGAATTATACGTGAGGATGAAAGAGCCATCGGGATTGGATGGGCCTGCATCAAATCCGAGGATTGGCTCGATTGTCAGATCGGCTACATTAATTTGATCGCTTTGGCTTCTAATTGGCGTGGAAAGGGGTTAGGCGACAAGCTGATGGAAGCGATTCAAAAATGGTTTAACAGCCATAAAGTCAGCGGCCAGCAGCTCAATGTGTCTGCTCATAACCAAGCAGCCATCTCCATGTATAAAAAATTTGGCTTTTCTGTCACTGATTATCGCATGATAGGTCCGAGTCTTCTATCATAATCTGTACAATTTAGAAATTTGATTTCTAAATTGTACAAATATTAACTTGAACTAAAATCAAATGGTTCGCTAGATTTCTCAACATAACGACACGGGGTGCCAAATAGGCTGAGAAATACCCGTATAACCTGATCTGGATAATGCCAGCGAAGGGATGTCTATTCATCTTCTTTTCACGCATCCTTCATTTCAGGCGCTCTCAATTAACGAAATGGAGGTTTCTATGGGCGCTTGCAAGACACGCACGACTTTACTACTTAATTGGTACGCCAATCCTTATCACACCCCAATCTTCGTGGGAAAAGCTCTTGGCTTTTACGAAGAAGAGGGAATTGATCTCGCCATTCTAGAACCGAACGATCCAAGTGATGTCACGGAAATCGTGGGGCTAGGAAGTGTCGATTTTGGACTCAAAGCGATGATCCATACCATTGCGGCGCGGACCAAAGGATTTGCCGTTACATCAATTGGAACGCTTTTGGATGAGCCGCCCACAGGATTGGTTTCGAGACAGATTGACTCGTTTGACGCTCTAAAGGGGAAGCGAGTGGGCTACATCGGGCACTTTGGGAAGGTTATTATAGACGATCTTTTTGCCCATGCGGGCCTGCAGTCCACTGACTACACTCCGGTGAGAGTGGGGATGAACCTAGTGGAAGCAATCAAAAAAAACCAGGTCGACACAGGGATTGGTTTCATCAATTTTCAAAAAGTGGAAGTCGAGGATTTTTTTGGTGAATCGGCTTTCCTACGTATCGATGAGATGGCAGGTCTTGGGTGTTGCTGCTTCTGTTCGGTGATGATGATTGCACATGCAGATAAGCTGAAACAAGATCCTGAACGCGCTTTAGCTTTTATGCGTGCCACACAAAGGGCCGCTGCATACACAACGGAAAATCCGGAGGAAGCTTACGCCCATTTTTGCGCGTATAAACCAAAAATCGACACGCCTTTGAACCGAAAGATATTCATGCGGACGTTGCCTTTTTTTTCGCGCAACCTATGGAATGTGGAAAGGGATTGGAACAAGGTGGAAAAATATACAAAGCACCTAAAGGTTGCTCCTGAGACCTTTGATGCCAAAACCTGCTACACGAATGAGTACATTCCCAGCACACCACACTGTTCGGTAGAACCTGTCTGCCAGGCGCTCACATGAAGCGTGTTCTCTCAATTGCGGGCTCTGACAGTAGTGGTGGTGCAGGCATTCAGGCTGATCTGCAGGCATTTCTGGAAAATGGGGTGAGAGGATCGACGGTCATCACGGCGCTCACAGCTCAAAATAGCAAGGAAGTGAAACAGGTCTCTGTGGTTCCGACGGAGATGATCATAGCGCAAATGAATGCTGTGTTTGAAGAGGGGATGCCTCACGCGGTAAAGGTGGGCATGCTCTATGACGCATCGGCAGTGGAGGCTGTTTGCGAGCGGCTAACCTACTGGAAGCCATCCTTTGTTGTGGTAGATCCTGTGATGGTGGCCAGTTCAGGAGCGTGCCTGTTGGATCCTTTAGCTGTAGAGACTCTTCGAACTAAGCTCTTCCCCTTGGCTAATCTGATCACGCCCAATCTTGTAGAAGTGGAGCGCCTATTGGGTGATTCGATTGATGATTTTGTCCGCGCAGGGAAGCGTTTGCTGGATTGGGGCCCCCAGGCTGTCCTTGTTAAGGGAGGACATCACAAAAGAAGAAAGGGATGGGATTGCCTGGTTGCTACGGGCAGCTCACCCTACTGGTTGAAACAGGAGACCGTGCCTACAGAGAATGTGCATGGAACGGGATGCCGGCTGAGCTCTGCCATCACCGCTTTTTTAGCAAAGGGGCATACGTTAAGAGATGCCGTTTTTCATGGAAAATCGTATGTCCACAGATACATTCAAGGGTAGTGTGTCCATTATTGGTGGTGGTGTCATCGGCTTAAGTGTCGGTTGGCAGCTGTTGCGTGCGGGCATTGCGGTGACACTTTTTGAGGCACGTAAGCCCAAAGCGAGCTTGGTGGCAGCTGGCATGTTGGCTCCCTATTCGGAGATGTTCTGTGAACAGTGTCCCCTTTTTGAGATGGGCCAAAAAAGTCTCGATTTATATCCACTGTTTTTAAGGAAATTGGAGGGTGATAGCGGCCTTCCTATCTCGATACGTAGCTGTGGAACGCTTTGGGTCGGGATTGATAGGGACGATGCGCGGTGGCTCGAGAGGCTGCGCTCCTGTTGTCCGATCAAAGTAGATTGGCTTACGGGTGAGGAGGCACGCGAAAAAGAGCCTCTGCTTTCGCCTAGGGTCAATCACGCTTTGTGGGTGCCGGGTGACGCCCATATTGATCCCATGTGTCTCCTGAATGCCCTAAAAGAAGCTTTTCTCAACTTGGGAGGCGTGATCAAACAAAAGGAAGTTAAAACACTGCCGAGCGGAGAGGTCGTTGTGGCTGCAGGCGCCTGGTCAGGAGGCTTTGGGTTGCCGATTCGTCCTTTGAAAGGAGAAATCATGACTGTGAAGGGGAATCTCTCTCTCAAGCATATGATTCGCTCTCCACGCATCTATCTAGCTCCTGGTCCAGCGGGGACCATTCGCCTAGGTGCGACTTCGGGAGAGCTGGGTTTTGGTTTGGAGGCCAGGGGAGAAAGCGTGCGCAACCTCCTTCAGGATAGTTGGGAGGTGATGCCTGCACTAGATCAGATGTCTGTCATGTCGATCGATGTGGGATTGCGGCCGCAGACAGAGGATCGCCTCCCTTGCATTGGAGAGAGCAATAAACGAGGCATTTTCCATGCATCAGGGCATGGACGTGGGGGCATTTTACTCGCCCCTTATACAGCATACAAATTAAAGGAGGAGATATGCAGGTATTATTCAATGGCGAGCGGCAAGAGCTAGAAGATAGGATCTCTGTTGCTGATCTTGTTAAAGGATATGCGGGAATTGCAGTTGCAGTGAATGAGGCGGTCGTTCCGCGTGAGGATTGGGAAAAAAAGATTTTAGAGCCAAACGATCGCATCGATGTGATCGCTCCTTACCAAGGAGGTTAAGTGTTAGTAATTTCAGGAAAAACGTTTCAATCTAGGCTTTTGATTGGCACGGCGCGCTACCCTGATCCCTCCACTCGTCTCAGAGCTATTGAGGCAAGTGGAGCTGAAATAGTGACGGTTTCGATGCGCAGGATCGATGTAAACGAACCGATGGTCACCGATCTTACGGATCGGTTTTTTGTGCTGCCTAACACAGCAGGATGTTTTACAGCAAAAGAGGCCATTTTAACCGCGCAGCTAGCGCGCGAGGCCTTAAATACAAATTGGGTGAAGCTGGAAGTGATTGGAGATGAAAGAACGCTCTATCCAGACACCTCTGAGTTGTTAAAAGCAGCTCTTGCACTTGTCAAAGAGGGGTTTGTTGTTCTTCCTTATTGTAATGACGATCCGATTGTTTGCCAAAAACTGGCCGATTTAGGGTGCGCCGCTATCATGCCTTTAGCCGCGCCTATAGGCTCGGGAATGGGCATTCTCAATCGCTACATTTTAGAGAGAATTCGAGAGCTAATCTCTCTTCCTCTGATCGTGGATGCCGGTTTGGGAACAGCTTCAGATGTGGCGATTGCAATGGAAATGGGGATGGATGGCGTTCTTTTAAATACCGCTGTCGCACGTGCACACAATCCCGTCCATATGGCACATGCAATGCGTCTGGCATGTGAAGCAGGACGGTTAGCTTTTCAAGCGGGACGCATTCCGTATCAAACGTTTGCAACAGCATCCAGCCCTTTACAGGGGGTGTTGAGATGAGAATGGCGATCACTCCCGAAGAGGTGACAATAGAGCAAGTGCGTGCGGTGTGTGCGGGGCCAATCGATGCGCTTCAACTGAGAAGAAAAAAGCTGGCCGCAAAACCATTATATGCTTTTGCTGAAGAGTGCCGTCAACTCACACGTTCAAAAGGCATCAAGCTGATTGTGAATGATCGGTTAGATATTGCGTTGGGTGTAGAAGCTGATGGCATTCATCTACCCCAAAAGGGATTACCGGTCCGTGTTGTAAAAGCGTTTTGCCCGGCGCATTTTCTTATTGGCGTGAGTACGCACACCTACGCTGAAGCGCAAGAAGCGGAACAAGGAGGAGCCTCTTATATCACCTTTTGCGCCGGTAAGTTGACTCCCGGGTTCGTGCAAAATTTTTCCATTCCCATTTTGGCGCTAGGAAATGTCACAGTAGAATCGATTCCTCACCATTTAAAAACAGGCGCGGCTGGGTACGCGGCGATCAGGCTGTTTTTTTCATGAAAGGAATTTACTTAATTACAGACTCCCTCTCGGTTCTAGAACAGGTGATTCACACGGGAATCGGAGCAGTTCAATTCCGGGACAAAGGCGTTTTGGATTTCCGGAAAGCGAAGAAGATGCGACATCTCTGTACTGAGCATGGCGTCTCTTTTATCGTCAACGATCGGGTGGACCTGGCTTTGCTTCTAGAGGCTGACGGTGTCCACTTAGGTCAAGACGACTTTCCCGTAAGAAAAGCGCGTGAGGAGCTGGGAAAAGAGGCGATTATAGGAGTCACAGCTCCCACTTTAACAGCGATTTTTCAGGCTGCTGAGGAGGGAGCAGATTACGTGGGTGTCGGACATTTTTATCCTTCTTCCACCAAAGAAAAAAAAGGGGAGCCTCTCACTCTTGATATGTTGGAGTGGCTGTGCCACCGCTCTCCGCTTCCTATAGTGGCAATTGGAGGCATCCGTTTAAAACATCTGCTCGACATCAAAAAGAGAGGAGCCAAAAGCGCAGCAGTCAGCTCAGCGATTGCACACGCCCCCTCCCCAAGAAAAACAGCAACAGACATGGTAAACAGATGGAACGGTACGCACAGCAAATAAAACTAGATGGCTTTGGACACGAGAAGCAAGAGGCGCTTAGGCAAGGGAAAGTCCTTGTAGTAGGTGCAGGGGGGCTCGGCTGTGCCGTTTTACAGACTCTTACAGCGATGGGTGTGGGAACCCTGGGTATTGCTGATGGAGATTGTGTCTCTCTGAGTAATCTCTCTAGGCAGCTTCTCTATACACCTGAGGATGTCGGCAAAGCAAAAAATCGAAGAGCGCGAGCTAGGTTAAGACAGCAAAATCCAGATGTGCAAATTGAAACGCATGAGTGGCTCACTTCAGACAATGCACTCAGAACGGTTCAACCGTATCAATTGGTGGTGGATGCTTCCGATAATTTTACCACCCGCTATCTAATCAACGACGTCTGTGTCTCTTTAGGTCTTCCTTTTGTTGTGGGAGCTGTCGATGCCTTTTCAGGCCACGTCTCGACCTTTAATTGGCAGGGGAGTCCCACCTACCGCGATCTTTTTCCCACTCTTTGTTACTGTAACAGCTGTGAAGAGCAAGGGGTGTTAGGTGTGCTTCCCAACCTAATTGGACAGCTCCAAGCCTTGGAGGTCGTCAAGCTCTTAACGGGTCTTGACACTCCCTTGGCAGGCAAGCTATTGTGTTTCGACGGAAATGCTTTTAAAACTGTCACCTATTCAAAACAGGGGTTTTCTGTGGTTAAGACTATTTTGTATGAGGAGCTAGAGACATTAAATGAGTATCAGCTTGTGGATGTCCGCACCTCAGAGGAGAGAGAGGAGTTTCATATTGGGGGCATGCACCCCTTGGATATGGACCGGCTCGATCTGAGCAAGCCGATTGTGGTCTATTGTCGAAGAGGATTCAGAAGTTTGAGAGCGGCCGAGCAGATCGAAAAAAGGATGCCTGAAGCTGAGGTTTACTCATTAGAGGGAGGGATTGAACATTTGAGGCAAAAGTCCGGCTAAATACAAGGGATAATACCGCTTTGTGCCTGTTGTAGAGAGGGATCGTGCACTGAGGATGACTTGGTTTTTGGGGTGGTACTTCTCGGCAAATTGATGCAGACTTTTGGTTTTGGTCACTTTGCCTGCCTTGACCTCAAGGGGAATGACCTCTCCCTCAATTTCAATCAAAAACTCCACTTCCGCATTCTTTTCTACCCAGGAAAAAAGAGGTTTATTCATTGAGCCAAGCAGTTCTTGAGCGACAAAGTTTTCAGCAAAATATCCCTTATAACTCCCGTAGTCGTAATCTAGAATGGCTTTTGGAGAGAGTCCGCTCATGGAGCCCAACATCCCAATGTCAAAGAGAAGCAGTTTGAATGCATTTTCTTTTGAGTGTGCATACAACGGTACCTCTCCCGAGCCTACAATATGGACCTTAATGGCAAGGCCTGCAGCGACCAGCCAGTCAATTGCAGACGCAAGACGTTGGTAATGGGTAATTCCCGGCACCACTCCTTTAAACTTGAATTTTGCCGCTCCCCCCTCCATTTGTTTTTCTAATTGTGTGGGAATAGAGCGGAAAACACGGTCAATGTGCATGGCATTCGTTTTTCCTGCGTGTTTAGCCATATCACCGAAATAGGCGGCGAGTAAGTTGTCTTGGGTCTCTCTGACCTTGGTAAAGGCCTCATATAGGCTCTCTTTATGGTCACAGTAAGTTTGAACCGCTTCTGGCATGCCCCCCACGATAAAATAGTGCTTGAGCAGGTGCCATAAATGCTCATGAACCAGCTCTGAAATCTGTTGACTCTCCAGAGCCTTTAAAGATCTTTCTTCATCGATTGCCATCAAAAATTCTACAAAGGACATCGGGGATAAATTGAGTAGAGAGACTTTTCCTACAGGAAAAGAGACAGGGCCAAGATGAACGCCTAGAAGTGAGCCTGCACCACATAAAGCTAAGCTGGGCATATCCTCATGAAAATATTTCAGACTTGTGAGTGCCTTAGGGCAGGCTTGGATTTCATCAAAAATGACCAGATCATTTTGGATGTCGATCGGAGTATCAAGATAGAAGCTGAGCTCCTCAATAATTCGTTCAGGCTTCAGGTTTTCTTCGAAGAGCTTGAACAGGTGAGGTTCTTTTTCAAAGTTGACATAGTGATGCGCAAGAAAATGGTGGGCCCCAAACTCTTTGAGTATGTATGTTTTTCCAACCTGCCTGACTCCGGTTAGAATAAGAGGTTTGCGTTTTTTTGCCTCTTTCCACTCCACCAGATCTTTTAGAATCAGCCGTTTCATATCCTTTATCGTAGGGCATTTTACGCCTCATGTCCAGAAAAATGACATTTTTGTCACTTTTTACCCATAAATTTTGACAAAATTGTCATTTTTTGCTACTTTACTGGAAAACAAAGGAGAGAGCGTGGAGTTATTAAAATGTTTGGGGGCGCCGAGCTTGACGGCCTATCTGATCTCTGCTGGCCTGTTTGTCCTGGCCTACATTCTCTACCGTGTCCTCCTCACTTCTTTTCGCCATCTATTCAGACATGATGGGGTGTGGAAAAAACTTGTGGAGGCCTTTCGCTTTCCCGCTCTTGTGATTTTGCTTGAAATAGCCGCTTTTCTCGCGCTCAGCATCCTAGGAATCAAGGAGCATTACGAAGAATTTTTTCAGCATGTGATTGTCATCGTGAGTATTGCGACAATTGGGTGGCTGCTGATTAATACAACCCGCTCATTGTATGGCTATTTTTATCAGAAGTATGAAGCTGCAGGAGAAGCAGATGAACACCAACGGGCCATGATTACGCAGGTTCACTTTCTTTTTCGGCTGATCATCTTTCTGATTTTTGCGGTCACCTTTGCCGCGATCTTGATGACCTTCCCTCGTATCAAAAGTGTGGGAATCGGCATTTTAAGCTCAGCGGGGATTGCCGGTATCGCACTCGGTGTGGCAGCCCGTCCGATTCTCCTCAATCTGATGGCCGGCTTTCAAATCGCTATGACCAAAACCATTAAAATTGGGGATGCGGTTTTTTTAGAGAACGAGTTTGCCCGCATTGAGGCCATCCACCTCACTCACGTGATTGTACGCACCTGGGATTTGCGGCGAATGGTGCTTCCGATCTCTTACTTTATCGATCATCCCTTTCAGAATTGGGATGCCAAAGATCCTGAGCTGCTGGCAACGGTTTTTCTCCATTGTGATTATACAGCCCCTGTTGAGCTGATTCGCCAAAAAGTAAAGGAGCTCGTACACAGTCATCCTAGCTGGAACCAAAAGGTGTGGAAGATGCATGTCACCAATTGCACCGAACAGACCATGGAGCTGCGCCTTGTGATGACCGCTAATGATGCGGTCACTGCATTTGAGTTGAAGAGTTTTGTAAGAGAAAAAATCATTGAATTTTTGCAAAAAGAACATCCGACAGCACTTCCCTGCGTACGGTATAAGACCATTACGTAAGCAAAGCTTTCAATTCCTCTTGCAGAGGCTCATAGTACATGGGTTGTGAAAAGCCGTGGCTATCGATGCTTTCCGGAGAAACATGGGTCACCCGCACAGCCTCTCCGCTCACCAGCCCAAGCTTGGGCACAGGGTCACGACTTTTGATGTGGTGAGAGCTGCCGCATAGTCTCTCCGGAATTTCCGCCGCACCGGCTACAACAATCACATGAATGCGTTTTCTCCATTCTGGGTGATAAGATTCAAGTGCAAGCCGTGTGAGCAGTGCTCCTTGACTATGACAAATGAGAATAAATTTCTGGTCATCTTCTTGGTGATCCATGAAAAAATCATCCCACATTTGGTGCAGGTGCCAAACAGGAGCGGTGCATTTGCCTTCCAGACCCATTTGACATTCCCTAAAGTCAGCAAAAATACCGTGGGTAGCGTTATGCACACCATGGACATTGTAACCTCCGGCAAGGTGAGAGAGGCGTAAGGCATTTGAATAGGCGTGGCAAAAGTTGTTGAGGATGCCGTTGATAATGCCTATACGTCCCTTAGGTGGTTCTTCAAATCCTAGGTCATAGATTGAGCTGGGCGCTCTTGTGGTTTCAAATGTGGTGTTGAAATTAGCTTTATAGCGACCACTGGGTTGTTTCACCTCTTTTCTTCGCGTATCAACCTCCGGAAATTGCTCAAAAAAGGTTTCAGGCGATTTGGGTAGAGCCTCCAGGATTTGGTCGAGCCCTTCCATGGTCCTGGACGATGTCTGACCACGCATGACCTTTTGGAGTTGAGGGGTCAATTTTTCGTGATGCTCTTCTTTTCTTAACTTTTTTGTCTCCTCTTTTACGTTCCTCAGCATAGCGCCGATCACAGTTGAAGCTGCCACAAGCTCCAATCCAACCGGAATGGATAAAACATGAAAGTGCATCTGCACTCCCAAAACTGCAGGAATGGCAATAAAAAAAATTAGGGGAATGGCTATCTCGGCTACTTTGATTGAAGTAGAAGAGCTGCGAGGATCTACCCCTCCACGAATGGGGGGGAGGGGGCGTTGTGCACGGACGGAATCACCAGTTGGATCTACAGAGGCCATATCTCCTGAGTATAACAAATTAAAATAATTTTTTATACTTCGTTGATGTCTTGTTCACTGAGCCTTTTGATGGTGCGGATCATTTGGGTAAAAATCCAGAGATGGAAAGGGGTAAGCATCCACCAGTAAAGCATGCCCCAAAGTCCTGAAGGAAAGAAACGTGCAGTCTGTTCGAGTTTTGTGAGATTGTCATCGATTCGAGTCAGACGAAAGTCTAAGACAGCCTCCCCAGGGAGGCGCATCTCCGCGACAAGCAAAAGGCGCTGCTCTTGAACGATTTGCTTCACGCGCCAAAAGTCTACAGCATCTCCCACGTGCAGATGCGTTTTGTTTCGCCTTCCTCTTCTCAGTCCTACTCCACCGATGAGTTTGTCAAATGCTCCTCGTATTTTCCAAAGCCATGAGGTAGAGTACCACCCCTTTTTTCCCCCGATTCCGGTGACGACTCCCCATACACAATCCAGAGAAGCTTCGATCATCCGTTCGCGACGCGCCTTAAAAATCGTGCCTCCGGCCCATGTAGGATCATCCCTGTCTGCCCATTCGGCAGGAGGAATGAGGCCGGCATCAGCCCACGAGGTTTCGGGATTGATTTTGTCCATGGCCCGAGAGATGGCCTCTTCGTAATCAATCAATTTTTGTGGAATCAGTTTTAAAATACGTTGATCTTCACAAATCACTTTGCTGCTCAACCCTTCCACAAGGGGGCGACCGAGTTTAGGAGGCAGGGGTGTGACCAGACCGATCCAGTAGGAGCTGAGCTTGGGAGAGAGGACGCTGACGGGAATGACAGTGCGCAAAGAGAGCTTAGCTACTTTGGCATAGAGCATCATCAATTCATGATAAGTTGTGACTCTTGGTCCTCCAATGTCGTAGGTCTGTCCCTCAGTCTCGGGTACTTCAAGTGTGCGGATGAGGTACTCCAGTGCATTTTTAACGGCAATCGGTTGGCAGGGAGTGCGCACCCAGGTAGGCGTGATCATGATGGGAAGGCGGTCTGTTAAATAGCGGAGAATTTCAAAAGAGGCGCTTCCAGATCCGATGATCATGGCGGCTTGAAAAATGGTCACAGGAATCGAGCTTTGACGGAGAATTTCTCCTACCTCTTTTCGAGATTGAAGATGCTTGCTCATGTACTCTTTTTTGCTTCCCAGCCCCCCTAGGTAGATGATTCGCTTCAAACCCGTTTTCTCGGCAGCTGCAACAAAGTTCAAGGCGGCTTCCCTGTCGGCTTTCGTGAAATCTTTTTGTTCGCGGATCATGGAGTGGATCAGGTAATAGGCGATGGTGCACCCTTCGAGTGCCTTTTCCATAGAGGGATAATCGAGAACATCGGCTTGAACTAGCTCAACATGTGGATCGGATGCCCACCAACGATCTTTGAGCTTTCTTATGTTCCTTCCCATCGCACGAACCCGGTACCCTTTTTCTAAAAGACGTGGTACGAGTCTGCCTCCGATGTAGCCGGTCACACCTGTGACTAAAATGAGGGGGGGATTGATCTTTAACCTCTTTTTGTGACACGATAAACCCTGTGTTTTTAATTGCATAACACAAATGATCGATTAGGGTTAAAGGAGGGTTACCCAAATGGCTAAGCTTTATTTTCGCTATGGTTCGGTTGGGAGTGCTAAGACACTTAATCTGCTTGCAGTTGCGCACAACTACAGACAACAAGAAAAGCAAATCTTGCTCATCAAACCGGCTCTTGATGTCCGCTTTGGGAAAAACAATATTAAATCTCGTGCCGGTCTTGAGCAAGAAGCTGATATTCTCGTCGATGAAAAAACCAATCTCCTTCAACTCGATTTTTCGGGGATCGATTGTTTGTTGGTCGATGAGGCACAGTTTTTGCCCGCTTCTGTAATCGATCAGCTCCGCTCCATCTCCTATGAGAGAAATATCCCTGTGATTTGTTACGGATTGCGGACCGATTTTCGCACGCACCTTTTTGAAGGTTCCCGTCGGCTGATGGAACTGGCCGATTCCATTGAAGAGGTTAAGTCTACCTGCCATTTCTGCAACAAAAAATCGATCATGAATCTCAAGCATGTCGATGGAAAGGCTACCGTTTCGGGCCCCAGCGTGGAGCTGGGGGCTGAGGAGAGGTATTTTCCTGCTTGCTACACATGTTATAGCAAGCAAGTAAAGGAAGCTCAAGAATGTGATTCAATGGCATTCTTTTAAGTAGCTCTTTTTAAAAAGGTTAAGTTTTTGTTAATCCCGCTCTCTCTGTCGCTAAGTATTTATAATTAAATATTTACTTTTCTTTTGCCCTATATCTGTAGAAAAAGAGATAATAATTATAGGAAGCTTAGTGTCTTAGAGATGCCCGTAGGGCAGAGGAGGGGTTATGAACCCAAAAGGTGGATTATCTATTTTAGACGCCTTGGATAACCTGAATACTCTCGTTGACGCCGACAATCTGGATGAAATTGAAGTAACCGAACACGCACGTCTCATTCCGCATAAAGAGGAAGTAGAAGGAGAGTCTGAAGAGGTTTATTGGGCGCCTGCCGGGTCCGATGAACAGACGGTTTTGGCGATTAAAGAGACGTTTCGCAGTGTTTATGACTATCTTCAAGTTTACTGCAAAAAAATGCAGGAAGCAGGAGATACCAAAAAACTTGTGGAAGGGGTCAACACGATCATGGTGCTGGTTGGCGAAGCGGCCAAGAAGCTCGATCGTTTTGGGGCTCTTTTTAAAGAGCGTGTGAGTGATTTTCCTGAGTATAGGGAGCTGCAAAACTTTTATCAAAGGAAGGTGATCCCCGAGTCTTTTCGAGAATTTGCCAGCGGGCCTGCACCTAGAGAAAAAGACGAGGTGCTTTCCGAGCAAGAAGAGCTGGAAAGAGAGCTGCAGGCTCTATTGCAAGAAGAAGAGTCGATTGAGGAGGTTGCCGGCGTCCATATTCTCAATGACTTGGAAGTGATCAAGCGCGATCATCTTTATGAGCTTTTCTATCTAAAAAATGAGGCAGGACACAATTTCTATACGACGGGCCTAGCGCGTACGATTAAGCTGGCGTGTGATTTTGGCGTGTTCTCTGAGGAGTATTTCGGAGATGATCCTCTATTGCAGGTTAAAAACTGGGAAGATAAGCAACTCCATCTACAGGCTGTCAAAATTCTCAAAAAGATAAAGAAGCCTTTGGAGAGGTTTTATGCCGGAGCGATGAAATACAAAGAGATGGAACTGGTCACGCTTGTGCATAATGCCTCCATGGCTTTGTTGTTAGCCGCCAATCCCCGTAATTTGATTCGTCAGTTTTCTCTAAAAGGGTGTCATCTTTACTTCTTTGACTTTTTGATGTTTTTGCGAGAGGCACTTCACAATCGAGAGTACGAGAAGCTGGTGATTTATGGGACACCCAATGGAAAACCTTTTTTCCAGCATACCCTTGATTTGGTCGATGCTCTTTGTCATGTCCTTTTTACTGAATCGATGGACCATGAAGAGGTGAAAGGAGCGATTCAGCATTTAATTGAGCGCATAGAGCATAAGCGAGGGAAGGGTTTATCAGATGCACTATCGCAGGCAAACCGCGCATTGACAGAAGCCTTTAAGAAACACCCGAGCGGACCTGTTTTTAAGGCGCTCGATATTGTGCGCGAAGAGATGGAGCTAAGGTTTGATCCGTTGATGCAGGGAAATCTGCCAGCTGTTGAGTGGGTATTGGAGCAAAAAGGGCGAGAGATCAGGCTGTTGCGTATGGCCTGTCCGGTGGTGCAAGAATGGATCAATCACGCCGTGATAACAGAGGAATTTAAGACTTTTTTACGCTCATGCCATCCTGAGGAACGTCTTTTGTTTGTGAACTACCAAGACCGCACGTCGTGGCAGGAACATGCCCGATCGACGGCGATCGAAGAGCTCTCGCGTCAGGCGGAATTTGCTTCTCACCTAAAGGTAGTCACCCTACCAAAAGACACGGATTTTTACAATCAGGCGGGTGTTTATGAGGAGCTGAGCAATGCTCAGGAGTTTTTAGAACAGTTTGCCGATCACCTATCCGATGAGAGCACCGGTTATTACTTTCCCCCCGATGTGAGAAAAGAGCTCTTTCCTGAGTTTATTGGGAATCTTCTCACTCAGATCCATAAGACCTTTTTTCAGGGAAAAACAGAACTCTCCTTTCTGGAACGGATCGACTGTATTGGATTGGTTTATCACTTTATTGAGTTGAAAATCATAGAGTTGGTCAAGCCGGCTTACTTGGCATTGAGTTCGAAAGATGGGCTGGATGTCGGTGCCACCTCAACTGTGGGGCTTGTTGCCCTTCTCACATTGGCTAAAGGGAAAAAGCTGGATAGCGAGCAGATTGTGACTTCTTTATTTGCTCCAACCCTGATGCAGCGAGAACGGGCGATCCACCCCGAGCGGTTTGAGAGGCTTTTGGCTCTTGTCCGTTTGTTAGAGGAAAAAGGAGACTACCTCAAACCGTTTGGCTCTTTGTTCAAAAGTGAGACTCTCAATTGGGATGTACGGTAGGATAGATTGCCTTGTACTTGGCATTGAGATAGTTTAGGTAGGGAGTGGGAGAAAGGGTGCTGCCCGTCACTTTCTTCACCAGATCAGCTGCACGGTAAGCGCGCCCATGTTGGTGAATGTTTTGTTGTAGCCACTCTTTAATGAAGAGAAGCTCTCCTCTCTCTACCTGAGAAGACCAGTCGGGAAAGGTTGTTTCAAATGTCTCAAAAAACTGGGAAGCATACAGATTTCCCAGAGCATAGGTGGGAAAATACCCGAACGCCCCTAGTGCCCAGTGGATGTCCTGCAGGCATCCTTCCGTGTCGGTTGTAGGCGTGATTCCTAGTAGGCTGTGTGTCAAATCATTCCATGCGTCGGGTAGATCTTTGACCTTCAATGAGCCTTCAATAAGGCGCTTTTCCAGTTCAAAGCGTAAGATCACATGGAGTGAGTAGGTGACCTCATCGGCTTCTACGCGGATAAACGTGGGCTCCACGCGGTTGATCGCTCGGTAAAAAGTCTGAAGAGGAACACCGCTTAGTTCGGGAAATGTTTGAGCGAGCTGAGGGAGGAAGTGCTTCCAAAACGGGAGAGATTGGCCGATTCGGGTCTCCCAAAAACGGGACTGACTCTCATGAATGCCCAGAGAAACAGCTTCACAAAGGGGAGAGCCGTAGTATTCGGGTAACATTCCCATTTCATACAAACTATGTCCACCTTCGTGCAGGACTGCGGAGAGCGAATCGAACAGGGAGGTGGCGTGTATGCGTGTCGTAATGCGGCTATCTGAAGGGTGAATGGCCATCGAAAAGGGATGAGAGGAGAGATCAAGTCTTCCCTTATCCAGATCATAGCCCATCGCCCTAAGCAGCACGTTTCCAAAAGCAAGTTGTTTATCCGTAGAAAAGCTTCCATGTAAGCAGGAGTCGTCAACTTGTGCGGCAGTCTGGATATGATCTAAAACCGAGCCTACTCCTCTTTTAATTTGCGAGAAAAGCGGAGAGAGTTTTTCTATGCTTGTGTCTGGCTCAAAGGTATCTAAAAGGGCGTCATAAGGGTGCTTTTTATACCCGATGAGCTCGGCTTTTTTTTGGGAGAGGGCTACAATCTTCTCTAGATAGGGAGCGTAGGCACTGAAGTTGTTCTCTTTTCGCGCTTTGCCCCAGACGGTCAGCGCCTCGGCTGTGAGACGTGCAAAACGTTTCACAAAAGCGTTGGGCAGAGAAGTAGCCAGTAAAAAGTCGCGCCGCCACTCACGTAGTGAAGCCTTTTGTTCAAAGGTAAGTCCATCCGCTAAAACCGTTCCGGTGTCAAGATCGATCAGAGTCTTCAGTGCCTTTTCAAACCGTTTAGAGGTGCGCTCTTTATGTGTGAGGCTGGCCATTAACTCGATCTGCTCGGCCCGAACAGAAGAGCCAGCTGGCGGCATATAAGTCTCTTGATCCCACTCAAGCAGGTAGGAGACGCTCTCTAGGAGGCGGCTCTTTTTGGAAAGTGTAAGCAGGGTCTGATAGGCTTTGTTCATTCTCTTCTCTGTTTTTAAAAATAAATAGACGTTCTGTTCGTGGCCCGATACTAGTAAGGACCTCTCGTACATCGGTATGGCCCCACTGAGCAACTGTTTCAGGGGAAAGATTGGAGCCAAAAAGAATGGCTCGATCCCCTACTTTTGCTTCTGGGATTGTCGTTAAGTCCACGAACATAAAATCCATACAGATGACCCCGACGCGGGGTGCTTTTTTTCCATGGACCAGGACATATCCTTTCTCTTTGTAGTGGCGGTGGACGCCGTCATAGTAACCGACAGGGATCACGCCTAGACGCATGGTCTCAATGGGCACGGTGTAGCTACATTGATAGCCAATGGTCTCACCTTTTTTGGGATAGCGGATTGCACAAAGGTGCGATTCAAACGAGAGAGCCGGACGGAACGGGTGAGAAGCACCATAACCAAATAGACCCAAACCAATCCGAGAGAGGTTACAGAAGGGAAGAGCGCACCTTAAAGCACCAGCGCTGTTGGCGGCATGGATCCAACGGGGCGCCTTTTGGATTGCGTCAATACATGTTTTAAACCGCGCGATCTGTTTCTCTGTAAAAGGATCCAGTTCGGCTCGATCTGCGGCAGCAAAGTGCGTCATCAAACCTTCGAGGCGAAGATGAGGCGCCTGTTGGATCGTATCAACAAGAAAGGCTACTTCTTCCGGTTCAGCACCAAAGCGGTTGAGGCCGGTATTGATGTTAAGGTGAACGGGAATCACCTCTGTGGCTACCTTATTGAGCGCAACAACCTCTTCAAGCGTACTAACGGCTGGCTCTAACCCGTAGCGTGCAACTAAATCAGCCTCATAGGGAGGGGCGGATAAAACAAAGATCGGCATCTCGATCCCGGCTTTTCGTAACGCCACTCCTTCATGAACATGGGCCACACCTAAATAGTAGACCCCAAACTTTTTCAGGTAAGGTGCCAGGCGGATCGCATCAGTTCCATTGCCATTGGCTTTGATCATCGCCATAACAGCCCCTTTTTCAGCAAAGAGCTTCACGTTTTGTTCAATGGCATCGAGATCGACTTTCAAAACACTAGAGCTTGGCATATCTCCATCCAAATAATCCAAAAAAGAGTGCAAGCGGTAGCGTAAAAGCCCAAAAAGGAGAGAGCACTTGACTCTCGCCCAGTATAACACAAGCATTGACAAAGATAAAAAAGGTAATCACGCCACACAGTGAAAGTGCGTATAGCATAAAGATAGGAATATGTCTTCCAAACCGGAGACAGTAGGGTGCCGGTGCGCAGACGACAAGAAGGCAGGTGAGTGGCATGGTGAGCTTATAGAAAAAGACAGCAGTCATCTCAGCTTCGCGGTCATTAAGAGAGCCCTTCCATCGCATATTTGAAAAGAGCTGAGTGAGAGACTGCTGACGGGGGGGATGAAGGGCAATAAAAAGCGATTTAGCATCGAAAGAAATCTCTGGGAATGAGAGCCGCTCCTGCCAACCGGTTCGCTTAAGGACTTCCTCTTCTCTTTTAATTACCTCAACCTGCTTGGCAAAAGGAATGGTCTCAAAGGGGTAGAGGGTCTCCATTCGATAGATAAGATCAGAATCTTTATACCAGTAAACATCATGAAAGGCATTTTCTGTTGGGTCGAAGGAGTCGTAGATAAGAAGGGAGCCATCGGTCAAAGGAAGGGCCCCAATGGGTTCTTCATGGCTGCGTTTTTTAAAAAAGCTTTCCTCGAAGGCCTCCAGCGCACTAACGGAGAGGGGTTGTAAAAACTGAAAATTGAGGTAGAGTAAAAGTGCAAGTAAGGCACCTACTAGTAGAAAGGGGCGCATCAAGGTTTTAAGAGGTGTACCTGCAGTGAGCAGGGCTACGATTTCATTTCGGTCATTTAGCGTCGTTAAAACCTTGACAGTAGAAATTAAAAGAGCAATGGGTAAGAGAATATCGCCCCGTTTTGTAAACTGAAATACGTAGTAAAGACCGATGTCGATTAGGCGCACGCCCTCTTGATGAAAGGCTCTTGAATGCATAGAGTAGTCGATCAAAACATAGAGAAAATAAAAACCCCCGATAAAGAGAAAAAAGACTTTTGCCAGCTCTTTTATAAAATACCGTTTCCAGATCATTCAATCCCCCTACTTACGCGCATTAAGCTCCAGGTTGAAGAGATCATGATCAACACATGTGGAAGCAGAAAAAGGGTTGAGGCGATCCAGACTAAAGAGGCAAGTTCTTTGCCTAAAAAAAAGGTGATGAAGGTCAGCGCGGTTAGAAAAAGGGCGAGAAAAAATCCTTTTTTCCCCTGATTACGGCTGATTTGCATTCCAAAAGAGACTCCCATTAGCGTAAAGGTAAAAGGAGCCAGTCCCAAAGAGAAACGCTTAACGTATTCAGAGCGGCATTTGGCAAGGTTTTGTTTTGCCTCGAAGCCGGATTGCTCACTACAGAGGTGCGCACGTGCACCCAACAAGTTAAGTGTGAGGTGATCTGTTGCGATTTTCCACCCCTTTCCGTACATCATCGAGGCAAATTCTGCCGAAGAAGCTGTGAGTTGCTTTTGATTTTCAATGACCAGGTGATGAGTTCCTGAGTTGGGAAGACTGGAAATCAGGCTCACCTGTTCCGCACATAAGGTGCCTGCCTCTGTGGTGATTTTTTTCGCCAGCCCCAGATGAAGGCGCCCTTCGGGGGTGTTTTTCAACACAACAAGAACATTTTTTGCTGCTTTTCCATTTTGAACCGGGTCCATTTGGACATACGACCTTTTTAATTGGGCTGTTTTAGCGCTTTGGAGAAGAATCAGCGGGTTAACTGAGATAAGAGAGTGCGCCATTTTACGAGTAGCCAAGTGAGAAGTCGTGGCAAGCTCGGAGGTAATATAAAAATTTCCAAGAGCAAGAAAGGCTCCTGCCATCAAAATAGGGGCCAGAATCTGTTTTAATGAAAAGCCTCCTGCACGAAGAGCGGTGAGTTCATGGGTTTGGGAGAGGCGCTGGAAAAGAATCATGGAGGAGAGAAGACAGGAGATTGGGATGGCAATGGGTAAAATGTAGGGGACTTGGTAGAGGACAAAGCGGGCGAGATAGGTGGGAGGTGCGCCCAAAGAGGCAAAATGGGCGATATCCTCCAGCCGGCTCACGATTAAGATAGCAATAAACGAGAGCACCGAGAGCAACAAAACCTTCAGGTAGTTAAAGAGCAGATAACGACCAAATAGCGGCATAGAGGCCATTCTAGCAATCAAGGCTGTTTTCTAGGAGCTTTTTATCTCTGGAGCAGTAAGAATAGACGTTTGTGATTTTTGAGGAATATCTTGCTGGAAAAATTTTTGAAATTTATTGATGATCAAGGGCTTGAAAACAAGCCTCTTTTACTAGGTCTTTCCGGTGGACCCGATTCGACAGCTCTATTCCACCTCATGAGAAAAGCGAATCACCCTTTTCAAGCGGCACACTTAGACCACGGCTGGCGCTCCGAGAGTAGAGAAGAGGCAGAGCTTCTACTGCAGATGTGCCAGGAATATGGGGTGCGCTGCCATTTGCGTCAGGCTAAACTAGCGGGAAAAAACCTCGAAGATCTCTCACGGCGGGCTCGGCATCGCTTTTTTGAGGAGCTAGTGGCGCAAGAAGAATTATATGGAGTGGTGCTTGGACATCATGCTGATGATCAAGCTGAGACAGTACTGAAGCGCGTGTTTGAAGGAGCATCTCTCCCCAAGCTAAAGGGGCTCGCTCCTCGGTGTCAGCTAGGCTCTTTAACTCTCTACCGTCCCTTATTGAGGGTGCAAAAAGAGAGGGTAGTGGCGTGGCTTAAGAGTGAGGGGATCACCTATTTTTCCGACCCTACAAATGCAGAGACCCGTTTTCTGCGCGGGAGAATGCGCGTTTCTCTTTTGCCACTGCTCTCCGAACAATTTGGGAAAAAGGTAGAGTCCAGTTTGTGCCGTCTAGGTGAGTCGGCTCGCGAGCTGGCTGAATTTTTCGAGAGTATGACAGCCCCTTTTAAAGCAAAAATTATTGAGACTCAAGAAGGTGTGGCTCTTAACTTTAAGGAATTTCCTTCACAGCACCCTCTCATTTATAAGGTCATTATACGTGATTTATTTGATACTGAAAGGCTTGCTCTTCCATCCTCGGTGCTTGAAACAATACTCCTTCATATTCAGAAAAATAGCGCCCATAAAGTCATTCAAGTCGGTCAAAAAAAAGTCCATATTGATCGCGGAATCCTAATGATCAAAACCTTAAAATAATTTCGTTTAGAGGTTGATGTGTAAAGGGAAAATAGGATATGATAAGGCGCTGAGGTTAAAGATTTTCACATGCAATTGGAAATTCTTCTAAAAATCAATACTTTAATAATGGCGTAGAATTTATAATTACCAATAGGTATAAATTAAACATTTAGTTTTTAATTATGGCTCAAGATAAAAAAAGTACAAACGACCCCAAAAAAAGCTTTCCGACAACATTCTTTTTGTTTCTGCTGGCAATCATTTTGATTGTCATCACGTTGCAGAACTTTATGTCGACAAAATCGGCAAATGTTGCCTTCAGTCATCAGGTTGAACATCTCGTCAATCTGCAACTGATTGTTCCAGAGGATAGCCGAAAGGTGTCGCTGAATGACAATTTGGTAACCTTTAGCGGAAAGTTTCGGGAGCGTTTGACAGATGAAGGTCGTAAACGTTACCGCTATCTTGAGTTGCTTGAAACCAATCATGCACTGACCAATCAGAAAGATGAGATTTTGGCCAATTTGAATCGTCAGGAGACGAGTATTGAAGACGGGGCCAAGTGGTTTTTAGAGATTTCGGGGACACCCATTCCTGCCGGTGGTTATCGTGTGATCGAGGAGGTTTATGACCTACCTGAGCGCGAAAATGCTGTTGTAATTGACACACCTCCAGCCAAAAAAATGATCAATCTTCCCGCCATTGAGAGGAGGCTCCAGCAGATCAATAATTCTCTTTCGGCAGGTGGACAACAGGACCTTGCTGCCTTCGAAAGTGATCTGGCCATTTTAGTAGGCAATTTCCGCTCACCTGTATTAGGGATTGGGGCCGAATCGATGAAGCAAAAGCTAAAATCGTACACCAAACAGATTGAAGGAGTCAGTGGAGATGCCTATTCTCCTGCAGAAAAAGTGGCTGTGTATGAGAGTGTTTTGGCCGGACTTCAAGGGATAGTGGCTGAGCTCAATCAACCTGTGGATCATGTACGGCTTAGTGAGCTCCGCTCTGTCCGTCAGTATAAGGAGGAAATGCAGAAATATAGCTCAGTGACCCAAACCTTAGAGCAAAATGAGGCACAGTTGGATAAAGCGCGTCTGTCGGTTGCCAACGTGATCTGGTTCTTCAATAATAAAGAACTGTCCAGTCGCGCTTTAGAGCGTCAAGATCCTGAGACTTATAGTCATTGGTTTGCCAATGCAAAAGAAGAGTGGGATACCTTTAAAGTAAATCATGGGCTTCCTTTCAAAGCTCCTGACCAGCCACGTACGTTAGCCCTTGAAAAGACATTTAAAAGTGAAGAGCCAGCCCCGAACTACTTTAGTTATATCCTCACTATTCTCCCAATTGCTCTTGTGATTCTACTTCTCTACTTTGTCTTTTCCAGACAAATGAAGGGGGGAATGGGTGGTTCGGCGATGAATTTTGGAAAATCTCCTGCCAAAATGCTCCAGCAAGGGCAAAACAAAGTCACTTTTAAAGATGTTGCAGGGATTGAAGAGGCAAAAGAAGAGCTTGTTGAGATTGTTGATTTCTTGAAAAATCCAACCAAATTCACTTCGCTCGGCGGTCGAATTCCTAAAGGAGTTCTCTTGATTGGTGCGCCCGGTACAGGAAAGACCCTAGTTGCCAAGGCGGTAGCCGGAGAGGCGGATCGTCCCTTTTTCTCCATTGCAGGCTCGGATTTTGTCGAGATGTTTGTGGGTGTGGGTGCCAGCCGGATTCGGGATATGTTCGAGCAGGCGAAGAAAAACTCTCCTTGTATCATCTTTATCGATGAGATTGATGCAGTTGGGCGTCACCGTGGTGCCGGAATTGGTGGGGGGCATGACGAGCGTGAGCAAACCCTCAACCAGCTCCTTGTCGAGATGGACGGATTTGACACGAACGAGGGTGTGATCTTGATGGCTGCCACTAACCGTCCAGATGTTCTAGATAAGGCGCTTCTCCGTCCGGGTCGTTTTGACCGGCGTGTGGTCATTGGCCTGCCTGATATTAAGGGGCGCTACGAAATTTTGAAAGTACACGCCCGTAAAATTAAGATTGATCCTTCTGTAGATCTTCTCAGTGTCGCCCGTAGTACTCCCGGCGCTTCAGGTGCTGATTTAGCCAATTTGCTCAACGAAGCGGCTCTTTTAGCAGCCCGCAAAGGTCGTACTGCTGTGACAGGGACAGAGGTGGCGGAGGCACGTGATAAGGTGCTCTATGGAAAAGAGCGGCGTAGCATGGAACTTGATGATAACGAACGTCTTACAACTGCCTATCATGAATCTGGTCATGCTATTGTGGGACTTGTTGTTGAGCACTCAGACCCTGTTGATAAGGTCACGATTATTCCCAGAGGTCTCTCATTAGGAGCGACTCACTTTCTGCCACTGAAAAACCGAGTGAGTTATTGGAGAAAAGAGCTTTTGGATCAGCTGGCTGTCTTAATGGGAGGACGCGTCGCAGAAGAGATTTTCCTAGGGGATATCTCAAGTGGCGCTCAGCAAGATATTTCCCAAGCGACCCGCTTAGTGCGCAGCATGGTCTGCGAGTGGGGCATGAGTGATATTCTGGGCAAGGTTGCCTATGATGAGCGTAGTGAGGGAGCCGGTGGTTACGGTGTCGGGCCCAGCGAAAAGACCTATTCTGAAGAGACTGCGCGTGTGATTGATGAGGAGGTGCGTAAGCTCTTAGATGAGGCGTATCAGCGGGCTACAGATGTGATTTTGGCTCATCGCGATCAAGTTGAGCTCATGACCCGTATGCTCATCGAGTTTGAGACTTTGGATGCGCAAGACGTACGTGATATCATCAACAATGAGTGGGATTCAGAGAAGAAGCAGAAGCGCTTGCAGGAGTTGGATAAGCTTTTTAGACGGGAGCAAGAGACCCCGCCTCCACCTCCACCTCAGATTTCTTCCGATGCCAACGATGACGATCGTGACCTTGGACTTAGTCCTACCTAATCCTCGTTACGACGGTTATTTTTTTTATTTGAATAAAATAATCGTTTTTCCTAGACTTAATTCAATCTTAATTTTTTAGGCTTGGCCTCAACATGTTATCTGATCGAAGTCAACAGATTCAGTACGCACTCCGGTTTCAAGCCTTGTCTTTGCCTATTTGCAGCAAGCGTGGTTTTTTCCATCGCCGCACGAACGAGAGCCACGTCTCTTTTTCATCCCTGCTTGCTGCTAAAGCTTCTTTATTAAAGTAGCATCCAAGAATGAAAGAGAGACAGTCTCTCTTTCATTTTGGAAAAATGTGAAATATAAAGGAGTTTATTATGTCAGCAGTATCTAGTTTAAGATCCAGTGGAGATGAGTGGGTAGACCTTTCTCATCTTCTTGAGGATGATGATTTACCACCAGCTGCAGCTGGTGGAGCACAAGCCCCTAATCCCATTCAACAACGGGATGTCGTTAGGCTTGACCTAGATGATCGTTACCATCAAGTCCTTTTGGCCATGCAACAGGTCCAAGGTAATCCAAGGGGTTATGCAATGAGAGCTTCTCTTGTCTTTTGGATCATCTGCAGGGGATCTGCGGTTGCACCAAGGGCAGCAGGAGCCTCCTCAGCCGCAAATGTTGCCGGGCAAGCTGCAGAACTTGCACGTATTGCTTGTTTGCAGCTAAGGAACTATGAAGAATAATAAAAAAACAGTAGTGTCCCACCTTGGCCTTTGAAGGAAGGGATAAACAGGAGGGACACTACCTTAATGTGAGTAAAAAGCCCCTTTCGGGGCTTTTTTGATTACTTAGCTGTCTTAGCAAGCAAAGCTTTACGGCTTAGTTTAAGCTGACCACGCTCGTTGATATCAAGCACCTTTACGGAGATCGGATCCCCCTGTTTGATATGCGCGTTGATATCTTCAACACGTGTATCAGAGAGCTCAGAGATATGGCAAAGCCCCTCTTTTCCGGGAAGAATCTCAACAAAGACTCCAAACGGAACAACTGAAGTGACCTTTCCATCGTAGGTTTTTCCAATCTCGACCTCACCAATTAAGCCTTCAATGATCTGCTTAGCTTTTTCCATCGCTTCGGGACTAGAGGAAGCTATACTGACCAAACCGGAGTCGTTAATGTCGATCTGAACACCGGTCTCTTCAATGATCGCACGAATCTGCTTACCGCCCGGACCAATAATAACCGCGATCTTGCTCGGCTTAACCTGCATGGTTTCAATCCGAGGGGCGTAAACAGACATGGTTTCACGGGCTTTAGGCACCACTTCCAACATCTTAGACAGAATGTGCGTACGTCCCTCTTTGGCCTGCGCAAGAGCCTCTTTCATAATGTCGATGGTAATCCCTTCTACCTTAATATCCATCTGGAACGCGGTAATCCCTTCACCATCTCCTGTGACTTTAAAGTCCATATCGCCCAGAGCATCTTCAAGTCCGAGAATGTCGGAGAGAATGGCCACTCTGTCCTCTTCAAGAATAAGGCCCATTGCGATCCCGGATACGGGGCGTTTAATTGGAACACCGGCATCCATCATGGCCAAACAGCCGCCGCAAACAGAAGCCATGGATGAAGAACCATTTGACTCTGTAATGTTAGACTCAAGGCGGATGGTGTAGGGGAATTCTTCTTGTGAGGGGAGGATCGAAGTTAAAGCGCGCTCAGCTAGCTTGCCATGACCCACTTCACGCCGTCCGGCTGGACCGGTCCGGCCCACTTCACCAACGGAAAAGGGAGGGAAGAAGTACTGAAGGTAGAAACGGCGCAACCCATCTCCATCTAGCGTCTCAAACCTCTGGCCCATGTTTTCACCTCCTAAGGTGCAAACGGCCATCGATTGGGTTTCGCCACGGGTAAATAAGCAGCTTCCATGTGAACGAGGGAGTAGCCCTGGCTCCACATCGATAAAGCGAATGTCTTTAACAGTTCTACCATCTGCGCGCACGCCTTCTTGGAGGATCATCTCACGCATGTACTTGGCTTGCACTTTTTTAAAGGCTATTTTTGCGTCTACAGGATTAAATTGGGGCGTTTCGCCTTCAGGAAAGAGGGTTGCCATTAAATTCTCTTTCACCTCAGAGACGCTCTCTTCCCGTTTTTGCTTATCGCTAGTACGAATCGCAGTTTGGAGAGCTGCAGAGGTTTGCTTTTCAATCAGATCCAGCAGCTCTTGAGGGACAACGCGCAGAGTAGAGCGGTTTTTAGGCTTTCCAATCTCATCCTGCCACTCTTTTAAAGCATGGCAGATTTTCTGGATGGCACTGTGGCCAAATTCGATGGAAGCAACAACTTGCTCTTCTGAAAGAAAGTCGCAGTAGCCTTCAATCATCAAAATCGCATCTTCTGTTCCGGCAAGCAAGAGATCCAATGTAGATGCTTCCATCTCTTTGACAGTCGGGTTGATGACAAAGTCGCCGTTAATCATTCCCACACGTACACCGGCAACCGGTTTAATTAAGGGGATGTCTGAAAGAACAAGAGCCGCAGAGGCGCCGCAAATTGCCAGAGGATCGGGCAGGTGCTCGCCATCGTAAGACCAAACGTAGGAAAGAATTTGCACTTCGTTGTAGTATCCATTCTCAAACATGGGGCGAAGAGGGCGGTCGATCAAGCGGCAGGTCAAAATTTCTTTTTCGCTAGGGCGTCCTTCTCGTTTGATGAAGCCGCCTAACGTTTTTCCCGCTGATGAGAATTTCTCTTGGTAATCGACGCGTAAGGGGAGGAAGTCAATCTCATCGCTTGCATCTGATGAGGCGCAGGCGGATGTGAAAACCATGGTGTCGCCTAAGCGGACAATCACTGACCCATTGGCCTGCCTAGCGACTTTTCCTGTTTCAAAAGAGAGCTCTTTGCCCTCCCCAATGGTCACCGTTTTTGTTTTTCGTTGCATAATGATGTCTCCTGATCATAAAAAAGGGCTGCATTGAAAAACTCAAGATGCTCAGAACCAAATCTGAACGTCTTGAATTTTTCAATACAGCTTGTGAAAGTTGAGGTATCAACCTGGTCAAGAAATTACTTTCTAAGGTTCAACCGTTTAATGAGGTTTTTGTATCTCTCGGTATCTGTAGAATTGAGATACTCAAGAAGTTTGCGCCTTTGTCCAACTAGCTTAAGCAGGGCTAGGCGTGAGTTGTGATCTTTAGGGGATCGCTTTAAATGGTCTGTCAGCTCGGCAATACGCTCTGTTAAAATGGCGATTTGGACGTCTGCGGACCCGGTATCTTTCTCGTGAAGTTGAAACTTTTTTGTGATTTCTTCTTTTGTGCCTTTGTCTAGCGACATTTAAAAAATCTCCCGATTTATTCGTGTGTGAACATCCATTATATCGCAATCTACACTTTCGTGTCGAGAATAACTTCAATAAAGTCTCTATGCACCCCCGAAGGGTCTTTTCGCATGACGATTTTAAACGGAATGGAAATCCGCCCGGTATTTTTTGCGTGCAATAGCGCTTCGTATATCTTTTTTTTCAGATCGTTGGAAACAGGCTCCTGAGCATATTTGGAAAGGATTTTTTCTACTTCCTTTTGTTGTTGATCAGGATCGATCTCCTTTCCATAAAAGGGGTCCACTAGAAAAACCTGCTTTTGTTATAAGGTAGATACCTTACTAAACCTCTTTGTTAAAGGAAAGAATATGCTAAAAGAGATGGGCTATCAGGAAAAATTTGAATGGCTACGCCCCTGGCTGGGCCGTGTGATTGAAAGTGTTAAAAAAGATTTGAGAAATGAGCACTTGAAAATCGATCGAGAGTTTTGTAAGCGCTATTTCCTTGGCAAGAATTTTCACAACATTTCGGTCGAGGAGATGGCTGAAGCCTACTATAAGGATATAAAAGGTGGAAACACAGGTCTTGGTGAGTTTATTACTTCCCGTTGGCTTCTGAAGAACACCGATATTTATGGCTTTTTTGAGAAGAAACTGCTTTCTGTTTCCGAAGACTTTGATACGCTGGACACGCTTCCTGAGGAACAAGCGATCTCCCTTTTGGAGGGATCTGTTCGTGAATTTGGTCCGATTAAAACGTATCTGTTTGCCGTGTTAAACTCTGTTGTTTTTCCGGAGAAGATGTATGTAGATCTCAGACATCAAGCTGAAAATGAGAGCAAAAAAGAAGAAGAAAGAGTGGTAGCCGAGTCCCTTACAGCGATGCAAAAACGGCATCAGCGGGAAATTTCTGCTTTAACTGATCGCTATGAGAAAAAACTCAGTGGACTACAGCGTAAGTACTTGAAAGACACTGAAGGATTAAAGAAGCAGGTGAGTCAGCTACAGAAGAAGTTGTCCCCATGAATGCACCTGATGAGCACTTTATGCGCGAGGCACTAAAAGAGGCGCGCAAAGCGTATCGAGAGGAAGAGGTTCCGGTTGGGGCCGTACTTGTGCATGAGCAGAGAGTGATTGCACGTGGACATAACCAAGTAGAACTTCTAAAAGATGCAACCGCTCATGCCGAGATGCTCTGTATGGGAGCCGGTGCTCAGGCTTTAGATAACTGGCGTCTTTTAGGAACCACGCTCTATTGTACAATAGAGCCCTGTGTGATGTGCGCAGGTGCGCTTCTTCTATCTCGTGTCAAACGCCTTGTATGGGGAGCGCCGGATATCAGGCATGGCGCCAATGGGAGTTGGTTTGATCTTTTTTCTCATACGCATCCGACTCATCAGCTTGAAATCACCTCAGGGATTTTAGCCGATGAGTGTGGAGCGCTGATGCAAGATTTTTTTCGTGTGAGGCGTAAGTGAAACAGAGGCTATCTGCACTGTTAGACGAGATTATTGCAGAGCAGCAGAAAAAAGTGCTGCGGTGTGGTCGTCACTTTGTGCCTACATTAACGTCCGAAGATGTGCTGCAGCCAAACGACTATCCTGAGCTTGAAGATAACCCGCATTTCCGTTACGAAGAGGGTGTTTTAGAGGGCATTTTGACTGTAAAAGCGGCTCTGAACGCACTTAACGACTCTTAGAGATCTTATCCATACGTTCTCGCTCTCTTTTAGTGAGAGAGTCTTTTCCTTTCCGAGCAATTTTATCGAGCATACGGTCCATAAAAGCGGCATCGCTCTCTTGCATCACAGAAATATCGATGATTTTGCTTGAACCATCTCTTTTTTTACGTCTTGGTAGCTCAAGATTGAGCGGGTAGGGATTGGGGAGTTTCCAAACCCATCGGCCGATACAAAAGCCCCAGATGATGCCAGACACATCGGCAAAGAAGGGAATGAACTGTCCATAAGAGAGGCTGACTAGAAGAGAGATACCAAGAAGCAGAGCCACTAGCCATTTGGCTTTAACCCGGACAACAAAAAAGAAGACGAGCTCTAGATCGGGATAGAGCATCACCCAGGCCATTAACAACGCATAGATCGGCGGGCCACTTCCCAACACGACCGACTGGCTGGAAAACACAAATAGAGCTGTTGCGGCTAGAATTCCGGATACGATTCCTCCCCCAAGATAGAAAAGAAGAAAAGAGCGACTGCCAAACCGTGAGGCGATTTCAGAGCCTGAAAACCAGAGAAGCAACATATGAAAGAAGAGCGAGATTAAAAGAGAGAGCGAAATGCCCACGCCTGCAGCTTGGAGAAAAAAATAAGTGAACGGCTGCCAAAGCCACCCCTGCAATAAACCCCATAAGGAGAGGGTAAACCATTGGGAGGGGCCACTTATTTTGAAGTAGTGGTTGAGAATAAAAGTGGCAATGGGTGTCAACAAGGAAGCAAGAACCGTGATCCAAATGAGAATCTTGACACTGCGTGGTGTTTTACCCGATCCTGCAAACAAAGAGGAAACTTGCATGGCTCTAATCACTTCTCTATAGTGAGGAAAATGTCTACTCTATATCGCCATTCGCTTGCGCTACTGACCGACCTCTATGAGCTTACCATGGCCTATGGTTACTGGAAAAGAGAAATGGCAGAGGATGAGGCGGTTTTTCATCTAATCTTTCGGAAAAATCCCTTTCAGGGAGGGTATACGCTTGCTGCAGGACTGGAGAGCGTGATTGAGTATATCCAAAACTGGCGTTTTGAAGCCCCTGATCTAGATTATCTTTCGACATTGACAACGGAAAGGGGAGCTCCCCTTTTTGAGGAGGGTTTTTTACGTTATTTAGGCGAAATGCGCTTTAACTGTGACATCGATGCCGTTCAGGAAGGAGATGTTGTCTTTCCTTTTGAACCCATGGTGCGGGTAAAAGGGCCCCTTTTGCAGGCGCAGCTTCTAGAAACGCCTTTGCTCACTCTGACTAACTTTGCCAGTCTTATTGCAACGAAGGCGTCACGCGTCTCTCTAGCTGCCGGGGGAGATCCAGTTCTAGAATTTGGATTGAGACGCGCTCAGGGGATCGATGGTGGCCTTACAGCTGCACGTTCAGCTTACTTGGGGGGGTGTCACGCCACTTCAAATACGTTAGCCGGAAAATTGTATGGAATTCCTGTTAAGGGGACTCACGCTCATAGCTGGATCATGGCCTTTGATACAGAAAAAGAAGCTTTTCAAGCTTATGCAGAAGCGCTTCCGGAAAATTGTGTCTTTCTTGTCGATACATACGACTCCCTTCAGGGAGTCAAAAACGCCATTCAGGTAGCGAAATGGCTCAAAAAAGAAGGGCGTCCTTTTTTAGGGGTACGCCTGGACTCCGGTGACATCAACTATTTAAGTCAGCAGGCTCGCAAACTGATGGATGCAGCAGGGTTTCCTGAAGCAAAGATATATGCCAGCAACACGTTAAATGAGATTCTGATTGCTGACTTGAAGCGGCAGGGTGCGCAAGTGGCTGTTTGGGGTGTGGGGACCAACCTTGTCACCGGACAATCCCAGTCGGCGCTAGACGGTGTATATAAAATCTCAGCCATTCGTAAAAAAGGAGCCGAGGAGTGGAAGTATCGACTGAAACTCTCTGAGCGGATGACAAAAACTTCTGATCCGGGAATTTTGCAAGTACGTCGTTTTTTTACGCCAGACCAAACCTATATAGCAGATGCTTTATATGATGTGCATACCGACCTTTCAAAAGGGTGTGAGATTATTGATCCGATTGATCCGACACGAAGGCGTCAGCTCTCTCCCTCTTTGGAATCACGAGATCTGCTTGTTCCGATTTTTCGTGCAGGGGAGCGCGTCTATCAATCACCCCCACTCGATGCTGTCCGCGCCTATGGACAAGGAGAGCTGGCCAAGCTCGATGCCAGTTTGAAGCGGTTTTACAATCCCCATAGCTATCCTGTTGGGATGGAAAGCTCACTTTACGCTAAAAAACTCGAATTGATCGAAGAAATACGCACACGGTTACAACATGAAAGCGCTTCTGATTGTTGATGTTCAAAATGACTTTTTGCCGGGCGGAACGCTTGCCGTGCCGCATGGGGAAAAAGTGATCCCTTTTATCAACGCGCTTCTTGATCGCTTCGATCTGATTGTGGCCACCAAGGATTGGCACCCCGAGGAACATATGAGTTTTGCGCACTGGCCAGCCCATTGTGTGCAAAACACAGCAGGAGCGCAGTGGCCTTCTCAGCTCTCTACGCAAAAAATCACCAAAGTTTTTTATAAAGGGAGCGATCCTGGAATCGATAGCTATAGCGCCTTTTATGACAATGAGCGTAGGCATGAGACCGGTCTTGCCTCTTATCTAAAGGAGCAGGGAGTTAAGGAGCTCTACGTGGTCGGTCTTGCTACGGATTACTGCGTGAAATACACGGTTTTGGATGCACTGGAGTTGGGGTTCAAAGTAACAGTTTTAGAAGAAGGGTGCCAGGCCATAGGAGATGAAAACGAAGCCTTTAACGAGATGAGTCAAGCAGGAGCGATCATCCTTCCAAACCTAGATTCAGAGAAGTCTGATAAGCGCCAATGAGAACAAAAGCAGCCGGATCAATCACAGCGCTATTCTTGATTTCAGCATGCCAGCTATCGGAGTGCAGTTTGAAGTAGGGACGTGTAAAAGTGGCATATTCCAGCTTATCATTGTGAGGGGCTGTCAAGGTAAAGCGGTTGCAAATCCAGTTCATCCATCCGATAGCAATGAGAGCATCTGATGCATCGTAAAGTAAGAATTCTTCCGGATAAAGAGTGTAAATGCTTGCTGTAAACCATCCAATCTTATCTCCTTCAGGCCCATACATCTTTCCAATCGTAGTTGAGCCAACTTTTTCGATCTCGAGAGTGGCGATGACTTGATTGTCTAGAGTTTGGTAACAGAAGAGCTCATTTCCTCCCACAGTTCGCAATACTTTTGCCAGGGAGCGGTGATTCTGTTGCACATAAAAGAACGAACCTTGGGAGAGTGGTTGGTACTGAATGTTGAACTGAGTCGGAACAGGGTCAGCAATCGCCTGTAGAGGAAAAAACAGGGCAAACATACAGATGGAAAGGCGCATCATAAACATGATGCGCCAGTTTAGGGGTCAAAAAGAAACTTGTAAAGAGATCATTTATCCACGTGTCGGACGGCGGATGAGAGCCTTGAAGGTTAAACTCTCTAGCATTTGCATCATCTTCTGCCCTTCTTGAAGAGTTTGTGTCGACTCATCAGCTACGGAGTTAACGTGCGTTTCTGCTGTTTTAGCTGACTGTTGCAAAACGCTCATTTTTTGCGTCAAAAACTGTCTTTCTGCCACAACTCTTTGGTTTTTCGCCTCGGCATTCGTCACTTCACCCTGGTTTTTCACAGTTGTCCATTTGTGCGTATAACGTTTCAAGTAGAGTGTGTTTCCATTCCAGTGAAGGTGGTCGTATACGGTTTTGTGGTGATCTTCCTGCAGCTTCGGGACGTAGTTCCACTTCAGTCCAGCTTCTTGGTTGTTGAGCCTCTGCTGAGCCTGGCCATTAGCTCTAAGCTGTTTGGCGTCAACCAGCGCGCTCTCTGATGAAGTCGTTGCAGATTCGATTAGGTAGTAGTAAGCAAGCGCGATCACATTGACCATATCTCCTTTCTTTGAACGCGATTGATCGAGTACTCCGTGCGCTTTTTTGACTTCTGTGTCCTGAGTAACAGGACTGATTGTTTCTAAACCTGACATATTTTATTACCTTAATTATATTTGCGAAATTTGGTTGGATAAACTAACCAACATATTCATCAAACTAGATCCTTGTGAGATCGATTGCTG
The DNA here is from genome assembly GCA_964350245.1 of uncultured bacterium. Lineage (GTDB taxonomy): Bacteria > Chlamydiota > Chlamydiia > Chlamydiales > JAAKFR01 > JAJACP01. The sequence continues at coordinate 73,898 of CAYGJC010000005.1, read as the reverse complement.
GTTCTCACTCATGACCGTGTTCACCTCGGTTTCTTTAATCTGAGACCCCTGCTGTAGTACAGTCAGTTTGTCTCCCAGCTGGTTTCGCAGAGCCGCAATCTCTTGGTTCTTTGTGTTCAGCTGTGTCAGGTCCGTTTGAGCGACCTTTGTTCTCATCGCATAAGTAACGTAGTGCTTTCCGTTCCAGATGTTCATATGCACGTCCTTAGCGAACAATTGGTGCTTTGATAAAGTGTAGAAGTTAAAGACACCCTCGCGGTCGATCAACTTATTCTGAGCAACGGCATTTGCTTGTACCTCTTTTGACTTGATCGAAGCGGTTTCATGGTTAATTTGAACCGCATGAAAAATCATCGAGTAAGCGAGGATAAGAGGATCAACACCGCTCCCGTTCTCTTGTTTTTTTTGCGCTGCTTGTTGCACAGCGCTTTTCTTATGGGCTTCGTGAGCGCCCAAAAAAATAGCTTCTTTTTTTATTGTTTCTAATACCATTTATTATACCTTTTTTTATCTCTTAGTAAGTTCATTGATGACTTGGAAGATGGTGTTCAGGGTCTTCAACCACCCGGAGTCTTCCGAAGCATCTTGCTGTAAAATGTTCACGTTTGTCGTCGTCTGGGTCATCTCTACCTGAGCTGTCTGACGACACGTAATCAGTGCGTTCTGAATATCTTCTCTAGACGCCGCATACTGTTGGTTTTGGTCCTGAACTCGGTTAATCGTGGGGTTGTTAGCCCCTTCAGGAAGGATGCTAAACTTAATTTGGGCGTTTTCCTTGTTTAACTTGTTCTGAGCAGCTGAGTTAGCCTCTAGGACCTTTGACTGAGTCAAGACGGTATCCTGCCTAGTCTGCATCGCATCAACGAGGAGGTAGAAGAGGATGGTAAAATAGTTAAATTTAGGCGTTCCTCCTTCACTCTTAGTAGCAGCAGGGCTGGCTTGAAGAGGCTGGATCTGATCAGGGTTCTTATCTTTAGTAACTGTAGAACCTGGCATATTTTTATTACCTTATATGTGTTTAAAAATTAATATGTAAATATTATAGCAAATAAATTTTTAATTATCAATGACTTTTGTTAATATTTATTAATAATATTAACAAGGTCTTGATAGAAGAGACTTCGTCTTAACAAACTGTTTGCAGAAAAATTGATCATAAAATATTCTTGCTCAGTATTATGGCACTTATTCCTTATACAGGGCAGCATCAGCTGGATCTCGAGTCCTTTAGGCCACTAGAGTCTGCTAAGGGGGATTCAAATCAAAGTATTCAGCAAGTCGCTTGCGCGGCTTTAGTCTGCAGTATGGCCGCCTATACATGCCTCCCTTTTAAGGGGTGTCAACGTCTTCAAAGTCCCTTAATAAAACGGGTTCAAAAACTCTATGGTCTGGTGGCATCGATCTGGATGACAATCTGGCTTGTCTCAGCGCAGCGCTCAAACAAACATCTCATTATTCCTAGATTGAGGTTTGCTTGTGGATTTGGCCCCCCTGTGGCAATGGTACTACGCTCTTTTACCCCTCTGGATAGGCGATCTCCCTCAGTCATTGCCGAAAAAGTGGGGATGATAGGGGCACTTGTGGTCTGCGCCTTGCAGTTCGTGCAGCTATGTGGGATGGCCTTTGGAAGGGGCGGAGCTTTTCACTTAGGAAATAGGAACGATCGGGTTTTTATTGTTTTAGCCTTGCTCCCTTGGCCCTTTGTTATCGCCAGCCTGCTTTTCCGCGAATTGAATCAAGGAATAGAGATGCCTAGTGTCAACTTTTTTTGCGGCTTTGGCCCCCCCTCCTCACTGGTATGAGTAAGAAAAGTCAAGATGGGGACTATTGCCATCCGGCTTTGGGCTCGGACTTGATAAAATCGAGATAAATCCAAAACAGACAGGCTGGCATGCAGATGGCTTATCATCACTAGTGGTGATTTAAGAAGGAAGAAAAATGAGAACATTTTTTTTGACGGCATATGTGGTGCTTTTTTCTGCATCCATGATGGCACAAGAAGACGGTGATTTCATGCAGGAAAGGCCAACCACGGAAGAACTCAACACTCCATATCAGGAACGACAACTCCAGGGGAGTTGGGGAGAAATCGATTTAGACGAGCGGGAACGGCAATGGGAAGAGCGCTATACAAGGCGAATGCGCCGCGCGCGTGAACAAAGGGAGTTGAGAGCAAGAGGGCGTCGCTATATGTTGGAGAATGAAGAGTACAGACGGTTGTACGAGGAGCTGTATGGAAAAGAATGGCCTACTTCTCAACAGGGCTCATGACTGGAATGAGTAAAACGAGCCGAACTTGAGAATTTGGGTGAGGGCGTCGAGTGCTGTTTGCACCTCTGTTAGAAAGACTGGATCAGCAAAATCTGCAGGAGTCAGTCGATCTCGATAGTATTCTGACACCCAGTCTGTTAGCTTTCGGTAAAGCGCTTCATCTAAGAAGATTTGAGGATGTATTTCTTGGATTTCCTCATCAGTTAGAGGAACGGCAAGACGCAAACAAGCAGGCCCCCCTCCATTCAACATACTCTGTTTAAGATCAACAAACTCTACAGGAAAAGGGAGCCAGTTGAGAGAGAGCTGATGGCACTCCGATGGAGCGAGCAGCAGTTGCGTTTGATCGGGCAGTGTGAGGAGTTGAGAGTTGAACAGGTAGGTTTCAATGGCCTGCTCGATGGAGATTTCGACTTGGATCTTTTGGAGAGGGCAGGTGCGCTCGATCTGAGCCAAGACACTGCCGGTATCCTCAAAGGCTTCGGGGTGATAAAGAAGCGTCGAACGATTTCCGCAGGCGATCACGTCGTTGTGAAAGACCCCTTTTTCGATCAGGGCAGGATTTTGGCGGGCAAAGACAGCGCGGCTGCCGTGAGTACGTGCGATGGCTTCACAGGCTTCTTTGGTCTGCCTAGCCGGAAAACGGGTGGTATTCGGCTCAAAAACACTTCTCCCATATACATAAAGGTGGGTGCCGGGTTGATCCTCAGAGGGAGTAAAACGGATGTGGTTGGCTGATCCCTCGTCTGCAAAGGGCAATGGAGAGTGTAGGGCAAATTTTTCGGGGTTTGAGAAAAGAAGACAAAACAGCCTTTGGGTCTCTTCTACCTCAAGCGTGCGATGTAGGGTAGCGAGTAGATTTGCAATCGTGATGTGGACACGTCCATCAAAACTATCGCATGAAGGAGTGACAGTGGCGCTGTTGGCCCGCCACATGGCTGAAGAAGAGCAGAGAAGAGCACGTAGATCAGGTGGGGTTTGGGCAAGAATCTCGTGGTCCTTCCCTCGAAATCCGAGTGCGCGCAGGTAAGGGATTGAGGGACGCTCTTGGGGCGGTAATACGGCTTGAGGAATTCCCAGATCAGCGAGGCGTTTCATTTTTTTGAGACCCTGAAGGGCGGCTTGTTTTGGGTTGGAGGGGCGCTTAGCATGCTCCATCGACGCTAGGTTGCCATAAGACAATCCGCCAAAGTAGTGGGAGGGACCAGCGAGGCCATCAAAGTTGACTTCTCTCATGATTTTGCCAAAAAGGTAATTCCGGGGGCGATCTGCCTAGGGATGTGAAGAGTTTCTTGTTCCATAGAGGCAACTGGGTAGGAGCAATAATCTGCTGCATAATAGCCGCCTGGCCTAAAGTTTCCACTGTTTCCCAAACCTCCAAAAGGGGCGCGGCTACTTGCTCCGGTTGTGGGGTGATTCCAGTTGATGACGCCAGCTCTCACTTCCCTATAAAAACGGTGGTATTTCTCGGGATTAGAGCTGATCAGACCGGCAGCCAGTCCATACCTTGTACGGTTGGCCTCTTTGATTGCGGTTTCAAAGTTTGGGACGCGCGTCACTTTGAGGAAGGGGCCAAAAAGCTCTTCATCAACGATGTGGTGTACCTCTGTCACATCCATTAGACCGGGAGTTAAGAAGGGGAGTTCCGCTTTGAGGGGAGTCATCTCAACAAGACAGTCTCCACCTTCGGCTCCATAGGTCGCTTGTGCGTTGAGAAGCTTTTCTGTGATGCCTAGATCAATGAGTGGGCCCATAAATGGTTCGGGTTGATCGGTGTAGGGCCCTACTTGGATAGAGGCTACCATATGTGTGAGAATCTTGAGAAATTCATCCCCCTCTTTGCCGGTGGGGACGATCAATCGCCGCGCACACGAGCACCGTTGTCCGGCTGTGAGATAGGCTGACTGAATGGTCAAGTAGGCGGCTCCTTCTAAATCATTTGTTTCGGTGACGATCAGAGGCGTATTCCCTCCCATTTCAAGAGCGAGGATTTTCTCAGGATGGTGACGGAATGCATCCAGCAGTAGAGCCCCCGTTTTGTGGCTTCCGGTAAAAAAAAGAGCATCAATTTGAGGGTGAATTGCCAAAGAGTGACCCGTTGTTTCTTTTCCTTGAACTAGATTGATCACTCCCCTAGGAAGTGAAGAGAGGCAGCGCATCATGGTTTCTGCGACAAGAGGTGTGTAGTCGCTACTTTTAAAAACGACGGTGTTACCCGCTAGAAGGGCAGGCACGATATGTCCATTGGGAAGGTGGGCAGGGAAGTTGAAAGGACCTAAAACAGCTGCAACTCCATGGGGTTTGTGTCTCGTGTGGAGCGTCGAGGTCACTGCTTTATCGGGACATCTTTCTCGGTAAGCTTCGACTGAAACGTCGATCTTGCCGATCATGGCATTGACCTCCTGGGTCGATTCCCACTTGGGCTTCCCTGTCTCTTGGCAGATTGCCTCTACGAGTTGAGAGTTATTTTCTTTGAGAGTTTTTTCATACTCTTTGAGAAAAGAGAGGCGCTTTTCAAAGTTAAGCGCGCTCCACTTAGGAAAGGCCTCTCGTGCAGCAGAAACAGCTTCGTGAACCTCATCGGGAGTCGCTTGGCGTCCCTCCCAAAGAGTCGATTGGGTGGCGGGGTTAAGGGAACGGAAGGGCTCTCCAAATCCTTCAACCCAGCTTCCCGAAATAAAATGCGACTCTCTCATGAGGCAAACCTGTAAAAAATGATTTCTTCTCCAACTTCTACATTTAAAGCTTTTCCTGCCTCTTGGGAAAGGGTCACGCGCCCTTCTTCGATTAAAATAGAGGTGGCGCAGGCGTAAAATGGGTTTGTGGTCGTGGCAACAATGGCTTTTTCGCCATCTACAAGCGCTTGAGATAAAGTAGAAATCTGCGCTCTTTGGCTTGTGGTCACTGCGTGGATCTCATCTGTGGGAGCATAGAGGTGAGGTCCCCCATCAAAGATATCGAGGTAATCGCTCGTACGAAACCCCTGTTTTTCTAACATTTTTTTTGCAGGGACCGTAAAGGGATGCGGATTACCCATCGCTTCTTGCGCCTCTTGCGCAAGCAAAATGGTGTAAATGGGATGCCGTGGAAAGAGCTCTTGAATCGCCTCTGGATTGAGAATCCGTAAATGATCAGCCTCGGAAAAGGGAAGGTTGAAAAAAGGGCGGCCAATCGCCCCCCAAAAGGGAGAGACACCCTTGTTGTTGAAACCACGTATTTCGGCAATCACCGAGGAAGCAAAAAGGTCTCTGTAAAGAGCAATATATAAAAAGCGGGCATAAGAGAGCAGAGGACCAAAACCGTGTTTTCGGAATGCTTTTTTTAGATATAAGGTTCCGATCTCAGTGGGTTTTTTGTGCGCTTCGATAAAATGTAAAACAGGAACATCTCGGTCGATTTGGAGTGAAGCAGAGCGAAAGGATTCGAATTTTTTGTGGTAGGCAAAAAAGGGGTTTTCAACACCGACATGTGTGACCAACCCGGTTGTGCCAATCACATTTCCATCCCACTCAAGGCAAAAGAGAAAACTTCCTTTTTCCTTAGGATTTAGGAGGAGCTGTTCGAGATGTTTCTCACTCCTAGGCAAGCTAGTGATTCCAGGGCCTGCCTCCATTGCAAAAGCATAAAAGTGTTTGAGGTCATCGATGTGTGCAGGTCTTATGATCGCTATGGGCTCAGGCATTCAACCAACACCTCTTCTAAGATAACAGAAACCTGGTCGATGGCTTCCATTGTAACGCCTCCTGCAGGAACTAAAAAGCGGATACGCGTTGGCTCATTTCCAGCAATGAAGGCAATGACGCCTGCTTTAAATAGAGCATGGACAAAATGGATTACACGTTCTCTATCCCCTTTAAAAGGGGTTGCTGCAATCATAAGGCCGTGCCCAAAGGGCCCTTCAAAGTGGTCGGGGTATTTTTGGGCAATTTTCTCAAGATGGTCGACAAAATGCTGACGAATCTGCATGTTTTTTCCATTGCTGCCCAGATAGCCATCGTTCACCAAAGAGTGTAGGATTGCCTTTGCGACGTACATGGAGGAACTAGCTGCCGTGTAGGTTTGTGCAATCAAGCCTGGGAGAGGACAAAACTCAGAAGTAAAAAGAGTGGCACAGGTGTGCATCAGTTTGCCCACTGTGACCACGTCGACAAACTCTTCCAGACCAAAGCTCTGGTAGGCAAGTAGGCAATCAGTTCGACCAAATGTTTGAACCTCATCAACCATCACGGCAATAGAGTGTTCTTTGAGCGTTTGCATCAGTGCGACAAAAAATGCCTTTTCCCCTGGGTTACACCCGCCTTCTCCTTGGATGAGCTCAAAGCACATGCACGCATATTTTTCAGGATGACGCTTCAGGAGCTTGGCAAGAGCTTCTAGGGCTTTCTGGGTGCTACCGGCAGGGTCGCGCCAGTCGTAAAAAGGAACGTAATCGACATGAAGGATGTGGGGGAGACCCTGCCGAAAAGCCGCTTTATCCGTGATTTGCGCAAGAGCAAGGGTGCGTCCCATGAAACAGCGATCAAAAGCCAGAATACGGTGTGCGGGCGCTTTTTTCTGCAGGATGATTTTAAGGGCATTCTCATTAGCCATTGCACCTGAGTTGCAGAGGATGCCATGATCCATATGGGTGAATTTTAAAAGGAGTTCAGTTAGCTCAAAGGAGATGCGGTTTTGCTGCAAGTGTCCTTGCATGGCGATATCTTCGACAGCTCCTTGCAGCATTGCTGCGAGAACGGTTGGGTGGGAGTGTCCAAAATGCACGCCAATGCCGCTGATAAAGTCGTGTTTTACACTTCCATCAGCCAGTTCGACAAGAGTGCCTTTTCCCAGACCGCTACCTAAGTAGGGGTAAAAAAGAGGATTGCCTCGGTAGCCATTGAAAGTCTCTAGCGTCTCTTCGTATGTTTGTGTGAGCACTGGATTCGGGGGACGGATACCCTCAATTTTACTGCTGTGTCTCTCAACAGTGTCAAGGATTTTCTGTACAGACGTGTAAAAATCAGGGTCGCGCCGCAGCGCATCAGCGGTGAGATCGGTCATAGCGTTTCTCTTTTGGCAAGCTCTTCAAGTAGGCGAGCTGTTAATTGAGCCTTTTTTGTAATACTAGGTAGATAGACATATTCTTGACTAGTATGGATCCCGTCTCCCTCAACACCCATTGTGTCAATTGTGGGGATTCCTGCCGCTCCGAAAGTATTGCCGTCACAAACACCTCCCGTCTCCTCCCATTGCACGCTTTGTCCAAGCATTTCACCACACTCTTTGAGTAGGGAAAAGAGTTGCTGAGTTTGTGCATTAAAGGGTTTGGCAGGGCGGTAGGTAATACGGTTGAGTTCGACTCCCTCATCGTCAGCGAGTTTTTTCAGCGCCGGTTCCATCTCCTCGTATGAGCGAATATTAAGCGTCGCCTCAGCGTAATCAGGAACGACATTAAAGGCTGTGCCTCCTTTGATGAGACCTGCATTTATGCATGTCTCAGAAGTATGTAGTTTCTCTACCTGGGCGAGGAATCTGCTTAAGGGATAGATTGCATTTTTCCCCTTTTCGGGATCTCTTCCGGCGTGTGCGGAGACTCCATGGCTCACAACCGAATAGGTGGAAGAAGATTTGCGAGCGCTCACAAATGAGCCATTGGGCAGGGTGGGTTCAAAAATAAGAGCGTAGTGAAATTGATGAGCGTGTTTTTGGTGGTAGAAAGCAGATTGAGGGGAACCGAGCTCCTCGTCTAGATTGAGAAAAATCTCCCATCCCACTCGCTCAGCATAAGCAGAGGCTTCAAATTCTTTCAGAGCTAGAAGCATTACCAAGATGCCTCCTTTCATATCGGTTACGCCGGGCCCCTGTAGTCTGTCTGGGTCTAATCGCTTCACGGTTTGAAAGGGGTGTTCAGTGGAAAAAACCGTATCGAGATGTCCTCCGAGAAAAATCTGGAGGGGGGCGTTTTTTCTTTTTTTTATTGAAAGTCCGAAGGGATAATGCCTCATTTCGTCGGGTCGAAGAGACGTACAGGCCTGCTTAGCAAGTTGGACCATCTTTTCGAGTCCAGCGCTGTTTAAAGAATGAGAATTGACCTGCGCCCACTTCTCTAAAGTCTCGACAATTTCCATGACTTCACGTTAGCGCAACATTGTAGCTTTGACAAATATTTTTTCTTGCCCTATGACATGAGTTTATTGCGTATATTGCAACTTGCTGTGATCTGCGCGCTAATGATAAGAAGTATATGCCTGAGGGATCTAAAAAAAAGAACCAGGGACTGCGCGTGAGCAAACAAAAAATTCTGAAAGAGGATCAAGCGTGTTGTATTGTCATCACGTGTGGACAACCCTCAGCTGATGGAAAAATGTCCGTTGAAATGAGCTACGAAGGAGATCCCATTCTCGCTTCCTATCTCCTCGAAAACGCCCAAGGCTTTATTGAACATAATGAAGATGGAATTTCTAATTGACAGAGGGATTGATTAGTATACAATATTGACTCTTCGATGTTTAAGAGCTTGTTATGACCATCTCAACTTCCACGCAAACAAAAGCCCCTTTTTCTCTCATAAAAATCCTTTCCAAGATAGTTCCTGAGAGCGTTTGTGGGCGTACTTTTTTTTGGGGATCGATTCCGTCCATCCTTCTCTTATTTACCATTGGGGTCAGTTTTTTCTCCCCTTCGGTCTTTTCTGCCTATCTTCCTTTTTTTGCGTTGATTGGAGGCTTGATCTGCCTGAGGTGGAAATCTGTTGGCTTAGGAGGTTGTTTTTTAGGACTGGCCCTTTTGGTACTCGGTCTCTATCGAGAGATCCCCGTTGATCAGCGGTTTTGGCAAATGGGTCTTGTTTTTTCTTTGGCGATCGATTTTTTTATCCTTCTGCTTGCGGTTGAAGAGATCGATACAGGCATGAAAAAGGTGATCGAAACCAGTCGCAAGCAAGCGAGTGAGCTCAATCAGTCTCAACTGGAGTGGCAACACTGCACCGCTGAGTGGAAGACTTTGCAAAAAAGTTTGGAAGAGGAGATTGAGCAACTGAAAGAAGAGGCCGAGCAAAGGGTCATCGAAAAGGAACAGACCCAGAAGCGGATTGAGTTGATTCAATCTGAAATCGAGTTGCTCACATCACAGAAAGCCTACTTTGTTGCAGAAGCCAAAAAAGGGCAGCAGCGCGGCGAGGAGCAAAGAGTGGCTATTCAAGAGGAGCTGGAGCATTTAAAAGAGGTTCAAGAAGCAGCAGCAAAAAAAGAGCTGGAAAGCCAGAAAGCAGCTATTCAAGAGGAGCTTACACAACTGAAAGCAAAGCAGGAACATGTCTTGCAAGAGAAGCTCGCACAATTAGAAGCTGCACAAGAGAGTGCTTTCCAACAGGAGCTTGCACAACTAAAAGCTTCGCAAGAGAGTGCCTTCCAAGAGAAGCTTGCACAACTGAAAGCAAAGCAAGAAAATATCTTGCAAGAAGAGCTTACCCAACTAAAGGCCACACAAGAAAATGTCTTGCAAGAGGAGCTTGCGCAACTAAAAGCCACGCAAGAACGTGTTTTGCAAGAGAAACAAGCGCAGCTAAAAGTGGAACAAGAAGAAGCGTCGCAACCTCCCTCCGCCGATCAGCGCAAGTTAGAGGGGATGCTCAAACAGCTTCGGATGCAATTTGACGAGAAAAGCCACATCTTATCTCAAACGCGCAAAGACTTGTTTGCTACAGAAAGCAAACTGCTTGCTCTAAAGCATGAGCAAGAGCTGCGCGCACTCTCTCCTGAAAGAGATGGGGAGAAGTGTTATGAAACTGCATTGAATGATTTGGTGGATGAAGTGCGTTCTTTAGAGGAAGAGAGAACTATGTTGGAAGAGTTAGTATCTCATGTCCTGTCTCAGTGATTAACACAGTGTGTTCCCACTGCGCACTTGCTTTCCCATCTCTTGTAGTCGCAATCCACTGAGTAATTGGATCTATCACAGCCTCGCGCACACCTGCATTGATCATCGGTTCAATTGTAAAAGTCATGCCGGCCGCTAGAGGAATTTTAAGGTGGTTCCGGTGATGTGGGACTTGAGGCGGCTCGTGAAACTGTAGGCCCACGCCATGCCCCACAAATTGATTGACTACTGAGCAGCCTCGAGAGGCGGCATAGTCTTCAATGACATCTCCAATTTCGTGTAGCAAAACGCCTGGTTTTAAGATTGCAATTGAGCGAGCCAAACACTCAGAAGAGACTTCGTAGACTAGCTGTCTCTCTTCAGTGACATTTCCAATTTTAACCATCCGGCTGCAATCGCCGTAATAGCCGTCTAAAATCACGGAGACATCGATATTCATGATATCTCCTTCCTTCAAGGGCACATCATCGGGTATTCCATGGCAGATGACTTCATTGAGGGAGGTGCAAATGCTCTTCGGAAATGGAGGGTGGCCATAGTGGTAGGGAGCAGCTTGTGCACCTGCTTCCTTGTGAAGCTGCACAGCAAAGGCGTCTAGTTCATTGGTTGTCACACCTGCCTGAGCTTTTTTACAGGTTGCATCCAGGATCGAGGCTGCCAAGTGGCAGGCGCGCTTGATGCCCTTGATCTGCTCAGGGGTCTTCAAAATAATTTGATACTGTTTCAGATAGGTGTTAACCAACCGCTCTTTTTCAGAGACAGGAGGCTCACTGGGATAGTGACACTTCTTCCATTTTTTCCCCGATCCACACCAACACGGATCATTTCTTCCAATCATAAGGCTTATTCTAATCTAATCTTAGAAATAAATCTCCTGTAAAGTGAGTCCATGAGCAGGTGCTGTCTGCCCTGCCTTTGCGCGGGCTTGTGAGGCGATGATCTTTGGAATCTCTCCGCTTTTGAGCTTTCCACGTCCCACAAGAACAAGGGTTCCCACCACTGTACGTACCATTTTGTAGAGGAAACGGTTGCCGCAGATCGCGATTTTGAGCTGATTTGGCTCTTGCTTCTCCATTTCAATTGAGTCGATTTTTCTCCGCGTATGAGCATACTGAACACTTGGGTGGCTCTTGCAAAAAGCAGAAAAATCATGCTCTCCAATGAAATGGCAAGCAGCTCGCTCCATCTCTCCAATATCTAGGGAGTAAGGGACATGCCATGCGTAAAGACGGTGGATAGGGAGCTGAAGCTCTCCCCAGCAAAGCGCATAGGTATAAAGCTTTGCCTTGGCATCCAAAGAAGGGTGAAAATCATGATGCATCACCTTCACTTCTAACACTTTGATGGTGTTTGGAAGTAAACGATTCAAACTGATTTTCTTCGGGGGATTTTTGTGAGTAAAAAAATTTACGACCTGTCCTTGAGCATGCACCCCACGGTCTGTCCGGCTTGCAGCTTGGAGTTGGATCGGCTCTTGGAGTAGCTGTTCTAATACGCGTTGGAGAACCTCTTCAACAGAGTAGCCGTTCCCTGTTTTTTGCCACCCCCAAAAAGGCGTTCCATCGTAGGTAATGATCAGACAAATGTTGAGCATGAACTCATCCGAACGCTGTTTTCAACCCGTTGAAAGCCATTTGCGCAGAAACAAGAACAACCAAGTATCCGAATAGACGCTCAACTGCGGTCAGTCCGTTTTCGCCAAGAAGCTTTTTAAGAGAAGGAGAAAAAAGAAGTATAGGCAGCAAGCAAAGCCAAGCAATGGCAACTGCTGTAAGAACAAGCAACTTACTGGCTCCGGATCCCCCATAGAGGGTCATAGTAGCTAAGATAGCAGGTCCGGCAACAGCAGGAACAGCGAGGGGGACAATCAAAGGATCTTTAGGAACTCGAGTTGTTTTTTCTCCTGAGGGAGTCGCAAAGATCATCCGAATAGCGATGATAAAGAGAATGATACCTCCCGCAATTTGCACAGAGGATTCAGAGACATGCAAAAGTCTAAAAAATCCCTGACCGCAAAAAAGAAAGATCACCATAATCCCAAGGGCAATCAATAATTCACGCAGGATAATTTCTCTCTGCTTTTTTGGTTCATGATGGCGTAAAACACCGACAAAAATCGGAACGTTACCCAATGGGTCCATGACAATCAGAAAAAGAAACGTCATATGAAACAAGTCATTGATCATGTGATCATCCCCCCAACCCCTTCTAAAAAGAGTTGAACCGCAATGATCCCCACGATTAAACCCATAAGACGTTGGCAGGCCATCAATCCCTTGTCAGTTAATAGTTTATGGATAGGTTTAGCGAAGAGAAATAGGAGGCTAGAGAAAAACCACGCAAGGAAAATGGCTCCAAGAATCAGAAGGTCGGAGGTTTCATCCTGAGCAAAGATCATGATCACAGAGAGAACAGAGGGTCCTGCAATAATTGGGGTGGCAATAGGCACAATCAAGGGCTTTTGTTCACCCCATCTCGGTTTTTCGTCATCATTGGAAAAGATGAGACGTATCGCAATGAGAAAGAGTATGATACCTCCTGCGATCCGGACTGTAGTATGAGAAACGCCTAAAAGAGTGAGTAAAATCTGTCCCAAGTAGTGGAACATAATCATAATTCCGAGAGCGATGATGAGTTCTCGAATAGCGGTTTTTCGCTGCTCTTTTTTATTAAAAGGCTTAAGCAGAGATAGATATGTAGGAATATTTCCTAGCGCATCGATCACAAAAAACAGAGTGAGTGTAATACCAAAAAAATTACCCATAATATGAAGATTGTACTTTAAATGGTCGAGTAAATTCAATAAAATAAAAGTATGAGCCGTTTTATTGAGCCATATAAAGGAAAATTTCCGGCTATCTTGTTGTTTGGACCTCCAGGGGCCGGAAAGGGAACGCTCGGGAAATTTTTAACCAGTTCCGGAGCGCAGTTTCACCTCTCCTCCGGGGATATCTTCAGGAGTTTGCCCTTAAATTCTCCTGCTGGAAAGCTCTATTACTCGTATGCAAGTAGAGGGGCTCTTCTTCCTGATGAGGCCACAATTGAGATTTGGAAATACTATGTGCAGGGGCTCATTGCAACCAACTCTTATTACCCCGAGGCCCAGGATCTTTTGTTGGATGGCTTGCCGCGGACTTTGGGCCAAGCTCAGATGCTCCAGGACTTTGTCCATGTACGGCACATTATTGTTTTAGATGTCTCGAACACCAAGGAGCTTTTACTCCGCATGCAACGACGCTCCCGTATAGAAGGAAGGCTGGATGATGTGGATGTGGGTGTGCTTAAGAAAAGGCTAGAGGTCTATCGAGAAGAGACTCAGAAAATTTTTGAATTTTATCCTGCCCACTTGATTTCCCGCGTAGATGGAGGCCAAAAGCCACTAGAAGTGTTGCGGGATGTCTTGGTTCGACTCTCACACTTACTATCTAGAGATATTTCCTGATCGGGTAGATCTTTTTCTTTTGGCTTGGTAGAGATTTTGATCAGCTTCATGGATGAGCTCCTCTATTGAAACAGGCGCTTTGCCATCAAAGTATGCGGCCCCAACACTGAGGCTTAGTTGGTAGGGTTCTGAGGTTTTAGTGTTGAAATGGGCAATGTGTTCCTGGATACTCTGTTCAAGACTCTCTTTACTCTCGATAGAGGCGTTAATGGCCACAATGGCAAACTCGTCTCCGCCGATGCGTGCTAGAATATCGTGATGCCTAAAGGCAAGGTATAAGCAGTCGGCCATGTCCATAAGAGCGCGGTCGCCTATAGGATGGCCATGTGTATCATTAATTGCTTTTAGGTCATCTAGGTCTGCAACAAAAAGATAAAAGCCCTGACCGTTACGGATAGACAGTGCGTGCTGCTGCTCTAACAGGGTATAAAAGCCCCGCCGGTTGTACAGCCCTGTCATCTCATCTGTAAAGGAGAGGGCGCGCAGACTTTGTTCCAAGTAGTTCCGTTCAATTGCGCTCAAGATTGCCTTATGTAAGTGAGCCGGATCTAGCTCGTGTTGAGGCAGGTAATCTTGCGCTCCCAAGCGGATAATCTGCTGGATCGTCTTTTCATCAGTGTAGCCAGCTGTTGCGATCAAGGGGATATCCATCATGCTTTTGCGCAGCGCACGGATAATTTCAACTCCTTGACAGTCTTCTAGATAAAGATTAGTGATCACTAGATCAAAGGGAGTGTTTGTAGCTATTTCTCCCTGAGCTTCACGAAGCGTGCGCACAATGGTGACGTGAAACGTGATGCCTCGCTCTTGTAAATGTTCAAAAGCTTTTTGAATGAACTGCAGATCCCCTTGATCATCTTCAATCAGAAGGATCGTAATTTCTTCATTCATAGGAGATAAGCGAGTTAAGGTTTAAAGGTTTGGTCACAATTTCTTGCGAGCAGAGCCAGTGATAAAAGGTGTGGAGTTCATGTAGGTCCACCTGTTGACTCTTTGCCAGAGTAGGACAGGTCAATTTCCATGCTTGCTCTTCCCATGCGAAGGTCTTTTCTCGTCGATCAGGATTGTAGTGTCGGTAAATTTGGAAAGCCTCGTCTGGGTTTGCGCAGCAGTAGTCGATGCTTTTTTGTAATGCAACTTGGAAGTCAGAGGCAAATTGAGGAGTGCTCTCTTTGGAGTTAGCATGTGCTAAGATAATCATTTCATAGTAGTTAGGTACACCAAACTCTTGAATGGGAAAATGGTTTGTCTCCATTCCAAGGGAGCGAAGCTGGGCCGGTTCAATGTTCCAAAAGCCTCCAAAAATAAAGTCGACATTCTGGGTTCCCATTGCGGAAATTAAGTCGACGCTGATGTTTTTACGCTCTTTAGGTTCGATCTTTCCCTTTTCGAGTAAAAAATCAAGAAAAGCAGTATCGGGACCACCGAGGCAATAGCCTAGTGTAGAGCCAGAGAGGTCTTGGGTCGTTTCAATAGCTGGGTCGCTCCGATAAATAAAGCCGGAAAGAGGCTCTTTGATTAAAAGCCCCACGATTTTGAGTGGCGCGCCGTTTGAACAGGCCTTCAGAGTTCCGGGCATGTGGTTTACAAGTAGATCAGCCTGACGGGAGGTTAGGTAAGAAATGCCTCCTCCACTGTCATGCATTTTTAAGATATCGAGATCGATCCCCGCATTTCGAAAGAACCCTTTTTCAATACCCACATAGAGGGGAATGTGATTGGGATTAGGGAGCCAATCGAGTAAGAGGCGGGTGCAGCCTTTATTTTTTTGTTGGCAACCGACAAGCCCCAGAAGAAGAAAAGCCACCATAAAGAAGGGAATAACCAAACCTGATCTGCGACGTTGTTTTGTGGGGAGTAGGGCGTTTTTGGTTGCAAATTTGCGGCGTAAAAGCAGTACCCTTGGAGGAAGGGCGATCTTTTCACAAAAGAGAATCAATCCATAAAGTATTGTACTAATGATGGTTAAGCAGAAAAGAGCGCCAAAGGTAATTTCAAGATCCGTATTACGCCGGCTTTCAAGCATGAGCATGCCCAGTCCATTTTGAGCGCCGGCCCATTCCCCGGCAACAGCGCCCACACCGGCTATGCCGGCTGAGATCCGAAACCCGGCAAAGATGTGGGGAACAGCGGAGGGGAGGCGGAGCTTAAAAAACGTTTGCCAAGCATTTGCTTGGTTTGCTTGAAAAAATTCTAGTAGGTCTTGGGGGGTTGAGCGAAGCCCTTGGTAGATATTTAATGTGAGAGGAAAGAAGATCATCAACGCGGTGGGAATCGCGATAGCGGTATAGCTCCAACCAAACCAAATCACCATAATCGGAGCAAGAGTAAACATGGGGAGGCATTGGGTCACGATGAAAAGAGGTTGCAAAATGGTGCGTGAGCTTTGGTAACGCATCATCGTCCAAGCTAGGGGAAAAGCGACTAGAAGCGCGAGAAGAAAGCCTCCCAGCATTTCTTTGAGAGTACATAGTGTATGAAAGTAGAACCGTGTGCGTAGCTCCCATAGGGTGCGTAAGATTTCAGTTGGAGGCGGGAGAATGAAGGAAAGATGTGGAAGCGCACGCGCGCAGCACTCCCAAGTAGTAAATAAAATACAAAAGCAGAGCAGGACCAGGGCGATCTTAGAAAGGGGCTGCTTAAACATGGACCGAAGTTTACGGTTCGGCCTCTGCCCAGTCAAGGCAAAATCCTTCTTTCCCTTTGAATGAGACCATGGTATGAATGAGGTATGAATAGTCGTATTGAATCAGATAGCCTGGGGGAGATTGAAGTTCCGGCTGGGGCTTACTATGGCGCCCAGACGGCACGCTCCTTGAAGCACTTTAACATCGGTCATGATCAAATTCCGCAACCCGTGATTCGCGCTTACGGGATCATCAAAGAGGCGGCTGCTCGGATCAATTGCGAGTTAGGACTTCTTTCTGAGGATAAAGCCCGTTTGATCATTCAGGCAGCTCGGAAAGTTGCGGATGGAGAGTTAAAAGAGCATTTTCCACTGAGTATTTGGCAAACAGGAAGTGGGACACAGACCAACATGAATGTCAATGAAGTGATTGCCAATCAAGCGATTGAAATGGCAGGAGGGGTGCTTGGTAGTAAGAATCCGATCCATCCAAACGATCATGTCAATCTCTCTCAATCCTCCAATGACACCTTTCCCACTGCTATGTACATGGCAGCAGCTGAAAGTCTTCGGAATCGTTTACTGCCCATGGTGCATAAACTGCGTGCCTCGCTTCATGAAAAGGCAATTGCTTTCAGTGAAATCGTCAAAATTGGGCGTACCCACCTGATGGATGCGGTGCCTCTCACTCTGGGTCAAGAGTTTTCCGGCTATGTAGAGCAGCTCGATCAGGATATCGAGCGGATTGAAAGCACGCTTCCCAGGCTCTATGAGCTGGCGATTGGGGGGACGGCTGTGGGGACAGGGATCAATACACACCCAGAATTTGGGGTGCGGGTTTGTGCAAAGATTGCCGAGCTGACCGCTCTTCCCTTTGTATCTGCGTCCAATAAATTTGCTTCAATTGCAGCCCACGATGCCCTTGTTTTTGCTCATGCCGCTTTAAAGACTCTTGCGTGCTCATTGATCAAAATCGCTACCGACTTGAGTTGGCTCGGCTCGGGGCCACGTTGCGGTTTGGGCGAGCTGATCATTCCTGAAAACGAACCCGGCTCATCGATTATGCCCGGCAAAGTCAATCCAACTCAATGTGAGGCACTGACCATGATCTGCGTACATGTGATGGGCAATGATCAAGCGCTTAGTGTGGCCGGATCAAGGGGAAATTTCGAGCTGAACGTGTTTAAGCCCATGATGATCCACAATTTTCTCGATTCTCTGGTTTTGCTTTCTGACGGGATGCGTACGTTTGACGACTATTTTGTTCAGGGGTTAAAGGCCAATGAGCGGCACATCAAAGCACTTTTAGACCGTTCCTTAATGCTGGTCACAGCATTGAGTCCAGTGATTGGTTATGATAAGGCGGCTCAGGTGGCCCATCACGCCTATCACAAGCACATCACTCTCAAAGAGGCGGCAATAGAGCTTGGGTTTATGACCGAAGAGGAGTTTGATTTGCACATGGAGCCGTCTAAAATGGTATAATCTTTTGTCATCTTGTAAAAGCAGAAAGGAGGTCAATATGAGTGTAAGTCCTAGTAGCGCTGTACAGGCATTGGGTTCATCTGAACATGAATCGCAAAAAGTTACACCTGAGAGGGAGATGAGGAATATGGCTTCTAATCCATTCCCTGAGCTTTCAGATGAACTGTTGGTTCGGATTTTTTCTTGTGTAACGGCTTCTGATTTGGGTAAACAAGCGTGTGTTTCTCGAAGATGGCGTGCTGTGAGTGCAGAAAAATCATTATGGAAAGCACTATGTGCGCAAAGTAAAGTCAATGTTTCTGTAGAACCCAGAATCGGCTGGAAGCAACAGTATATTAAAGCTGTTGTCGAGAAGCCTAATAAGGTCATTGTTAAAACGCATACATCTGTGGATAGGTCCCTTGAACCTAAAATCTGTGGTTGTTATACACCCGGCCCCTTTATCTAAGTATCTGACTGCAAAAGTCTTTAATCTTTTATAGGGATCTTTTGTCGACCGGCTTCGGGTTTTGTCTCGACAAGCAGGCCGTTTATCTCAGCATGATCTCGAAGATCTATTAGTTAGTAAATATACTCGCTTAGCAGCCGTATAGTTGCAGCTAGTGGTATTAGCTTGCATTAACGCATCGCTTTTTTGAATTTCTCTACCCTCAGTAATTCTCTAGAAAACTCAAGTGCAGAGTTGATGTGGGAGAAAATATGGTCTTCGCCAATGAGCTCATCGAGATGATAACGTCTCAAATCGCGCAAAGGTCCTTTCTTGACACCCGCCAAAAGGAGTAGAGTTCCCTGACGCCTGCACTCAGTGAAAAACTCTTCCAGTGCGTGCATGCCCGAGGCATCAATTGTGGGCACGCGCCGCATCCGTAGGATAAAGATTTTGGGTGGACGCGAAAGTTCATTGAAGACATTTTTTAATCTGTCGGCCACCCCAAAAAAGAAGGGACCATTGATCTCATAAACTTCCACTCCTTCCGGGACTTCTTTTCGGCTAATAGAATCAGGGTCACGGTAGGCCCTTTCAACATCCTCGCCATTTTCCTCAAAGTACTGCGTTGTCGCTACTACGTCTGAAAGATCGCTCATCTGCTTCATAAAAAGAAAAGCAGCTAAAATCATGCCGACCTGAACAGCTGCAGTGATGTTAATCAAAACGGTGAGAATAAAGACGGTGATGAGCACCACCACATCTTTTTTTGGAGCGGTGAAGAGGTGAAGAAAGTGGTGAATTTCGCTCATGTTCCACGCGATGATCAGAAGCACTGCTGCAAGGGCAGAAAGAGGTAACTTCATTGCAAGAGGGGCGAACAGAAACATGATCAGAAAAATAAAAGCCGCGTGCACCATGCCGGCAACAGGAGTTGAGGCGCCCGATTTGATGTTTGCAGCTGTGCGTGACAAGGAGCCTGTGGCTGGCATTCCGCCAAAAAGTGCGGAACCAATGTTTGCTATTCCCTGAGCGACAAGCTCGCAGTTAGACTGGTGGCGCCATCCTGTCATCCCTTCGGAGACGACCGCTGCTAGCAGCGATTCCATTCCGGCCAAAAGAGCAATGGTTAAAGCGTCGGGAACCAAATTGAGCATCCGCCCAAATTCAAAAGCAGGAAAACTAGGTGTTGGAAGGGTGCGAGGTAAAGAGCCGTAGCGGCTGCCTATCGTCGGTACATCGATCTGGAAGAGCCACGTGATCAACCCCACTGCGACAAGTGCAATGAGCACCCCTGGAAGACGAGGCTTGAATCTGCGAAAATAGACAATAATAGCCAATGTTCCCATTCCAAGCGCGAATGCTTTAGGATCCCATGAGCCTAGGTGTTCCCAATACGACTGCCATTTTCCTACAAAATCAATAGGGACATTTCCCATGTGTAGGCCAAGAAATTCCTTGATCTGTGAAGAGAAGATCACGACTGCAATCCCTGTTGTTAAACCGGTGACAACGGGATAAGGAATGTATTTGATGTAGGTGCCTAGCCCGGCAAAACCAAAAAAGATCAGAATGACTCCCGCCATCATGGTGGCGAGAAGCATCCCTTCAAAGCCGTGGCGGAGCATGATCCCATAGAGAATCACGATAAACGTGCTACTCGGTCCACCGACTTGAACGCGACTCCCTCCAAGCAGAGAAATCAAAAATCCGGCTACAATAGCCGTAAATAGACCACGCTCAGGTGGAATATCTGCACCAATAGCGACGGCTAAGGCGATGGGAAAGGCGATCACAGCTACTGAGATTCCCGCGATCAGGTCTTTACGCAGCCCTGGTAGCGTGTAGCCCTCTCTAAGACACTGAACTGACTTAGGGATAAAGGATTTAAAACGTTTTGATCGCGATAGTTGATTGGGCATTTTATTCAGACCAAGTGCCCTCATTTTCCACTATCATTCGGACGCTTGTCAATGTAAACGTTCAGTTTCCTCAAAATTGTTCAATCGTCTAAGATGATGCAAAACCTTTTGGATCGCATGCTTCATCTTGAACTTCTCATCTTCTTCTCTCTTGGTTATCTAGCCATTATTTTTGAAAATTTCTTGCATGTCAACAAAGCGGCGGTAGCTCTTGTTATGGGGGTTGTGTGTTGGATTCTTTATTTCGCTGATACGCAAACAGGCATTTCTACCGGTATGATGGCTGAGCATGTCTCAGATGTGGCTCAAATTATCTTTTTCCTTCTTGCGGCCATGATCATCGTCGAGCTAATCGACTCGCATCACGGCTTTAAGTTGATCACAGACATTCTCTATACCTCTTCTAAGCGTAGAATGCTCTGGTTTTTGATTGGAGTCTCTTTTTTCATGTCGGCGAGTTTGGACAATCTCACCTCTATGATTGTGATGGCCTCCCTTTTGAAAAAAATGGTGAAAAACCCCAAAGACCGGTGGATGCTGGGCTCGATCATTGTGATTGCGGTCAATGCAGGTGGCGCTTGGACTCCGATTGGGGATGTGACCACGACCATGCTCTGGATTAATGATAAGATCACCACCTGGCAGACGATTAAGGTTCTTTTTATTCCCTCTGTTGTTTGTTGTGCGGTTTCCGGGTTGATTGCCACGTTTCTTATTAAGGGAGACAATGAGCCGGTTCAAAGCACCTTCACCCTGCAGATGCAGCCGGGGGCTAGGCGTGTTCTTTTTATGGGGATCGCGGCTCTGCTTATGATTCCGATTTGGAAAGCTGCATTGGGGCTTCCCCCCTTCATGGGCGCTCTGATCGGCTTGGGAATTTTGTGGCTTGTCACCGACATCATCCACTTCCGTTATGGAGAGGGGAGGTGGCACCTGCGTGTCGTTCATGTTCTGACGAAAATCGACACCTCAGGGATCCTCTTCTTTTTGGGAATTTTGCTGGCTATTGACGCATTGGCAACAGCAGGCATTTTGCAAGAGTTAGCCGTCTATCTGCAGCAGACTCTCCCGAATCAAAATTATGTGGCTGTCCTCATAGGTTTGATCTCGAGCGTTGTTGATAATGTCCCACTTGTGGCGGCCACAATGGGAATGTATGATATGCAGGTCTATCCGATTGATTCTCAACTGTGGCAGTTGATTGCCTATGCAGCCGGAACGGGAGGTAGCATCTTGATTATCGGTTCTGCGGCCGGGGTGGCCTTTATGGGAATTGAGAAGGTGGACTTCATTTGGTACATGAAAAAAATTGCGTGGATTGCCCTGGTTGGCTACATCGCCGGTCTTATCGCTTTTTTCTTGCTCAGCCCTATTTTTTATTAAGTAGATCTATCTTGGCAGCCAGTATGAAGTCGTTTTCACTCAATCCATTGATTTTGTGCGTCCAAAGAACGATGCGGACCTTTCCCCAGGAGAGATGGATATCAGGATGGTGCTGCTCTTCCTCAGCAACGCGCCCCACCTCATTGGCAAAGGCCAAAGCCTCAGTAAAATTGGTGAAATGAAACTCTTTTTCTAGATGGTGCTCGTGAACCAGGTGCCATCCCATGAGCTGACTAGAAAAAGATTCCAATGCCTTCCCTTCAAGAGGGGGGACACCTGCCTCGCAGGCGACACATTTCTTTTTTGCTAACTTCATTTCGTGACCTTCTTTTTCACCTACCGTTCAATATAGGCATGTTTAAAGTCAAGATCACAAAGTTCGGAGAGGTAGACCTCCTTGACATAAGGCTTTTTCAGATAGCAGGCTGTGGAGTGGTAGAGAGGAGCAATAGGGAAGTCTCGCATTAAGATGGCTTCCGCCTGGGCTAGCAATTGGTTGCGTTTGACCACATCAACTGAGGCGATTGCCTCGTCAAGAAGCTGAACAAAATGAGAGTCTTGCCATTGGGTATCGTTGTTCCCTCCCAGTTCGGATTCGTTGGTAAATTTATACAAGTCCAATAAGGCCAATGGATCAAGAAGATCACTGACCCATCCTCGTCCTCCTACCTGGTAGTGATGTTTGGCCAAACGGTCAATAAAGGTATTCCATTCATAGCTTTGAAGCTGTACTTTAATTCCAAATGCTTGATTCCAAGCCTGTTGAATTGCTTGAGCCGTTTTTTGATGCTTTTCGCTGCGGCTGAACATGAGAGTGATGGGGGGAAGCATTTCTCGCGTCCACCCCTCTTCAACCAAGGCCTCTTCAAATAAATTGAGAGCGTGTGCTTGATCGCCATCCTGAAAAGAAACAGAGGGGATTGTGAGTTCTTTCGGCCGCATGCATGGAGGTAAAAGAGCCGTTGCAATCTGCTGCTCGGCTTGTAAAACATTTTCTATCAAAGAGAGACGGTGGATGGATGAGGCGAAGGCTTGCCGGATTTTCGGATTGTGAAAGGGAGGCTCTTTCGTGTTGAATTTTAGGCAATAAGTCCCTGCAATCGGTTTGATGAAAAGTTCGTCGCGGCAAAATTGCTTTAAACTGGGAAGCGCTTCTGGAGGGATGCTGGAATTGGGTGATCCTGCCCAGTCGAGCTCCCCATTTTCATACATATTGAGCTCGGTATGTTCATCTTCGATAAGACTCATAACTATGGAGTCGAGTTGAACCGCTTCCCGATCCCAGTAGCTGGCGTTTTTACAAACCCTAAGTTCACTTCCATGTTTCCAGTGAACAAGTTGAAAAGGTCCATTGCTAACAAAAGCTTCAGCTTGTGCGCTTGCCCAGTTTGGCTGCTCTTCCACAACAGATTGACAGATAGGATAGCAAATCGGAAGAGCGGTAATCTGCAGGAAGTAGGGATTGGGGTAACGCAGGTGCACAACAAGGGTTTGCGCGTCAACAGCGGTGACACCTACAGAGTCAATGGGGACTTCTCCTTTTTTTGCCGCTGCTGCCTGTTCAATAGAAAAGAGTTGATGCGCAAACTCAGCGGGAAATCTAGGGTCTAAAATGGATTTCCAGGCGTATTCAAAATCATAGGCAGTAACAGGCTTGCCGTTGGTCCAAAAAGTTTCTTTTAAGGAGAAGGTATAGGTTTTTTCGTCATCCGAAATGGTTACACTCTTTGCAATAGAGAGTTCAGGTCCTGTTTCATACATACGTGTGAGACCATCGAATAGCATTTTACTCGTTGTGATGGAGGGGAGGTCACGCACAAGACGTGGGTCAAGTGAAGAGGGCTCACTGTGTGAGTTAAATCTAAGAGTTTGCTTGCCGGAATGGGTGTGGGGTGTGGCTGATGGTTGAGAATGACACCCATTGCAAAAGGTCGAGAGAATCACACAAGCGATAAGTAGAAAATGCATGGTGTAGCATCATATGAAATCTCCCTCATTTTTTCACGGGATTTTTTGATCTAATAAAAAATTTACTATTCAGACCTCATTGATTTTGTTTATCTAATTGACATTTAAAAGATTCTTAAGGCACCCTGTTCATCTTATCTTTAACTCTATAGGTAAACTGATGCGGATCCAACGTGCCTTTTCAACTGTTTTAGCGCTTATCTTGCTAACGGGCCCATGCTTTGCTTCTTCGGACTTTCAATCGTTAACTAAGAGGCGCGTTCTTGCTGATTTAGAGACTATTCGCAATGTCTTTGATGTAAAATATGCTCCAACAAAGTGGAAAAAACAATTTGCCAATTGGGATTTAGACGAGGCCATCGAAGAGGCAAAAAGCAGAATCCAATCGCTGTCCAATCCCAGCTTAAAAGAGTGTCAAGTGGTGATCCGTGACTTTTTTAACTCCACTCGGGATTACCATGTTGGGGTCCGTTTTTACTCCACAGAAGGCGCCTCACTTCCCTTTGTTGTAAAGGGGGCTGAAGACCGCTATTTTGTTTGTGATGTGGACCACAGTCTGTTTTTCTGCCATGACTTTCCCTTTGAAGAGGGAGACGAAATTCTCACCTTTGGTGGAGAACCGGTGGGTGAGGTGATTGAAGAGCTTAGAGTCAATGAATATGGGATGAACACACTGGAAACCGATCAGGCGCTAGCTGAGATGTCTCTTACCCATCGACACGGGGCAATGGGGCATCATATTCCGCGTGGACCTATCGAAATTACAGGTCTAAAAAAGGATACCCAAGAGGAGATTGTAGCGACTTTAGAATGGGACTATGTGCCCGAAAAGATTCGGGATTTTTCTAAGCTGGGGCTAAACTCCTTCTGCGAAGCTCCTTTGTCCATTGAAAAAGGCGATCTCCGAGCGACTTTGAGAACGAGTCAATTCCTTGATAAGTTCATGGTATTCCATAGCTGGGATCGCTCCTATGTAGGGACGGATACTCAGATGAGTCCGCATACATTGGGCGCACGCTCAAGCTACCTTCCCTCCTTAGGTAGGAAACTCTGGAAAACAGGTTCCGATTGGATTTTCGATGCCTATATTTTCGAGACTGAATTAGGCAAGCGCATTGGCTATATTCGTCTTCCTCATTACATGGGTGATAGTGAGGAATTAGAAGAGTTTGGACAGATCATGAACTACTTTCAAAGAAGAACAGACGCCCTTGTGATTGATCAGATCAACAACCCAGGAGGCTCGGTTTTTTATCTTTATGCTCTTGCTTCTACTTTAACGGATAAACCGATTTCGGCTCCCAAACACCGCATCTCTTTGACTCAAGAAGAGGTACACACAGCTCTATTTTTACTTCCCTATTTGGAGCACGTAAGAGATGACTCTTCGGCGCGCTCTGTTTTAGGAGAAGAGGTAGGAGGCTATCCGGTCAACTATGAGTTTGTGTATCTCATGCGCCGTTTCTGCCATTTTTTAATTGATCAGTGGAGTCAAGGCAATCTGTACACTGAGCCCACACATCTTTTTGGGGTCGATATGATTAAACCCCATCCGCGCTATCGCTATAAAAAACCGATTCTTTTACTTGTAAATAGCTTGAATTTTTCCGGAGGCGACTTTTTCCCTGCTATCCTTCAAGATAGCAAGCGCGCACGTTTGATGGGAACTCGAACAGCGGGTGCCGGGGGGTATGTTTTGAGTACCTCTTTTCCCAACCACTCAGGTATCAAAGGATTTGTGCTAACTGGCTCGCACGCTGAGCGCGCCGATAGCAACCCAATCGAGAATCTAGGTGTGAAGCCTGATGTTGTCTATCACTTAAGTGTAGAGGATCTTCAAAGTAATTACCAACCTTATGCGGATCGAATTTTAGAAGAAATTGAATTGTTAATCCAAAAGTGATAGGGTCCCTTGCATGAAATTACTTCTCTCTAAGCCTCGTGGTTTTTGTGCGGGTGTTGTGCGCGCCATTGAAATAGTTGAAAAAGCGCTTGAAAAGTGGGGGCCCCCTATTTACGTGAAGCATGAGATTGTACACAATCGCCATGTTGTGGAGGGCTTACGTAAAAAAGGCGCCATCTTTATCGAAGATTTAGCTGATGTACCGAGCGGCTCGCGTTTGATCTATTCAGCGCACGGGGTACCGCCTTCTGTCCGCGATGAAGCCAAGCGTAGGGGATTGATTGAGATTGATGCCACATGTGGTCTTGTGACTAAAGTGCACTCAGCTGCCAAACGCTTTGCAGGTAAAGGGTACCACATTATCCTCATTGGACACCGCACTCATGTTGAGATCATTGGAACGGCTGGTGAGGCTCCCGACCAGACGACAATTGTTGAGTCGGTTTCTGATGTTGAAAATCTCCCTTTTACAACGGAAGACAAACTTTTTTATGTAACGCAAACGACTCTTAGTTTGGACGATGTCTCTGATGTAACTAAGGCACTGATTGCCCGTTATCCTCAGATCGAGACACTTCCTAGCGCATCCATTTGTTATGCGACTACTAATAGACAGATGGCTTTGCGTGAAATTACAGATCAAACACACCTTGTGCTTGTTGTCGGAGACCCGACAAGTTCCAATTCCAATCGACTCCGAGAGGTAGCCACAACGCGGGGGATTCCGGCCTATCTGATTAACGGACCCGATGAGATTCAATCTGATTGGATGGAAGGGGTAGAAACGATTGGATTGACCGCCGGAGCTTCAACACCTGAAGACATTGTGCAGCTTTGTATTGAGCGTCTCATTGAGTTAGGTGTGGATGCTGTCGAAGATGTGATCTTTACCACGGAGGATGTGGTTTTCCAGATCCCCAAACAACTAGCTACCGTTTAGGTAGCAATCAGGGTTTGAAGTCCTATTTTTTTAAAAAGCGCAGCTTGCAGCTATCTAGATTTCATGTTATATCGATGGATGCATGAGATACAAAAACCCCCATCAACGTAAAGTCGCCAAAGGTTTTGTCCATTTTCTTCTCTGGCGCTTTGGCTATTACAAAGAGCGACTACAAGTGGTCCCTCTCCCTTCTGACTTCACCTACCCCAATCCTCATGAACCTGTTGATCCAAACTTACCCCAAGTTACGTGGATTAATCACTCCACTTTTTGGGTGCAGGCCTATGGAAAGAGTATTCTAGTCGATCCAATCTGGAATGAGCGGTGTTCACCCTTTCCTTTTCTTGGACCTAAAAGACGTCACCCCGCTCATCCTGAACTAGATGATATTAAACCCCTCGATGCAATCATTATCAGTCATAACCACTATGACCATCTTGATCGATATACAGTCAAAAACCTTCAGCGGAACCATCCTGATGTGTTATGGATCATGCCCACAGGGGTAAAAAAGTGGTTTCATCGACGCTTCCCCTCCATCAATATTAGGGAGTTAACGTGGTGGGAGAGTCTGGAGTATGAAAACATTCACATCACTTCGGTTCCCGCTCAGCATTTTTCTGGTCGAGGACTTTTTGATCGAAACAGCACCCATTGGATGGGGTGTGTCATCGAGTTCAAAGAGGGAAAACGGGTTTACTTTGCTGGCGATACCGGATACAATCACATTGATTTTAAAGAGATACGTAATAAGTTTCCGAATATGGATCTGAGTTTAATTCCCATCGGCGTCTATAAGCCTCGAACCTTTATGAAAGCGGTACATGTGAATCCGCTCGAATCGATACAGATTCATAAGGATGTGGGATCAAAGCTAAGTATCGGTGGGCACTGGGGGACATTTCGCCTTGCCAGTGAGGAGATGGATCGTCCACCCTTTGATCTTTATTGCGCTCTTGAGAACTCAGAAGTGTCACACGAGCAATTTCGTGTTTTAAAACCGGGTCAATCGATTAACTGGTAATGGGATTTCTTCTTGTTAATCTACGTGCTACCGTTTTCCGGTTGGTTGAGTCTGTTCGGGTGGTCTTGCACTACTCCTGCAAACCCTCCTTTGTGATCACAGACCTTTTTCTGGCTGCTCACTATCTTGTGCGCAATCCCCATCAAGTGAGTAAGGCCTTTATGAAGCAAAGGGGTGAAAAGAATCTTTATACATATGGGGAAACTCCTTTGACTACCCTCGATCGGATTGCGCGCGAGTGTCAGATTCTTTCCAAAGATATTGTTTATGAACTCGGTTGTGGGCCAGGCAGAACCCTTTTTTGGTTGCGCCATTTTGTTCAGTGTCGCGTAGTGGGTGTTGACTATCTTCCCACATTCATCGAACGAGCTCAACGTGTGAACAGATGGCGCCAGTTGGATCGGATGACGTTTCTGAATCAGGATATGTTGGAAACCGACTATAGCCAGGCCACAGTTGTGTATCTATACGGAACCTGCTTAGAAGATGAAGTCATCGAAAAGCTCTGTAGTCGCCTTAGCCGAGAGCTCAAACCAGGCGCAAAAGTGATCACCGTCAGCTATCCCTTATCAGACTACTCCCCACATTTCACATGCACCAAGCAGTTTTCTGCCCAGTTTCCCTGGGGAAAGGCTGAGGTTTTCCTTAATTGTATAGCTGGCGGGTCGCATCGTGGTACATCTGAAGGGTCTGATGAAGAAAGCTTTCGATCCCTTTCCACTCATCTTTGAGTTCATCCATTGTGCGCGTATTTTCTTCCCAATCTGTTTTGTGAATATCAGTCATATGCTGATCGAAGGTGCGAGAACTCTCGGCAAACGTGTTCTGGATTTGCCCTGTGCTTTTCTGCATTTCAGACATAGCAAAGGTGATTTTAGTCACCCCTTTGAAAAATTTATCCTTTCCAACATCTTGAAGGCTGCTCATAAAGGGGATCATTTTTACTTTATCTAAAATCCAATTCCCTTTCATATGGCCGGCAATAGGTGCTACGCCGGAAACAATAGATAGAACTCCCGCACCTAGGTTTGCAAAGAGCATCCACTTTCCTTGCTGCTTGAGATTGTCCACCATATTTTGCATGTGTTCTAATTGCAGGCGTCGTTCTTCCATACGGGAGGAGCGCTCTTGCTCGCGCCCCTTTAAGGAGAGTTTCATCACCTCAAGAAAAAGAACCAGCACATCAAACTGGCTCACACGCATGTTTAACAGTTCACTTAAAAGCTTTGATTCACTGGATGCGTAGGCAATAAATTCTTCTGGGTCAATGCCTTTTTTCTCCACTCCTGTTATTTTATTGTCAGAATCTCCGGAGTCTTCGTCTTCTCTTTTTGCCCGCTCCAGCTCTACAAAACCGTCCTCTTTTTCCTGAGCCTTTCGCGTTTCGACCTGCTGTTCATGTTTCTCTGCTTTACGCAGTTCAGATTTAGTTTGCTCTTTTTTGCTTTCATTAGCTTTCTCTTTATGCGCCTTACTTGTCACAACAGGGGATTTGCCTGCACTTTTTTGCTGAATGGGCGCCTGCCTGGCCATCATCTGTTGTTGGGGGCGCGTGGCAGGAGGGCGTGCCTGAGGTCTTTCCAGAGACGCGCGCCCTGCTTGATCTGTTTTTTCATGCGTCGCTGTGCGGGGTGTTTCTATCTGCTTGTCAGTCGAGGGTTTCTCACTCTTTAAAACTTGAACCGATTTCGTGGTTAGAGACTTCGTAATTGAATCAGAGAGAGTGCGCGCCTCGCCTTTAGAATCGAAAGACTTTGTTTCCTTGGAAGGCTTGGGAGCTTCAGATACCGATTCGCTTATTTTTTGCGAATAGGGCATCCCCTTTTGAGGAATAAAAGTATACTGCTTACCGGTACTTCCCGGAAGGAAACCGGTTTGTTCCGGCATCTCCTCTCCCTCCATGGCCTCTCCTGAAAAAGCAAGCTCTTCAGCCCCTTCGTTTGCCATGTTGACTACTGCTACATCCATATTGCCCCCTACCGATTCACCATTTGATCGGCTCTAAATAATTCGATTTCAAATTCCAATGCTTGAGCGAGGTCCTCAAAAAGTTGTTCAAGGCGATCTACGCCCCACTCGACCCGCTCCATCAAATCACGCCGCTTGTGCTTGAGCTCAGCCAGCACACGTTCATAGCGTTTCACATCGCTCATTTTGTCCTTATACATAAATCCACTGATCCCTTCTCCAATCGTGGTCACGCCATGCCCCATTGCCGCTATCCCTCCAAAGACAGCCATTGCCGTTTGCATCGCTTCACTTAAGTTTGAGTATCCACCCCAAATCACGCCAGCAGCGGAGAGGATAAGGCAAAGGACGGCAATCCCAATCTGCATCCAGGAGATCACGGCTCTTTTTTTGTCGGGATCATCACCGGGAAGAAGTTCCGCAATTTTTTTCCATCCTCCTGTCAACTCTAAAATCTGATTGGTGATTTGAATCAACCCACCTGCCACAAGCATGGCACCTGCTACAGCACCTACACCTGTTGCAATCAGAGCGATCCCCGCAATGATTCCCACCATTGAACCAATCCAGGAGAACACTTTAGACGCAATGCCCCACTGCGCTGCCGATTGCTCTTGTTCGATAGCGAGTTTCAGCCCGTCCAGCCGCAGTTTATGCGCCGTGGTTGTTTCCTCATTCACCATCTCAATCTCTTTTTTATACGAGAAGTTAGAGGTTCCATCAGAGTAAATGCCCATTTTAGTTAGGATGTAGTAGAGAGCAAAAACGCCTGTTCTGGGTCTTTCAAGAATGGGCTTTTTCATGCACGCTTGATTACCACCTTCTGTTTTTGTGCTCTTTTTTACTTGGGTAACCGCTTCTGCCTTCTCTCTTTGGTCACGTCCTTGTTCCCTCTCTTCGCGCTCTTTTTGGTGGTAACGCTGCTGCCACCAGTCGCGTGGCTCTTCTTTAGTCCATTGGCGTGACTGCAAGGGAGACTGAGATGAACGAGGGTCTCTTTTTTCAGAACGGCCCTCACTTCGCTTAAGTGTAACAGGCCTAGCTTCAGACTGTTTGGGTTGCTGAGGTGTAGGGGTGGTGAGTGTTTTTGGAGCAGGTTTTCCCTCAACTCGGTTTTGTGGTTGATGCGTCTGTAAAGGAGTAGGAGTCGACTTAGGTGTTACCGGTTTACCTTCAGCACGCGCTTGAGGAGCCTGCGTTTTGGGACTGGCTTGATAGGTCTCTTTTGCTAAGCGCATGGGAGAGCGATCAGGTAGGGGAGTCGTATTTTTTGGGCCGTTTTCTTTGATATAGGAACTAAATTGACGACTTGTCGGTGTTGGACGCTCTTGCGAGCAGGTGTAGCGCTGCCCAGTTGTCTGCAGCTTACCTTTTGCTTCAGGTAGTGGGGAGTCGAATTCAAAAGAGGAGGGATCTGTTCCCTCAGCGTCTGAAAGAGACATTTCTGGTATAGATGGAATACTAAACATAACGACCTCTTTTTTTTTCGGCCAGATTGAGTGCTTTTTGGGCCTCATCCTTTTCCTCCATCTCCATATAACACTCATAGGCGTGATCATGTGGATCAGGACTTTCCGGGTCTAAGAGCGATGCCATAGCATATGCGTGGAGCGCCTTTTCGTATCGCTGCATCAATTGTTGACACGCTGCGAAACCCAGCCAGTATTTTGCCTCAAACGCATTAAATAATACAAGCCAACGAAAGACTGTGAGCGCATCGAGAAAGCGATCAGCCTCATAGTAAGTGAAAGCCTCTTCGTATAGTTTTTCCATTTCATGGTTCGTAATACCAAAAGCTTGTTGAAGGGTTGCGCTTTTTAAAAGCGCATTGGGAACAAAATCCTCCAAATAGCTCTCGATATCGTCAGGAAAAGGAAACTCCTCCTTCTGTTGAAGGGCAATACGTTGCAGCAACGTTTTGAGATTCATTAACTAAGGTCTCATGTTATGGATGATGGTATCCATGACCTCTTTGAGTAGCTTTAAGACATTAGAGCGTGCTTGGTGGCACTGAGAGGACTCTTGTAGATACCGTTGCATATCGGTGCGCTCTAGCTGGGTCATTTTTTCCATGCTGTCTTTGCGCATTTGGATATTCTCTTTGAGCAGTTTTTTTTCTTCTTCCGACCAAGCATATTTGCCTTCCGGAATATCGACACCCAGCGCGCGCGCCTTTTCAACCAGCTGCTTCATTTCCTCATTGTTCGCCCAATCAATTTCTCCTTTTTCGGAGTTAATCTTTGAGATCAACAAGGTGAGATGGTCGATGCTGTCGGTGCGCTGTTTGATGCGTTGGTAGAGAGAGTGGGCTTCTGCTTCCGCTTGACCAAGAATGCGGGCCATGAGCGCCATGAAGCGGATATAAATACTCTCCATGCTTCCCAGTGACTGCTGCATTTTGGGAGAGCTGTTCACAGAATGGCTCGCTTGTACGCCATACTGCTTCTTTTTTTTCTGCTCTTTTTGCTGTTGGTGTTGCTGTCCACCACCTGATCCTTCTTTTTGTTGTTGGTCATAGCGGCCTTTAGAAACAGGAGTTTCCCGATTTGCAGCCTCAGGGGTGGAAAAAGCAGCCTTCTGAGAAGGACGCGTCTCCTCTTTTATTTCCGTGCGCGCTTGTTTTTCAAACTGTTTCTGCTGACGCGTTTCAGTGAGTCCCTTGTTGAAGGACTGTGCAAGAGAAAAGAGGGAAGAGTAGACTGGTTCAGGTTGATCTGCCTTTTGGTTGAGATTGAGCGGCAAAGGTTGAGGGGAGGTAGTTTTTTGTTGTGGCCTTTGTGGTGTTTTTGTCTTTGGAGCCTCTCCTCCCTTTTCAGTAGGTTCTGCCTGATCGATCTCTTCAGAGAGTTGCGCAATCTCCGTTTCGACATCGACTGTTTCTTGAGTGATAGGCGTGAAAGTATGATCTGCTAGCGTCGTTTCGGGTTGCGGCTGTTCATTTGCCTCACCCAGAAATTTGCTGACTCCTTCAGAGACAGACTCTGTATCGGCGAAAGGGTAGATCGTGTGCTCCTTCCCTTCGCTTTTTAGAGCCCCTTGCTTTTGGGTTGGTGTTTTGATCTCAGCTTGCTGGTCTGCACGCATGACGGCGCTTGCGTTGACATCGCCCATATCGACTACCCTCCTATCTAGTAAGAGACTAAGCTACTTTATCGCAAGATTTCCAACAACCATCTTGTTGACATTAAAGGGAGGGAGTCTCTAGAATATGCGGATCACGAATGCCCAGGTGGTGGAATTGGTAGACACGCCAGATTTAGGTTCTGGTGCCGTAAGGTGTGGAGGTTCGAGTCCTCTCCTGGGCATATCTTTGGTTCTCATTTTTTTTCTTAAAGCCCAGGTGGTGGAATTGGTAGACACGCCAGATTCAGGTTTTGGTGCTGCAAGGCATGGAGGTTCGAGTCCTCTCTTGGGCACTTAATCGGACGTTTTTCCTCAAAAGAAAGAAGAACGCTTCTCTTTTTTATGCCTTAACTCCCTGGCGAATTGACTGATAAACTCAATTGCCTCGTTCACTTTTATGGTTCGGTAACTTCTGTTCTCAAACACCAATTTTTTTCAGAGCATACCGAACCATCAGTTTCCTTCTTGATGCTGGCAAGCTCTCGATTCCAACCTGATTAAAATCGATTTTGAATGCTTTGCAAATGCTAACCCCTTTGCTGTAAGAAAATAAAAGCTTCATTGTCTTGCATAGACTTCGTATGTTCATCTCTCATTTTTTAAAACCTGCCACCTTAACAAAGGGTGAGACTCAATTTTTCCTCTTAAACCCTCTTCTTGTGTCAATAGGGACGCATCGATCTTCCCATAGTCGAAGAAAAGGGTCAAAAATTCTATCTCATTAGATTGTAGTGGAAAAAATTTCCCTAAGGCCTGTTTGCAACCCTGCAATAAATCCTCCGTCAAATTACTGCTTTCTTTGAACTTATTTTTTTGCAAAACGGGAATGAGTTGTTGGCTCACCTCTTTTTTTTCGAATTGGATTGTATCTAAAGAAATCTTGCGCCAGTCCTTACCACTCATTGCAGAATAAATGATGCTCAACAGCTTCAATGCTTTAAAATTGATGTTAGGATATGACAGCAACTCATGAGCATCAAAAAGATCGCGGGATGCATGGCGGCCAAATAAGGCTGCTAATTTTCCTGCTCCCAATTCGTGGATGTCAAGAAGTGCTACTGGTCTGCTTTGACGCGCACCAACCTGGCAAGATTGTTTCTTAATCACCTCAACTAATGGAATTCTAAACATGAAGTTGACATCAACTTCCAAGTTGCCGTTTCCGCCCAACGCGCTGAGGTATTTGAGCTGCCATTTGCCCCCTGCATGTTTGTTGGGTGTTCGATGTACGCTTAATCCATGCCTTAAAAATATGGATTCAAGAGATCTTTCGACATCTTGCCGCTCTGCTTGCATTTGAGATCTCTCTACAGCCCCAACATAATTTAAGTCGATATCGACCGATAGGCGCGGAAGATTGAAAAAGAAGAGATTTAGCGCGGTCCCTCCTTTAAGCACTAATCGATCTCGTAGAAAAATATGTTCTTGTATGCCATCTAGAATGTTCATCAACTGCCACACTTTTTCCAACATTTCGGCA
Source organism: uncultured bacterium (assembly GCA_964350245.1). GTDB lineage: Bacteria > Chlamydiota > Chlamydiia > Chlamydiales > JAAKFR01 > JAJACP01. The sequence continues at coordinate 40,079 of CAYGJC010000005.1, read as the reverse complement.
CGAAAACCAGTTGTTCCCGCCTCACGGACGAGCTCTTTTTCAGATATCTTCATGCGGTTCCTCCCATTCACGGTTGATAATTTCAAGAGGAACAATCAGGTTCCAGTCGGTAATGAGTTTGTGCTCTCTTTTCAGGCCTCGTTCCAGAAATTGGGGTTGTCGTGGGATAATTTTCTTAAGCTCAGACAAATAAGTGTTAGGGATCATCCATTGTTCGCGATGTGAATCGAGGAAAAAGCCCACCCTGGCGACAGTTGTTGCATTTTCCAGGATTTGGGTATAGTGCAGCACTTTATCGAAGTTTAGATATTCGATCGATTCTAACGAACGCCATATTTCCTCCCATGAGCCGCATAAATGAGGGCGGTCAAGTACGTCCACAAAAGTTCTTTCTAAGCTCGTGACTAAGATGGGATGATCTGCTCGATTCTCTTTGACTACTTCAACGTAGGTCTCTCCTTTTCTTTCTAATGCCCTTGGGATGGAGACTCCACGATACGTTATCTCACGAAAGATGAGTGGGTTGGATTTTTTGCATTTTGATAAGTAGATCAACTCATTCGAAAGAGTGTGCAGCTTACCAAAAAAGTCCAATGCCGTTCGATACCCCAAGATGGCATCGTCGGCTATTTTGCTGGCGATAAGAAAGGGATCAACTGCACATTCATCGGATGATAACCCCTTGGGAATGACGTAGTATAGACCTCGACGGATGCGCAGAATATGGCCTTTTTTTTGATGATATCCGAGCATATTGCGGAGGGTAGACGTATTAGGTTGCTTCGCTTCAAAAGGGGGCGGTACTTTTGTAGACAACCAGTAAGACTCTATTTCTTTGAAGGTAAATATTTTATGTTTTGCAAAGAAGGTGTTAAGCATAAGAATGCAATTTTCCTAAGATAGTACTATTAAATATAGTTCTATTCAAGAAATTTTGCAAGCTAAGATGCAAAAATTCTTAAATAAACCTATATCTATTGGTGATATTTAAGAAATTTTTGGTGTACACATTGTATGTGAGATCGTTGCACCAGTGCTGACAAGGGCAAAAGGTCTATTTGGAGAAAGGTTGTTTTTAAAAAGACTGATAACAAGAGAGTCGAGGTTTGGTTAAGGTCTTTCATCCTTCACAAGCTGATACAGAGAACAGTTGTTCAATAGTCCCAAATTCAACCGTTATTCAAGACTTTCTGCAGAAGCCCCGTATACATAGAAGGGAAACTGACAAACTTCCTGAAAACCACGCTTTTTAAAAATCCCCCCGGCCATTCCTTTCGGCATTAAAATTGCCATCACGTGGCTCTGGCCCTGCTTCTGTGCCTCAATAAGCGCTGCTTCTAGTAAAGCAAGGCCAATACCTTTCCTCCGATATTTAGGTAAAGTGCCTAGACTCCATATCCCCGCAGAAGATGGAGCGACAGAAAGAGTGGCTGTTCCTGCAGGCACCCCATCAATGCGAGCCAAAAAATGCACATGTGTGCCCCGTTCCATTGTACACTCACAGGCAATATGGAGTTGATCTGCAGCTGTTTTAGCCATTTCAAACGTCTGTGTCAAAAGCGTGGAAAACGTCTGTAAATCCTCCTTTGAATGGATTATTTCCACGGTAATATTTGAAGGATGAGAGACCGTTTCTCTGCTATTTTTAGACAGATCAACAGCAATACCCGTTAGCATGCCACCGTGTTGGAAATGGTACTTTTCTAAGATTTTGGCATCGCTCCACCAAATGAAGGGGAGCTTACGCTCTTTGAAAAAGGCGATCGCCTCTTGGATCTCGTTTTCACTCGGCACATCATTTTCTTCTAAGCTCACAAGGCCGTTACAAAGAGCGTCTTCGATGCCCGAACAATACAATGTGGTGTGCGCTCTATATTGAAATGCAGCGCCTGGTAGAGGGGAAAGAGCCGAGATGGAATAAAAAAAATCTCGTCTTCTCTGCAGGACGCAATCCACTAATTCTGTACTCTTGCTAGCTTGCATTGCGCTTTCCCTCTTTTTTGGGAGTGAGTAAAAGGGGTAATTTATTTTTAGTCAAATGGGTCGTATCACCTCCTGTTTTTCTTCGGGAAGAATTTTACAGGGAATGCGCTCTGTGTCTATTCAAGAGAAAGCATAAAAAAATGGTGGGTGTGGCTTCTGGAATCGCTATTTTTTGCGGAAAGCAGGTTCGTAAAGCCATTCAGAATGAAGAATATTAAGAGATTTTTTTATGGGGACACCAGTTGCCTGTTCCAACTACCCTGATGCTTCTGATATTTAACGAATTCTGAAAAGGTGTTGACTCCAAGTGTGTAAAAATAGAGCGTTTCTGCAGTCAGCCGGAAGCCACAGTATTCCGCGGACATAGGGACTTCTTTTCCAAGAAATTTTTTTGTTAGGGCATCCAATTGCTCGTCTAAAACGGATACAGAATCGATGACTTGTCCGGAAGTGGGCGCATAGGCAGAAAACCGTAATTGTTGCTCTCTGGGTACTGTTTTCCAAAACCTTTCGTTTTCTTGATGAGTTAACGGGTATGTAACTCCTTCCATAATAACCTGGCGCTGCTGTAACGGCAACCATAGGGTCATAGAAGCTTGGGGATTACAGGCTAGCTCTGTTACTTTTTTTGAGCAACGCTGAGTAAAAAATAGTATTCCATCAGAGGAGATCTCTCTTATAGCTACAATCCTGCTGTGGGGAGTCCCTTCAGCAGAGCAGGTGGCGAGGGTGATGCGGTCTGGGTGGGACGAGCCTAGACTTCTCTCTGCTTCGATCCATTCTCTCACTTTAATCAGTGGGGATTGGTCATCCTTGTTTAACATGTTTGCTATCCGAGTCTATGTGTACAGGGCAAGATACAAGTTTTTGTAGAAAAGCGCAATCAGAGCTAAAAGTCTTCTTGGGTGGATAATGGGATAGAGAGCTCTTCTCCTTTTTGGATATCTCTGAGAGCGATATCTGCTTCTATCTCAAAGTCCGCGAAGACATTGGGGTGGGATGAGCGATTCACATGCCTTTCAGGATCAGGATAACAGTAGATGATGCCATTCCTTATTCCTCTTCTGTTAAGATTGTTAAGTTCCATCTTACCACAACTTCTCCCTGCTTAAAATCTCGGTTAGCAAAAACTCCCAAACCATCTTCAAACTGCCCAATTTCTGATTTTTTTAACAAAACATCTCCAAAGTCCATCACAGCTTTTCCTTGTCCTTTTTGCAGAAGATGAAATACCCTCTCTATAAAAATAACAAAGGATTCTTCTGTTTTGTCTACAAATGATACGCTTAAGCCTCTCTCCTCGGCTGCTCACAGCGTTCCTGGAACCATATATGAGCACTACAAGGGGATGCGGTATCGGCTCTTAGCGGTAGGCCGTCATAGTGAAACGTTGGAGGAACAGATTTTCTATCAAGCCCTTTCTGCTGAGCGAGACATCTGGATCCGCCCTCTTGGGATGTTTCTGGAAGAGGTTGTGGTAAATGACATGAGTCGTCCCCGTTTCATTCTCTGCGCAGATCAAAAGGAAACAAGTCATTGATGTCTATTGAGGTACAAGCAGATGGTGTGTGTCAGATCGGAAAGAATACCTATCCTGCGATTGGATTTGGCACCTGGCCACTGAAAGGGGACGTATGTACGCAAGCCGTGAGGGACGCGATTGAATCAGGATACCGTATTTTTGACACGGCCACCTACTATCAAAATTTTGTTCCGGTGAGCGAGGCTCTTAAGGCGCTAGAGAGGAAAAGCTTCTATCTTGTTTCAAAGGTGTGGCATGACGCACATACACCTAAACGCCTAGAAGAGGACTTAATGGCCACTCTGGAGGCGCTGCGCATTTCTTATTTGGATGCCTATCTCCTCCATTGGCCTAATAGCAACGTTTCCATTGAAAAGACTCTTCATGCAATGCAGGTATTAAAGGAAAAAGGTTTTCTACGTCACATCGGCTTGAGCAATGTCACGGTTCATCACATTAAAAGGGCTTTAGAAGTTGGAGTACCGATTTCCTGGGTGCAAAATGAAATGCATCCTCTTTTTTACGACGTAGGTGTGCTAGAGCTTTGCCATAAACAGGGGATTGGTGTGCAGGCTTGGGCTCCATTGGCTAAAGGAAGACTATGGGATGACGCTTTGCTGCTAAAGCTGGGGAAAAGACATGGAAAAACAGCCTCTCAGATCGCGCTCAAGTGGATCATTCAGCACGGTTGTCTCCCTTTGCCCGGGAGTAAAAATGGGGCGCACATCGAGGAGAACTTGAATTGTTTAGACTTTAGCCTTTCTAAAGAGGAAATGGATGAGATCGATTTAAGGGCTGCAAACGGAAAGCGCTTTCGGCTGACGTCTGATTATGGATTTGGATTCACAGATGAGTTTGACTATACCTATGAAATGTGTTGGCCCCGAAAGTAGATAAGATCGTTATGTCTGTAGCAAGTGTTTCAAATTCCTTATCTCTCGAAGATGCTTACCTTAAGTGTGGGGCGTGCCAGTCGAAAACAGCTGCTCTTCGGTGTGCGGTCTGCCATATCCAAAAATATTGCAATGCAGCGTGCCAAAGAAAGCATTGGCCCGCGCACAAGCAGGTTTGTCAAATTCTGAAGGCCGGGATGCGTGAAGTTACGACTCCAATCCCCGGTTTAAGGTTAGTCGAAAATGTCGTTTCAGCCCAATTACACGATCAATTTGTCCAGCAAATGAAGCGGGGAGTTCCCGAGCAAAATGTAGGGCATTATGATGGGTACAATTTCACTGATGAAGCCGCATTTGGCCTTGTATTTGATCCACTCATAAAAGAATTACGCTCTCACCTAAAATTATTAAAAGTCTTTGATTCTCCTGCCCAGCTTGCATGTAGCTTAATCGGATATGAAAAAGAGGGGTACATCACTAAACATGTAGATCACCCCTTAGTAAGTGGGGATACTGTTGCGGTGATCAGCTTTAATTCGCCGGTTGTAGTCAATTTCTACTCGGAAAAAGGGGATGAAAAGCATCACAAACTGTTTGTGCCTCCGCGCTCAATGTATGTCATAAAAGGCGAGGCTAGGTATAAGTGGAGTCATGCGATTTTGCCAGACGAGAATACGTATCAATCCCAGCCTTTTGAACGGGGTGTGCGTTTTGCAATCGTTTTGACACCGCCGGGACCCATGCGAACCGGGGAAGAGACCCTTGACTTTAGCTAAGCATTCTTTTGCCTCTTCTCTCACGAATTTAAAATAAAGACCTTATAAAGATATTAAAAATCAATAAACTTCCTCTCTGATAACCAGTAAGATAGGTTGATTTTTAAATAAAAAAGTATATATAATGAGGGTGAGGGAATGTAACAAAGGAGGTGTGGAAGAGGGAGCAATCAATTAGAGTAATAAACGTAAGGGGGACAAAATGTCTAAGACTAAAAAGACTCTCTTACATGGCTTACTCATAGCCTGTTTTGCTGTGATGCCAGTCTCAGGATTTGGCATGACACCAAACTGGAGCGGTAATGAGGGGCAAATGCCCCAAAAAACCGAACAAAATAAAACAGATAATGCTCTTCCCCACGTTGAGAAGGCTTCGGTACGATTCCAAATAGGGATCGGTAGACCCTACTACGGTAGAGGCTACTACCGTTACCGACCTTACTACTACTACTACCCTTATCGATACTACGGCTACGGTTATAACTATTATCCATATCGACCTTATTATGGATGGTAGTCTATATGAAAAAGATTTTATTTAGTTTACTCCTAGGGCTATTTGTAATCACACCATTGGGTGTGGGCTTAAGTGCTACTAGTTCGGAGTTTATGATTCATAATGCTGCGGTGCAATACGGACAGAAAAGGCCTTTTAGCTTTTACTATCCGTACAATTATAAATATTATTATCCGCGGCCAGAATACCACCGGACTAGTCAAGCGTGTTACTGGCTCTACACGAATGGAACATATGTGTATTACTGTAACTAAGAGTTTAGCTGTGTGAGGATTTTACGCGGCGGCTGGCCGAAAGGTCAGCCGCCTTTTTGAAAGAAGAGGAGGGGGCGATGAGAAAATATCTTTTTGGGTGTGTATGCGCGGGGTTACTTGCGTGCACCGCATTTGCTACGGAAGGGAGAGTCATTCCTGTAACGGATTATCACCATGAAATACACCATCCTTATACGTACCCATACCCGGGCTACTATTGGCAGCCTCATGCCTACATCTACGACAGCTTTGATCACGATCATCACTATCCTTACAATTATCACTGGTCTAGGCACAGATGGCATGCTCCTTATTATTCTGAGAAGGATAAGCAGACAGACTCAACCAGAAGCTATCATTGGCAGTTTCACGATGGTTCATAGACAGGACGTACTTCAAAGCCTGCCTCGCGGATAGCCAGAATGGCGTGTAGGATCGGCTCCCAGCGCGCCATGCGGTCGATCTTAAGGAGCACCTGAGTTTTGAGCTTCTCTTCAGGGAGCAAGCCGCGTTCGTGTTGCTCCAAAAGCTCATGGGCGATCGCCTCAGGCGAATCTAACATATAATCCCTGATCTCCGTTACCCACTTATAGCCTCCCCCCTCTGAAATGGTAATGTGCACGAGTTTTAGATCGCACGGATCATGGAATGAAGAAGACTCGGTTTTAGAGCGTACTAACTCTACGTCGGTATCTCGAATGACAACGCGTGAGACGGCTAAAGAGGCAAAAACAGCCAACATCAAAAAAAGAAAATCAATCATAGGAGCTAAGGCAAGTCCTGTGCGCTCTTTTAGCTCTTCATCGGGAAGGTAGCTCATGAACGGGTCTCACTTAGGTTTCAATTAAATTTCCGAGTGCCAAGGTTTCATTTTCAAGAGTAGTCAGGATTTGAACAACACGAAATTTCAACGTCGCGTAGAAAACCATAGCCAAAATGGCCACAATCAAACCAGCTACAGTCGTTCCTACAGCGATACCCAGCCCATCAAAGATCGAAGCAAGCGTATCAGGAGAGCGGTTGACGTCATAGAAGGCATAAAAAAGTCCCAGCACAGTTCCCAATAACCCCAGCATGGGGGCAATCACAGCGACATCGTTAATCAAAGAGATGCGTTGCCAAAGGGTCACTCCACATCGTTTGCCTTCGGTCTGCATCGCCTCGACCATCACCTGGTGACCATGCTCACGCGATATAATCGCGCATGCTAAGATACTGCCTGAAAAGTTGCGAGCCTTTTGGCAAGCGCTGAGAGCGGCGTCATATCTTTTTTCAAGAAGAAGGCCGCGGACTGTTTTGAGAAAATCAGAAGGAACCATCAGAGATTGTCGGACAGTTAAAAAGCTATAGAGCCAGACAACAAATGCAAAGAGAGAAAGGGTCAATAAAATACTATAAATCAAGGGGGCTGCTCTAAAGACTTGGACCAGATCCAAGTGGGTGGTATCAGTAGCCAAAAAGGGCGTCAATTTCATGTGCTTTCCTCCAGTGAGCTGAAAGATTACTTATATTAACGAGTAATCTTCAAGCCTAAAAACCTCGCATTCGGTTATACTCAGTCGCTCATGAAGCCAAAAGACTTAAAAGCAGCCTTTTCGTGGGAAGAGAGAAAGCCCCTAATCGATGATAGGGTGTTTCACGTGCCGAATTATTACATGCATCACGACTCTTTTTCCTTCCCTGGTTGGGAAGATTCATCCCTGTTTGGCAATGCCAATCCCCTTTGTGTCGAATACTGCAGCGGCAATGGCGATTGGATCGTAGAGCGAGCCAAACAAAACCCGCATTGTAATTGGATTGCCGTGGAAATACGGTACGATCGGGTACGGAAAATCTGGTCTAAAATTAAAAATGAAAGCCTCTCAAATTTAATTGTTGTCTGCGGCGAGGCGTGGACTTTTACCCACCATTATGTCGCCGAGGATAGCATTGAAGAGGCGTATATTCATTTTCCTGATCCTTGGCCCAAGGAGAAGCACGATAAGCATCGATTGATGAAGCCCCGTTTCCTCGATGCTTTAGCGCGGATCTTAAAGCCAGGAAAGCAGGTGACGTTTGTTTCGGACGATACAGACTATATCCAAAGAACAGATGCCCTGTTTTCCGTTCACTCTCAATTTTCTGTTTCTAAACGACTGGATGATCTGCCTGCGTACGGAAACTCCTGGTTTGAAAATTTGTGGCGGGAAAAGGGGAGAAAAATCCACTATCTTCAGTACGTAAGCACTTAATGGAACTCGTCTACTCTGGATTTGAGCAGCATTTGAACAAAGAGGGGGCCTCTTTTTTTCCCTTTATCTATTCAGGAAAGGCTCCTTTACCTACCGGTTTTAACACAGGCATCATCTGTTTGGATGCCTCTGAGCGCTCTACCCTGAAATGGGAGTATGAAGAAGCGGCTCTCTACCCCTACATTTTATGGGAGCTTGACTTTGCACTAGACGAAAACATTGTCTCTGATGAGGCGCGCTATCTCGCCCTCGAGTTGGCGATCGATCACTTTGCACAAACTGTGCTTAAGGCTCATGAAGCCAAAACGGTAGGAGTGGCTCTCTATCGAGGCGCACTCAATTCTACTCTTCTAGATCCTCTTCAACTACTAGCCTCGCGTCTTCCACAGTCAGTGCGTCCTTTTATCTTTCTCGATACGACTGATATTGCGGATGCAACGACGTATTTTCAAGCGATCAATCAAGTCACTTTGGGCTCTTTGCTTCCTATCTTAAAAGGGAAGTGGCCCCAACTCTATCCATATGCTTTTCCGGCTCTCGCATGGGATCATGCCTGTTCTCCGCTTGGAGTGGTTTCGGACCGATTCTGTGAGCCGTTATCTGAGAAAAAAGTGGAGAGGGCTGTTTTAATGCCGGAAAAAGGAAGTTTCCCTATTCCAGAGGGAGATTTCCGCTTGATTCCCGAGGCTCTTCTCACTCACGAGTGGGATGGGGTTGATCAACTATTGGTAGACCCCTCAAGCGTGCATGGCAGATGTCAGCGCAAGCTCAAGGGGTTTGAAGCAGCTGGAGGCGAGGTGATCTTTATAAGCTCTCGAGGTGGCGGAGAAGAGCCTCAGCTTCCGGAAACTTCTCGGCCCTCTTACCTTGACGCTTTGCCCCAAACTGATCGATGATTTTATTCGCCAGCACCTTGCCAAGTTGCACGCCCTCTTGGTCAAAAGAGTTGATGTTCCAGCAAAATCCTTGAAACGCAATTTTATTTTCGTAGTAAGAGAGCAAAGATCCGAGAGTAAATGGATCTAAACGTTTGGCGAGCAAAATATTGCTTGGCCTATTTCCAGGAAAGACCTTGTTGGGATTATCACTTTTTTGTCCCTTGGCCAAGGCAATGGATTGGGCAAAAAGGTTAGAGATAAGCTTCTCTTGTGAAAGCGATCCATGAATATTTAAGTCTTCCTGGAACTGACTCTCTCTAAAGCCGATAAAGTCGATTGGTACCACATTTGTTCCTTGATGGATAAGCTGATAGAAAGAGTGCTGTCCATTGGTTCCCGGTTCACCCCATACAATGGGTCCGGTATCGAAGTCTACAGGATTGCCCATTCGATCAATCCGTTTTCCGTTCGACTCCATATTGCATTGTTGCAAGTGAGCCGGAAAGCGGAGCAGCGCTTGTGAGTAGGGGAGCACAGCAACCGTTGGGTAGTGGAGAAAATTTCGATTCCAAATGCCAAGCATGGCACCCAAAAGGGGAAGGTTTTGGTCGAAGTCAGGAGAGAGAGCAATCCGATCCATTTCGTGCGCTCCTTTCAAGACATTCATCAATTGATCAAAACCAAGAGAGAAAGCAAGCATCACGGCGCCGACCATGGAGGTGGCAGAGTATCTACCACCAATAAAATCCCAGATGTAAAAAGAGGCGAGATAGCGTTCAGGGTTATCCATCGGGCTACCCTCACCGGTGACAGATAGAAAATGTTCTTCGGGTTTGCAGCCTGCTTTTTTAAAGTACTCTCTGACTAGCGCTTCATTTGTTAATGTTTCAAGTGTCCCTCCTGATTTGGAGACCACCACAACAAGTGTTCGTTTGGGATCGATCGAACGGAGAACCGCTGCCGCATCATCGGGGTCAACATTGGAAATAAAGTGGGCTTGCCGCCCTTGTTTTTTGAAGGATTTTAGGGCCATATAAAGGGCTCTTGGACCCAAATCTGAGCCTCCAATCCCGATTTGAATGATATCGGTAAATGTGCCACTTTGGTCAATTTTTGCCATGAAAGCTTTGAGTTTGTCGCACTCTTTTTTCGCCGCTGCAGTTGCTTTAACCGCCTCTTTCCCTTGATTGGGATGCATGAAAAAATCTCGCATTGCCGTATGTAAAACTTTGCGATTTTCGCTTGGATACCCCTCGATCTTATTGATCACATCCCCGCGTTGCATCGCCTCCATTTTTTCAACTAGGCGCGCTTCGTGAGCCAGTTCCTTTAAGGCTTGCAGCACATCGTCATTCACTCTTTCAGTCCCAAAAAGAAGCTTGAATTCACCTGCTTGGGCTGAATAACGCTCAATCCGATCGGCTGACAGATTGCCTTCAACAGTTAGGTCATAAGGTGTCGACGCCAGTCCCTTCAGAACATGTGAAGCTTTATAATGACGAAAAGTCGATTCTTGACCGGTACGTGTTGGTGTATGACCCATGGTTCTCCCCGTTGTAATATTTGTTCCAAAGCATATACTTAGGGTTGGAGAAAAAAAATGAAAGAAAAAATTCCACGTCGCTCCAATCAGTGTATATCCGGGGAAGAGCGCTTTGTGCCCGGTTCGGAATACGTCTCCTTGCTTCTTCCGACGGATCATGGATGGGAGCGGAGGGATTATTGCTCTGCATGCTGGGAGAAAGTCGACAAAAAAGATGAAGGGCAATACTGGAGAGGGAAGATTCCTCTGAAGGTAGAGAAGCGGCTGACACCTGATGAGAAGGCACTCGATTTGCTCCGTACTTTAGAAGAGCCAAAATTACTCACCGTGCTGGCACTGTACTTACAAAGGAGAGGACAGATTGTCCGTAGGGGAGAGGAAAAAGGGGAAATTTACTATGAGATCCCTGAAAACGGGGAGACATTCGCTCTTCCTAAAATCACACTTTCCCCCGAAGAAGGCAAAGAGGCAGGAGAGAAACTGGTTGGACTTTTAGATGAACCATCTTGAGGATTTTATTGCCCACTTGCGTTCAGAAAAGGGACTCTCCTCCCACTCTGTTGAGGCATACGGTCGAGATGTGCGTCTTTTTTTGAGTCACCACACTCCCTCCGTTGAGAATGTGGTGCGTCATTTGGGAGATCTTAAAGAGCAAGGATACGCCTCTGCTTCCATAGCGCGCGCTCTCATTGCTCTAAAAGTTTTTTTCCGTTTTCTTTTTAGAGAGGGTATTCTCGCCCAAAATCTCTCCTCTCTTCTTGAGACTCCTAAGTTGTGGCAACTGATTCCGGAGGTGATGACACAGAGCGAGGTGACGCGTTTATTACAGACACCTGATCCCGAGACATTTTTAGGCGCTCGTGATCGCGCCCTTATCGAAATGTTATACGGCAGCGGTTTGCGCGTTTCCGAGTTGTGCTCTTTATCTATTTATTCGATTGATGAAACAAGCGTAAAAGTCATGGGAAAGGGACGCAAAGAGCGTGTTGTTCCTGTGGGCAGAAAGGCGCTAGAGGCAGTTGATCACTATCTCGTGTGCTTTCGTGACGCCTTTGAGGGGGAGGCTCTTTTTGTTACCAAGCATGGAAAAGCAATCGATCGCGTCGCTGTTTGGAGACTAATCAAGCAATATGCTAAACAAGCGGGCATCCAAAAGCCCATTTCTCCCCACACATTACGCCATAGTTTTGCCACTCATCTACTCGACCATGGAGCTGACTTAAGGGTCATTCAAGAAATGCTGGGGCATAGCCATATCGGTACCACAGATCGCTATGCACACGTGAGTCAAAGTCGGCTGCAAGAGGCTTTTTCAAAATTTCATCCCAGAAAATAAAGTTTGTGTAAAAAAAGACCAATGGTAAACTGGCATTTTATTTTAACTCGCGAGGTACTTATGCATTCTTATACAGACATAGTTCGACCTTCAAGTAAATCGTTTGCTTACAGCTATTATTTTTTATGTGTCCTGGCTGGTTCCCTTTTTCTAGGGGTCATGGCGCAGTTTTCGATTCCTTTATGGTTCACTCCGGTCCCCATTACCTTGCAGACCTTCGGTGTGTTGATGGTAGGAGGCATCCTGGGTTCCAAAAGGGGGGCTCTTGCTGTGATGGCTTATCTGGCTGAAGGAGCTTTTGGCCTACCCGTTTTTGCAGGGGGAGTAGCAGGTCCTGCAGCTCTAATGGGTCCAACGGGCGGATATCTGCTGGCTTTTGTGGGAGCGGCCTTCCTAGTTGGGTGGTTAATTGAAAGAGGGTGGAAGCAGAGTTATCTACTCACCGTTGTAGCGCTTACTTTAGGTACTTTGACAATCTTGATAGTCGGCGCGGCCTGGCTCGGCTTCTATGTAGGTGCCGGAAATGCTTTGACGCTTGGTGTTTATCCCTTTTTAATCGGTGGTGCATGTAAAATCGCAGCAGCTGCTCTTCTCATTCCCAAAGGATGGAAACTCCTTAAGTGACCCGGCAGGTCCTTGTTTACTTGGATACGGGAGTGGGGGCGTCCACTTTTCAGCAACTTTTTACTTCGCTGAGGGCGTCCCTTTCCCCCGCATCCTATTCTGTTGATGCAATCGATCACCGCTACCTAATCGACAAAGAGTGGATGCGCCAGACAGCCCTTCTTGTGATTCCAGGAGGGCGTGACATTCCCTACCATACCCATCTCCAAGGTAGGGGAAACCAACGGATTGCAGAGTACGTGACTGGTGGGGGTGCTTATCTAGGAATCTGCGCTGGGGGCTACTATGGGGCAGCCTATATCGAGTTTGAAAAGGGGGGTGCACTGGAGGTCTCTGCAGCTCGGGAGTTGGCTTTCTTTCCGGGCAAGGCGATTGGGCCTGCTTACGGGCTGGGTCAATTTACTTATGAGAGTGAGAGTGGAGCCCGCTCGGCCCAATTAAGCTGGCGCGAGGGGGCTTGCCGTGTTTACTTCAATGGGGGGTGCTACTTTGAGCATCCTGAGATCCACGCCTCAGTAGACGTTCTGGCGCGCTACGAAGACCTTCCCGGGTGTCCTGCAGCGGTTGTGAGCTGCGCTGTGGGCAAGGGTCAGGCAATCTTGTCAGGTGTTCATCCCGAGTCTGAGGTGGATGCCTCATTTGAGTCGAGTCGGCGATCTTTTTGGCACTACTTAATAGAACAATCTTTAAATAATGTTAATAATTTTGTGCTATAATTAGCACATGTTAACTACAATATACAAATCTACTGTAAGCTATTTTGATCTTGAGAGTCATTTAAAGTCTAAACGACGTAAAAGCCTCTTATTTGGCTATACCCTATTTCTAAGTGATTGTCCTGTCCGCTTTAATCTCTTTTAGCTCCGTTGATCGGAGAGGCCCAGATAGACTTCAGGGTGTTTTTTCACCCACGAGGTTAGATAGCGGGTTGTTTCCGGATTCTTCTGAAAGAAGTTGTGGTAAAATTTTTCTCCGATAAAACCCGTACTGAGAGCGGCATTAATTTCAGGCTCTTCCCAAACCAAATACATGCTATAAAGAACTTTAAATAACGAAAGCTCCTGCCCGCTTGTGTAACCGGGTAGGAAAATGTGCTCGCGAATTAATCGATAGGCGTATTGAGCTTTGTCTGCTGCATGTGCCCCTGCCGAGCGATCGGTTGAGTTTTGACAGTTTTTGTTGTGCATGTAGCCCAAATCTCCGGCTAGAATATTGAGACAGAGTAGTAAATCCATGCCGCGTAACTTCTTGCCATCGGATTTTTTCCCTTTCAAAAGAGCCATTCCAGCCAAGATTAAGGGGTTTTGAGGAAGTAACTCGAGTTGGGCAATGAGCTCTTTTCGGATCTCTTTGAAACGATCTATCACATCGAGAAGTTGCTCTTGGTGTTTGAGAAAATCATGCTCATCCGCAATCACATTTAGCGTGTCTCTTAGTTCAAAGAGCTTTTGAGAAGGTAGGTTTAGCTTTTTCCACAAATCGGCAGTGGTGTGAATCAGTGCCTGATCATTCATATCGCGGATTGTAGCTCCCATTTCAGCAGGAGTGGGATACTTGTTCAATGCATTGAAAGAGATATTCAAATGAATCAAGTTAAGCCGGACGTAACGCTCTTTTCCAATTTTGAGGATCTGCCTGTTCAAAGAGCGAATCGCTTGATGCTGATCGTTAATAAGACCAATCTCATGCCAGGAAAAAAGAGAGGTAAAAAGAAAAGTGCTCTCTTCCACTTGGGGCGCGTCTTTTACAAGCGCTACCTCTTCGCCCTTTAGGTTGAGCATAAAAAGAATTTGCTCGAGAAGATGATTTTGATTACTGAGCTCGCCCGAATAACTCCCGATTTTCTCTCCTGTCTGGTCGTCAAAAGAACACCGTTGGTTCATGGTACCTTTGACTCCCGGACGGGAGTTTTGCGCGGTGCGGATGCTTGAGGTAGCTCGATCTTCGGTGAAACTATATTCAATTTTTCCAGAATCTGCATGCATGCCGGTGATTTTGTATTGTGCGTAACGAGTCGTAAGAGCGATTCTTTCGATCTTGTCTTGATGCGTTACTTCTAGGATAGAGGTCAGCGGCGCCCTTTCAATTTGGCTCAAGATGCTGAATAAAATTGCGTTGCGCTCCTCTTTTTTGAGGGCTGCCATTTGAAGATTCAGCTCTGTTAAATCATCGATGAGGCTCATCGGTCTTCCCGAAATATGCGTCAGATTTTGACAGATCTTAAGAGGTGCGGTCTCGCTTGGAATCGAAAATCCTTTGTAACCCAATTGTTCCGCTGCGCGCTGGATTGCCTGGAAAAAGTTGCGTTGCTTTTTCTCGCTTGAGAAGAAAAACTCACGCAAAGACTCTTGTGCCAGAAGAAGGGCCAGAACGGTTTTAAACTTCGCCTCTGCACTACTCCGTTCAGCCGGAATGAAGCGGGGGACTTTGCGGAACAGAAAGGACTGCACCTTCAAACTCAGACGACGTAGAAACGGGAGCTGGGAGGTATAGCTCCACTTCCGCTGCTGAATCGGTTTGCTCGACTCGTCAAAACCAGAGTGCGCAGAGAGAGGTTGAAAGAGCGCAATTTCATTAATTCTCTCTTGCTCTTCTTTTAAATAGATAGATATCTGAGATATTTCTTCTAATAACTGAGTCATAAATAAATACGTAATTACTTGCCTAATTATAATAATATTTAGTTTAATAACCAATAAAATACCTAACTCATTGATAATGAATAGGATTTTGTGTTTTTTATAATCGTCTTGAGGATAATTTTTTTTTGGTCTAGATTGCGTACTCTAAAGGGAGTAAATATGAAGCGTATTGTAGTGACCGGAGCGACGGGGCAAATTGCCTATAGCCTGCTTTTTCGTCTGGCTCAAGGAGATCTTTTTGGGCATGGGGAGCCGGTGGCGCTGCATCTTTGTGATCTCCCCGGGACCGAGGCGATGATGGAGGGTTTGGCCATGGAATTAGAGGATTGCGCCTTTCCCTCGCTGGCTGAGATTCGGACGGGCTCGGATTTGTCCACCCAGTTTGAAAATGTTGATTTGGCTCTACTTGTAGGGGCTAAGCCAAGAGGACCGGGAATGGAGCGGGCCGATTTGCTTCGGGAGAATGGCAAGATTTTTGTCGAGCAGGGACGTGCGTTGAACGAGTCTGCCGATAAAGATGTAAAAGTGGTTGTCGTTGGAAATCCCTGTAATACCAATTGTTTGATTGCGATGAGCTGTGCTCCATCAATCCCCCGAAAGAACTTTCATGCGATGATGCGGTTAGACCAAAATCGGGCGCAGGCTCTTTTGGCCAAAAAAGCCTCTCTACCTGTGGCACAGGTGAAGCGGATGACCATTTGGGGAAATCACTCTGCCACTCAAGTTCCCGACTTTATGCAGGCGACCCTTGCCGGAAAAAAAACGCCCGAAGTAATTGATGATCTAGTCTGGTTACAGGGAGAGTTTATTGAGACGGTGCAGAAGAGGGGAGCTGCCATAATTGCCGCAAGAGGCAAGTCTTCTGCTGCCTCAGCTGCGTATGCCGCTTTTGAGACGGTACGTGCTCTTTACACACCAACTCCTGAAGGAGAGTGGTTCTCATCAGCTGTTTGCTCAGATGGCAATCCGTATGGTATTGAGGCTAATTTAATCTTTGGCTTTCCATGTCGCTCCAAAGGGGATGGAAACTATGAAATTGTTCCTGATATTCCTTGGGACTTTTTTATGAAAGAGAAGATCGCGCTCACTCAAAAAGAGTTGATCTCTGAGCGCACGTGTGTTGAAAAGGAGCTCTTATGAGTGCAGAGGAACAATTAGAAACAGGATTGCGTGGAGTTCCGGTTGGCTATTGTGTCACTTCAACAGTTCATCCCGAAAAGGGACTCTTTTATGTCGATCGCCCGATTGATGAAATTGCAGAGTGGGAACCTGAGCAGGCAATTTATCTCCTCTATCATGGCAAAGAGGGAACTTCTGAGGAAGTCGCTGCTTTTAAAAAAGACGTGCAGGCGCGCGGGACTTGTTCTGAAAAAACACTCCACTACATCACGCAACTTCCCAAAGAGGGCCATCCGATGGCGCTCTATTCGGCAGCAATTCTCATTTTGGGCATGGAAGAGTTGACAGGCGACTATCGAGAAGATTGCTTAAATCTCATTGCTAAGCTGCCTCATTTGACTGCAGCGGTGATCAATTACCATGCTGGTTGGGGAAAAACGCCCCCTTCCCGTCCTGAGCTCGGCTATATGGAAAATTTTTCCCAGATGCTACTGGTTCCGAACAAAAGTGAAGCGTTAACACGAGTGCTGAAACTCTTTAACGTTTTGCACTACGATCATGGTGGCGGTAATCTTTCTGCTTTTGTAGGAAAGGCAGTTGCCTCGGGGTTAGCTGATTTGTACGGATCGATCGCAGCTTCGATGAACGCACTTGCAGGCCCGCGACATGGAAGGGCCAATCAAGAGTGTCTCCACTTTGTTGAGCAGATGTTGAAAGAGGTGGGTAAGCAAGCAAGTGAACAAGATGTAGAGAGAGCGATTCGCGGAAAACTGGAACGTAAGGAGTTAATCTACGGGTTTGGTCACGCAGTGCTTCGCGTAGAAGATCCGAGAGCAACAGTTCAGTATGCCCTTGCCCATCAGCTCTACGCAGACCATCCACTCGTCCGCATGGCCTTTTTGATTCGGCGGGCTGGAACTAAAGTGTTAAAGGAAAACCCCAAGGTTGCCTGTCCCTATCCGAATGTAGATGCGATTTCAGGCTCGCTTCTGTCAGCAGCGGGTTTTCCTTATCCGGAATACTACACCGTTTTATTTGGTCTTTCCCGCTCTGTGGGCGTTGCCATTCAGATCGTGTATGAAAGGTGCGAAGCACGAGAGGGCAAGGGAACGCCGATCGTCCGCCCTAAATATCTATTCAAAAATCGGTAATGTCATGACTCTCCAAGATATCGCTCAAATGTTTAATCGCTCTTTAGCACACGCATTTAGATGGAAGAAGTTTGTGGGCTTTGCTCTACTACTCATTTTAGCTGGCCTGCTCTACCTTCTTTTTGAGTCAGTAGCAGGCTATGCACCTTATTGGTTAGGCTTACCCCTAAAATTTGTCCCTCTTTTTGTTGGAGTTGGGTTGATTATGGCAGCCGGTACCCTTCTGGTGCGCCTTTACATTAAGGAACAGGAAAAGGAGACCTCTACATTCATGCAAGTGGTTTGGGATTCTTTGAGCCTGTTGGTGAAAGCCGCCTGTCTATCATTTCCGCTTCTATTTGCTTTTGGAGCCTTTTGGGTTGTGCTTGCGGTTTTACTGTTACTCAGAGCTATCCCTTACTTTGGCAATGCATTAGGTGTGGTTTTGGCTTTTCTGGCTTTTGCATTGAATTTTGGAACTGTGCTCCTTTTTATTGCAGCGCTTTTGGCTTTTTTCTTTCTTGTTCCTTCTTTAGCCGTAACAGAAAAGCTAGAGTGCAAATCCGTGTTGAAGCCCCTCAAGGAGAATCTATTTTCTGCTCTTTTACTTTTGGCTGTGGCCTGCATTCCGTTTTGGATTGTGTGGAAAATTGTGGGGCTTGCTGCGGTTTTAACACTGCAGGCTTTTGCCTTTGGCGATAGCGTAATTGAGGTGCTCTTGCAGTCATTTTTTATGCTCCTGCCGATTGCAGCGCTATTGACGCCTGCCCTGACCTTCTTTTTCAATTTTGCTTATGAGTCTTACAAAGCTCTTACTGAAGATTGAGCAGAGGCTCTCGATTGAAAAATCGGGTGCGGGCTCAAAAAACCACTAGGTGTCATTCTAGTAAAAATCCAATGTCACTGGGGAAGTGCTTCGGGTTTTTGGTGATCATGGCTCTGGCTACGCGCTTAGCCACCCAGGCATGGTAGAGCAGTCCTTTTGAACCCAGCCCTGTAAAAAAGTAAGTCTTAGGATCGATCTGCCCCACAATAGGTAAATGATTAGGCGTACATGCCCGAAAACCAGCTCTGCAACGGATGATCTTCGCTTTTTCCAAAGCCGGAAAAAAAGAGGTGATGTTAGGTAAAATCTCTCCTGAAGCCTTCTCTTGATCTGCTCTTTGGGTGGCAAACTCTCTTTCAAATGTCGCTCCGACTGTGCATGTTTTTAGGTCTTTACTCATTACCAGATATTTATGGGAATTAAGACTAAAACGCGGCGGAATGGCTCCTTGAGGCCACTCTAAATCCAGAATTTGTCCCTTTACAGGGTTTAAGGGTAAGGAGTGAAGTGCTGGAATGCTCTTGCATTGGGGCCCAATCGCAATTAAGACACGGTCATACCTGTCCAAATCACTTTGGTGTACCATGGCGCTCTGGTGATACTGAACACCAAACCGGGCCAAGGTTTGCCAAAGTCCCTGCAAGTATGCCTGCACATCAACTGTGATGCCGTTGCAAATGTACAGTCCCCCACTTGTCTCCGGTATCTGCAGGCCAGGCACCTCATGCATGCACCGTTCAAAGTCCCACCACTCCGTATCTTCGTGACTCTCGCCACACGCTTTGAAGGCGGTGTACTGCTGCTCACTTAAAGCGGGACGCAAAATCCCTTTAGATAAGATTACCGATTGATCCGCTCCACGACTTGCCTCTGTGAGAAGGCGGTGGGCTTCTTTCATGCAGTACGGGGCTCTCCAGCTTAAACGCGCCTCTTTACCCGGATAGGTGTGTAGAAGACCGGAAGAGAGTCCCGAAACGCCGCCTCCAATCGGTTCTGGATCGTAGAGATCGATCGCAACCGATCCTTGCTTGTAATGAAGAAGGAACCAAGAGACCGCTAAGCCGGCAAAACCAGCTCCTAAAATCGCAACACGCATTGTTTTTCATTTGAAAGAGATCTTGAATTCACTATTATTAACGTAAAATTTAAGCGTATGTCAATGAGTAAGCCTAAAGAAGTGCAAAATTTAATCTTCATGCTCTCTAGCGGAGTTTTTGTCGCTTTTTTGATTGTGGCAGCTCTTGTCTACTTTTATGGCTCTTCCGGCACACATCGCGTCCGCTCTATTTTAATCTCTCCAGATGCCCTTGAGAAGATTTCCTTTGGCAACAAAGAGGGCTCTTCACGCTTTGTCTTCAATAAAATTGAGTTTGTGCGCGCCGATAGCCATGGTAAAGGATGGGGGCGGTATGCTGTTAGTCAACAGAGTTATGCCAGTTTTTACAAACTGGTCGCAGGGGAAAGAAGCCTTCCTCATATTTCCGATGAGATGATCCGCCAGTTCGATACAATCGCTCCCTCCACATTGACAATCTTCGTGCAACCGCGCGATAATGACCAGCACCAGGCTTTTTTCCAGGAGGTAGAGTTTTTGGATCAAGAAGATGTTTTTCGTGTCAAAATACAAGGCGAAGGAGATACGTGGGTCTATTTTCGCTCTCCTGGCATTTATAACCGCGCCATAGAGCTTTTTGCCCCATGAAAGCAGAATTCCTTTTTTTAGGCACAGGAGGCTCCTCCGGAGTTCCGATCATTGGATGTGAATGCCCCGTTTGTACTTCCAACGATCCTAGGAATAATCGTTTGCGTCCCTCCGCCCTTCTCAAGATAGGTGACCAACATCTTTTGATTGACTCTGGGCCTGATTTCCGTGCGCAAGCGCTTAAGTATCAAATTAATCATTTAGATGGCGTTCTACTCACACATTCTCATTTTGATCATGTGGCCGGCCTCGATGAGCTGCGGATTTACTATCTTATTGAAAGAAGAGCGCTTCCCGTTTTGGCCTCCAAAGAGACTTTCAAGGATTTAAAGAGGCGATATGACTATCTCTTTCGAGAAAAAAGCTGGGGCATGAGCTTAGCCGCGCAGCTTGAGTTTCATGTTTTGGAAAAAAGTCGTGGAGAGACGGATTTTCTCGGCATTCCTCTTACCTATGTGAGCTATGAGCAAGGAGGAATGGCGGTAAATGGCTACCGATTTGGTCCTTTTGCCTATATTTCTGATATTCGCACTTATCCTGATACTCTGTTTGCAGACTTAAAGGGTGTGGACATTTTGGTTGTGAGTGCTTTACGATATGAGCCTTCAATGATGCACCTCAATATCAATGAGGCTGTGGAGTTTGTGCAAAAAATTGGGGCTAAACAAGCCTACTTTACTCATGTCGGGCACGAACTTGATCATCAGCAGACAAATGCAACCCTTCCAGAAGGCATCTCGCTTGCCTATGATGGGCTAAAACTGGAGTTTTCTTATGGAGATAGATGAAGAGGAGTGTCTTGAAGAGGTAGGGCTTGATCTGGCACAAGGAGAAGAGGCAGCAGCTCTTCTTGTGGGGACTTTTAATGGTGCGGCTGATCGTTCGATCTGTGAAGAGCATCTTGAGGAACTAGAAAATTTAGCTGATACATTTGGAGTTTCTGTATGCGCCACATTTCCGTGTTCTTTACGGAAAGTGGATGGCTCCACATTTCTTTCCAAAGGGAAGTTAGAGGAGATTAACGTTCTGCTGAAAGAGAAAGGCTCCCGCCTTCTAATTTTAGATGATGAAATCTCTCCGGCTCAACAGCGTAACCTAGAGAAGCTACTCAAAGTGGCTGTCATGGACCGCACAGAGCTGATTTTGGAAATTTTTGCCCAAAGAGCGCAAACCAAAGAGGCCCGTCTTCAGATCGAACTGGCTCGCACGCAGTATGAATTTCCCCGCTTAAAAAGATTGTGGAGTCACTTCTCCCGCCAAAGAGCCAGCGGAGGCTATCTTAAAGGGGAAGGGGAGAAGCAACTAGAAATAGATAAACGTCTGCTAAAAAGAAAGGTGGAACGCCTCTCTCAAGAGTTAAAAGAGGTCAAGCGGTACCGAAAGACGCAAAGCGCGCAAAGACGCCGCTCCGGTACTCCCACCTTTGCGATTGTTGGGTATACAAATGCCGGAAAGTCCACTCTTCTTAACGCTTTGACGCAAGCCGATGTGCTTGTGGAAGACAAGCTTTTTGCTACACTCGATCCGACTACCCGCAAATTCACTCTTCCCAACAATGAGGCTGTTTTGATGACCGACACTGTTGGATTTATCAGAAAGCTACCACATACACTTGTCGCTGCTTTCCGCAGTACATTGGAGGCCGCGCTTCATGATGATGTTTTACTTCATCTCGTGGATGTTTCGCATCCTCTCGCTGAAGAGCACGCAAAAACGACTCGTCAACTTTTGAAAGATTTGGATGCCCAGGACGAATCGATCATTACAGTACTGAATAAAATCGATCTCTGTACCGACCGATCGATGATAGATCGCCTTCGGATTCTTTACCCAAAAACAGTGGCCATTTCCGCTACAGAGCGCTCTGGTTTTGATGAGCTGGCTCAGATGATGATGCAAGAACTGGCTCAGCGACGTGTGGTTGTGAAACTGAAAATTCCCCAAAGCGAATATGCTCTTGTGGCTGTTTTGAAGCGAGAAGGGCGGGTTTTGTACGAGGAGTATGAGCAAAATGATGTGATCATTCGCGCCGAGGTGCCAATTGTTTTGCTTCACCGCCTGGACTCCTACCGTGATGAAGATTAAGCTTCTGCCTCAACAAGAACGCCCGCGCGAGCGACTGGAAAAAGAGGGCGTCTCTGCTCTCTCGGCTGTTGAGCTACTTGCGATCACCCTAGGGAGCGGCACACAAGGCAAATCGGTCATCGCACTCTCTCAAGAGTTGCTGGCTCATTTTGGATCACTTCTAGCCTTAGAAAGGGCCAGCTTGAGCGACTTATGTCGATTTAAGGGCTTGGGGCAAGCAAAGGCGATTCAGCTTAAAGCAGCCCTGGGACTGGGCTTGCGCCTTGCCCGTGAAGGGGCCTTACCCAGGGTACCCCTTACAAGTCCTGAGCAAGCCTATCTCTGGATCCGGGACCGGATCGCCTATCAAAACCGAGAGGTTTTTGGAGTTATTTTGCAAGATGTTCGGGGTAATGCGCTTAGGTGGGAAGAAGTCTCTGTTGGTACCTTGACTCAAACCCTTGTTCATCCAAGAGAGGTCTTCTATCCCGCCATCCAACATAAAGCTGCCAGCTTGATTTTAGCCCATAACCATCCTAGCGGCGATCCTTCGCCTTCACCTGAGGATGTGCGCATGACCCGCATTCTTGTTGAGGCAGGCAGATGCCTTGGGATCCCGATTAACGATCATATTATCGTAAGTATCACGGGTTTTGTCTCGTTAAAACAAAAAGATATAATTAAAGTTTATTAATATATCCGTTTTATTTATATAATTAGGTTTATGAGAATAACTAGTGATAAATTCGAAATCAGCGCCTCCGAGTCGATCTCCTGGGGGGCAGTCAAGACACTACGCCTTCACAACGAGAAGCTTGCGTTTGTGTTAGAAAATGGTGATGTGGTCGAAGTTCCGAATTTACGTCCAAGCACAATTGATTCAGCCTTCCGTGCTTATGAGCGTTTTCTCAAAGAGCATCCTGCACAGCGTCGGCGCTAGCAATCAAGGTCTTGGGAGCAGCGGGTGCAGCGGCAGAGTGGGGGTGTGTAAAAGCGGTCAACGCTCCGAATAGCACGACAAGACCAATACCAACAGTTAAAAGAATATTTGATTTCATATTATCTCCTTATTATTAACTTCATAAAATAAATATTATCCAATAGATTGAATTTTAAAGCAATTGTTAAAATAGTTGTTATTATAAGGCGTTCTTGACAAGAGAGGGAGAATTTGAGATGATCCCCACCCACTGATGAAGAAAAAACGCTTTCGCTTAGCCACCCTAGGGTGCCGCACTAACCAATATGAGACCCAGGCCTACCGTGATCAGCTCATTCAATTAGGGTATGAAGAGGCCAAAGAGGATGAAGTAGCTGATTTATGTGTCGTGAATACCTGCACGGTCACTGAGTCAGCTGATCGCTCCAGCCGTCATCAGATCCGGCAGCTTGTCCGTAAGAATGCAGGAGCCCAGGTGGTTGTCACAGGTTGTTTGGCTGAAAGGCGTCCCGATCTCGTTCAACAAATTGGTGGTGTTTCTGCTGTCGTCCCGAACAAGGAGAAAGAGCAGCTGGTGGCCTCATTATTCCCTGAAGAAGAAGTGCCCGAATTTTCCATTAAGCATTTCGAAGCGCACACCCGCGCTTTTGTAAAGGTGCAGGATGGATGTAACTCATTTTGTACCTATTGCATCATTCCTTATGTGCGTGGTCGGTCTCGCTCACGGACGATTGACGCTGTGGTTAAAGAGGTAGAAGAGTTGGTAGCCAGCGGCTATCAAGACATTGTGATCACAGGAATCAATGTGGGCGATTTTGAGGATGAAGGGCGAGGACTGGCCGATTTGATTCGTGCTGTGGACAAGGTGGAGGGTGTCAAACGATTGCGCCTTTCTTCAATCGATCCCGATGAGGTGGATGAATCTCTCATGGACGCCATCTTGAATGGCAAAAATACCTGTCATAGCTTGCATATCGTTCTACAATCAGGCTCCAACGTGGTGCTCAAACGGATGAACCGAAAGTACACCAGACAGATCTTTTTCGAAACAGTAGAAAAGTTGCGTACAGCCTCCCCAGACTTTACATTCACAACAGATATCATTGTCGGGTTTCCCGGTGAAACGGAGGCTGATTTTGAAGAAACTCTAGATGTCATGCGCTCGGTTCAATTTGCAAAGGTGCATATGTTTCCCTTTAGCCGAAGAGAGCGGACACGTGCAGCTCTGTATCCCAATCAGGTGCCTCAAAGTGTCATTGATGAGCGCAAAGCACGCCTTTTACAGCTAGCAGAAAAGCAAGCCTATGCTCTGCGCGAGCAGTACGTGGGCCGGAGAGTTTCGGTATTGACTGAGGATAGACGTGGCGGGCATACGGAAAATTTCTTGATGGTTCTACTTCCCGAGGGAAGTGCAGAGCCCAACCAGTTGGTTGATGTGCGGCTTGTCAAAAACACTCCGGAAGGATTGATTGGAGTCTATGATTAAAATAGCAACACGTCTCCATCCCTTTTCTCACCAACCCAAAATGACCTGTCTGATTCCTGGGACCGAACAGACCGTAGAGGCCTATCCAGCCCGTATTTGTATAAAAAGTTTAGAGGGCAAGATCCTTAAGGAAATCACTTTAGATGTTCAGGGTCCATTGAATCAGTTCACCTTGATGCAAGATTTAGAGCGGGGCTGCGTCACTATTTTCAGCGAGCAGTATCGCTTTCATATTTTGCCAAACGGTGAGGTGATGCCTACTAAAAACCCTCATCTACCTCCTTTACCCGTGCGGGAGGTGCTCTCGCTTGGAAGCCATAAGAAGCAGGAGTGGGAGGGAATCAAAAGACGACGGGATTTGCGTGAGATTTTTCCCATTTGGCTCCGTTTAGGTTCGCTTTTGCAACTACCGGAGCGCACAGTGCCGGATGAGGGAATGTTCTCTTTGCTAAAAGTTTGTCAGCGTGCAATTGTCTCTCAGCAACCCGAGACAATCACGCCCGCGTTTTTAAAGCTCTTTTTGGCGGGTTTTGGAGGGTTGATGGTTCCGCGTTTAACGGATGATGAGTGCCAAGGTGTTTTATCAGACGTTTCTGTTCCGGCCCTCTCGCCTCTCTATCTTCTCGCCGAAGGAGCGGCTCTCATTCGATCCCTCTTTTTCGTCATCTCCGGTCATGAATTGAAAATTCTTCCGCATTTACCACCTGAGTTTTTTTCAGGTAGGATGCTAAATGTCAGCTGCCCTGGGTATGGTGAGCTTGACATGGAATGGAGTAAAAAAACACTGCGCCGATTAGTCTTCCGAGCTGAAAGAGAAGGAAAAATTCAGTTTCGCTTTCGCTCAAATCTACGTACCTATCGTCTCCGTGTTTCGATTCGAGAGAAAGGGGAGGTACGCAGCTGCAGTGAACCTCTGGAAATTAAATCGGGTAGCCACTATCTATTGGATCAGTTCCAAAAATAGAATGTGGATCCTACAATGCCCGTTGGAGAATTACAGAGTGAAGAAATGACACGCCTTTTGAGTGGCGATCATTGTGATCCACACCACTTTTTAGGACTCCACTCCCAAGTGATTCGACTTTATCGTCCAGGTGCCCCTGAGCTCTTCTTGGAAGTACAAGGGAAGATTGTTCCCGCTACGAAAGTGCACGAGGCGGGAATCTTTGAGTGTGTCGTCCCAGATGATCTCACATTTTTTGATTACCGTGTCTACCATCAAAATGGTCTTCTGGCAAACGATCCTTACGCTTTTTCTCCTGTTTGGGGGGAAATGGATGCGCACTTATTTAATAAAGGTACCCATTATCAGCTCTACAAGGTCATGGGAGCACGCAGGATGAAACATCAAGAGGTGATGGGTGTTTGTTTTACCGTGTGGGCTCCCAATGCAAAGCGTGTTTCGATTGTAGGAGACTTTAATTTTTGGGATGGACGAGTCAATCCGATGCGAAGCATGGGGCCAGCAGGGGTGTGGGAGCTTTTCATCCCCGGCTTGGAGCATGGGGAGCGGTATAAGTTTGAAATCAAGACTCAACAAGGTGAGGTGATGGTCAAAGCCGATCCTTATGCCAATCGAGCTGAACTTCGCCCTATGACCGCTTCGGTGGTAGCCGACTTAGAGACTCACAAGTGGAACGATGAGGCGTGGCTTGAAAAGAGGCGGCTTGAGTCAGGCGATCCCCAGCCTTTGAATATCTATGAAGTGCACTTGGGATCATGGAAGTTAGAGCATGGACACTTTTGTTCATTCCGCACTCTTGCTACTCAACTTTCCGCTTATTGCAAAGAGATGGGGTATACACATGTGGAGCTGATGCCCATCCAAGAGCACCCCTTGGATGAGTCTTGGGGATATCAGGTAACCGGTTTTTATGCCGTAACCAGTCGTTTTGGAACTCCGGAAGATTTTCAGTTTTTTGTCGACTATCTCCATCAAAACGAAATAGGTGTGATTTTGGATTGGGTTCCGGGACACTTTCCAAAAGATCTGCATGCACTAGCGCATTTTGATGGAACATGCCTCTATGAGCACGAAGATCCCAGACAAGGATACCATCCCCACTGGAACACTTTAATCTTTAACTACGGAAGAAATGAAGTCTCCAACTTTTTGATTGCAAATGCCCTTTTTTGGCTTGATCAGATGCACATTGATGGGCTCCGTGTTGATGCAGTTGCTTCCATGCTCTATCTCGACTATGGCCGGGAGCAAGGAGGATGGATTCCGAATGAACATGGTGGAAAAGAGAACTTGGAGGCTATTGAGTTCATCAAACACCTGAATGCAGTGGTCCATGAGCAGTTTCCCGGCGCCCTCACCCTTGCTGAGGAGTCGACCTCCTTTCCCGGCGTGACGCGCTCCCTCGATTGGGATGGGCTGGGATTTGATTATAAATGGAATATGGGCTGGATGAATGATACGCTTCGCTATTTTCATCGTGATCCGATTTTTCGCAGATACCATCAAAAAGATTTAACCTTTGGACTTCTTTACGCTTTTTCTGAGAAATTTGCACTTGTGCTTTCTCACGATGAGGTGGTGCATGGTAAGCAGAGCCTTCTTTCAAAAATGCCCGGGGATTATTGGCAAAAGTTTGCCAATTTGCGTCTTCTTCTGAGCTTTATGATCTGCCAACCGGGTAAGAAGATGCTCTTTATGGGCGGAGAAATTGGACAGTTTAGCGAGTGGTGGGTAAAAGAAGAGATTCATTGGCATCTATTGCAATATCCTAGTCATAGTGGGATTCAGCAGATGGTCAAGGAGATCAATCACTTTTATTTAAATAACCGCCCACTTTGGGAGCATGACTTTGATTTTGCGGGATTTGAATGGGTTGATTTCTCTGATACCGATAACTGCGTGATCAGCTACAGGCGTAAGGGAGGGGCTGACTATGAGCTGCTTTGTATTCATAATTTTACTCCAACTTATCAGCCTCACTACTTCATTCCGCTCCCTCATGCTCAGTCGATCAATGAAGTTTTTAATACAGATGCTGAGCGCTTTGGAGGGTCCGGCAAGCACAATAGCGATCTCGAGCTAGTACGTGATCAGGAGGAGAGGGTGACCGGAGCCTATCTTCAGCTTCCACCTCTTGCGACTACTATCTTTGAACTGGTTTACTAATAATAGATAAAGAGCTACAATTTCAGTCCTTATGGCTTCTTCTATTCTAGCAGATCTTTATGGTCCCGAATTTATCGCTATGCGATCGGCCTCCTCTCAGTTTGAGGCCTACCCGGTAAGTGCGCGAGTGGCAGCTGCTACTACTGCTGCTATCACGGGTCTTGCTAAGCCCTTTATTCTTCCTTTAATCACGGCTGTGGGACTTCTTCTACTGCCCCTAACTGCAGGGATAAAAGCAAAAAACGGAGACTATGAGGGGGCAAAAAACCACCTTAAAGCGTGGGGATGTTGCGTGCTGATTCTGGGGGCTACCGCCCTCTTTTTGGGTGTCACAACCTATCAGATGCCTCTGGTCTGGTCATCTGCGACCTTTGTTTCTATGTGCGCCCTGAGTATCATCCTCCACGTCCGAAAAGCGTTAATTCATAAAGATAATGTAAACCTCCCTGTTTAATTAATTATTAACATTTTTATGTTATAATTATTTCTTAATTGAAATAAGGTGGTTTTATGAATGCTATTTCTGGTGTGAAAAGTAAAATGGGGGGGGTGCTAGACTCCATTCTCGACTATCCGGACAAGCATGATGGATGGAAGCGCAAAGCGCTCTATATCATTTATGATCTAGGTGTGATTCTTCTGGGTGTTTTATTTTATTCTATGGCAAACGGATTGCTAACAGGTGGGCATTTTAGTGGCCTTTTGAATCCAGCTCCCCAGGCTCTGATGGGAGCGCCTATGGCGGTTGCGGCAGTTGGGTTTGGTGTCAGTTGGCTATTAAAAGACATTTTGGGTGAAGAAAAGGGGCGCCTGCTGGGTAAGATCATGATGGCGCTCACTCCCGTTTTCATCGCCGTGGCGGGTACCGCTTTTATCCTCAGTGGAGGCATGCATGGGGGGCACTTTAGTTTTGCGCACGCGCTCACCACACCTTACTTTATCGTTGGGGCCTTAATTACTCCTCTTTCTCTTTTAGCAGCGGGGCATGCAATCAAGGTGTTGGGCCAGGATGACGTACAGATTATTACTGACAAGCCCTCATACGCTCAGACTCCAATCAAAGAGAACGGACGACGCGATCGGGCGCGCGCTCAACTAGTGGATACAGATCTTAGCAGGTTGCTACAAGAAACTTAAGAGCGCTGCAGTTTTGCTTTCAGAAGGCGGTTGACAACCGGTGGGGAGGCCTTTCCTTGGGTTGCTTTCATCACTTGACCCACTAAGAAACCGAAGGCGCGCTCCTTACCATTTAAGAAGTCCTCGACAGATTGAGGATTGTCAGCCAAGATTTGGTCGATCACCTGTTCTAACTCTCCTTCGTCTGATAGCGGTTTAAAGGCAGGAGTCTCTTCGACAATCGCTTCAGGGGATTTCTCTGGATCTTGCACCATCAGATCCGCAACTTGTTTCGCAATTTTTCCGGTGATCACACCGGTATCAATCATATTCACAAGAGAAGCGATGTGGGCACTTGGAATGCCGCTTGTCCACACATTTTTGCCGCTCTCTTTAAAGCGTCCTGCAAACTCCACAATCATCCAGTTGGAAAGGCTTTTTGCATTGTCACACACTCTTAAAGCCTTCTCAAAGTAGTCGGCAAGGGCCTTTTCGTTCACGATGATTAGAGCTGTCTCACGGGAAAGGCCATAGTCCTGAATATAACGCTTCTCACGTTCGTAGGGGAGTTCAGGCAAGGAGTGGCGCACCGCATCAATGTAGTCCTCCTCAATAATCAGAGGGGGAAGATCAGGCTCTAAAAAATAGCGGTAATCATCAGCGCTCTCTTTTAAGCGCATCAAAACGGTCTCTTTTTTATCAGGATCCCAGCGGAAAGTGGCCTGTTCAATTACAGTATCAGGGTTAGAGTGATAGGCGCGCACCTGACGTTTGAATTCAGAATCGATCGCAAGGCCCATAAAAGTAAAAGAGTTGAGGTTTTTTATCTCGATTTTATTCCGTAGTTCCTTAGATCCTTTTGGACGAACAGAAATGTTGACGTCCATGCGAAGTGAGCCTTCTTCCATGTTACAGTCAGAAACATCGAGATACTGCAAAACGGCCTTGATCCCTGTTGCATAGGCAATTGCCTGTTTGGAAGAGAAGATACACGGTTCAGAAACGATTTCAATCAGGGGAACACCCGCGCGGTTATAGTCTACACCGGCAAACTGAGAGAAGTGCTTGAGCATTCCTGCGTCATCTTCGAGATGGGCGCGGTTGATTGCAAAGGACATGGGGGTGCCCTCTACATCAGCAGTCAGAGTGCCGCCAATGACGATGGGTTTATCAAATTGGGTGATCTGAAAATTGCGTGGACTATCAGGATAGAAGTAGGACTTACGGTCGAAACGACTATAAGGAGCTACATGCGCTTTTATCGCGCAACCAAAAAGCACAGCTTTGTGGACTGCCTCTTTGTTCAATACGGGAAGGGCGCCGGGCTGGCCCGTGCACACTTCAGAGATGTTTGTGTTGGGCTCATCGCCAAAGCGGTTGGCTGCGGGGCTAAAAAGCTTGGCTTTTGTGTTCAGTCCGACGTGGATCTCTAGGCCGATGACCGGCTCCCACTCATTAAATACGGAAGGGTCCATCTGTTATACCTCTCGATCGAATTGCGGGGGGATTTCTTGCGCGTAAGGGGTGGCCATTTCGTAGGCGTGACTCATTCGGCAGACAAGAGCGTCCTCTCTTTTGGCGCCAATAAACTGGAGCCCAAACGGTTTTTTCTCTGGATTAAAGCCGCACGGAACAGAGATCGCCGGAAGGCGCGCCAAGTTGACTCCGATGGTGTAGATATCTTGTAGGTACATCTCCAAGGGATCTTGAATGGCTCCTTTTGGAAAAGCGGCGATAGGGGATATGGGTGTGGCAATGACATCACACGTTTCAAAAGCACGATTGAAAGAATCGATGATCTTCAGCCGCACTTTTGCAGCTTGTTTGTAATAGGCATCTTGATAGCCCGAAGAGAGAACGTAGGTGCCCAGAAAGATCCGCTTTTTGACCTCCGTTCCAAACCCTTCTGTGCGAGAGTAGTCATACACTTGATCTAACGTTTCGGCACGCTCAGAACGGACACCATAGCGCACACCATCAAAGCGAGCTAGGTTAGTGGAGGCTTCGGCTGTGGCAATGATGTAGTAGGTTGCAACAGAGTATTTCAAAATGTTGAGATCGACGTCGACAATTTCGCATCCAAGACTTTTCATCACCTCGATTGAATCTAGAAAAAGAGCTTTAGGCTCACCGTGTAGATCTTCTAGAAAGGCCCAGGGGACACCGATTTTTTTTCCTTTGACATCGCTGGCTAGTAAAGAGAGGTAATCTTCACTATGGGTTGGGATCGTTGTGGCGTCGCGTGGGTCATGCCGGCCCATCACCTCCATGGCCATGCCAATGTCTTGGGTTGTTGTGGCAATAGGACCGATCTGATCGAGAGAGGAGCCAAAGGCCACCAATCCATAACGGGAAACACGCCCATAGGTTGGTTTAAAGCCTACAACACCGCAAAAAGCAGCGGGCTGACGTACAGAGCCTCCCGTATCAGAGCCTAAGGTGAGTGGGCAGAGCCTAGCTGCGACAGCCGCAGTGGAGCCACCTGAAGAGCCTCCGGGTACACAGGAGAGATTCCAGGGGTTACACGTTTTTTTCAGAGCCGAGTTTTCATTTGATGAGCCCATGGCAAATTCATCCATGTTCAACTTACCCAACGTAATCGCATCTTCGTTCTCGAGCAATTGAGTTACCGTTGCATCAAAAACAGCTCGGTAGTTGACTAGAAATTTGGAGGCGCAGGTGGTCAACTCTCCTTTTACGTGGATATTGTCTTTAATTCCAATCGGGACGCCGGCCAATTTGCCCAGAGGCTCTCCTCTATCTCGTTTTTGGTCAAGGGTACGTGCCTGCTTGAGGGCGCGCTCATGAAAGACAGATAAAAAGGCGCCCACTTGCTCATCAAAGGTGTCAATGCGTTTGAGAAAGTAGTGGGTAATTTCTTCAGCAGAGAGTTTTTTTTCGCAGAAGTGTTGGTGCAGTTCTTTGGCGGATAGTTTATACATATTTAAGGGCTTTGTTTGATGATCGGAGGCACACGGATCATGCCGCCCACCTGGTCAGGAGCGTTACTTAAAAACTCCTCTCGTGAAAGAGTCGAGAAGCTGAGATCTTCGCGCAAAGAGTCGACGCCTTGCTCTTCGATATGGCTATAAGGGTGGAGATCGCTCACATCCACCTCCTGCAGCAGTTCAACATAATCGAGGACATGTCGCATGCTTTCGGTGTAAGTGGCTAATTCATTTTCTGTTAGTTCAATTCGACACAATCTACACAGTGCCTGAACATTGTCTTTACTCACATCTGACATAGGCAAAAATCATGCTCTGTATTAGGATAAATAGCAATGAAAATTCTCGTATGGATGCGACAAGACTTTCGTCTGAGTGACAACCCGGCCCTGGCGGCTGCAGCTCGGGCAGGAGAGGTGATTCCTGTCTTTATTTGGTCTCCGAAAGAGGAGGGGAAGTGGCGCCCGGGACATCAGAGTCAAGTTTGGCTGCGCCATACCTTAGACGCTTTTGCTGCCCCCATTGTGATGCGGCAGGGCGCGGCTCTTCCGGTTTTGCAAGAATTGATTCAACAGACAGGGGCAGAGGCTCTCTATTTCAATCGTTGTTACGAACCTAAAGTGATTGAGCGCGATCTCCAGGTAATAGAAGCGCTTTCCATAGAGGTCAAAACATTTAATGCTTCGCTGCTCGTTGAACCCTGGGAAATCTGTACAAAGGAAGAGAAGCCTTACCAAGTGTTTACTCCTTTTTGGAAAACGGCGCTTAAGCACGCCCCTTTTAACCCCGGAGGAAAGACCTCCTTCAGCTCTCCGGGTCGGATGCCGGCATCCGACTCTCTTGATCTTCCCGATGAACCGCTCAGTTGGGAAGTGGGGGAGAGAGCGGCCCAAAAAAAATTAGATCATTTTCTCAAAACAGCAATAAAAAGTTACGCAGTGAACAGGGATCGCCCTGATCTTGAGGGTGTTTCGCAGCTCTCTGCTTATCTTCATTTTGGTGAAATTGGCCCCAGGCAAGTATGGGCGCGCGTGCAAAACTATCCCGCTTTTTCCCGTCAGCTCTTCTGGCGTGAGTTTGCCTATCATCTTTTATTTCATTTTCCTTCGACTCCAGATGAGCCTTTGCGTACGCAGTTTGCTTGTTTTCCTTGGGCCGAGGATGCAGAAAAACTACGCGCGTGGAAGAGGGGCAAAACAGGCTACCCTATTGTTGATGCGGGAATGCGGCAACTCAAGCAAACGGGTTGGATGCATAACCGCGTTCGGATGATTGTAGCCTCTTTTTTAACAAAAGATCTTCTTATTCCATGGCAGGAGGGAGCAAAATGGTTTTGGGAGAACTTAGTGGATGCTGATCTTGCGAACAATACCTTAGGCTGGCAGTGGACAGCAGGATGTGGGGCGGATGCTGCGCCCTACTTCCGCATTTTTAATCCCGTTTCACAAGGAAAAAAATTTGATCCTGAAGGAGATTATGTGCGGCAGTTTGTTCCTGAGCTAGCCTCCCTCCCCCCTCAGTCAATCCATACTCCATGGGACTTGCCTGAAAAGGTCCCGGGTTACCCTGATCCGATTATAGACCATCAGTGGGCACGCACACGCGCACTTAACGCTTATGAAAAGGTGAAAAAAACATGAGAATCGTCATTACGGGAAGCAGCGGATTTATTGGATCTAAGTTAGCCACTTTTTTTAAAAATAGGGGGGATGAGCTTGTCTTGCTCTCACGCCATCCCAAAGAAGAAGAGCACTTTTGGGATCCTGAATCCAAGCAAATAGATGCTTCTCTGTTGAAAGGAGCCGATGTTGTCATCAATCTGGCAGGTGAAAGTATTTTGGGACGATGGAATCAGCAGAAGATGGAGAAAATTCGCACAAGCCGTTTTACCGCAACCCAATTTCTCTGTGATACTCTTCAGAGCTTAGATCAGCTTCCCTCCGTTTTCATTAATGCCTCTGCAATTGGGTATTACGGAGATCGTGGAGAAGAGCTTTTGACTGAGAAGAGTGCCTCAGGGCACGGCTATCTGGCTGAAGTTTGTCGCGAATGGGAGAAGATACCCTCTAACTTAACTCAAAAAGGCGTGCGTGTCGTATTGGCTCGATTTGGGCTTGTTTTAGGTGAGGAGGGAGGGGCTTTGAAGCTGATGGAAAAACCATTCAAGATGGGAATGGGGGGGGCTCTGGGAAAGGGAACTCAGATCATGAGTTGGATCGCGATTGACGACCTTATAGAGGCAATTGCCTTTGTGATTCAAAATCCAAGCCTTGTGGGTCCTGTTAACTTTACGGCTCCCGGCGCCGTTTCTAACTTAGAGTTTACAAAGCAGTTTGCTGCCCTTCTTCATCGCCCTGCACCCATGCCGATTCCCAAATTTGCTCTATCTATGCTTTTTGGATCAGGGGCGGAGGTTTTTTTAGCCAGCGCTCACGTGCAACCTGACTGTTTGTTAAAAGCAGGCTTTAGTTTTCAGTATCCTGATTTAGAGGGAGCTCTAAAAAAATATTTGTGATTAATGGTTTGACCCATTAAGAATATGAGAGACTCGCGTAATTTCAATTTGGAGGAAAAAAATGAGAGTTATTCATTGGATTGCATTACTTTTGGTGATTATTGGTGCCTTGAACTGGGGCATGTGGGGCTTTTTTCAAATTGATGTTGTTGCCAGCATCTTTGGAGGTCCAAGCACGGCAATCAGCCGCATTATTTATGCGCTTGTCGGTTTAGCAGGACTTTGGTGTTTCTCGCTGTTCAAGGTTCTGGCAACATGTAACCTTAAAAAAGGAAACTAAAGTCTTCCTTTTCGCGAGGCGCTTATGGCGCCTCGCATATCTCTTTTGATAGAATTTCTTAATGTCTGTTTGTAAACAATTCTGTCCCATTAAACATCTGTAAGTAAAGCTCGATCTGTGTTATACCGCCCTTTCTCTTGGAGATCTTCTTAAGGAGACGGTTATGTCGATACAAAATAGAGATTTGCTCTCATGCTACGCCGCAAATATGCCGGAAGCAAGGTGTCCGTTCTTAATTGAAATGGATCGAAAAGAATATGATACCCTTGTGGAAGAAACCGGCCATCCTGAGCATAGTCCCTCACTAGCCACTATCGCACCGCCCACAATTTTGGGAGGTGGATTTGGGATGGCAGTAGCCGGAATGGCTGGAATTGTTTTTGGAGGGCCTCCGGGTATTATCTTTGGTATCGGCGCACTCGCTGGGGGAGGTGCCACCTACTTATATACAAGTTCTACAAAGCTCAATCCGTGGGATTACCGGACAGGGGGCATGCTGCACGGACCTAATCGCCCTGTCAGGCTGCTGCAAAAAATCGAGCAGATTAGACAAAGGCTGATCACGACAAACGATCAGACCGAAACCCAGCAGTTGAACTTTGCGAAAACCCACTTTGAAAAGGTAAAACATAGGGCTGATCAAGACGTCCGAGAGCAGCAGCGTCAATTCCTGCAGGCGGAGCTCGCCAGGCAGCAGCATCGACAAACATACGGATATTAGTCTTTCAATCTGCTTACGCTTAGAAACTGAAGACGGCGCTTGCTCCGGCGTAGAATGAGCCATTAAATTTGAAATGGTGCGCGTTGTGATCGTTCCGGTCTGTGATTTTTAGATCGCCGTCAAAAGTGTGACCTGCAAATCCCTTGATAGAAAGCCTTTCAATCGGGGAGCAGATTAGGTCAAGTTCTGCACCAGATGTATGGTACTCAAAAATTCCCTGAGAATTTGGTTCTTCTTTTTGCACGCGGTGACGATTACGTAAAAAACGGATCGAACCGGCCACCTTTAAGTAGCGAGACCACTCGTATTCAATCGCGACATTGATGGGATAAACAGCATTGATTCGCCAATTTTCCCAGGGCACATAGATAAAGCCGATGATAGGCCAAACTTTTTCCTTATAGAGACCCGCTTCGAGAATCAGGCCAAAATCGAGCTCGATCCATTTGCAGAACTCATATTTTCCCCATAGGACACCTTGGTAGAGTGCATAGTCATTAAAAGAAAACTCTTCGGTGTCTAAGAAGGCGGCGAGTGTCAACGTCCAGGTCCAGTCGGTGCACGCCTTTGTAAAGCCGCCGATTGAGAAATTGACGTAGTTAAAGTTGGTTTCGTGAAAGTCAGGATTGTCCTTCATATCGACTTCGGTCCCCACCCAGCCAGCGCCAAATATGAGGCCACAGTATTCGCTGAAGGGGTGGGTATAAGCAAAAGCAGCATCTGCTTGTCGGTAGCGTAGATTGCTATTTTTGACATCAGGGCTTCGAAAGGAGGCCTTTGAAACGGCGAGGTATTGACCGCTCACTGAGAAGGGGTTGTGAGGCGGGGGCGTGTTTTCCAAATCAAAGAGCGGATATTCCAGATTGTCCCATTCTTCTTGAGCCATAAGAGAGAGAGGAATGCATATAAGCATGAGGATAAAGTATCTCATAAATCGTAGGCCATCTCCAAAATAGTGTGTAAATCTTGTGGCTGTTTGAGCTGCAGATAAAGTGTCTGCTCTCCTGCACTGACTTTAAAGTAAGCAAAATCATTTGAGAGAGGCGCTGCCACAAGAGGTTTCTTTGTCTGAAAGGAATAAAATTCAATGCGCTCGATCGGCCCACTCGTGTAGAGGTTTTCGGGGGGATTTTTGATCACTTTGGCATGATTGAGCTCATGTACAACATCCAACTGTTGTGCGTAGCTTAAAGTGTAGGGAACTCCATCAACCACAAGAGCACTTCCTCGAACCTCTCCCCTGGGAAGCCATCCCTTGGCCTCTTGTTTTTCAATCCCAAGATAGAGGTAAGCGCCTCCTAAAAGCACAAAAACAGCGAGTGTAATCAGCAGGATGATTTTCTTCATTCGGTAATGGCTTGAACCGTCTTAAAATGTAGCTTGCCCACGTGCTCCAAAATGGCGTTCCCATGGGCATGCACAAGCTTTTTGCCCGCCTCAATTGTCATGGAACTGGCCCCTTTAGGTAATTTTTGGTGCATCTGCTTTTCTAATTTCTCAATCCCTTCAACAAAAGCTGCGCGTGCTAAAATCGATGCTGCAGCAACAACCAGATCTTGCTCACCTTTTGTTTTTTGGATCAGCTGTGCCTCTTTTCCTCTTCGTCCAAGAGCTGTTTCTACGACATGTTCGGCAGCAAACTGATCGATAATAATGCGGTTACATCCTGTTTTTTCAAGCATGTGCTCGATCACAGTCGCATGCCCCCAACCAAGTAGCAGATTGAGGTTTCCAAATTTTTCATATAACTCGTTGTACCGTTTTGGTCCAATCCGCACAACATGAAAGGGGTATTTTTTGCGAATTTTTGTTGCTATTTGCACGATCTGGGGGTCTTTCAGCTTTTTAGAATCCTTGACACCTATTTTTTCCAGCTCGGGAATGGTTTGGCCATCAGCAAAAACTCCGGCAATGCAAAGAGGACCAAAAAAATCTCCTTTGCCTGACTCGTCGACACCAATGTGCGGGGCTAAATCCTGGGTGGAAGAGGTGGATTCATAACCGTAATTGAAAACTCCAAGTACTTCCGGCTCAAGATAAAATTCGATAAACTCTTTCATCTGTCCACCTTGTACAACCAGTTTTCCGGACGTATAGAGGGTGCAGACAACTCCCTTTTTCTTCCCTTGAAAAAGAGAATGGGGAGGCTGAGTTAATTCAAAGCCTTGTTCTTTAAGTCCCTGTTGCAATTTTTCGGTTAAGGCTAGGTCAAACTGAATCACATAGGACATGCATCTATCTCATCGAATTGATTGGTCATTTTTTAAGATTGTCCTCGATCTAATCCAAAAAGGCTACTCAAAAGTCGTTTAAAATCGGATGAATCATTTGATGAGAGCGATTCTGGCACTATTCTTGCGTCCGATCCCTGTAGTAACAATGACGAAATACGCTTTTTTACTACTCCTTTCTCTTTTGACCGGTTGCTTCCCGCATAGCTACCGGGCGCGGCAGCTTGATCTGGAATGCACAGATCTAACAGAAAATATCGAGAAAGCTTTTGAATCCGATTCTGTTTGTGCGGGTGCTCATTCTGATGAGCAGTGGTGGACTTTTTTCCAAGATCCTCAACTCACTACCTTGATTGAAATGAGTCTAAGCACACACCCCGATATTAAAATTGCCGAGGCACGCATCCGGCGTGCCTGTGAAGAAGCTGTCGAGGTCCGCTCTGCCTTGATCCCTCACCTATTTTGGTTCGGAGATTTTTCCAAAGAGAAGTTGAGTAAATTTGGTTCGCGCACGCAGAGTCCCTCGTCTGTCGAGTATGTTACAGAGGTTACAACATACTTAACATCTGCAAGCTATGAATTAGATGTTTGGAAAAAAAATCGAAACCGCTATTACGCAAGCATTGATGAGATGTTTGCTCAAATTGCTGATTATCAAGAAGCCAGGCTTATTTTAGCGACCACCATTGCTTCGGTCTATTTTGATTTGCAGTATAACTTGGAGCTTCTACGTCTTGCCAAAGAGCGACTAGCTACCCGGCAGCAGGTTTATGCTCTTTTACTGCAACGTTTTGAAAATGGCGTGAACTCAGAGTTTCATCTTTATGAAACCGATACACAAGTGCAGCTTCTTCGCGACTTGATCATTCAAAGAGAGGGGCTGATAGAGGTAGACAAGCACGCATTAGCCGCTTTGATCGGTAACACCACTTGTTGTTTTGATGGTGAGCTGGTGGTCGAGCCGGCAGCTGTTTTTACCACACCACTCCCTCTACCTGCCACTTTGCCGCTCGATCTGTTAGCCCGCCGCCCCGATATCTCAGCTCAAAGATGCCGGATTGAGGCCTCCTGCTTTAATGTCCAAGTCGCCAAAGCAAACTTTTTTCCTAAAATTGATTTACTGAGCTATATCGGTTTTGGTTCGTTCAAACTGGCCAAACTGTTTACCAAGCCGACCTTAATGTATTTAGGGGATGCGATGGGGCTTTTGCCTCTTTTCACGGCGGGCAAACTGGAGGCGCAATTGGGAGTCTCCCGTGAGACCTTAGAAATAGCTGTAGAATCCTACAATCAAACAGTTTTGAATGCCGTACAAGAGGTAAGTGATGCACTCACTCACCTCATGACTGCCGATGCTCGAGCAGAGGTTTTAAAAAAGTCCATTGCTGATGCAGATGCTCTATACCGCTTAACGAACCAGAAGTTTGTCAATGGCGTTTCAGACAAAATCTCTGTTTTAAACAGTTTAGAGAATGTGTTCGAGCAAGAAGAGCTAGAAGCAATGGCCCAACTGACTCGTTTCCAATCGGCTGTTTCTCTCATTCAATCTATTGGAGGGGGGTACTATGACAGCTGCTTCTAATCCCGAACCCCCACTGGAACCTAAACGCAATAAAAAACGCACGATTTGGCTGATCGTGTTAACCGCTCTTTTCTTACTTGCCGGGCTCTGCTGGCTCCTTTATTGGATTTTTGTTGGAAGATTCTATGTGTATACAGAAGATGCTTATGTACATGGGAACGAGGTTATGCTCACTCCTCAAGTTACGGCGGGGGTGAAGGCGATTTATGCCGATGATACCGATCTTGTGGAACAAGGGCAACTTCTGGTTGAGTTGGATCCCTCTGATTATCTCATGGCTTTTGAAGAGCAGAAAGAAAAGCTCGCGCTTACGGTTCGGGAGATCGCCTCTACTTTTCAGGATGCGGATGCCAAAGCGGCTGAGATCAAAGTGCGTGCGGCTGAACTTAGACAAGCTCAGCTTGACCTGAAACATCGAGAACCACTAGTGGAAACAGGGGCCGTTTCCGTAGAAGAATTTGAGATTTATCAGACAGATGTTGTGGTGGCAGCTGCTCAGCTTCTTTTGGCCAAAAAGCAATTTGAAATGATAGAAGCGCTGATTGCTGGAACAACGATTGAAACACATCCTAGTGTGCAGAAGCAGGTTTGGGCGCTACGGGATAGCTATCTCAATTTGATCCGGTGTCAAGTGTGGGCGCCTGTAACAGGTTATATTGGAAAACGTTCCGTTCAAGTGGGAGACCAGGTTAGTGAGGGCTCAACGCTTCTTTACATCGTTCCACTCGAAGATATTTGGATTGAGGCGAACTATAAAGAGACCCATTTGAGAAAAGTACGGATTGACCAGCCTGTCACCTATACGGCAGACATTTATGGGCGGGATGTGAAATTTCATGGGAAGGTTGTCGGCTTTCAGCCGGGCAGCGGAAATGCCTTTGCTCTTCTGCCACCGGAAAATGCCTCAGGAAACTGGATCAAAATCATTCAGCGTGTCCCTGTACGGATCAGCGTCGATCCTGAGGAGATCAGGAAGCACCCTTTGCTTTTAGGGCTCTCTATGCGTACCCACATCGATGTGCATGATACGGATGGAAGTATGCTAGCAAAAGTGCCGACAATGAAGCCCATCTACACCACGTCGATCTAC